>CAYNGB010000017.1:0-76153 GCA_964396795.1 uncultured Occallatibacter sp. | reverse complement strand
TGCGCGTCTCCATGATGCTCTCGCTGATGGGGTGCGAGTAGCGGAAGCGCGTGAGATGCCGGATGGAATAAAAGTTCATTCGTATTCCTAGATGGCCAACGCCGACTGAATGGAATAGTGGACGTAGTAACGGTAGATCAACTCATGGACGCGCATGCACTGCTCACGGATGGTATGGAGAAAGGCCGCCGTATCGCCGGCCAGAATTTCGCCGATGGTTGTGTAGCCGAGCATGGCGTGCAGCCTGCCGATGACCGCGGTCAACTCGTCCGGAGACCGGCGGCCGCCGGTGCGTTGAATCGAATCGACGGCCAGGCGAATGCATTCCACGGTGTAGCGGATGGCGTGGGGAAAGTCGCGGTTCAGGAGCAGAAACTCCAGGATGCGGTCAGGGCTCAAGTCGGCGGTGTAGACCTGGCAGTACGCTTCAAATGCCGTGCAGCAACGCAGGAGACCGACCTGCTCAAGATACTGATAGCCGAATTGTTCACGGTCCGTCTCGATGAACAATTCGGGCTGATAGACCTCAAGGAGCGTGGCCGTGGCGTAGGCGCGCTCAAGGTAGCGGCCAAGGCGGATGAATTGCCATCCCTGGCCGTGAATCATGGTGGTGTCGCTCACGCCCTTGAACAGGTGGATGCCATCCACCACCGCGGACAGCGAATCGCTAATGTTGGAGCGGGCCTGGGTGGGCGCATGGGGCGAGTGCATCTGGTGGTAGAGGCGGTTGAGCCGCTGCCACTGCTCGGTGGAGATCTCTTCGCGCACCTGGCGGGCATTTTCACGCGCCGCGTTCAGGCAATAGGTGACCGAGGCGTGGTTGGCGCTGTCAAAAATCAGCCGTTCCGCCATCGCTTCCAGGTCGCCCTCCCATTCCAGGCCAGCCGGTTTGCCTAGCGCAGCCACCAGCCGATGCCAACGTGACTCCGCACTGGCGCCGCCGGGGTCCAGCATCAGGCTCATGGTGACGTCTAACTGGCGCACGGTGTTCTCCGCACGCTCAAGGTAGCGGCTCATCCAGTAGAGACTGTCGGCAACGCGCGAAAGCATCGTCGTACTCTCCCGAATTCCGTTTCTGATGGCTATTCCAGAACCCATGTGTCCTTACTGCCGCCGCCTTGCGAGGAGTTGACGACCAGCGAGCCTTTCTCCAGGGCTACGCGGGTCAGGCCCCCCGGAACGATATTCACTTTGTCTCCGAAAAGAATGTAGGGCCGCAGATCCACGTGGCGCGGCTCTAAGTGGTCACCGATGAGGCATGGAGCGCGGGAAAAATCGAGAGTGGGCTGGGCGATGTAGTTGCGTGGATTGGCCTCGATCTGGCGGGCGAACTCTTCGCGCTGGCGAGCCGTGGAGTGAGGGCCAATCAACATGCCGTAGCCACCGCTTTCGCCCACCGCCTTCACCACCAGCTTGTCCAGATTGGCCAGCACGTGACGGCGTTCCCTTTCTTCGGTCAGCAGAAAGGTCTCCACATTGGGCAGGATTGCATCCTCGCCAAGATAGTAGCGGATGATGCGCGGCACGTAGGCATAGAGCGCCTTGTCGTCGGCCAGGCCGGTGCCGAAGGCATTGGTCACCGTGACGTTGCCGGCACGGTAAGCATTGAACAATCCCGAGCAGCCCAAGGCCGAGTCTGCGCGGAAGATGAGCGGATCGCTGAAATCGTCATCAACGCGGCGATAGATCACGTCCACGCGCTTGAGCCCGTCGGTGGTGCGCATGTAAACGATGTTGTCGTGGGTGACCAGGTCGCGACCCTCAACAAGGTCGATGCCCATTTGCCGGGCCAGATACGTATGCTCGAAATAGGCGGAGTTGAAGACTCCGGGGGTGAGCAGCACGATGTTGGGCTCTGGCCGCCCTTCAGGCGCCAGCGAACGCAGCGTAGCCAGCAGCAGTTGCGGGTAGTGCTCGATGGGGCGGACGCCATAGCTGTGAAAGAGCTGCGGAAAAGTTCGCTTCATTACCCTGCGATTGGTGAGCATGTAGCTCACACCCGAGGGCACGCGCAGGTTATCTTCAAGCACTACGAACTCACCCGAATTGAGACGCAGAAGGTCGCTGCCCACCACCGCGATGTAGACGTTGCGGGGCACTGACAGCCCGCGCATCTGGCGGCGATAGTGCTTGCAGCTATAGACCAGTTCGCGGGGCACGACGCGGTCGTTCAGGATCTTGGCTTCAAAATAGACATCGCGGAGGAAGAGGTTGAGCGCCGTGATGCGCTGGATGAGACCGCGCTCGATGCGATCCCACTCCTGGGCAGTCACCAGCCGGGGCAGAAGATCGTAGGGAAAGATGCGCTCAGTGCCCTCTTCCCGCCCGTAGACGGTGAATGTGATGCCCTGGGTGAGGAACGACAGCTCAGCCGATTGCTTGCAGCGCTGCAATTCTTCCTGCGGCAGCCGCGCCAGTGTCTCTGCCAGGGCCCGGTAATGCGGACGCACTTCCCCGCCCGGCTCGCGCATCTCGTCGAAGGCGCGGTCAAGCGGATAGTCTCCGAAGAGGGTTTCCACTTCCGCTGGATGGCCGGCGCTCATGGGATGGGTGGATGTCCTTTTGCCGCGGATTCAGGGTTCGGGCGGATGAACTTCGGCCTTCCGGGCAGATGCGCCGCATCCCTCCCGCTCAGGCTCCCAAGTCCCTTCCGCGTGTGCCCTGTTCTTTAGCTTGTAACACGCTGGGCATAAAGGCACAATCAGGAAACCACAGCTTGCCAGAAGGACTAACTCCAAGCAGGTGTCCTTAGCCAATGAAAATAGGCAAGGCGGCGAGCCGTGGATGGCCTCGCCGCCTTGTTTGTGCATTCGATTCAGTGGTTCAGGGACGTCTAGTATCGTGACCGCGTAGATATGTGGTTTCCCAGGTCTCAAATGCGAGACCTGGGGCACCCATTTTCGATTCAGTGTTTCAGCACGCTCTAAAACAGGTTCCAGAGCGACTGGTTGTACACCGCATGGTGGAACTGTACCTCGGAGCCCTTGACAATCGCCCCCAGCTCGCGCGGCGAACGGTTGGCCGCGGCCTGCTTCAGATCCGCATAACGGCCCTGCACATCCGCTCCAAGTGCCTCGGCGATCCAGCTTGACTCCTGGAAGTCGCTGATCGCCTTCTGGATGTTGTCAGGCAGATAGCGTCCGCCCGCACGAAGATCTTTTTCGTGCGAGATATCGCCATCGATGCCGGTCTTGAAGATGGCGTAAAGCGACAGGTAGGGATTCGCATCCGGGGCCACGGCACGCACCTCAGTCCGCATCGACCGGTGATTCCCAATCGGCACACGGACCATCGCCCCGCGGTCAACAGCCGAGGCACGAATCTGATTGGGCGCCTCAAAGTGCGGATCCAGACGCCGGTAAGCGTTCACGCTGGAGTTGAAGATGAGGCAAAGATCCAGCGCGTGTGTGAGGATGCGGTCCAGGAAGTCCCAGCCAAATTGCGAAAGCTGTTCTTCGCCTTTTTCGTCCCAGAAGAGGTTGGTCTTGCCCTGGGAGACCGAAACGTTGGTGTGCATGCCGCTGCCGTTGACGCCGACCACGGGTTTGGGCAGGAAGGACGCCGTGTACCCCAGATTATTGGCGATCTGCCGGCACAGCAGCTTATAGAGCTGGATTTGGTCTGCCGCCGCCACCGCTTCAGCATAGCCATAGTTGATCTCAAACTGGCTGGGCGCAACTTCGGGGTGGTCCTTCTCGTTCTGGAAGCCCATGGCGCGCTGCACTTCGGCCGAAGTATCAATGAACTGGCGCAGCGGATCGAGCGGTAGAACGTGATAGTAGCCGCCGGTGTTGATGAACTCAAACTTGCCGGTTTCGTGGTACTTCTGTTCGGCATCGCGGCCTGCAAACAGAAAGCCCTCGATCTCAGTGGCTGCGTTCAGCGTGTAGTTCTTCTCCTTAAACAGCTTGTCGGAGTAGTTCTTGAGCACGCCGCGCAAATCCCCGGTGTAGGCAGTGCCGTCCTTATCGAGCACCGTGCCGAAGACCAGCACCTTGCCGTTGCCGAACACGTCCGCAGGCACCCAATAGAAAGCACTCCAGTCAATTCCCAAGCGGAGGTCGCTCTCTTTTTGGGCCGTGAAACCGCGGATGGAAGAGCCGTCGAAGGTCAGGTTCTCGTAAGAACCGAGCAGAAACTTCTTGTCGTAGTCAAGCAGGTGCAGACGGCCTTCGAGGTCAGAGAACAAGACCGTTACAGCCTTGATCCGCTTCTCGTCGGTCAGGTATTTCAGACGCTTTTCGCGGACTTCGTCGGCTGGCGTCCGGCTCAGGCGCTCCTTCTTCGCCTGCAGGTTGAGTTCCTCCAGCTCCTCGTAAGGGAGCGCTAGAAAATTGCGATACTCAGTGGACATTATGTCTCCTTCCCGGCGGATAAAAGGTGCAGCCCGGCGTGATCGAACCAGTTACAGCTCCACTTTGCATCGGCCTATCGAGGCTGGTTGCGGCCCGCGGGCCGAGCAAAAGTGAGTTGGAGAGCGAGAATGAAACCGGTTAAAGCGCGCGCAAAGCTACTTGTAAGCTTGTGACTATAGGGTAACGCCGCACGCCCGCCCACGTAAAAGGAAATCGCAATTCTCGCAAGAGAGGTGTGGAAGAATGGAAGGAAATGGGGCTCAGCACGCCCTGCCAGCCGCTTTCCGGCTACCCGTTACAGTAGCCTATATCTTTCAGGAGAACTTGACGCTCATGCGCTTACGCCGCTGCTCATTCAACTTTGCCGCGATACTTTTCGCAACCGTAGCTGTGGCCATGGCGCAGGCGCAAAAGGCGCCTATCCAGATTACGGCCGACCTTTCCGATGCGCCGCGGAGGCTTTATCACGCCGAGATCGACATTCCTGTTTCCGCAGGGCCGCTCACTCTGACCACACCGCAGTGGATTCCCGGCACACACATGCCGTACGGCCCGGCACATGCGATTGCAGGCGTGGTCTTTACCGCCAATAACCAAACGATCCCATGGCGGCGCGACGATGTGGATCTCTACCAGTTTCACGTTACAGTTCCCAAAGGAGCGACCACGCTGCACGCGCATCTGGACTGCATTGTCACGGCGCGCGTTTCGCAAAAGCTTGCGGTTCTGGAGTGGGAGAAGCTGCTGCTGTATCCGGCCAGCACCCCGGTACGCGACATCCCCATCCAGCCCTCGGTGATCGTGCCCGCAGGCTGGGGAATCGGGACGGCACTCTCGCCCATCGGGTCCGGCCCCTACCCCGTGCCCGCAGCAGGAAGCACCACCCGTTTTGCGGCGACGAACGTGGAGCAGCTTGAGGATTCGCCGATCATTGCCGGGCAGTATTTCCGCGAGTTCCCGCTGGCGCCCACAATTACGCCCAAGCACTTTCTGGATGTGGTTGCGGATTATCCCGACGACGCGAACCTTCGCCCGGCAGTGCTGGCCGAAGTGGCCAACCTGGTTCGCGAGGCAGACGCGCTCTACGGTTCGCACCACTACGGCGTCTACCACTTCCTTCTGACACTCTCTGACGTGGCGGGTGGCGAGGGCTTGGAGCACGGCCAGTCGTCGGATAACGGCGTAGGCAGGAAAGGCTATTCCGACGACGCCCACCAACTGCCCGACGCCGACCTGCTTTCGCATGAATTCACGCATTCGTGGAACGGCAAGTACCGCCGACCCGCGGGCCTTTATCAGCCGGACTTTGCGACCCCGCAACATGGCGCGCTGCTTTGGGTGTATGAGGGCATGACAGAGTATCTGGGCAATGTGCTGGCCGCGCGCTCCGGACTCAAGTCCCAGGCGCAGTATCGCGATGTGCTGGCCCTGACCGCAGCCGAGCTTGATTACACGCCAGGCCGGGATTGGAGGCCAACGGAAGACACTGGCGTGGCCGCCAGCGTCCTGCGCGAGGGCAGTCCGGCGTGGTCAAACTGGAAGCGCTGGCAGGACTACTACTTTGAAGGCGAATTGCTGTGGCTCGATGCCGACACGCTGATCCGCAAGATGACGCAGAACAAGAAGTCGCTGGATGACTTCGAGAAGGTCTTCCTCGGCAAGGGTGGGAATACCGGGCCCCTGATCGTGCCGTACACTTTCGACGAGTTGGTTCAGGATTTGAACGCCGTGGTCCCTTATGACTGGGCAACCTTTCTGCGCGACCGAGTGGAAAAGATCAACCCGCGCGCCGACCTGGCCGGGATCGAACAGGGCGGCTACAAACTGGTCTACAAGGACAAACCAAGCGCCTCAGAGCGCACGATGGCAGAGTCGGAAGGGTTCTTCAACCAAGGGTTGGACTGCTGGTACTCCATCGGCTTAAGGATCAAGAAGGACGGCACCATTGCCGACGTGCTCTGGAACGGCCCCGCCGACAAGGCGCGGGTGGCGCCGGGTGAAAAGATCCTCGCCGTGGACGGGCAAATCTACTCTGCCGATGCGCTGCGAGCGGCGATCCGCGCGGCTAAGGGCGGCGGCAATCCGATTCACTTCATCCTGCAGGCCGATTCGTTCGTCTCTACCGCCGACATCGATTACCACGATGGGGAGCGCTATCCTGCGCTGGAACGCGTGGAGAACACACCCGCCTATCTGGATGACATCCTCAAGCCGCTGACGCCCCAGGAAAAGGCGCCGGAAGAACCCAAGAAGGATGCAGACTGAACACTGCCAAGTGCCCTTTGCGATGGAGTAGTCTGGTTGGTCAGGAGATTCCCGGCCACGATGTTCAAGCTCCGCCTCCGTTTCGCCTTTCTCGCCGCTTTTGCCTTGGTACTCACCGGGCTCCACGCCCAGACGCCCGCACCGGAAACACCCAGGGAAGACAGCGTCCGCACCCACTACACCAAGTACGAATTCCGCATTCCCATGCGCGATGGCAAGCGCCTTTTCACCGCAGTCTACGTGCCTAAAGACGCGGCCGGCGGACCCTATCCGTTTCTGATGGACCGTACGCCATATAGCGTGGGGCCCTACGGCGAAGACCAATATCCCCAGCACCTGGGACCTTCGGAAGAGTTTGAAAAATCGGGCTACATCTTTGTTTACCAGGACGTGCGCGGGCGGTGGATGAGCGAGGGCGATTTCGTTGAGATGCGCCCGCACATCGACGACAAGAAGTCCCCGCAGGATGTGGACGACGCCTCCGACACTCACGACACCATCGAATTCCTGCTGAAGCATATCGCCAACAACAACGGAAAGGTTGGCATCTGGGGAATCTCCTATCCGGGGTTCTACACCTCGGCTTCGATCATCGATTCGCATCCTGCACTGGTGGCCGCCAGCCCCCAGGCACCCATGACCGATCTCTTCCGCGGCGACGACGCCTATCATGGCGGCGCTTTCATGCTCTCGGCCAACTTCGGTTTCTACGTTTTTTTCCATCCGCAAACAGAGCCGCAGACGCCCAAGCCCGGTACGCAATTCGACTTTGGAACGCCGGACACTTACAGGTTCTATCTGCAAGCCGGCAATATCGACAACCTCGATAAGCTCTACTTGAAGGGCTCGAACTGGCTCTTCAACGACCAGTTCAAGCACGACACGTATGACGCTTACTGGCAATCCCGCGACCTGTCGCGCCACATGAAGAACGTGCACTGTGCGGTACTGGTGGTGGGTGGGTGGTACGACGCTGAAGACCTGATGGGTCCCTACCGCACTTTCTACGCCATCAACAAGTTCAACCCCGGGACGCCTACGACGCTGGTTGAAGGGCCGTGGGTGCATGGAGGATGGTCACGCGGCGACGGGAGCAGCCTGGGCGACGTGCAGTTCAATGCCAAAACCAGCGAGTATTTCAGAACCAACGTGCAGTTCCCCTTCTTTGAGCATTACCTGAAGGGAAAGGGCGCAGCACAGCCTAAAGCCGTGGTGTTCGAGACCGGGACCAACGTCTGGCGCACCTTTGACGAATGGCCACCCAAGGCCGCGACTCCCAAGACGCTCTACTTCCACGCAGGCGGCAAGCTGAGTTTCGAGCCTCCCAACGAGACCAGCAGCAAAGACGAATACGTGAGCGATCCCAACCACCCGGTGCCGTTTGTGGGCTACACCACCGACACCGTGCCGCAGCGCTACATGGTCGACGACCAGCGTTTCGCCAGCTACCGGCCCGATGTGCTGGTCTACGAGACCGATCCTCTTCAAGAGGATGTGACCATCGCCGGTCCTATCTCGCCCAAACTGAAGGTGGCCAGTTCCGGCAGCGATTCCGATTTCGACGTGAAGCTGATTGACGTCTACCCAGGGGACTATCCCAACCCGGAGGACACTTCGCGCCCCAACAAGCGCATCCTGGATGCGGCGCCGCTGCAGATGGGCAGCTATCAACAGTTGCTGCGCGGCGAACCGTTCCGCGCCAAGTTCCGCTCAAGTTGGGAAAAGCCTGAGCCGCTTGTGCCAGGAAAACAGACTGCAATCGATTTTGAGATGCCGGATTTGTTCCACACTTTCCGCCGCGGTCATCGCATCATGGTCCAGGTGCAGAGTTCCTGGTTTCCGTTGACCGACCGCAATCCGCAAACTTTTACCGACATCCCCAACGCCACGCCGGAGCAGTTTCAGAAAGCCACTGAAGAAGTGTTTCACCAGAAGGACGCAGCCTCCGGCGTCGAGGTGCTGGTGCTGCCGAAAAACTAGCTCCTAGCTGCTGGCTTTCTCTTGCTTGTTTGAGTTACGAGTGGCCAAGAGCTAGAAGCTGGAAGCCGCTATTCGATCCATGAGGACTAAAATGTTCGCTCGTATGCTTCGCTTCGCTCTCCCGCTCTCGGTCGCTCTCGTCCTGACCGCGCTGCCCGTAATCCATGCCGAGGAAGGCATGTGGACATTCGACAACCCTCCGCTCAAGCAGTTGGCAGCCAAATATAACTTCCATCCCACTCAGGAATGGCTCGACCACCTGCGACTGTCGAGTGTTCGCCTCAACGACGGCGGGTCGGGCTCGTTTGTCAGCCCCAACGGACTGCTGCTGACCAACCATCATGTGGCGCGCGGCCAGTTGCAGAAGAACTCAACCGCCGAGCACGATTACCTGCGCGACGGCTTCTATGCGGCCACGCCGGACCAGGAGATGAAGTCCCCGGACCTGGAGATTAACGTGTTGGTCTCGATGCAGGACGTGACCGCGCGGGTGCAGGGTGCGGCCAATGGCATTGCCGATGACGCCAAAGCGTTGCGGGCTCGCGAGGCTGCGGTTGCGGCCATCGAAAAAGAGAGCAAAGACAAGACCGGACTTCGCTCAGACGTAGTCTCGTTCTACCAGGGTGGTGAGTACTGGCTCTACCAGTACAAGGCCTACACCGACGTGCGCCTGGTGTTTGCGCCTGAGGAGCAGGCCGCGTTCTATGGCGGCGATCCGGACAACTTTACCTATCCCCGCTACGACCTGGACATGGCGCTGTTCCGCGTCTACGAAAATGGCAAGCCGCTGCACACCGAGAACTATCTGAAATGGAGCGCCAAGGGTGCCGCGCCGGGTGAGCTGATTTTCATCTCCGGCCATCCCGGTTCCACGGCGCGGCAGGACACCATGGCCGAACTGCTGGTGGAACGCGATGTGAGAGAACCGGCGCTGATCGAGTATCTGAATCGCCGCATCGCCGCCGCGCAGGCCTATGCGGCACAGGGGCCAGAGCAGGCGCGGTTGGTGGACAGTACGATTTTTGGCCTGCAGAACAGCCTAAAGGTTTATGTAGGGCGCGCTGAAGCGCTGGCCGACAAGGCCATTGTGGCGAAAAAAGAGGCCGAAGAAGCCGATTTTCGCAAACGGGTGGCGGCCAATCCCGAGTGGCAAAAGGAATACGGTGGCGCGTGGGATACGATTGCGCAGGCCGAAGAACTGGTGAAACCGGAGATCCGTAGCCAACTCTTTCGCCGCACAGACAGCCGGCTGTTCAGCATCGCGATGCAGATTGTGCAGTACGCGGCTGAGGTGAAGAAGCCGGACGGCGACCGGCTGCCGGGATACCACGACGCGCAACTTGATTCCATGCGATTCCAGCTTCTGTCGCCGGCCCGGATTGAGGTTCCCACTGAGAAGCTATTCATGACCAGTGCGCTCAAGCTAGCCCAGGAAAAGCTGGGCAAGGACGACGCTTATGTGCACGCCATTGTGCCAAACGGCGATGTGGAACAGACGGTAAATTCCCTTGTGGACGGAACCAGATTGGCTGACCCTGCCACGCGCAAGACTCTGCTCGAGGGTGGCGAAGCGGCCGTGGCCGCCTCAAACGATCCCATGATCGTGGCTGCACGGCGCGTGGATCCGATTG
Source organism: uncultured Occallatibacter sp. (assembly GCA_964396795.1). Classification (GTDB taxonomy): domain Bacteria; phylum Acidobacteriota; class Terriglobia; order Terriglobales; family Acidobacteriaceae; genus Telmatobacter. The sequence goes on along the minus strand of CAYNGB010000017.1, from coordinate 65,922 downwards.
TGCGCGCAACAACCAAGCGGCTGCGCGACACCGTTTCCAGCGTGCTCACTCCGGCGGGCGAAAAGCTTGGCAAGGCCCGTTTCCTGGTCTATGGGAAGGACGCTTATCCCGACGCCACCTTCACCCTGCGCCTTAGCTATGGCACGGTCAAGGGCTTTCCTTACAACGGCACCATTGCTCCTCCCTTCACCACTTTCTATGGTCTCTACGACCGCGCAGCCAGCTTCAGTAACCAGCATCCTTTCGACCTGACTGCGAAGGAGCAGGCCGGCCGGAGCAAGCTGGACCTGAGCACTCCTCTCGATTTCGTTTCAACCGGTGACATCATCGGCGGGAACTCCGGCTCGCCGGTGGTGAACCGTGATGGAGAGCTGGTGGGCCTGATTTTCGATGGAAACATCGAGTCGCTGGCCGGCGACTTTGTTTATGACGGCACCAGAAACCGGGCCGTTGCGGTGCATTCGGCGGGCATGATCGAGGGACTGCGCAAGCTCTACGACGCCGGCCCGCTTGCCGACGAATTGGAAGGCGGGAAATAGCGCGCGGTGTGCGCATGATTGTTTAGCGGGAGACGGAGGCGGACTCTTTTCCGCAGGCTTCTCCCGCTCGCGCTGTTGTCAGTATGCGGAATGCGAATGCCGGCTCATCGGGCCGGGCGGCAGGCAGTTGAATATGCAGGCCGTCTTCGCGCTGGCTTGAAACAAGCTCGCCGGTTTGCCCGAGCAGTTCTACCGAACAGACCGACCCCTTGAGATAGGGCGTTCCCTTCCACAGTGAGCGCACGCGTAACTCGCCGCCCGCAGGCCACCCGAGCGCAATTGCGTAGAGTGCGCCGTTGTGGGTGGTAAAGCGAATGTCCTCGGGAGTGAAATCCTGTCGATCGGTGTACAGTGCGCTGCTGGCGACGGTTGTCGGGCCCTCGCCATACAACAGAAAAGGACGCGACCCATAGATAGCCTCGCCATTGGTGGTCAACCAACGACCCATTTCGAGCAGAATTGTGCGCGCCTCTTCAGGAATTGTGCCATCAGCCTTCGGCCCTACATTCAGCAGAAGGTTTCCGTTCTTGCTTACGACATCAATAAGCTCGCCGATCAGCGATTTCGCGTCGCGATACTCATCGTTTTTGACATAGCCCCAGGAGCGGATGCTGACCGAAGTATCCGTCTGCCACGGCAACAAGCGTATTGCATCCAGCTTGCCGCGCTCAATGTCCAGAACCGCGGTATTCTCAGGAAAGTCGTGATCTTTGTAGGTGAGCACCACACCCTGTTCCTTTGCCGCCGCCTGGTTATAGTAGTACGCGGCAAACCGCTTGAGGTAGGGCTGCACCGCCGGCTGACCAATCCACCAGTCGAAGTACATGAAGTCCGGGTGATACTTGTCCACGAGTTCGCTGCTGCGGGCCAGCCAGTCGTCGAGGAATGCCGTGTTCGGTGGCAGCCAACGCTCAAGGTGGTTGGGGTCGGGCTGCTTGCTGTCATCCTCGCCAGCCAGCGTTGAGGGTTGCGCGGGACCGTAGATTCCGGCATACGCGGGATCTCGCACGTCGGAATCGAACTTCATTCCGCCGTAGTACCACCACCAATGCTCAGCGCGGTGCGAGGAAACGCCGAAGTGCAACCCGCGCTTACGCGTGGCCGTTGCAAGTGCCCCCACGATATCGCGATGCGGGCCCATCTTCACCGCGTTCCACGGGGTAATGTCGGAGTCGTACATGGCAAAGCCGTCACAGTGCTCTGCCACGGGAACAATGTAGCGCGCACCGGCACGTGCAAACAGGTCCACCCATGCATCGGGATCGAAGTGCTCGGCACGAAATTGCGGAATGAAATCCTTGTAGCCGAACTTCGACTGCGGTCCGTACACCTCAACGTGATGCTTGAACTCGGGGCTTCCCGCGATGTACATGTTGCGCGGATACCACTCATTTCCAAATGCCGGGACGGAGAACACACCCCAATGAATGAAGATGCCGAACTTTGCGTCGCGATACCAGAGTGGAATGCGATAACTGGCGAGCGAATCCCAATTCGCCTCGAAACGACCGTTGCGCGTCCCTTGATCCACGCGGACCAGCTGACGGCGCACGCTTTCAGAGTTCTGTTGCGCACGCAGCCGTTCAGGATGCGAGAAGAGAAGAACAACTGCAGCCAAGGTGAGCAGATAGCACGGGCGAAGACGAAAACTACTCATCGCAACAAAATACCAGAGAATAACTTATTTATGTATTGCAACATGATGCCTTGGTGATTTATCACCTTGACTGAAAGTGAATAGGCTCAATGACGACCTCTGGAATCTTTCTTACCTTTTCTTCTTGTGGCGCGCGGATGCGCCTAGCCTTTACATCCCTCGCACTGATGAGCGCAGCAGCTTTGGCGGCGCCCGCACCGCCTGCAAACACTTCGCATCTGCTGCCGCCGACGGAGTTGCGCTGCACGAGCCTGGTAGAGCCTCTCGCCGTCGCGGAAGCGCAGCCGGAGTTGTCTTGGAAGCTGAAGGCTTCGTCTGCCGAACTGCACGCGGTAAGCCAGAGTGCCTACGAGATTCAAGTGGCGATCCAAAACGGGGCGGGAGGCGGTCAATCCGTTCTCAAGCCCGTCTTGTGGAATAGCGGCGTGGTGCATAGCGCGGCGACTTTCGGCGTCCTTTATGCCGGACCGGCGCTCGAGGCGCAGCGGTCCTACGTTTGGCAGGTCCGCGTGTGGGATGAGCAAGGACACGCGAGCGGATGGAGCCGGATTGCGCATTGGACCGAGGCGCCCACGTGGCAGGCGCACTGGATCGAGGCCCCTTCTACGGGCAGCGCGGCCGAGCCGATGCCAATCTTTCGCAAGAGCTTCGCTCTCGGCAAGCCGGTGACCCGAGCGCTGCTGTATGCGTCCGGAATGGGCCAGGATGAACTCCACATCAATGGGCAGAAGGTGGGCAAGGACGAGATCACGCCAGGATGGAGCGAATACCGCAAGACGGTCTACTACGACAGTTACGACGTAACCAGTCTGCTGCGAAGCGGAGAAAATGCGCTGGGCCTTATGCTGGGCAACGGCATGTACCGGGTCCTGCTGACTCCAGGCCGCTACACGAAATTCGTGGGAAGCTATGGCCCGCCCAAGTGCATTGTGCAATTGCACGTTGAGTTCGCTGACGGCAAGTCGATGGATGTAGCCACCGACGACACATGGAAAACCACGTCCGGCCCCATTACTTTTTCTTCTACCTACGGCGGAGAAGACTTTGACGCGCGCCGCGAGCCACAAGGCTGGGATCGTCCGGGCTTTAACGATACGCAATGGCAGGCAGCCACAAGTGTTGAGGGGCCGGGCGGAGCGTTGCTGCCAGACCTGGCGCCTCCGATGCGCGCGATTCGGACCTATACGCCGCATGCCCCGACCAGCCCCAAACCGGGGGTGCTGGTCTACGATCTGGGCCAGAACTTTGCAGGTTGGCCCGAGATTACCGTTTCAGGGCCTGCGGGCGCGGAGGTAAAACTGGTTTCGGGCGAACTGCTGAACAAGGATGGGACCGTCTCCCAAATGAGCGCTACCGGCTCTTCGAGTGACCCGCAGTGGTACTCCTACACTTTGCGAGGGTCAGGCGCCGAAAAATGGCATCCGCGCTTCAGTTACTTCGGCTTCCGCTATGTGCAGGTGGAGGGCGCCGGCACCGCTCCCGCACCGGGCAAGGCGCAGATGGTTGCGCTGCGTGGCATCGCAGTGCATTCTTCATCTGCGGCAGCAGGGATTTTCTCTTCCTCCGACGATCTGCTGAACCGCATCCACACGCTGATTCTTCGCTCAATTGAAAACAACGCAGCGAGCCTGTTCACCGATTGCCCGCATCGCGAAAAGCTTGGCTGGCTTGAGGAAACGCACTTGCTTGCGTCCGCGATGCTCTACGACTTCGACTTTGCAAGACTGTATGCCGCCACGGCGCGAAACATTGCCGATGCCCAGACCACGGGCGGCCCCATGGTGGGTAATGTTCCCTCCACTGCGCCACCCTTCAAGATGGGCAGGATACCCGAGATTGCGCCGCAGTATGTTCTATTCCAGCCGCAATGGGGAATCTTTGACGACTCGCCCGAGTGGGGCAGCGCGGCTGTGCTTGCGGCCTGGTATGTGTATCAACGCGATGGTGATTTGATTTTTCTTGGCGCGCAATATGATGTGATGCGGCTTTACACCGCGTATCTAGGCACGCGCGCAAACGACGGAATCATTGCCTACGGACTGGGGGACTGGTGCGACATCGGCCCGGGCGAATGCGGCGTTTCAAAACTTACGACGTCTGGAGTGACGGCCACGGCCATCTATTACCAGGATCTGCGTGTAATGGAAAAGACGGCCGCCTTGCTGGGAAAGAACGACGACAGCCTTACATTCGGGCGACAGGCGGAGATGGAACGCAAGGCATTCAACACGCGCTTCTTCGACCCCGTGCAACACCGCTACGACACAGGGAGCCAGACCGCGCAGGCCATGCCGCTGGCGTTGGGCCTGGTGCCGGAAAACGAGCGCGGAGCTGTACTCGATGCTTTGGTCCAGGACATTCGCGCGCATTCAAATCACGTTACCGCGGGCGATATCGGCTTTCATTACGTAGTCGATGCATTGCTCGATAGCGGGCGCTCCGACGTGCTGCTGGACATGCTCGAACGCACTGATCCACCGGGCTATGGTTACCAACTCACGATGGGCGCTACCGCGTTGACCGAAGCATGGGACGCGGATCCTCGCGATTCGCAGGACCACTTCATGCTAGGCCACGCGGAAGAGTGGTTCTATCGCGGGCTAGGCGGCATCAACATCGATTACTCCGCACAAGGCGACGCAATCCTGTTGTTACGCCCTGTGGTTGCCGGCAAGATTGCGTGGGTACACACGCGCTATGAGTCCGTATTGGGCCCTGTGGAGAGCGGCTGGCGCCGCGCTTTGGCTGAGACCGCGTACGACTTCACCATTCCTGCGAATGCACATGCCACCGTGGAGATCAGTACTGCGTCGCCAGATGCTGCAACGGTAAACGGGACACCACTTGCGAAGGCGGCCGGTGTCATCTCATCGCACGCAGATGGGAGCCAGTTACAGATTGTGCTCGGCTCGGGTCACTATCAAGTGCGGGCCGCAAACGCTGCCGGGGAACACAAATGAGTCGTAGAGTGGAGATGCTGTCGCTGATCGCGCCGGCATTGTTGATTCTCTTTGCCTTAGCAACGTCTGCGCAGCAAGTGCCGGATGGAAAGCTGCAGTCTGCCAATCTGGGGCGCTGCACGCTGGACTCCGGCAAGTGGATTGACCCGTGTGTGGTGACCTATCGGACCTTTGGCCGGCTCAATGCGGGCAGTACCAATGCGGTATTGTTTCCCAGTTGGTATAACGGGCGCAGCGAAGATCTCGTCGGGTTCTTCGGACCAGACAAGCTGGTGAACACTTCCCTGTTCTTCGGAATCGCGGTCGACGCGCTGGGGGACGGAGTCTCGTCTTCGCCCTCTACCAGCACTACGCAGCATGGCGCCAATTTTCCCGCGATCACCATTCGCGACATGGTGCGCGCAGAGTACAGGTTGGCCACCGAGACCCTTCACCTGAAGCATCTCTATGCTGTCGTGGGTATCTCCATGGGCGGCATGCAGACGTTTGAGTGGTTGGCGGACTATCCTGGCTTCATTCAGAAAGCGGTGCCCATCGTCGGCACGCCCCAGCAAACCTCCTACGACTTGCTCAACTGGGATCTATTACGCCGCCTGATTGAGTCCGATCCTGGATTTCACGACGGCAACTATGCCCAAGAGCCAGACCTAGCGCTGGCCAATGAGTTTGAAACACTCACCCTCCCCTCGCCGGCGTTCACGGCGCGTACAGTGTCGCGCGGTGCATTCCCACAATTCCTTGAGAACTCGCTAAAGACATGGGGAGACCGCGACGCAAACGACCGCCTGGTGCAGCTCAAGGCAATGATCGCGCACGATGTGACGCGGGGCAGCGGATCGATTGAGGAAACAGCGCGCAAAATTTCCAACAGCCAGCTCATTGTCGTGGCCGTGAATGACCACCTCGTCAATCCCACTCCCGCCCTCACCTGGGCGCACGCTATTGACGCGGAAACTTACGTTTCGCAAGGCGATTGCGGCCATCGCATCTTTGAATGCGATGGCCCTGCCATTACCGCCGCAGTCCGCAGTTTCCTCGGCGCGCCTTAGGCCGAAGTCCACGGCTTGCTGCGCGCCACAGAGATGCCTCTCACTTCGTGCGGCCACTTGCCGGAAACAGCACAATAAAAGTGATAGAGCTGACCGTCATGCCAGATGATAGACGGTTTGTGCGCGTACGTCTCATCCACTGTTCCCGGCGCTCCCGTATCGATGATGATTTCGTTGACCTTGTTAAAGTGATAGGGATCGTCGCCCACGGCGAGCAACTCGCGCGCTTTCCCTTTAAGGTCGAGGCCGTAGTAATACATGCCCCATCGGCCAGCGTCGCGCACTACGAACGGGTTGCTGGCAAAGCGCGCGTCCCATGCATCCTGGCCGCCGTTGCGGAGGACGGGGTTGCCGCTATAACGAACCCAGTGCTTGAGGTCACGCGATGCCGCAACGCCGGTCTGCTCATGCCATCCGCCTCCCTCCGCCTTCGGAAGCGGGTCGGTCTTCGCGTTGTAGTAAAGATAGAAGACGCCACCTTCCTCGATTAAGTTGGGGCGATACAACCCACCATGCTCCCAGGGTGCGCCGTCCGCTGAAAAGAGAATCGGCTCAGTCAGTTCCCAGTGCAGCAGATCGTCGCTCCACGCCAGACCGATGACCGCGGCGCCCTCTTCGTAACCGGGATTGGGATAGGCGTTCCATGCGCCGAGATACCGCCCGTGCACCTCTTTGGCTCTGCCTAGCGAGGTGAGCCCACTTTCACGCAAGATTGAACTCAACGCCACGTTGTAGCGCGTGTACTTCGAATTTGGATCTCGCTTTGCGACGCAGCCTAGCCGTTTCCAGTGCACCAGGTCGGACGACGTGGCAAGGCCCGTCTGGTAGCCCTGGCCGTCAAATCCGATGTAGAGCATGTAGAACCCATTTTCGTGGCGAAACACGATGGGATCGTCGACCAACATGCTGTCGAACTCATCGGGACTACTGCTTGCCGCGAGCACCAACTTGCCGTACCGATACGGCGTTCGAAAGGGAGCGACCGATGCATCGTCGAGATCCTTTGCAAACGATGATTCGCCTTTAAGTACAAGCGCTCCGCTCACAGCAAATCCAATGCCCTTTGCAAACTGTCTGCGCGTTGTCAATTTCGCAACTCCTCTTGGTTCCGGTTGCCGGGTTACTTCGCCTGTGTCTCAAGAACGGCGACGTGTTGAGGTTCCAAATTCACCGCTGCGACAGACGAACTCTCATGAAGAGCATCTATCATGGGCGCGGACAGATGGATTTCTCTTGCGGCGGATGCGTGGTTGATGAGGATGTAGACCGAGTGATCCCGCCCCACGCGGCGACACACTTCCACATCTTCAGGCAGGGCACCAAACTCGGTCTCCGCCTGAGCTGTCTCTGTCATCCACGCGATTGCAGAGCGCATCAAGTCCGCGTCGAGGACCGCACCAAGGTAAGAGATGCGGCCCTTGCCCACTTGCCGCGCAACCATAGCGGGCTGGCCATCGAGCCATCCATTCGATTTGCCATAACGAAGTAGAACCGAGGTGTCTGCCGCACGAGTCGAAAGCTGCTCTGCCCACACATCCGCCGTGCCTGCACCTAGTTCTCCACTGACGGGCACCGTGCCATCGAGCGCGTAATACTGCTCCACGCGGCCGCCCAGAGGCTCAACGAGTGGACCGGGCTGCCGTTGCACGTTCAGTGCGTTGTACTCATCCTTCATCCCGGAGCGCGGCCCGAGCACCAGGGTGCCTCCCTGTTGAACGTAGGCAAGCAACCGCTCGGCCAGGCTCGACGAGATCACGTTCAAGCTTGGCGCCACCACGAGTTTGTAGCCGACGAGCGATGCATCTGCGCTGATCACGTCGACTGTAAGCCCCTGCGCACGCAGAGGACGGTACCACTCCAGCAACACTTCCAACTGATCGTAATTTCGATTGTGCGGCTGGAAATCAATGGCCCAGCGGCTGTCGTAGCTGTGCAGCAGGGCCACTTGGGCCACGGGCGCAGTGTCTTTGAGCACGGAACCGGCGCGTTCAAACTCCGAACCAATTTCGCTCACTTCACTGTAGAAAGGCAACGGCACGCCGTCCGGTCCAACGATGGTGCCATGATACTGTTCCTGTCCATTGAGAGCGCTACGCCACTGCCAATAAAGCAGAGCGTCCGCGCCGTGACCGACTGCCTGCCAGGCCATGGCGCGAGCCTCACCGCGATCGAGCGTCGTATTCACCGGCGCCCAGTTCACTGATCCGGGCTGCGCCTCCATTACCCAGAAGGGTGCGCGCTTCCATCCCCGCACCAGGTCATGCATGGCACCATTCCGTGCGGCATTCAGGTGACCTTGCCCCACGTAATCGTCCCAGGATGCCATGGTGAGGTCGCGCGTGATCTGGTAGTGGTCGAAGTTGTCAGTCCACGCCAGCCCGCCCAGATTAGTTGTGATGAACTGGCGCCTGCCTACCTGGCGACGTATGGCCTCAAGCTGTACCCGCTGAAAGTCGCGCCATGTTTCGGTCACAAAATGGCGATGCTCAAGCAGCAATCCCGGATTGGCACCGCTGGCGACAAGTGGAATCTCATCCCAGCGATCGTAGGTCTGGCTCCAGTAGGCGGTGGCCCAGTGCGCATTGAGTGCATCGAGCGTGCCGAAACGACGCCGCAACCATTGTTGAAATTGTGCGCGCGTCGCGGCATCGAAGGACTCGTCTGTGTACTCGTTGCCGATTTGCCATCCGATCACATTTCGATCGTGTCCGAAGCGCTGCGCCATTCGTCCCGCGATGTCGGCACAGAAGATTCGGTAACGCGGGCTGGCATAGTTGAACTGGCGGCGGCCACCGTGTTCCGCACGCCGGCCAGTCGCATCCACACGCAGAGTTTCGGGATACTTCGATGTGAGCCAGGCCGGCGGCGCATCGGTGGGCGTGCCTAGAACTACGGCGATGTGGTGCTTTTCCGCCAGCCGCACAGCGCGCTCCAGCCAGTTAAGATCGTAGCGCCCCTCTTGCGGCTCCATGCGGCTCCAGGCAAACTCGCCGATGCGGACCACATGCAGGTGCGCCGCTTCCATCAGGCTTAGATCTTGATCCCAGCGGGATTCGGGCCATTGCTCGGGATACCATGCCGCGCCCAGCAGCAACGATGGCGCGGGGCTTGTGGCAGAACTATCTGCCGCAGGACTGCGAGTAACTCCAGCCACAAGCAAGATCGCCGTCAGCGCAAACCTGCATAAGTCGCGCATCTTCCAGCGCGGTCGTATTCTAACTCTCGCGAGATGCGTGTTTGTCATCCGGAGTCCTTGTATCATGCTGCCTCAATAGGTGGGTCGTCAGCTTCGTTTCGGCAGCAAGGGATAGCCACCCAATCGAGCCGCTCTGCCCCACGGCGAGATGGCTAACTCTTCTGGAAGTACGTAGTGTAACTCTCTTCTCGTACAAAATAGAGCGGGGCAAAAATCAGATCCTTACCTTCATCCCGAGCACCAAAGATGCCGGCCGCTTCGGCCAGCTGTTGCCAACCATCCAGTCGCGCCAGCCGCGCCGTTCCCGGGGCCGGATTCAAGGCGACGTAGACGAGCGGCCCACGCAACACGGCCACTGTCTCGGGATGCAAATCGTCAATAGCCTCTGTGCGCAGGCTTTGTGGAAGGTCGAGCAGCACGATGTCACCGCTCTTCCAGGTGCGCCGCAACAAGGCAAATCCTCGCTGCATTTCAGGTCGAACCGGTTCACCATTCACGCGGATCGACGCGGGCCGTGCGAGCCAGGCGGGTATCCTGAGCCCAATCGTGAAGGTCGTCGGGGTCGCGAGCTTTACGCTCAGTTCGACTCGTTCTTCCAGCGGAAATGCGGTCCGCTGTGTCAGCTGAACCATCGTGGAACCTTGCCGCCACCGGGCCTCGGAAGGAACATACAGGTTCACCTGTACACCTTCTGGCGCACGGAAATAGAGATTCTTGACGTAATCGGCGACACCCTGCACCAAGGTGCCGGAGCAACAAGGCCACTTCTTTGGGTAATACACCTTTCGTGCCCGAGGGCTGTAAGTCGAGTAATACGGATAGTCGCCATCACTATCCGGTTCCCTGGCGGCCAATAACGTGTTATAAACCAGGCGCTCCAGCCCATCGCCATAACGCGCATCGCCTGTTGCGCAGAGCAGATAGCGAGCCAGCTTTATCGCGGCATAACTGCCGCAAGGAGTCTCAAAATGATCGTCGGTATCGTGTAAGCTCGCGTATAATTGCCCCTTGTGCGGCTCGATGAAAGTCTCATTCGGTCCCCAGCCGCCGGTAGCATATTGCTGCGTCTGGGTCAGTAGATCCCAGGCCTGACGCATCGCGTACAGATACTTTTCGTCGCCCAAAACCAGATGCGCCCTGCCCGCCGAACTTAACGCAATGGCGTGGCTGTACGCATGGCGGCCCGGAAGCACGTCTTCGCCACGAGCCAGTGGATCGAAGAACTCGCGATCGAGAAGATAATCGACGGCGCGTTCGCGGAAGGCGCTCTCATTCGTCAACGCATAGGCTGCGAAGAGATTCTCGGGCAACACGTATGTCTCGTCATAGGGCGGATCCTTCTTCCCTACGCGATCATGGCCATGCTCGGGGATGTACGGCAAAGCGCCGTGAAAGACACGAGGCAGAAGCTGCCGAGCCGATGCTACGCCGCTTAGCGTTGCAGCATCGATCAAACCCGCAAGATGCTTGTCCAGGATGTAACACGGCCAGACCGTTTCCGCATTTGGCCCGGCAAAGATCCGATCACCAGCGCCCATGGTCGCGGCAAGACCCTCAACCAACTCGCCTACTTTGGCATGGCAACGTTCGTCACTTGTCGATTTGCCGATGCGCGCCAGGCCGGAGATGTATTGTCCCAACGCATGGCCCGGCACGAATCCATCGGCGTCGTACCAGCCGCCCATGTCGGCTCCCGGCGCAGCCTGTACAGCGCGTTGCCGGTAGACTTTAAGCAGCCGATCGTTGTCCAGTGCCAGGTAACTTGAGTGAATGCGGTCGTAATGCTGCTTCAGTGGCCCATCCGTGAGCTGAACCTGGCCGTAGTCGAATTCAGCAAGTCCAGCGGGACCTGCCGGCGATTCAGCGGGCCAGCCACGCGTACCCAGAGCCGCAGAGGCGCCCACCATAAACTCTCTGCGCGAGATCCCATTTAGACTCTTCATAGCTCCTACCGTCGGAGTTACTCCGCACCTTAATTACATGCTCGACCATCATTGGGCGGCTTCTGCCCTTTTCACAATCGTTCTAACGGCGGCTATGGCCTCGCCAATGGAGTAGTCTCTGTGAAAGACGCTGGAAGATCCCCCGACGAGCATGGTCGCTCCAGCAGCAACCATTTCCGGTATATTTTGAAAGCTCACATTCCCGTCGACCTGGATTTCAACATTGTCATGTCCCGTAGCACTGAGCAATGCCCGTGCGTCCTTGATCTTGCGCAGCATGGCCGGAATGAGCTTCTGGCCTACCAAGCCCGGATTCACAGTCATGATGGTAATCATGTCAATGTCGTCCATGATGTATTCCAGGTTTGTAAGTGGAGTAGCGGGGTTGAGGACGATTCCGGCCTTTGCTCCGGCATCGCGAATCTGCTGCAGAGCCTTTTGTACATGATAGGTCGCTTCGTAATGAATTCCGACGTACTCCGCACCGGATGCTACCGTCTCATCGATGTATCGCTCAGGCTCCAACACCATCAGGTGACATTCCTGTGGGATGGCACAAAGCTCCCTTGCCGTCCGCATGATGCTGAAGTCCAGCGCGAAGTTGGGGACAAATTTGCCATCCATGATATCGATATGCAGGAAGTCGATCTTAGCGGCAGTTAGCTGCGCAGTGTCAGCCTCAAGGTTTCTGAAGTTAGCACACGCTAAGGACGCTTCGAGTTTGACAGACCTCCCCATAGTGGCGACCTCCTAAGCTGCTCTCGCTGCCGCCGGGCTAACTTGCGGTCGGCCCGACTTGATTCACGGTTTCATAGCTCAGGTCACGGTGCGCACGATCATAGCCGAATCAGCGAGGCTGGACTACGATTTGCACAGCGGAAACGCGGTGATGCGCAGTTTGGCTGCAGCATACGGGATGAGAGTTATGTCTTCCTCCGGTTGATCGGTCTTCGCAGGACTTTCGGGCACCGGATCGGCGACTCCATCCTCTGAGCGCCACGCGTCGAGTTTTCGCGCCTTCAAATGGAGCCGAACAGGAGTCTCGCGGGCTGCGAAAGGGCTTGCCCCGACTGGTGCTTCGGTTACGGAAATGTTCTTGGCGGGCGCATCGGTATCCACGTTCAGCGCAAAGTTCCACTGCGTAGACGGGAACACTTGCCAATCGGCAGTCATGCCACGGTCGCGTAGCTTCACCCAGCTTTCGCCGATGCCGTAGGAGAACACGAGGGGGCCGCGCTCGACGACAACCGAGTTGTGGAACCAGCGGGAAATACGCGGGACCATAGGAAACGCGATCTCGACCCGATCTCCCGTACGCCACATACGCACAATCTGGGCAAAAGATCCAGGAGTGGGTGCGGGCTGCAATTGGCCGTTGACACGAATCGTTGTGCCTGCGGCCCAAGCTGGAATGCGCAGTCGCAGCGGAAAACTCAACGGCACAGCAGGATTGATGGTCAGCTGAACAGTGCCACGAAAGGGATAGTCGGTTTCCTCGGCGACGTGGAGCGGTGTTCCGCGCAGGATGGTATGTACTTCGCAAGGCGCATAAACCACTGCTACCAGGCCATCGTGGGCATCCGTATCCTGCTCTTCTGAAAGCATCAACAGGCTGTTCGCGAACTTGGGCCACCCCTGGTGAAAGTTGGCGGTGCAGCAGCCGAAGTTGGGCTCCAGGCCATAAAGATTCGATTCCGGTCCATCGGTGGTCCATGGTTTGCGGTGCAGGCTGCACTCCACCTGGTTGGGCTCTTGGTTGTACTGGTGCGCCCACATATCGTCAGTAAATGTTCCCGGCAATGCGTTGAACGCAAGCTCCTCCAAACGGTCGCCGAGCGAAGCCTCTCCCAAGATTGCAAGCGACTGCTCGAGTGAAAACATGTACTCGACAACGGTGCAGAGTTCCGAACCCTGCGACGGATCAGGACCTGCCAGATGCTCGTCACAAGAAAACATGCCATTTGGGAGACCGTGATATCTGTTCAATTCCGAAATCATCTTTAGTACGGCGGAGCGGTCCGTGCCCGATGCCGAAACCAATGACCACACAGGACCGGTCTTGATGGCCTGCCCATTGTTGACGCCATGGGTGGCCAGCCCCAGATCTTTGAGCCCGCCGCCTTCCTCCAACTTGATAAATTCGGGCGTGATTCGTTGGGTGTACTGGAAGTTCGCGAACTGTGCCATCCAGTCATAGCCCTGCTTGCGCAAGAGGTGGGCCAGATCGATCAGATACGCGGAACCTGTTCGGTTGTAGAGCCAGATCACACTAAGGAGTTCATCCTGCCAGCGGAATTTTCCCCAGTCACGCAGCGGACGCTTAGGCAGTTCGCTGAGCTGATAGCGGAAGTACTTGTCTAAGACTGGAATCACGCGGGCGTCGCCGGTATATTCCTGATACTGTGTGAGGGCCTTGAGGACCACGATGCGCGGCCACCAGTCGTCATTGGACGCGGGTCCGATCATCCCGCTCGGCGCCTGGTGATTGAGCGTCCAATCGATGAACCGTTGCGCCTTGGTCTTGAGACGCACATCATTCAGCAGCCAGGCAAGCGGTACGAGCCCGTCAAGGAAGTACGGGCCGCGCTCCCAGGATTCGCCTTTGCCGCCTAACCATCCGCTATCAGGTCCGACATCGGCCCAAGTTTCATCCAAATTCCCGCTCAGTCCGCTTGCCTGAATATGAAGTTGCGCCTGCAACCAGCCTCGCGGGCGAACGCTACCTAGCGGGAGAGGATAGAATGCGCTGGCGGCAAGAGGCGCGCGATTTCGCACAACGGGGGCGACCACGGCAGGGGCTTCTTCAGAAGCTGCAACCGGAGCACCACTTGAAAGAAGCTGGCGGACGCAGGGAATCGAAGATGCCACACTGAGCAGCCCGGCACTATTCAAAAACTGGCGGCGGGTTGGAGACACCGGCGGTAAGGACGGCACTTGATACTCCGAAGCTAAGTCTGCAGTTATTCCCTTGCAAAGAGCTGCCGTGCGCATCACGCTAAATGCCCGGCCGTACTCTTCTCGAATTATCCCCGAAGTAATTTTCGCCGCTTCACGACTAACTCCACGCGACTAATCTTGCGTCGCGATCGCCGAAGCAGTGCGGGACGACCATTGGCCGCGAGTAAAGTCCGGGAACTGGACCGGCGCACTTCCCTGGCTAACGGAGAGTTCGCTGAGAGGAGCTACCGAAGCCCAGGACGCCGCGTCGTACACGTCCATGTCGGGTGACAAGCCTTCGCGCACACACTGCAGCAGGCGGTAGAGCATGATGTAATCCATTCCACCATGTCCCCCATTCTGCCGCGCTGCCTCTCCTTCGCGCTTCCAGAGCGGGTGCTCATACTCCTTCCACTTCTCGATCCCCTCCCAGGATTCATCCTTGTTCTGCCCGTCGAAATAGATTCTCGGTGGATAGTCTTCGAAGATTCCTTTCGTCCCAGCGATTAAGTTGATTCGATCGTAGGGATGCGGAGTGGAGACCGCATGCTTTACTGTAATCGTCAGTCCGCTTGCTGTCTTGATAAGTGTGGTATTCATGTCGCCAGTTAAGTAGTGCTCTCCGAACCGTGGATCGTCCGGCTTCAGGTGCGCCTTGCGGTACTCTTCCAGTCCGCGGTGTGGTGTGCTCATCGATACAAGATGAGCAAAACGATCTCCACGCTGTATGCCCATGTAATTCGCTACTGGTCCGAGTCCGTGAGTTGGATATAGGTTCCCATCGTGTTTCGTGTGCTCGGTTCTTCTCCATAGTCCTTCGCCGGCATTGGAGAAAAGTTCCTCTCTAAGATCATGCAAGTAGGCACCTTCGCCATAGAGTAATTCGCCAAAAAGACCGGCATGGATCATGCGAAGAATCAAGGTTTCGTTGTAACCATAGCAGCAGTTCTCCAACATGATGCAATGCTTGCCCGTTTGCTCCGATGTATTGACAATATCCCAGCATTCTTCAATTGTCGTAACACCCGGCACTTCTATGGCCACATCCTTGCCTTCCTTCATCGCAACCAGTGCCATAGGCGCGTGCCACGTCCAGGGAGTGGCAACAACTACAAAGTCAATATCAGTGCGCTTGAGCATTCTTTCAAAGTCGTGGGGTCCGTTGGTGAAAAGTTCGGGCTGCTTCTGGCCCGCTTTTACCACCAAGGCGCCCGCAGCTTGAGCCTTTTCTGCGACGATGTCGCACAGCGCCACCACCTGAGCATTTGCAGCCAGAAGATCACCGAGAAGAGAAGTACCGCGTCCCCCCGTACCAATAATCGCGATTCGTGGATCTCGTTTTTTGAATGCAACTCCAATCATCGAGCGATGCGGTGCATCCGCCCGGAGGTCCACGCTGCTTAAAGGGCCCGCTGCCAAAGCGGTAATAGCCCCCATTTGCACAAACCTGCGCCTTGTCCACGATCCTGCGTGCTGAGGTTCAAACTCCATCTCGATGCTCCTCGCCGCAACGCAACCGTGGACAAACCGTCACCGACCAGACAGACTTGGCGATTTACGGTTCATTTCCCTGGTTTTGTTGCTTTGCTTGCGACGGCCATTATATAGTGTCGGGAAGCGACCCCACAAGCAACAAGCGCGTTCAGAATACCTCGCAAATGAAGGAGTCAATCCATGTCTAGCCCGCCAGCCGCAACCACCTCTGTCGCGGCGCGCAATGTCGCTGTAGATGCTTATAGAGGTCTAGTCATGTTACTTATGCTCGGAGAGGTTCTCCAGTTTTCCGAGGTGGCGCGTTCTTATCCCACGAGTATCTTCTGGAAGATTCTCTCCTTTAATCAATCCCACGTTGAGTGGGTAGGCATGAGCCTTCATGATATGATCCAGCCCTCATTCACTTTCCTCGCGGGGGTTGCTCTTCCCTACTCACTGCGCAGCCGAAAGCTAAAAGGCGAGAGCTTTCAGCACACATTCATTCATACGGTGTGGCGCAGCTTTCTGCTGGTAGCGCTGGGAATATTTCTTCGGTCTATCCATAGTCCGATCACTAACTTCACATTTGAAGATACGCTAACTCAGATCGGTCTTGGCTATACCTTTGCATTCTTGCTAACTGAATGCAAGCCGCGCTGGCAATGGCTGTCTCTGTGCTCCATTCTTTTAGGATACTGGCTGGCGTGGGCACTTTATCCCGTTCCAGGACCTAGCTTTGACTACGCTCAAGTGGGTGTCCCGGCAGATTGGCATCAACACCTGCTGACAGGGTTTGCCGCTCACTGGAACAAGAATACAAATCTGGGCCAGGCGTTCGATCTCTGGTTCTTGAATCTCTTTCCGCGCGTCAGCCCGTTCCGGTTTAACGAAGGTGGTTACCTTACACTCAGCTTCATTCCTACTCTGGGTACGATGCTGCTCGGAGTCATCGCCGGCAGGTGGTTCCTACAATCGGCGCCAAGAATTCCCATCAGGCGCTTTCTGATTGCTGCATTAGCGCTACTATGTGCCGGCCTTTTGTTTCACATCACCGGCATCTGCCCGATTGTGAAGCGTGTCTGGACTCCGTCCTGGACTCTGTTCAGCGGCGGAATGTGTTTCCTCTTCTTATCGGCTTTCGCATGGATTCTCGATGTCAAGGGGCACCGGCGCATTGCATTTCCATTGGTAGTTGTTGGCATGAATTCGATTGCCGCTTATGTTCTGCCGGATTTATTCGAAGACTTTATTCGGAACAGTTTTCGGATCAATCTGGGCGCATCATTCCTGAATATATTCGGTACGTCCCTTGAACCCTTGTTTCTGGGTGCACTGACGCTTGCTACTTACTGGCTAATTCTCTTTTGGATGTACCGCAGAAAGCTTTTTCTGCGCATATGAGGTCATCGCTTTCTCTGGTCACGTCATGGCGCTACTGGTACTCTGCGCCGGCTCACCGTTGGACAGGAGGACTTGCCGGAGTTAGCTGATGCTTTCAGTTCAAATTAGCTCTGTGCAGCTCGCTTTTTTTACTTTAGGTCGCTTTGTCCAATCGGGGTGGCCGATGGCGTCAAAATCACATTGCGATGCGAAATCGTGGGATGGTCACGATCGTCTGAGGGCGAAGCAACGGCCTGCAGACTGTAGCTTCCCGGCAGTTCCGGAGTCCTCACGGTCATCGTATACGACTCGGCCCCTAACGGTGCCAAAGAGAACGCGACATTCTCCGCCCCAGCACTCTTTCCGTCCTCGCTGGTAAAAGATAGCCGCAACGTCCCAGACCGCGGCCGGTCTTCATCGTTCACCATGGCAATCGTGAATTCCTGCGGCTCGTCCGTAATCAAAGTCGGACGCCAGAAACTCAGATAAACGCCCAATGGATTGAATGCCTGCCCCATCGCTTTGGCAAAGTCCGGTTGCAACTCGAGTTTCTGTAAATCTCGAAAATGGTCTGATGTGAATGCCTTGGGATCGCTGGCCGTCAAATAGACAAAGTGCAGCACTCCTGCGTAGCGCCGGTACGCCCGCCAGAACTCCGTCTCGCCGCCCAACAAATATGCCTGCATTGCCAGGCGGTTCTCCGTGGTGTCCTTATCGCCCAGCAGCCGGGGATAGAGCTTCTGCGTAAGCAGCGTCGGGGTCCCATCGCGGTTAAGCCATAGCCAGCCATATTCATTCAGAATCATGGCGTGCGCAGTCCGATTCACGGCCGAGGTAGGCCCAATCATCGACTCAAGATCGGTTATCTTGAACTGAGACTCGCCGGTGTCTCCTGGCTTGTCCTCCATCGCCATGCCGTAGAACAAATATTGGTGGTCTTCGACCGGGTCGTCGGGCCCAGCAGGCGAATTGTAGCTGTTTTCCCAGGGCCGATTGGAAAGGTCCAAAGTGCGCACCGCGGGAATGATGGTGCTGGAGAACTGGGGCAGCCACGACTCGTTTGTTGCATCCCAGATAGCCACGCTCGGATGATTCCAGTTATCTCTTATCCACTCCTTGTACTCGCCGATCATCTCGTTTGTGTCGTACCTGTCGCGGTAGCCGCGGCGCCAACTGGGATGTCCGGTCCACACCATATACTCGTTCTGGATCAGCAACCCATTCTCGTCTGCGATTTCCAGCCACCGGTCCGGTACTGGACCGATACAAAATCGGAATGCATTCCAGTGCATCTGCTTGGGAATTTCCACCAGCAGCCGATACAGCCATGCTTCATTCCAAGGAAGCGTGCCGCTTTCCGGATCCTCGAAGAAACGATGCAAAGTAATATTGGATCCGCGCAAAAAGAACGGGCGACCATTCAGATAGGCCCGTTGGGTCACTGTGTCGAAACGGAATTCGCGCATGCCAAAGCGCGACTCCACCTGGTCGCCGGATGTGCTCGTCGACACCTGGTACAAAAATGGATCGTCCGGCGTCCACAGATGTGGATGGGCAAGCGGTACCGTTTGAGTTACCGCCTTGGTTTCACCTGCCGCAATCTCCACTTCCGCTTCGACCTTGCCTGAGTTTGCCGCACGAGACTTCCATTCGAAGGCCTGCTGCTGCACGCTGGTGCGAATGGCATGATCTGAATAATTGTGTAGCTCGGTCTGCACCAGGATGCTGGAGTTCGCAAGTTGCGGAGCGACCTGCACAACGGAAATCACCGGGTTGTTCATGGTGAGAAGCTTTACGTCGTCATAGATACCCGGCGTCCAGCGGTTCTTCTCAAAGTCCGTACCCTGCGACACGTTTTCCGGTAGCACTCCAGGATGTGCGCCAATCCGGATGACGACTTGGTTGGCCGCACCCCAGTGTATCGTCCGTGTCACGTCGAAGTACGCTGAGGTAAAGCAAGGATCGTGCTCGCCGATGCGCACGCCGTTCATGTAGACCACGGTACCGAATTGCGCTTTATTCACCTTTAGAAGCGCAACAGCGTCCTGGGCGGGTGCATTGAATGTCTTCCGATACCAGAAGTAGTTTCGCTGTTGGTGGGAGATGCCGCGCGCATTGCCCAGCTTTTCGAAGTCGGATTTGGAGTACATGCCCTGATCCACCAGGTTTGAGAGCAGTTCGCGGCTCTGATATTGGTCAACATCCGGGAACGCCGGGACGGCTGAATGCGTCAACCCCGGCACGGGCGCCTTGTGGCTGTAGCTCTTCGGCATCGCATCCGGGCTGACACTGTCTTCCACGTCCCATTGCCCATTGAGCGAAAGCGTAGTGCGATGACTTGATTCAGCAGCCGCAAACAGATGCATACCACACGCGCAAACCAGTGCAATCACGCAGACTATCAACCATTTTGTCAGCTTCTTCGCGTTCATGAAACTTCCTCCTCAAAGCCACCGCACGAATACAGCAGCGGTTTCGCAACTATCGTGATGGGCCGATAGTAATGCGGCTGTGCAGTGGAAGGTCGCGGGAGGATGTCCCAATGAATATCTCGTAGGTGCCCTGAGGAGACACCCAACGATGTTGCGAAGGGTCGAAGCCAGAAAATGAGCGCTCGTCTAACGTCAGACTTACAGGCTTTGTTTCTCCAGGTTCCAACTGAACTTTTGCAAATGCGCGCAGCTGATGGGGCGGCTCGTTGTTCGCTGCGGGCTGCCCGACATAAGCCTGTACCACCTCAGCGCCTTTTCGATTCCCGGTATTCGTTACCTCTACTCTTACCAGCACTTTTCCGGTCACTTCTCCGGATTTCAGTTCCAGCTTCGCAGGTTCCACAGCCAGATGGCTGAGTCGAAAGGTGGTATAGGATAGGCCGAAGCCAAATGGGAACAGGGGTTGAGTGTTCGTCGCATCGTACCAGCGATAGCCGACATTCAGATGCTCACTATAGAGAGAATGCCCACCCACACCGGGCCACTGTTCCTTTTGTGAAGTGGGTATCTCGTTCGCCGCTCGCGGGAAGCTCAGGGGTAACTTAGCCGCGGGGTTGACGTCGCCATACAAGATGGCGGCAATCGCGTTACCATCTTCCTGCCCCGGATACCACGCCTCGATGACCCCACTCACCTCATTCACCCACGGCATCAGCACGGGGCCACCGGTATCGAGCACGACGATTGTCCGCTGGTTGGCTCCGGCGACGGCGGTAATGAGTTGGTCCTGATTTCCGGGAAGTTCAAGATTCGGACGGTCATCGCCTTCGGTTTCGTCGGTGTGAACAAACACGATCGCAATTTGCGCATCGCCGGCCATCTTCGATGCAGCCGCCAGATCGCTGCCATCCGCATACGAAACCTGCACTCCTGCATCGGCGTCTTTGCGGATGCCGTCGAGGGGACTCACTATATAGGGCGCAATCACTGCCGAACTGCCGCCGCCTTCAGCCTTCGGCGCTATGCTTCCTGCAGCTCCAAATACCGCGATCGACGCATCCGCATGAAGCGGAAGAATAGAGCGGTCGTTCTTGAGCAGGATTGTGCCTTCCTGGGCCACTTTCCTAGAAAAGGCATCGTGCTGTGGACTCCGCACGTTCGACTCCCAGGTGGCTGTTTGCGTCTTGTCGAACAAGCCCTGGCGAAACATGGGAACGAGTATCCTGCGCGCGTGTTCGTCAATCGTAGAGGTGTTTACCTGCCCGGCCTGCACCGCGCTCTTCAAAGCCGCGCCATAAAACGTGTCGTCAGGCATCTGCTGATCGAGTCCGTGAATCGCCGAGTCGACCGTAGAATGGGTCGCGCCCCAATCGCTCATGACCCAGCCATCGAACTTGAGTTGCTCTCTTAACATGCGCTCAAGGATGTCGGCGTTCTCGCAGGAGTAAACTCCATTGGTCTTGACATAGGCGCACATGAATGTGCCCACGTGACCGTCCCGCACCGACGCCTCGAAGGGCGGGAGATAGATCTCCTGGAGCGTCTTTTCATCCACCACCGAGTCGGCTCTGAAACGGTCGCTTTCCTGGTTCATCGTCAAGTACATGTTTGCATCGGCGATCGGGCCCTGACTCTGAATGCCTTTGATTTCGGCTGCCGCCATCCGGCCGTTGAAGTAGGGGTCCTCGCCGTAGCTCTCAAACGTGCGTCCCCACTCCGGCACGCGAACGACATCGATCGAGGGACCCAGTGCCACGTTGGTTCCCTTGCCCCATTGTTCCTGCCCAAGCACTCGCCCAAATTCGTTCAACAATTCAGGATCCCAACTGGACGCCGCAGCGATTGGGGCCGGCAGCAGAGTCACATCGCGCGCCGCATTCCCCACTCCTGCTCTTCCATCCGCCAATCGCAGGGCTGGAATTCCAAGGCGGGGGATGGCGGGGACATATCCCACGTATCCCTTGGGAGGTACAACAGACTGATTCCCACTCGCCACATCCCCTGTCGGCGCAGTCACTCCATGCATCAGCGTAATCTTCTCGTCGAGCGTCATCTCCCGCAGGAGCAGATCCGTGCGCTTTTCCGCCGAGAGCGAACGGTTCATCCAAGGCCGCTCAGTTGAACTCTGCGCCGCGGGTTTTGGCGCATCCGCATTTGACCTTGCACGCGTTCTGCAGTAGGCGAATTGCGCATTCGTCAATGCCGCCATCAAAAGACATAGCCAAACAACACTCAAAACGAGCGAAGCAATTCTTCCCAATCGACGAGCCACAGGCCGCATCTCCATTACTGCTTATCTCTCTTTGGCACAACCGACGGGATTGACCGCAACCCGTCGTCCCGCATCGCACAGGCGGCGTCATCAACTCTCGGCATATTCATGCATTTGTTTCATTGAAGCGCAAAAATCGCAGCAGTGTCAATTGCAATCCACCCATTCGCACACATTTTTGATCGTTATTGGAGACTACAGTCATTTTGAGCTTTGGTGCGCGGCCAGCGCAGGGCCGTCAAATGGCGGATAGTCCCGCACATTCGTCGCTCAGGCTGAGGACACCGCGCGGCTCTAACTGGGACTCAGGAGAAGCCCAGTACCGGGTGGGGCTTATACGGTTCTTCGAGAGCAGCCACTTCAGCGAGCGTCAGTTTCAGCGACAATGCTGCCGCGGCGTCCAGGAGGTGATGCAGCTTGGTAGCACCCACAATCGGCGACGTAACGGCGGGCTTACTAAGCAGCCATGCTAGTGCCAATTGTGCTCGTGGTACGCCGCGCTCTTCGGCAAGTTCCCCCAGGCGGTCAACCACGTGTCGATCCGCATCTTCGGTTTGGGAATACATGCTTCTTCCAAACTGATCCGTCTCAAAGCGCCTGGTATGCTCGCTTTGCCACGGGCGAGTGAGCCGGCCGCGTCCCAGCGGGCTCCAGGGGATCACGCCAATGCCTTCTGACTGGCAAAGGCCGAGCATCTCGCGCTCTTCCTCCCGGTACAACAGGTTGTAATGATTCTGCATGGAAACGAAGCGGGTCCAGCCGTGCAGGTCGGCGAGATAAAGCGTCTTGGCAAACTGCCATGCATACATGGACGAGGCGCCGATGTAACGCACCTTTCCCGTTTTGACAAGGTCGTGCAAAGCCTCCAGAGTCTCTTCAATTGGTGTCTGGTAGTCCCAGCGGTGAATCTGGTAGAGGTCCACATAATCGGTCTGCAAACGGCGCAGGCTCTGATCGAGTTCGAAGAAGATGGCCTTGCGCGAAAGACCTTGCCCATTGGGCTCGTCGCGCATCACGCCATGCACCTTGGTCGCAATGACCACGGATTCGCGGCGCACGTTGGCCTTCAAGAATCTCCCCAGCACTTCTTCGCTGGCGCCGCTGGAATACACGTTCGCCGTGTCAAAGAAATTAATTCCAATGTCCAGCGCCTGGCGCAGAAAGGGTTGGCTTTCTTCGTCGTCAAGAGCCCACGCGTGCCGGCCACCCTTCGGTTCACCGGTAGCCGGCGCGCCATAGGTCATGCAACCGAGGCATATGCGCGAGACTTGCAGTCCGGTCTTGCCCAGACATGTAAACTCCATAACTCCTCCCTCTTATATAGATGGGGCCGATCCGAGTCCGTAGGATGCACGGGAATACGAGTTTGCTCCTACAAAATGAGCATAGCGCGGCCGCCCAAGCACAGGACACCTCTGCCACGCTGCCCGCGTCAAGACGGAGGTTGCTTTTTCCCACGGCCCTGCGTACGATTAACTTCATGCAAGGAAGATCCTGTTGTCGCTTCTGTACGCCGCTTCGCGCGCACAGGTGACCTGGGTCTGAGAGTTAGAACGTACTCCGAGGTTTCTAGATGCCCGCGATGCAGCCATAGCTGCCGCGGGCATTCTATTTCCCCGGCAAAGAGGAACTATGAGTGAAGCTGTACCAGTGAAAGAGACCAAGGCTCAGCGAGCTGAACGTCTGAAGCGCGAAAAGAATCCATGGCAAGCATTCGACGAAGTGCGCGCTTTTGCTCGTGAGGGCCGCTCCAGCGTGCTGCCGGAGTGGGCGTCCACCTACTTCAAGTGGTGGGGCATCTACACCCAGGGCGACGGCGCGGGCGTTACGGGCGGCAAGGGCGGCGAGGGTCTGACAACCGAGTACTTCATGATGCGTATCGGAATGCCCAACGGCATCGTCACCTCAAGCCAACTGCGTGCAATCGGCGAGATTTCGCGCAAATACGCTCGCAACCTGGCCGATATCACCGTTCGCCAGAACATCCAGCTTCACTGGCTCACCATCGAGTCACTACCCGAGGTAGTCGATGCGCTGAGCGCGATAGGCCTCTCGCCTAAAGGCGCCTGCGGGGACGTGGTCCGCAACGTGACCGGTTGTCCGCTGGCCGGGGTCGCGGCCGATGAACTCATCGACTCCTCTGCGCTGGCCACCGAAATCTCGCACCTGCTGCAGGGAAACTCCGACTACTATAACCTGCCGCGCAAGTTCAAAATCTCTGTCACCGGCTGCCCTTCCTGGTGCACTTATCCTGAGATCAACGACATCGGCCTCACGCCGGTCAAGCACAACGGCGAAGTGGGCTACTCGCTGCGTATAGGCGGCGGCCTCTCCAACGAACCTCATCTCGCCGTCCGACTGGATGCCTTTGTCATGCCGCACCAGGCAGTCCCCGTGGCGCGCGCGGTAGCCGAGATCTTCCGCGACCAGCAAGGTCTGCGCCAAAGCCGGGACAGCGCGCGCCTGAAGTATCTGTTTATGAAGGAAAGCTGGACCGCTGAGAGCTTCCTTACCGAGCTCCAGTCGCGGCTTGATTTCGTTCTACTTCCCGGCGTACCCGAGCAAGTGCCCGATGAATCCCTTCGCGATCACATTGGCGTTCATCCGCAGCGACAACAGGGCTTGAGCTATGTTGGCGCCTCCGTGCTGAATGGCCGGCTCACGGGAGAGCAACTGCAAGCCGCTGCCGATCTAGCCGATCGCTTTGGCAGCGGAGCACTCCGCGCCACGGTTTCGCAGAATCTCCTTTTCATCGACATCCCCAATCAGAAGACTGCGGAACTTGCCCGCGAACTGGGCCAGATCGGCCTTCACGTCGAAGGTTCCCCGTTCTGGCGCGGCGCTGTCGCCTGCACCGGCACCGAGTTCTGCAAGCTGGCCATTACCGAGACCAAGGGCTTTACCCGCTGGCTGGTAGACGAACTCGAAGAGCGCTTGCCGCAGTTCGACCAGGATCTGAAGCTCCACGTAACTGGCTGCCCCAACAGCTGCGGCCAGCACTGGATCGCCGACATCGGCTTGGAAGGCAAGAAGATCAAACACGAGGGCAAATTGGCGGATGCCTACTACTTCTGCCTCGGCGGGTCCGTGGGCCGGTACGCGGCCATTGCACAGCCGGCCGGATATCGTTGCCTCGCCACGCAGGTGCCCGAAGCCATTGAGCGCCTGCTTCGCGAATACCTGGCCAGCCGCCAGCCCTCGGAAAACCTGCGCGCCTGGTTTAGCCGCCATACCAATAACGAACTTCGCGCCCATCTCGCCGGGGAAGTTCTAGCCCCTGTCGAGCGCGATCTGCCCACCGGCCGCGTGCCGCACGCCGTGGCTGATTAAGGACTAGACCATGAGCCTTCTGCCTATCTTCCTCAAGCTTGATGGACGCCCCGGTCTGCTGGTCGGCGCGGGCTCTGTGGCACTGGACAAGGTCGGCAGCCTGCTCAAAACCGGACTGCGCCTTCGCGTCGTTGCGCCAGAGGCAAAGGTCGAGATCCGCCGATTGGCAGCGGAGGGAAGGCTCGAATGGGTACAGCGGCCGTTCCAACTCTCCGACCTCGACGGCAATTACATGGTCATCGCCGCCACCGACTCCGCCGCCGTCAACTCCGCCGTGTATCACGGCGCGGTCGAGCGCGGCATCCTGTGCAACAGTGTGGACGACATTCCCAATTGCGATTTCTTCTTCGGTTCGGTGGTCAGCCGAGGCGAACTTCAAATCGCCATCTCCACAGCCGGCGAGAGCCCTGCAGTCGCGCAGCGCCTGCGCCGCGAAATCGACGAGCAGTTGCCCCAGGATCTGGGCCCATGGCTTGAAAGCCTTGGCCAACTCCGCCGCGAGGTTCTTGCCGCGCACCCCCGCACCGAGGCACGCAGATTGTTGCTCCATCAACTTGCGCAACGGCCTGTCTGCGAATCCGATTCCTGCCCTTCGCGTCAGATTGCTCTCGCAGCAATCGACAAGCAGAATACGAACTCGCGAGGGACGGTGCACCTTGTCGGGGCTGGCCCCGGCGACCCGGACCTGCTCACCGTCAAGGCTCTGCGGCTCATTCAGAGTGCAGATGTCCTTCTCCATGACGATCTTGTCCCGAATGCAATTCTTGACCTGACTCGGTCCGGTTGTGAAGTTGTCAACGTAGGCAAGCGCTGCGGCATCAAGACCATTGCGCAAGAAGAGATCAACGCGCTGATGGCCGAACACGCCCGTGCGCATCGCAGCGTGGTCCGTCTCAAGAGCGGCGACCCACTGATCTTTGGCCGTGCGGCCGAGGAGATTGCGGCTCTCACCGCGGCAGGCATTCCCTTTGAAGTCGTCCCTGGCATCACCGCCGCCTTCGCCGCCGCCGCCGCCATTCCCTGCTCCCTGACTGATCGCGACACGGCGTCGAATGTCATTTTCTCCACCGGCCACCACGCTCAGTCGCACAATCAATCGCCACTGCCGCACCGGGAGGGCTCGACGCGTGTGGTCTATATGCCGGGACGTGACTTGCGCCTGCTGGCGCTTGAGTGGCTGCAGGAAGGGCTCCCGCCCGACTTCCCCTGCGCCATCGTCTCCCGCGCCGCACAACCGGGCCAGCAGGTCCATCGCACCACGCTCGCGGCCCTAGGCGATGCTCCGCCGACCCTCGCGCCCAGCCTGCTTATCGCCGGGTGGGCTGTTCGGGAACCGGCCGCTACCGGGTGTCCGGAAGAGGAGAGCGTCGCCGTCTCAGTCTGAAGTTCAAGACCAAACCTTGGAGGCCAAAATGCCTGAAACCACCGTCCCCAATCCCCGCCGCGGCCTTTCGCTCGACGTGTATGCCGTCGCACTAGCGCTTGCCCTGGCGCTGCTTGTTCGCCTCAACCTCATTCCTTCAATCAAGTGGTAAATCCGGATGCTGCCCGCTGGAGCACCCTCTCCAAAATGCCGACACCTTCACCTGCAAGGAGATCAACATGGCCACCGCCGCTTCATCGACTCGCCCGCTCGGCCTTGACCAGCCAATTCAACTCGGCCGCCGCATCGTCGCGCTGATTCCCGGCCTGCTGCTGCTGGTTGCTGTAGGCTACGCGGGAAAGTTCATTGAGCAATCCATCGCCGGCTACACCAAAGCCCACCACCTGACTTTCCCCAACATTGAATACGTCCTCTGGGCAATCGTCATTGGCCTCGTCATTGCGAACACCGTCGGCATCCCCCGCGTGTTTCAGGCCGGCGTGGCCACCTACGAGTTCTGGCTGAAGGCCGGAATCGTGCTACTCGGTTCCCGCTTCCTGCTCGGCGACATTCTCCACCTCGGCGGTATCTCGCTGGCGCTGGTCGCCGTGGCACTCGCCCTTTCGCTCACATTCATGCACTTGCTGGGCCGAACCTTCAAACTCAAGCCCAAACTCACTTCTCTGCTCGCCGTCGGCTCGTCCATCTGCGGAGTCTCGGCCATCATTGCCGCCCAACCAGCCATCGACGCCGACGATGAAGACGCCTCCTATGCGATTGCCGCCATCCTCGCCCTGGGCGCAATCTCGTTGTTCACCTTTCCGCTCATCGGTCATTCGCTGCATTTGAGCGACAAGGCTTATGGCCTGTGGGCCGGCCTCGCGGTGGACAACACAGCGGAAGCCACAGCCGCAGGCGCCCTCTACTCCGATGCCGCAGGCAAGGTGGCCGTATTGGCGAAGACCACGCGGAACGCCCTCATCGGCTTCGTGGTACTGGCCTACGCCATTTATTGGGCATCGCGGGGGGAGGCCCACGCAGTAGGCAACAAGGCGGCGTTCTTGTGGCGCAAGTTCCCCAAGTTCGTACTTGGATTCCTCTTCATCTCGCTCCTTGCGACTCTGGGCTTCTTCGCCAAGCCTCAACTCACGAGCCTGGCGAACCTCTCCCGCTGGGCATTCCTGTTGACCTTCGCGGGAGTTGGTCTGCGCACCAACCTCCGCGAACTCGGCAAGCAGGGTTGGAGACCCTTCGCGGTGGGAGCCATCGGGGAGGTCTTCATCGCTCTTGTCACCCTGGGACTTGTCTACGGAGCGGACCACTTCTTGCATCTCTAAACCGCAAACGACAAAGGCACAACATCTGAGCGCGCCGACCTATGCGTGCGGCTCAGGCGTTACTCGCGGCACCGTGTCAAACGCCACGAATTCCATCGCCTTCCCCGCTGATGTCATGACCGCTCTGTGATATGCAGCCGATGGGCGCTTGCCCACACGCACCTCTGTGCGCGTCCTGCCTTTATACTGAGGTGTTTGCAACTAACTGGCGTGCGGGTCGGAAAACGACCCATCGCAGCGGCTCGGGCGCCCTCATTGGCGTCTCTTTGTCGCGCGATGGAAGGAGCGGGTTTGATTCAAGCGGAGATCGGCATTATAGGCGGCAGCGGACTGTACTCCATGCCCGGATTCACCAACGTGCGCGAGGAGCGCGTGGAGACACCCTTTGGCTCGCCTTCCGACGCCTTTGTACTGGGCGAACTGGAGGGGCGCAAAGTGGCCTTTCTGGCGCGGCATGGGCGCGGACACCGCATCCTGCCCTCGGAGTTGAACTTCCGCGCCAACATCTATGCCTTCAAGAAGCTTGGCGTGGAGCGCATCCTGTCTGTCTCTGCCGTCGGCTCGCTCAAAGAAGAGCACAAGCCCACCGACTTCGTGGTTCCCGATCAGTTCATCGATCGCACCTTCCACCGCATCTCCACCTTTTTTGGAGATGGGATTGTGGGCCACGTAGCCTTTGGCGACCCGGTCTGCGCCACTGTGGCCGGAACCGCGGCCCAGGCTTGCGCCACAGTTGGTGTGGTGGGCAAGCTGGGCGGCACCTATGTTTGCATGGAAGGGCCGCAGTTTTCTACCAAGGCCGAGTCGAACCTCTACCGCAGTTGGGGCGCGGACGTGATCGGCATGACCAATTTGCAAGAGGCCAAGCTGGCCCGCGAAGCTGAAATCTGCTACGCCACAGTGGCCATGGTCACCGACTACGATTGCTGGCGCGAAGGCCATGATGCAGTCACCATCGAACAAATTGTGGCCGTCCTCCATCAGAACGCAGACAACGCAGCCAAAGTGGTGAAGGCTGCGGTGGCGGCTATGCCGGTAGAGCGAGCCTGCGCCTGTGCCTCGGCAGCTCGCTTTGCCGTATTAACTCAACCCGATGCGATTCCCGCGGCAACCAAAGAGCGGCTCAAGCTGTTGTTTGGAAAGTATCTTGGCTGGTAACACGAGCGCTGGTGAGTGATTTGATCCGATTTGGAGAGGAAGATGCATGGCAATTACCGTAGTGGGCAGCGTTGCCTTCGATTCGATTGAGACACCAGCGGGCCGGCAAGAGCGTTGCCTGGGTGGCGCGGCTACGTACTTCGCACTTGCGGCCAGCTATTTCACCGACGTCCGCGTCATCGCCGTGGTCGGCGAGGACTTTGGCGCCGATGAAGAGGCTGTTTTCAAGAATCGCGGCATCGACACGCAAGGCATCGAGCGCGCAGCCGGCAAGAGCTTCTTTTGGGAGGGATCGTATCTCGACAACCTCAACGAAGCCAAGACTCACACCACCGAGCTGAATGTCTTTGGAACTTTTGCGCCCAAGATTCCCGAGGCCTATAGCGATTCGCAGTTCCTGTTCCTGGCCAACATCGATCCCGTTCTCCAGCGTCGCGTGCGAGAAGCCATGCCCCAGGCACGCTTGGTGGCCGGCGACACAATGAACTATTGGATCAAGGATCATCGCACGGCGCTGTTGCAGGTTCTGAAGGGACTCGACATCTTACTCATCAACGACACGGAGACCCGCATGCTGGCGGGCAATAATAACCTGTTGCAGGCCGCTCGCAGGGTGCTGACGATGGGACCACGCATGTTGGTGGTCAAACACGGTGAGTATGGAGCGACGTTATTCCACGGCTCTGCCGCAAACGTTAAGAGTGGGGAACGCACATTCAGAGCCCCGGCTCTACCGCTCGAAGAAGTGGTAGATCCCACCGGCGCGGGCGATAGCTTTGCCGGCGGCTTCTTTGGCTATCTGGCCTCGCAGGCTGAGCTCACGCCGGGCGCTTTCCGCCGCGCCATGTTCTACGGCAGCGTCATGGGCTCGTTCGCCGTGCAGCGTTTCGGCACGGAGCGTCTGCAGCAGCTTCCGCGCGAGGAGATCGATCACCGGTTCACCCTTTTCCGCGAGTTGACCCACCTTGACTGAATCGCCCGTTCGCCGCGCTGAGTGGCTGGCCGTGTTGGCCTGTTGCGCGGCAGCCTCGCTCACGGCGGTCGAGTGGAGCTGGCGCCATGGCGCCATGCTCAACTATGGCGATGCGGTAGCCCACCTGCACATTGCGCGACGCGTTCTTGATTCGCGCCGGCCAGGGCTGGCGCAATTGGGTTCAGTGTGGCTGCCTCTGCCGCACCTTTTACTGATGCCCTTTGTCGCTGTGTACAGATGGTGGGCCAATGGCATCGCGGGCATGATCCCTTCGGCCCTTGCCTTTCTTGCCGGCTGTGCCGGGGTCTACCGGTTGGCACGCCGCTGGCTCCATCCGCTCGCGGCCGCCCTCACGCTGGCCTTCTTCGCCACAAATCCGAATTTGCTCTACCTGCAGACCACGGCTATGACGGAGCCGCTGTTTTTGTGCGAGCTGATCTGGACCGTGGTTTGGCTGGTCGAATGGCGAGCCAGCCTTGAAACCTCTCCGCGCCATGCCTCGCGTTTGCTGTGGTGCATCGCAGCTTCCCTGGTCGGTGCAATTTTTACTCGTTATGACGGTTGGATTCTGGCCCTTTTGGCCTGGGTCTGCGTGGGCATGGTACTGCTTCGCCGAGGCGAGTTACGCTCTCGCGCCTTCTGGCTGGCGGGCGCTGTAGTCGTCGCCGCTCCTGTTGCCTGGTTTGTCTACAACGCTGCAGTCTTCGGCGACTGGCTCGAATTCGCGCGAGGGCCTTATTCCGCCAAAGCAATCGAGTTGCGCACTGCCGCGCCCGGCTGGCCTCCGCACCCAGGCTGGCACGACCCCTGGGTTTCGTTGTTGCTCTTCACCAAGGCCGCGGAGATGGATGCAGCCGCAGTTGCATGGGGCAACCTGCTGCTGGCAATTAGCCTTCTCGGCACGGCCTGGGCCTGGATCACTGCGCGCCGCCGCGAATTTCTGTGGGCGCTGCTTCTGTGGCTACCGGTCCCCTTCTATGCATATTCGGTGGCCTACAACTCGGTGCCCATCTTTCTGCCGATCTGGTGGCCTCACTCCTGGTACAACACCCGCTATGGAATCGAGCTGTTGCCGGCCTTCGCGCTGGGATTGGGCTTTGCCGCGCAATTCGCATTGGCCGCAGTGCGTGAGTTCAAGCCACGGTGGACCAGCTATGCAGCGGGCCTGTTGTTTGCGTGGGTTGCCCTGAATGCCTGGCGAGTAGTACGCGAGCGACCGCTGATCTATGTCGAGGGCACAAAGAATATTGATGCCCGTCGGCCGTTCGAAAACCAGATTCCTCCCGTCCTGCGCGCTCTGCTCGCTACACGCCCCGGCGGTGTGATCCTGATGGATACATCCACTTACCCACAACTCGTCGCGCTTACCGGGATCCCGCTGCGCCAGACCATCAACGAGAGCGACCAGGAGTTCTACACCGCCGCGTTGGCGGAGCCTGCGCAACACGCGGCCATAGTGCTCGCTTTCGACGGCGACGCCATCGACCATGCCGTAAAGGCGCACCCCGCTGGACTTACGGCTGCGGGCTGTTTCATAGCCCCTGGCCAGGCTCCGGGCACGGTTTACGTCTCCGATACCCAAGCCCTCAACAAAGGACAGTAGCAGTGTTAGCATCGGGCAAGGTATTTGCATGAGCACCGCCCTCGCACAGTTCGCGCAACCCTTCGACTTCAGTTGGCTGCAACAGGTGGTCGTGGTGAACGGCGCCATCAGTCGCCTGCTGGTGGCATGCCTGCTGGGCAGTCTAGTCGGATTGGAGCGCGAGGCCAAGCGCAAGGCCGCGGGCGTGCGCACCAATCTGCTGATCTGCATGGGCAGCGCGTTCTTCACGCTGCTCTCAGCCGTGCTGGCCGGCGACGCCAATCCCGACAAAGGCCGCGTCGCCTCCAACATCGTGCAGGGAATAGGCTTTCTGGGCGCGGGACTCATCCTACACAATCGCAGCCGCATCAGCGGCCTCACCAGCGCCGCCAGCGTCTTCGTGGTGGCCTCCATCGGTATGGCCTGCGGTGCAGGACTCTTTGCGGCGGCTGCGGTCGCCGCAGTGATCGTCATTGTCGCTCTTGAGTTGGTCGGATTCCTTGAGCGGCGCGCAAGCATCAAAATCTATCCGCTAATCTACGAGGCCCGCGGACGTGACGAGACGGCCATGCTGCAGTCGATTCTGGACGCGATGGACAAGGCGGGCGAGCGGCTTGCGACCGTAGATCGCGACGCCATCGGCGAACTGCAACGCGTCAGTTTTACCCTGACCGCAACCAAAAAACAGCACGAGCGCTTGCACTCGCAACTTGGCGCCGAACCCGCCATCAGCGCACTGTTCACATTCCGCGATCCGGAGGAAGATTGATTCCCTTCACCAAAGCCCACGCCTGCGGCAACGACTTTCTCATCGTCACCGAGGACGCCGCGACGGGCCACGACTGGGCGAGCCTGACACGTCGCCTTTGCGCGCGCAACACCGGCATCGGCGCCGACGGCATTGAGTTTTTCGCATGGACCGGTCCCGCTGCAGGCCGCCTTCGCCTGCACAACGCTGACGGCTCCATTGCCGAGATCAGCGGCAACGGCACCCGCTGCGTCGCCGCGTGGATGGCCGCTTCGCTCGCTTCCAAGCCCGGCGATGAATTGCGCATTGAAACCGATGCGGGCCCGCGCGTGTGCCAAGTAATCGAGATGAACACCAGCAGCGGCTTCTCCATTGAAGTCACCACAGGAATGGGCGTTCCCGCGATCGCGCCACGGACGGTACGGCTCGCTGACGGTCTGGAAATCGCAGGTGTGGAGGTCTCCACCGGCAACCCGCACTTCGTTATCGTGGTCGACAATGCGGAGTTCCGCGTGGCCGGCCGGTCATGGCACGACCTCGGCGGTCAGCTCTGTGTCCATCCCGATTTTCCTCACCAGACCAACGTCGAGTTCGTGCGCGTCCTCGGCCCGCAGGAGATTGAGATTCGCATCTTTGAACGCGGCGTCGGCCCTACCACTTCTTCCGGCACTGGCAGTTCCGCCTCGGCCACAGGCGCAATTTCATTGGGGTTGGCCGGGTCGCCTTTGCGCGTCGTAGCTCCCGGTGGCGCGCAGACCGTGGCCTGGAGCGGGCCCGGCACGGAGCTCGATCTCACCGGTCCAGCTTCCCTGATTGCACGCGGCGAGGCGTGGTGACGATGAACGCTCCATTCGAGCCCATGCCGCTTTTTCCACTCGCCCCCATTCACAAGGGTGAGGGCATCAGCGTAATCTCGCCCGCTTCCTTTGCCAACCCCGAGCGCGTGAGCGGCGGCCTCGACCGCTTGCGCGCATTGGGTTACGCGCCCCGGCTCCGCACTCACACACAAACGCGCGGGCCACTCTTCTTTGCCGGAACGCCTGCCGAGCGCCTTGACGATCTGCACGGGGCGTTCGCCGATCCCGACACCAGTATCGTGGCCTGTGTGCGCGGCGGTTATGGATCCAACTATCTGCTCCCTGGCCTTGATTTCGGGCTCATCCGTAATCATCCCAAGCCCTTCTTCGCCTACAGCGACTTGACCGGCATTCAACTGCACCTGCTCGATGAACTCGGCCTGCCCGCATTTCACGGCCCCATGGTCGCTGCGGATTTCGCGCTCGAAGACGGCGTCCACCTGGCCAGCTTTCAATCGGCGCTGGCTGGCAAGCCTTATAGTGTGGGCGCGTCTGAGGGCCTGCGCTCCTTGAAGCCCGGCACCGCAGAGGGCACTCTTTATGGTGGCTGCCTCAGCATATTGGTTTCTCTGCTCGGTACGCCCTGGGAACCGTCCACGGAGAACAAACTCATCTTCCTCGAAGACACCGGCGCCAAGCCCTACCAGGTCGACCGCATGTTATGGCAGTTGCGCGAGGCGGGAAAGTTCGAAGGCCTGCGCGGTCTCATCTTTGGTGAAATGATCGATTGCGCGTCGCCGGGCGCGCCGCCGGAGTTACTAGAACAAGTCATCCTGAGCGCCTTTCACGATTTCGACGGCCCCATCGCCATCGGCCTGCGCAGCGGTCATGTTTCGCGCCAGAATGTGACCCTGACGTTCGGCGTTGAAGCCGAATTGGATGCCGGCGAGAAAACGCAGTTGCTCCTGCTGGAGCCGGCGGTGACACCATGAATCCACTGTCCCGGCACATTCATTTAAGCGGCATCTGCGGCACCGCCATGGCGTCCCTGGCCGGACTACTGCAGTTGCAGGGGCACCGCATTACAGGCTCGGACAAAGCGGCCTATCCGCCCATGAGCGATATCCTTCGCGATCTTGGCATCCCTGTGCTCGAGCCGTACGCCGAAGCCAATCTGGATCCCGCCCCGGACCTAGTCGTCATCGGGAATGCGCTTTCGCGCGGCAATCCTGAGGTGGAGCGCGTTCTCGACGACCGAATTCCCTTCACATCCATGGCCGCGCTGCTGTGTGAGGAGTTCCTCACGGGCCGCGAGCCGCTAGTCATCGCAGGCACTCACGGCAAAACCACTACCACCAGCATGCTGGCATGGATCTATCAGGTTGCCGCGCGCGAGGACACAGCCCTGGAGCCCTCGTTTCTGATCGGAGGCGTGGCGGAAAATTTTGGCAGTAGCTTTCAACTGCGGCCCACCCGCACATTCATCGTGGAGGGTGACGAATACGACACGGCATTCTTTGACAAGGGCCCAAAATTCTTGCACTACTTTCCCGACGCCCTGATTTTGACCCACGTGGAGTTCGATCACGCCGACATCTACGCGGACTTGGATGCAGTAAAAACGGCCTTCAAACGACTGGTGAACCTGGTGCCGCGCCGCAGCGTGATCGTCGCCTACGATGGCAGCACCAATGTGACCGAGTGCATCAGTCATGCGTTTTGCCGTGTCGAGCGCTACGGCTTGACCGCCGCGGCGGACTGGCAAATCCGCAACCTTCGCCATGATGACGGCCTCACTCGCTGGGAAGTGTGGCGAGGCGGCGCGCTTTGGGCTGAATTGGAGATGAGCCTGGGCGGTGAACACAACGCGCTTAACGCCACTGCCGCTGCAGCCCTCGCCGCCAGTCGGGGCGTCGGAACACAAGTCATCCAGTCAGCCCTGGCCAGTTTCAGAAGTGTGAAGCGCCGTCTCGAGGTACGCGCGGAGGTGGGCGGAATCACGATCATCGAGGATTTTGCCCACCACCCCACGGCCATTCGTGAAACCCTACGCGCATTGCGCTCGGTGTACCCGCAGGCACGGCTATGGGCCGTGCTGGAGCCGCGCTCCAACACCCTGCGCCGCAAGGTCCTTGCATCCGATCTTGTCCAGAGCCTGCGCTTTGCCGACCGCGTCATCCTGGCCGGCGTCTACCAGCAGGAACGCATTCCCGAAGACCAACGCCTGCACCCCGAAGATGTGGTGCGCGCACTCAACGCAGCCGGTACCCCTGCCGAATTGCACGCCGACGTGGATGCCATCATCAATCACATCGTCCCTCAGCTTCAACCCGGCGACGTGGTCGCCCTACTATCCAATGGCGGCTTCGACGGGATTTATGAGAAGCTTCCGGCGCGGCTGAAGGAACTTCAAACCTGATTACCAAGAAAGTCTCATGCTCTCATCTCTTGTTTTCGTGACCACGATGGTCATCCTCGGTGTTCCTTCGGCAATACTGTTCATTCCCTGGACCTGGCTCACGGGCAATGTGCTGCCACTCTACAACGCCACGCAATTTATGGTGCGAAGCGGATATTTATTGGCCGGAATCCGTGTAGTGACAGAAGGCCGTGACCACGTACCGGCAAATACTGCCTGCATCTTCATGGCCAACCACGTCTCCAATCTCGATCCACCGGCGCTGATTCCGCGCATTCCGGGGCGCACCTCCGCCTTTATGAAGCGCTCGCTGATGAAGATTCCAGTCCTGGGTACCGGCTTCCGGCAGGGGGAGTTTATTGCCGTCGACCGCACGGGTAACAAGGAAAGCGCGCAGCAAAGCATCGCCGAGGCCGGGCGCCTACTGGGAAAAGGTATTCACATTACGACCTTCGTTGAAGGCACGCGTTCCAAAGATGGCCGCATGTTGCCGTTTAAGAAAGGCCCTTTCTACCTGGCGATGCAAACCGGGGCGCCCTGCATCCCGGTGTCTATCTATGGCACTGAAACGATGATGGCCAAAGGCAGCCTGCGCATCCATCCCGGCACGGCGCACATCATCTTTCATGAGCCCGTATACCCCGGCAATTTTGCCTCGCGCGAAGACCTGATGCAGGCAGTGCGTTCAGCCATCGCTTCAGGCCTGCCGGAGTGGATGCGGGGATAACAAAAGTGCCCGGAGCTTACGGCCGCACACTCGCGTTGTAGCCGTCGCCGAGTAGCCTCTGGCACATGATGTTGGCGTCGTTGCGATTGTTGAACGGACCGACCTGCACGTGAATCAGGCCATCCCCGGGCTCCCGCCGTGCCGCAACCGCATAGCCGCGCCTGCGCAGCGCGCCCACCAACACGTCGGCATCCTCCGAATGAGATACGGCGGCAATCTGGACCATTAATCCGGGTGCCTGAGAGAACGCCGGCTGCACCGGCAAGCTAGAGGAAGGCTGAGCCGCGCCTCCCTGGGGCGGAAGGGCAGGCCTTACCAGCGGCTGAACTGGAGGGACCTGCTGTTGGGCTGAAGCGCCGGGGACGACCGCACCCGCGTCAGTTGCGCTTTCCGCTGGATTCCCGGGCTGAGACGAAGACGGCGACTCGTCGACATCGGCACGCTGCTGTGGAGCGCCAGCCACTGTCGCGGATGGTTTGGAGGGCGAATCAAAAGTCTGGGACGACACGGGCGCCGCTACAGGCTGCGTGGCGGCCGCGGTCTCCGCGGAACCGCGCCGCCCGGAAGCGTATCCCAGCCCGAAACAGAGGCCGCAAAGCAAAATCAGCCCAACCACGATGCCCAACAGCATGGCCGGACCTAACGTGAGTTCTGTGTCGCGCCGGACTTCCTCCGGCTCGAACTCTCCTACGCCAAGACCTCGTTGCATACCTTACCCTCGGTTGTGGGCCATTCCAGCGGCAGAAGCTGGCCCTGATTGAGTCGACAGGCGGGCGTGGTTCCATGTGTCGTCTTGCGCCCGTCCCCGAAACGCTAACAGCGGCTTACTGCTTCTCCTGAGCTGCCTTGGCCGAGGCCCCGAGTTTGTTCAGCAACGTCATAAACTCCATGGGCAGCGGGAAGACGATGGTGGTGTTCTTTTCCACTCCGATCTCAGTCAGAGTTTGCAGATAGCGCAACTGTAGGGTCAACGGCTCGGTGGCTAACAGGGCAGCGGCGTCCACCAATTTCTGCGCTGCGTTGAACTCGCCCTCGGCGTGAATGATCTTTGACCTCTTCTCGCGCTCGGCTTCTGCCTGTTTGGCCATGGCACGCAACATTTGTTCGGGCAGGTCCACCTGTTTTACTTCCACCGAAATGACCTTCACCCCGAAAGGCTCGGTGCGCTGGTCGATGATGGTTTGTATCTTCAGGTTGAGCTTGTCGCGATGACTCAGCAACTCGTCCAGTTCCACCTCGCCCAACACCGAACGCAATGTGGTCTGCGCGAATTGCGACGTCTGATAGACGTAGTTGGCTACCTTAATGGCAGCGGCATTAGGGTCCACGACATAAAGAGTGACCACCGCATTCACCTTAAGGGTAACGTTGTCCCGCGTGATCACATCCTGGGCCGGAACCTCCAGCACGTCCTGCCGCAGCGAAATGCGCACCATCTGGTCAATCGGCCGAAAGACCAGGATGATGCCGGGCCCCTTGGGCGGAGTCAGGGCACGGCCGAGGCGGAAGATGACCGCTCGCTCGTAGTCGCGGAGGATCTTGATGGAGTTGAGCAGGTAGAGGACAACGATAGCGACGAATATCCACACAGGTATCATTGAGTCGGACATTAGGTTTCCCTCACTCAGCACGGATTGTACTCCAGTGAGGCTTGAGGCCGACTCTATACGGGCGTCTGCGGCGCACCCGGAGCTTCGGCTGGAACTACATGCAGCAGATACTGCTCATGCCCCACGACGCGGACCCTCGCACCAGCAACCAGTGGCTGGCTGGCAACAGCGCGCCAAATCTCGCCCTCCACCAGTACATGACCTTCGGGGACCAGAGCCTCCATCGCCGAGCCCGCGCTGCCCACCAGGGCGTCTGCGCCAAGCCGCGCTTTCATGCGCCGTGCGCGCATCGCCAGGCGCACCAGGAACACGGTGATTCCCCCAAATCCTGCGCTCACCGCGATGGCCACCCACGGATGGATCGCCATCTCCGGTACAGGAGCGGCAACCAGGGTGAGCATTCCGAAGGTCAGGCAGACAATGCCGGCGATTGCCAGCGCTCCGTGTCCGCCGAATTTGGCTTCCAGCATCATCAGGACCAGCGCCCCAATCAACAGCAGAACCGCGGTGTAACGAATGGGCAGCAGGTCGAGCGCAAAGACGGCCAGCAAAACCATCAGCGTCCCCAGCGCACCGGGAACGATGGTACCTGGGGTATTGAATTCCAGGTAGATGAGCAGCGCCCCGCCCACCAGAAGCAGAACGGCGATATTGGGGTTCACCAGCCAGCCCAGAAGATTTTCGCGCAGAGTGGGTTGCACCACCTCAATGCGCGCACCGGCCAGGTGGAGGGTCAGCTTTGAACCATCCATGCGCGTAATCTCGCGCCCATTCAGCGCGGCCAGTAATTGCGCATCGCTGGTAGCCGTAAGGTCGATAAGGTGCTGCGTCAGAGCCTCCTCCGCGCTATACGAGTGCGACGAAGCAACCGCGGCAATGGCGGCGTCGGTATTGCGATTGCGCCGGGCCACATAGGAGCGAAGAAAGGCCTCTGCGTCATTCTCCACCTTCTGGCTCATCGTCTCGTCGGGCTTGCCCATTTCGAACACCACATGGGCTGCACCTGCGTTGGTGCCGGGCGCCATGGCCGCCACGTCGGCTGCCTCCATCAAGAAGAAGCCTGCCGATCCTGCCCGTGCCCCCGCGGGAGACACATACACAATGACCGGCACTCGCGAGCTGAGGATGGCTCCTGCCATGGTGCGCATCGATTCGACGAGCCCACCCGGCGTATCCAGTTCCACCAGCAGCGCCTGTGCGCCGTCCGAGTTGGCGCGCCCCAATGCTCGCTCCAGCATCCCCGCGCTCACTGGTTGGATAGTCTCCGAGAGAACCAGCTTTTCCACCAGCGGCTGTTGAGCCCAGGCCGCAACAGCCCATCCCCAGGCAGATCCCGCCACTGCGATCAAGCTGACCAGGTTCCGGAATCCAAATCTGCGTGCGTGCTGAAGCATCTCTCGCTCCTTCGGGCCTCGCATCAGGGCCCTGCGGCGGCTACGGATCACTTACCTCCGTGGCCTCATTCTCTCTTCTGTCCCGCCTTCGACTCAATCTGCCGGCTCAGTTCTTGTGCCGCACGGCTTTGGGGGTCGATTCGCAGGGCATTGCCGGCCTCTTTGCTCGCGTCGTCCAAATGATTGGCGGCGAAGTCGAGCCTGCCCAACACCAGGTAAGCTTCTGCCGAAGGCGCCTGGTCAAGTGCGGCGCGCGCCTCGCGGCGGGCATCTTCGACATCACCGGTCCGCTCGCGCACCTCGGCCAGGCCGGCGTGTGCCTCAGCCACCTTCCCATCGGCTGCCAAGGCTGACTGGTAGAGGCGTTCGGCTTCGAGCAGTAGACCACGGTCAAGAAAGTCCCGCGCCTGCCCCGTCAACTTAACAGCCCGTTCCTGCGGACCCAACGCAGCCAGCCGCTGTGCCCCCATCTGATCCATCATCACGGCGGCCTGGCGGAATGCAACAGCATCGAAGGTGCGCACAATCCTCTCCAGCGGATCGACACGCCTGGCAGGATCCACCGGCTGCGAAGGCGTCTTCCACGCCACCAACAGAGCCTGAGCCTCAGTGTCGTTGGGTCTCATCTTCAGATACTGTGCGAGTTCGTTCAAGGCTCCAGCGTCAATCTTGCGGCGCTCCAGGCTGACCGCGACGTTGAAGTGGTAGTCGGCAGCGTTGGGGTCCGCGGCCTCGGCCTGGACAAAAAGCGCGCTGCCGTCGTGGCCCTGGCGGCTTACAGCAATCCCCTGGTTGTTCAAGACTTCCGCAAGAGGAAGTACTCGCGCCACCCCGCTGAATGCCTCTTCGGCCTTGGCGTAATTCCCCGAATACAGCAGCGAAAGCCCACGGTAGAATCCCGCCTCCAGCGCGTCTGCCGAATTGCGATCCACCCGGGCAAAGGCATCTGCTGCCTGCTCGTACTGTTGCCCGAGAAAATCCTCGCGGCCAAGAGCCATCCAGGCCGCGCCCAAATCCGGACTTAGCTTAACCGCCTGCTGCAGATGGCGTAGCCTCTCCTGCTGGTCCGCCTCCGTAATCCCGCGAATGTATTGCTCGAAAGCATCCAGCCGTAATCCCGCACCGGCGGCCACAAATGTCTCTTCTGCCACGCTGAAACCTGGGTCGAGTTGCCGCGTCAGCTTCCAGGCCAGTGAGTCGAAGACGGCAATCAGATCGCGCATCTCTCCCCGAGCCTGCACCGGCTGGCTCATCCGCAGATGCGGAACATCCACCACCCGCGCCTCGGCCAGAAGGCTGCTTCCATCCTGCAGATAGCTGCCGACCACAATCGAATCGGCATCCAGAGTCTGCGCCAGCTTCAGGGAACTGGCTCGCGACGGCTGAAACTCCTGCGGAAGTCCCAGATGATCAAGGGCATACAACCGGTCGGCACGGCTCATGGGCGCAAAGCCCGCCGAGGCGAAGCGGCTGCCGAGAATCTCCGGCGCGGCCTCGCGAATCCAGTCCAGGCTCGGTTGCCCGGTCCGGTTATCGAAAGGCAGCACCAGCAGAATCCGCCCATGTCCAGCTGTGGTATCTCCCGGATTCACCTGCGCGGCAGCCTGGCAATGCGCTTCCGTAGCCAGGAAAACGGCCAGCACAAGCGCAAATCCCGCGCCCACGCTGCCGGACCACGTTCTCAATCTGCGAAATGAAAATAAGAAAAGCACAACAGGCTGATTATAGGTTGTGCGCCGCGACGGCGGCGGCTACCACACTTTCGCGCTTGGAAATGTCCTCGCGCGAATCACCAGGCGGCGCAAGTCTTGCCTCGAATTGCCGATTGAAGCGGATCAGAGCAATCCACATCCCCGCGTCCTCGCGCTCCCACACCAGCGTGCCATGTAGCTGCAATGCGATCGCTTCCGGCATCAGATCGTGATGCAATCCGAAGTAGCGCTCGTCCATGGCTTCACTCTTCGGACCCAGGCTGAGGCCCAGCGACGGCGGGTCATATTTGGTTGAGAACACCAGCGCGGCCGAGTATTTTCCCGGCTCTGCGGCGGCCTGGGTGATCTGCGGCGCGGTAAAGTCCTCCAACCGGTACACTTCATCCGCCTGCTTCAGGTAACCCAGTTCGGGCCGTGTCAGCTCGTCAGTTACCGGCCAGGCTGAGAGCGTGGTAGCTCCCGGATAGCGCTTGTTCAGTTGCGCAATGCCGGCCAGATGCATCCGCACAACACGCGCGTAGGCCAGGTTGTCCTCCGGAGCAAAGCGGTAGGGCGGATTGATGAACAACCCCGCCACAAATGCAGCCGCCGAAAACAGCGTCAACCCTTGCCAATATGGGACTCTGCGATAAAACGTGGAAACCGCCACCAGCAGCACCAGTGGATACATTGGCAGCAGGTAGCGCGTCAATAGCGCTCCCCCTAACACACTGAAAATAAATGCATTGACCAACAGAAGCCAAAAAATGCGCCAGAGTCCCTGGCGGCTGATCGACGGCCTGTCATGGCCTTCGCTGTCCAGCTTTGGATTCAGCATCAGCGCCGCCGCAGTCATCAGCACCGGCACGAACAGGTTCATGTGCGCGGTCAGGTGCAGCACCCGGTGGCCGAATGCGGCCAGAATGCGCACCGGTGTCAGCGTTGCCTCCGCGTTGTAGCGCAGGAACTCAGGGTTGCCCAGGAGGAACCCGGTCTTTGCATAATGCCAGGCATACCAGCCGGCCAGCGGGATGGCACAGCTCATCAACCACAGCGCTTCCCGCCACAGTCGGGACCGCGACGGCAAATCCACCCGCAGGCCTGCCACAATGTCCATGGTGGCCAGGGTCAACGGGATGGCAATGGCCGTCTCCTTCGAAAGGGCGGCTGCAGTGAACCATACAGCCGCAACCCACGGCTGGCGGTCCCGGTCGGGCAGCGCGTACACCAACCCCCACAGGGTGCAGGCCGCTGCAAATATGTCTGCATGCGCCAGGGTGCTTTGTGCAAACCAGATGGGATAAAGGCCGGTCAGAACGACCGCCCAGAAAGCGACCAGCGGCGAGCCGGCCATGCGCAGTGCGAGCTTCCACACCGCCAGCAGGCCCAGCGAAGCCACCATTAACACAGCCTCGCGCGTCACCTCAGGATAGAAGCCCGAGACTTTCCACCATAGCGCCAGGTAGATGCTGGGCAATGGCGGATGCGCGTTGCTCAGCGTGGTAATCGGGATCAGCGATCCAGTACGGAAGAAGTCCCATGCGGCGGGAATGTAGTACCCCGCCTCGTCCCAGTAGTAGGGCAACCGCAACAACGTAAAGTGGCTTGCGTAGAGCGCAGCAAAGATCACCGGGAAGATC
This sequence comes from uncultured Occallatibacter sp., assembly GCA_964396795.1. Classification (GTDB taxonomy): domain Bacteria; phylum Acidobacteriota; class Terriglobia; order Terriglobales; family Acidobacteriaceae; genus Telmatobacter. The sequence goes on along the minus strand of CAYNGB010000017.1, from coordinate 23,315 downwards.
ATCCAGGTGGGAAGTGGCGCATCCATACGCGGTTCGAAGAGTGGTTTCAGGCGCAAGCGTCTGCTCATGGGCGCCTGTCCTAGTTCACAGGTCCCTGCGGAAAATTGTGGCTCTGCGGCTCCAGATTCAGCGTGCCAAAAGCCTGCTCATACTGGGCCAGGTTCTGCCCGAGAACATTCAACAAGGCCTTGGCCTGTTGCGGACTCAGGAAGATGGCCTGGTGATTGCGAATGGTGACCTGTTCGGGACTCTCGCTGGACGCCAGACCAAAAATCAACTGGAAATCCCACACGCTTACGCGCACCTGCACGCTGTTGGCATACGACTCTCGATAATCGGGGGTCTGCACAAGGTTCATCTGGGTCTGCTGCGCTGTTGGACTCATGGTTCCACCAGATTACTCCGGCTCGCTCCGGCTGGACCAGCCTTGCCGGGCACCAGGCGGAGGAAGCAGAGTGCGCACACGGCTTCGCGGAGAGCAACAAACACTCTTGTGGGTGCTGCTGGATTGATGCATGATTGCTGAATGAATCCCTTTAGGATGAGTGCCTTATTCGCATGCGCAGTGATGATGACTGCCTTGAGTCAAACGGCAGTGGGCCAGTCGGTCTTCAATGTCAGGAATTACGGCGCCACGGGGCGCAAAAACGATAATGCCCGTCCGGCCCTGCAAAAAGCCATCGATGCCTGCGGCAAAGCGGGTGGAGGCCGGGTGTACGTTCCGCCGGGGGAGTACACATCGGGCCAGCTTCATCTGCGGTCGGGAGTACGACTGTATGTGGAAGCGGGCGCGACGATTTTCGCCACGCTGGACTCGAGCCAATACGATGACGCACGAAAAGCGGCACTTATCTACGGGGAGGATCTGCACGATATCGCGCTCGAAGGCGCAGGGACGCTCGATGGGCAATCGACTTATGAATGGCGGCCAAATAATATGACCGACTATTACATCCTGTCGAACCAGCGCCAGATGGAGGCGACCGGGAAGCCGTTGATCAGACCGTTTCCCACACGGCATCCAAACGAAACAGTTTATCCGCGGATGGTGCTTCTATTGCGCTGCGTGGACGTGCGGATTACGGGGCTGAAATTTCTGCGCTCACGAAGCTGGACCATCAATCCATACGCCTGTAAGCGCCTGGTGATTGACGGGGTGTACATTTACTCCAGCCAGAAGGAGGGCGTGTGGGCAGACGGCATCGATCCGGATGGCTGCCAGGATGTTCACATTTCGAACTCGACGATCGAGACGGGTGATGACGCGATTGTCTTCTACTCAACCGATGCCTGGGGACCTGTATTGCCGACGGAGAATGTGACGGTGACCAACTGCCGGCTGTCATCGTCCTCCAGCGCAATCAAGTTCTGCGACGGAAACAGCAGAGCGGTCCGGCACGTGGCCATCAGCAATGTCAATATCACAAACTCCAACCGCGGCCTGGCCTTCATGGTGTTCGATGGCGGCATTGTGGAAGATGTGGTGATTTCGAATGTGACCATCGATACGCGCCGCTTTGACTGGTTTTGGTGGGGCGATGGCGACCCGATTCATTTCAACATCAAGCGGCGCAGCGAAGTGGATGGCACCAAGCATGCTAATGAACCGGCGGCAGGGATCATCCGCAATGTGACGATTGAGAATGTGATCGCGCATGGCCAGGGAACATCTGCGATTCAAGGCCACCCAGACAGCTGGCTTGAGGGAATTCGGCTGAACCACGTCAGGCTTTTTGTGTCGCATGGAACCGAAGCCCCGTATGAAAGTACGACGGCAGCGATGACCCTGAAGTATGCGCGCGACGTGGCAATGAAGGACGTCGAAATTCATTGGGAAAAGCCGCACACGGCTACCTGGCAATCGGGACTGACGGTCGACCACGTCGAGGATCTGTTGCTCGAGGACATGAGAATTGACGCGGCGCCTGATTCTGACCAGCCGGTGCTGCGGCTGAATGATGTGGAGGGCGTTACAGTGCGGCAGTCCCGTGTGGGGTCGATTCACGTCACGGGCAGCAAGAGCAAAGCAGTGCGCCTGGTGGATACCGAGTCAAAGGTGACCACGGAGCCGGACGTGCAGCCAGTGATTGTGAAGTGAGTAAAGAATCCAATCCAGCGCCGGACGCTGGCGGGTGTGCCCGCCCACTTCCAGGCATACCTGGCCTGCCGGCGGTAGAAGGTCTGCGTCCGACTCCTTCAGAATCCCCACGATCTGCTCTTTGGCGTATCGGCTCTTCCGTAGCTGAAGTCTTCCTCGTCAGAGTCTCATGGGCCCAATCTGTCGGAGAACCCGCACTTCCGGTGGACTAAATGGGCGGTTGCAGGAGCCTTCTCTCGCGCTCTGCCAGATGGAAGACGGCACGGCGAGCAGTTGCGAAGGTCGAGCAGAATACTGAGAGTCGTTCTCGCCCTTCAGTGTTCATCGTGACCTATCTGAAGAGCCGAGCCGTAGTACGGTTCTGTAACAAACGTGGCACGTAGAGCAGTGGACCAAAAGAGGGGATCTGCCGCGTTCTGGTGTCCGAGAAATGGCTTCGAAATCAGTCAGTCATGGCCTCATGGTCTAGGCAAAAGACCCACGGGACCCGACATGGCCTTTACCGTTTGAACGGATGCCAAATGGATAGCGATCCGGCCACTCGGGCGTATATTCTCTTGTAGCGAGAGAAGGCAAAATAGAGATTGCGAATGCAATTCTAAAGGGCGGTGCTGTGAATAAAGTGCTTGTTTGTGGCGGTGGCGGTTTTATAGGCGGACACCTTGTCAAGCGTCTCAAGACAGAGGGACACTTGGTGAGAGTTGCGGACCTGAAGCGCAATGAGTTTTCTCCCAGCGCGGCCGACGACTTCCGAATCGGAGATCTCCGCGATCCGCAATTCGCGAGAGAAGTCGTGGAGGGTATCGAAGAAGTGTATCAACTTGCTGCCGATATGGGAGGAGCAGGATACATCTTTACGGGTGAGCACGATGCGGTTGTGATGCACAATTCCGCGACCATCAACCTGAATGTACTTGAGCAAGGCCGAATCGCTTGCGTGCAAAAATTCTTCTACTCTTCCTCAGCATGTGTTTATCCGGAATACAACCAGCTCGATCCGGACAAACCGAATTGCTCCGAGGATTCCGCCTATCCCGCTGCTCCGGACAGTGAGTACGGCTGGGAAAAGCTGTTCAGCGAGCGCTTATATTTCTCATACATGAGGAACTATGGAATTGTGGTCCGAGTGGCCCGATTCCATAATATTTTCGGACCGGAAGGGTCTTGGAGCGATGGCCGGGAAAAAGCGCCTGCAGCGGTGTGCCGCAAAGTGGCCGAAGGCGAGTCCGGAGGCGAGATCGAGATATGGGGAGACGGCCTACAGACGCGCTCCTTCCTATACGTCGACGAGTGTATTGAGGGCATGCGGAGGCTCATGAACTCATCTTTCCCCGGACCCGTCAATATCGGCTCTCAAGAAATGATCACCATCAACGGGCTCGCGCGACTTGCAATGGATATTGCAGGCAAAGAGCTCCGCATTCGGAATGTGCCGGGTCCAATCGGAGTTCGCGGACGTAATTCCGACAATCGGCTGATCGAGGAACGGCTTGGGTGGAAGCCATCGCAACCCCTGCGAACAGGTCTAGAGAAAACTTATCGGTGGATCGAGCAACAGGTCGAGATTTCCAAACAAGCTAATGGCTCCTCTGCGCTTGCACACCCGAAAGCGCAGTACACCGAGCCTTCACAGCCATCTAAATGAACCTCTTACGATAAGCAACGAGCTTAAGCGATCTTAGACCTTTCGCATGGACCGCGATCCGGCGGAAACAAATCTTCACTGCCCCACTATTGCCAGCACCATCATCTTGGTTATTCTCCGCCGTTACGATGTTCATCCTCTAAGAAAGCGAGTATCAAGAATGACGCCGTCGAACCGCCTCCCTTTGCAGCAATGACAAAGGCGAGGAAGTAACCTTCGGCTGGCGCGGGACCGAATCCGCCGCGTAGATGTTGCGGGGAGCGGTAAGCTGGTGCGACACGTCACTGAGGCTGGCGTCTCAGAGGCAGGCCCTTTGAATGCGTCTGGAGCAAGAAGCGCGCCGATCTTCGCTTAGGATTACAGTCCATTTATTGTTCATTTATTAAAATGAGTTTTTGAGCTAAAGACGCCAATCGTTTGTCTGGCGCTGCCAAGCTTACCCGCCGGCAGTTCATCCCATTTTCTGATGCGCATGCCGTCACGGTCTGAGGGCCCTCCTCTGGGCGGGACGACGATTCTAGAAAACTTCTGCTTCGCCCCCAGAGCATTTGAGACCGTCGAGTCTACTCAATTCCCGGATATTCGAGGGGACATCTCGCGATGAGGCACCTCACCACTGGTTTGAACGCAAAGGCCTTTCTCGGCAATGCGGTAATGCACGAATGCGCTTTGCTCAAGAGTCTCTTGCGAAAGTGCGGCGCGCAACGCCGCAGCCGCTTCTGCATCTCGCGACAGCAACATTAAGAATCCGCCTCCGCCTGCGCCTGCCAACTTGGCGCCGTTAATCCACGGCCGAGCGATGTCGAGAATTGCATTGATCGGTGCATTAGCGGTATGCGGATCCAGCACCTGATTCAATCGCCAGTGCCGGTCCATCAACTCACCCAAGTACTTCCAATCGCCTTCGGCCATGGCGTACGACATTTCCACGGCCAGTGTCTTAATGCTGTGCAGCACCTGAATTGTCGCCGTTTCACGTGCCAGATAGCGCGATACCACTTGGCGCAGAAGATCCTTTGCCATCCTTTGAATGCCGGTGTTGTAAAGCACCAGAAGCTCGCAGAACTGGTCTCTTCGTTCCTCGGTCCAGGCCACGGGTTGCACACGAATACGCTGTCGCAAGCCGGGTCCGGTAATGAGAAGTTTAGCCCCAGGAAAAATACCGCCTGCCTGATCCTGCCAGCCGCCGCCAGTCGTCATTCGCTGCTCGAGTTGCATTACAGTTTCCGAGAGAGCATGATCGCCCAGCTCCCGCCCTGACATCACTGCCAACGCGCGGATCACAGTTGCGGCCAGGATACTGCTCGTACCCAGACCCGAACCAATCGGCAACCGCACCTGGCACCGGATCTCGAGGCCGCCGCCCAGTTCTTTCAGAATCTCTTGCAGAGACTGGCCTTTCACTGGGATACCATGCAGCTGCAACGCGGCGCGTGGAATGGAGAACACCGAGCCCGGCCCACATGGTTCCAGCAGCTCCTCCGCGCTTCGATATTCAGCTACCGCATTATGCCCGTCCGCACGGCATCGGATTACGGCCTCGTCAATGCGCCGAATCTCTGTTGCAATCGGATAAGCCCCATCGATCTCGAGCGCACAATTGAGCACCGTGCCGCCCCAATCGAAACAAAACGGTGGCGTGTCTGACCAGCCACCGCCCAAATCGATACGAGGTGGCGCCGAAACACAAACCTGCTCGAATCGCCAACGGGCGGGCCTCAGTTCCACATCACCGGCGGTACCCTCGCGCACCGCATCCTGAATACAGGTGAAAGCCTCTCCCTCCGCCAACCTCGCCTCCTGCTCAAACCCGGCACGGTTCAGCAATCGGTTCGCCTGCATCAGATAGCTGGCCGCAAGAGTGAAGTCTTGCGGGCTACCTTTGTGCAAATGCTCTGCGTGCATCCGGAGCGAACGTCCAGCTGCAGCGGCCGGAGCCAACCCCGGCAAGTTTGTGAGTAGCGGACGCAGGTCGGTGCCCGACTCGGCCAACTCGATAACTGTGTCTTGCCAGATCCCCTGCAAGCGGTGGTTGCGCGCCTCGGCCAGAGCCTTTCCGTCGGTGCCCTTTGCGCTCTCAGCTAACGACAGGCGCCGCGCTGCGCGCCAGCGATCCACGCCATACTCGCTTGAGCACCCCATCATCCACTGCGCACACGCCCATGCATCGTCTGGCGTCGTCACCGGAAACAGAGCGGCCGTCCAAAACGTTGGCGCTTCACCGGGAGCCCAAACCTCTTCTCTGCACAGTCCTAGCCGTTCAAACGATTCCAAAATCGGCCGGTTGAACCAAGTGGCGCTCTCGAGCGTGTCTTTTGGATTGTCCTCAACCCCATACGCTCGGATCACCCAGCCACCACCAGCAGCCCCCACAACCGGCAGTTGGTGAACCACCGTGTCTTCGGGGACTTCCACCGGGCCACTTAATCCTGTAAGTCCATGCAAGATCGCGCCGCGGCTGGCCTGCACCGGTCCGCTCAGGTCGCATTCCAGGATGACCGCTTCATGGCCGATCTTGCTTGGAGCACCAATCGCGCTATCGAGAATGCCGCCCGATCCCGCTGCCAGCGTCCGGAAGGAGCGCGTCGTCCCGACATGGATGAACTCGCCCTCCACCACCGCACAGTGGAATCCTACCGGTCGATCGGGGGCACGCAGGACTCTAGCCAGTTCCCACCAGAACGGTCCCGCGTCGTCCTCCGGCTTCCACTGGCCTGTCAGCCCTCGCGTGATCTGATCGTAAAGATCTACTGCCGGCACTGTGCTGAATCTCCCTAGATCTGTGAGCGACGCCGCGAGGTCGGCGTCGAACCGCAACAATCCGATGTCGACAGCGACTCGCCCATCTTCCAGCATTCCACCCGCCGCTTTCACCTCCGCGGCCGTCGGCTTCTGCAGAAATGTATAAACCTGATCTGCTTCTCCAACGACATAGACGCCGTGATGGCTTCCCGTCTCCATACCGAGCCGCATCGCAACGCCCGTCGCGCCCGGCCGGTTCCATCGCACGCAGCTTGCGTCGAACCGCAATACCACGTCGCCCGATGCCACCAACAGTCCGTTCGGAATCCCCTCCGCCCACGCCGCCGACAGCGCGAGTGTTTCGTCAAAAACCGTCGTCGTCCCGCGTAACCGTGATCGCGAAGGCAGGACGCCAAACAACTTGCCCGCGGGCGAGTATTGCGGCAAACGACGCGAGTCGCCCCCGGAGTGAACCAGCAAGGCCTTGTGATGACCCCACCACTCCCTGTCTTTCCCCAGAATACGTAGCGCATTCATGGTTGCTCCGCCGCTACCCACCCTTCGGTCGTCCGGGTCGGGGACGACTACAAACTCAGCCTCCTTCGGCAGCATCCCAGACAGGATCCGACGCTCGATCTCGTCGCGATACAGCTGCGCCTGTCGCGCTGAAGAGGCGGTAATCATCACAACATCCCAATAATTCACCTTGATTCTCCGACCAGAAAGCGAATCACATACCTGCCGATTGCTCTACGCAGACCAATCCCATACGATGCTTCGGCCCCAAACCGCGACTCCCGCTCGGCCTGCCGCAAGTTTAGACATTGGCGCAGCGGAACGTTTGGGTGGCACCTGTCCCACACGGTCCGACCTGGGAAGCACCTCATGGCCGCGGCGCTCGTCGCCAGAGTCGCTAGAAGTATGAGGCCAAGGACTTCGTGACCTTTCGCGTGAATAGACTGCGTCAAGTTAGTGCCATCCTCGTAAATGTAGCCCGGAATTAGAGCACCTGTCATTTGTGGCGGTGATTCTTCAAACTCGGAAAATCAGAGTTTGTTTGTTCTGCCCTCGAGTCCCGACCGACCGACTCTTCATCCACGCGCATGACGGCCTGGAATCCTCCCCAGTCGTCGCGGCGACACACCACATTGGGGCTCCAGCCGTTTGCGTTCCGTTGAATCTGCGTAGCTTCGATTGTTACCGGGCTGAGTAAACTGGTTGCTGGGCGAGACTTTCACTCACTGGAGATAAGCTGCACTTTCACGGGGCACCATGCAAGAATCCAGAAATTCCTTTTGTTTCTTGGCCATGGACCAATATACCGTAGCTGCCCGACTCGCAGGCTCGCTCGACTCGGCAAGCGCCTGAAGCCCATTATTTTCGAAAGTTCGTCGGTTTCGAGAATGTCGAGCGACAGACATGACGTTCAGTTCACAGAGGACCACTGTCCCCTCGTCTAAGAATCCCGAATCCGCCAAGGAGGACGCCCTGGCTGTTTGGGTCCAATGCTGGGGTAAGCCTAGTCAATCTCGAGGTTGAAGGATTCAAATGCCAAAAACGGCCTGCACATCGAGCCTTGTAGACTGATCCTGGTACTCCAAGGGTTTAGCAGGAGAGTTGTATCTTCATACAACGATTGTGCGATCACAGTTGAGGGTCAACCTTCGCTACACTGGTTTCCTGGAGCAAGATATGGAACAAGACTCTCATAGAGATGTTTATCGTATTGCATACGATGAAGCGTTCTCGGAACTCCGGGATATCCTTCGAGAGTTTGAGCAACTGTACGCCCGAAAAGATCGAGTTGAGAGAGTGGTTGAGGCACTTAGCCAGGAAATAGGATCGCAATGCCAGGTTGTCGTTCCCAATCACCGACCGCGGACGCGTCGCAGGGTACACATTGCTGTGACTCGCTCTACTTTTGTATAAGGAATACCCTGAGTTTCAATCGGCTTCATCGACGCCACAGGCCTGATCGCGCCGGCTCCGAGTTGTCGTAATCATTGGTCATAAATAGGTTAGGGTCGATCCTTAGATCGGCCCTAAGTTGTTGGTGTTGAAAAGAGGCTCGAACCTTCAAAGTCTTCCCCTTATGTTCCTAAGTGATTACCTTGTCTGATTTAGTCACGCTCCGTGTGGTACGTCTCTCTCCCATCGAATTGCCCATCAGTACTTGAATCGCGATAACTCCGATGGCGTTATATTCCACCCTTCCACACTCAGGGCGATCGCATGGTTGACCTGTGCACCATTCAGACGGATATCCACATGTCTGGTCTCGTGCGGAACCATTGAGAAGAAATTGTCGGAATAGATGACGGGAGCGACGAGCAGCCCCGTCGCAAGATCGACAAGCTTGAGCCGAACCATCAGAGCCACGCTCGATGTCCGGTTCTCGAGGTCTACTGCAACGTTGCCGTTCTTCAGCTCGCCAGCAGCGCCGTTGATCTGGACCTCTGCCATGCCTTTCAATTCTTCATATCTCCATTCCGCTTTGCTGCGCCAGTAGAAATTGCACGATAGGAGTTTTCCCGAGTTATCTTTCAGCGCAAGCTTGATGAAGTGCACATTCGATAGCCGGTCAACCTCTGTCTCGCCAGACTCGAGGAGCTGCAGACAATCCTGAACACTGTTGGCGGGGCAGTTGAGCTGTGCAGTCTTGGTTTGAACGAGGCTGCCATCGAGGTTGTAGAGCGTGGCCTCAGCGTTCAGCCCCTTCAGCTCATTCAAGGTCGAATTCACCACCTTGATGTGGTTTGTCGCAATGCTCCATTGAATATGGATGGGTTCGCATGCCTTGCGACAGGCGAAATAGGCCGCTGTCGGTTCCATGTAGTAGTCATAGGTGTTCCAGGTAAGCGACGGCCATGCGGGGTTACTCATCCAGATCATCACGCCTGTGCAATCGTTCCACATGCGATCGTTCCATGCTTCGTAGATGGCCTTGTACACTTCCATGTTCACCATCTGCGCCTTGCGGCAGAAGTCTTCTATCCCCGTCGGTGCGCCATACGCGGCAATCGCTGTTTGAGTAGGGCCGCATAGTCCCGCACCTTGCCACCCGCTTCCCAGCCACCAGTCATGCATACCCCACACTTCACTCACTGGCCACAGCTTGTTCCCGGGCATCATGCGCCGCATGCTCTCCACCGACGGAATCGTGGGCGATCCCAGCTCCGGACGAAAGCCGCGGGCCAGATCTTTGAAATAGAAGCTCGGCGGCCTGGTCTCATACGGTCCGTCCCCGTTCGTCGGAGGAGTCTGGGTGGAACAGTGGAGAAACAACCGGGTCCCATCCAGCGCCTCGGCCATCTTCGGCATTTCGCTCAGAATCGGATCGTCGGGAATCGTTTCGTTGGCCGTACACCACAGCAGAATGCAGGCATGATTTCTGCGGCGTAGAAATCGATCACGCGCGTTGGCCAGCCATAGCCCCGGGTCGTCCGGCATAAGCCCATTGGCAATACCAAACTCCTCCCACACCATCAAGCCGTACTCATCGCAAGTGTCGAAGAACTCCCGTTTATCGAGATTTCCCGCCCAGTTACGGATGAGGTTAAAGTTCATTCCCTTTTCCATCCGCAAACGGTTCTGAAATCCTTCCCGGTCGCAGCGGAGCATGCCTTCGTCCATCCCCCAGTTCACTCCGCGAATGAAGATCCGCTGCCCATTGCAGAAGAAGGCCAGCGGCTCCTTGAGATCCACGCCTTTTGACGTGGTACTGGCGTCGTAAACTTTGTTCGAAATCTTGCTTGTGTCCCATGCAGTCAGTGACTTCTGGTTGCAGGTGAACTCGCGGATTCCGATACGCGATCGATTGACATCCGAAACCTTGCCGTCGTATTTGAATTCGAGCGTCAAGTCATACAGGTTCTGCTCGCCGTAGCCGTTGGGCCACCACAACTTCGGGTTCACAAGTGAAAGCTGCGGATAGGTCGCCTTGTCGAATTTCAAAGCCCGGGTTTCCCCTCCCTCAAAGACCACCGGGTGAGTGAACTCGATTTCTCCCAGGCGCACTCTCAACTCCCCCTTGCAGGGCCGGTTGGTGTGGTTCGTCACGTCCGCTTTGAGCGTCACGTCGGCGCGGCTCAGATTCTGTCTATCCGGAAAATGAGTGCTCGCAAATGGGTTCTCTATCGTCACGTCGCCGGTCGCCGTGAGAGTTACATGGTTCCAAATGCCCGTGTCCCGGTCAGGAATCGTAGGTAGCCAGTCCCAACTCGCTGCGGCCAGAATTGTCGGCTCATTCTTGGGATAATCCGGCGGCCATACATATCCGCTGAACTGCGTCTTTGCAGATACTTTGTCCGGCTTGGGAACCGGCATGATCATTACCGCAATGCAATTCTTCTTTCCGGCCACCACCAGTTCTGAAACATCGAATCGTCCCCGGATGAAGGCTCCATCAATGCTGCCGGCAGGCTTTCCATTCACAAAGATGTACGCGCGGTAGTTGATGCCGTCGAAGTTCAGCCACACTCGTTTGCCCGCGAAGCTCGAAGGCAGCTCCAATTCGTTCCGGTACCACCAGTTTGTATGCGCAAAAAAGTCCGAGACTTGAAGGGAATGATCGCCATAAAACGGATCCGGAATTGCGCCCAGGTTCAGATAGCTCGTCAACACAGTTCCCGGCACGGTTGCGATCAGCCACTTGCTGTCGTCATAGCCGCAGGTGGAGATGGATTCAGCCTTTTCCGGCAGCACGGCCTGGTTCACCAGGCGCCACCCACCCGACAACCTCAGAGTGCCGTCCGCTTCCAGTGCGGGAATTGGCGCGGGAACGGCCTCATAGCCTCCTGACCCAAAGACTTCGAATGCGGAGAGTTCATAGCCGCCGGGCTTGGCCTTCACATTCAAAAACAATCTAACGTAGCGCGCGCTGACATCATGCAATTGGATCTGCTCCACGCCGCCTTTCCCGTCAAGCGTTTCGTGAACGTCAGTCCAGTTCTCCACCAAGCCCGTTTCCACAGACGGGCCTCGATCCATTGAGACCTGAAGTCTGTGCGCCAAAGCGTGGTTCGCACCCCAGCGCAGGACAACCGACCGCACGCTGCAAACCGACCCGAGATCGATGTAGATCCACTGCAAATCGGCGTCCGCGCTTTGCCACTGCGTCGTAGACTGTTCATCGGTGGCCATATGCCCGGTGGCGATGGCATCCGCGGAACTGGATGCCCATGCGGCCCGGTTAAGCGCAATATTCCGTTCCGTGCCCTCTGCCGCCACGCCCGCCTTTACCCATCTTGGCGATACTGCTGCCGTGGATGCGAGCACTCCCAGCTTCAGAACCTCACGTCTATTCCATTGCTCCATGACTCGGTTCTCCGTTCTACCGATAATGAACTCGTTGTCCTGCGCAAATGCGATGGTGGCCTCAGAGTTTCCCGGCGCCCACCGCGATGTCTGCTACCATCAGGGTCAAAGCGACTTCGCCCAGTACGATAGCCGGCAAGTCTCAGTCCCTCACCCATGTGTCGTACTCGCGTACGGCAGCGTACATGGCAAGGATGTTCTCCGGAGGCACGTTGGCCATGATGTTGTGCACCTGCTGGAAGACAAATCCGCCGCCGTGCCCCAGCACATCACATTGATGCAGTACATGCTCACGCACCTGGGCGGGTGTGCCGCGCGGAAGTATGCTCTGGGTGTCGCACCCGCCTCCCCAAAACGCCAGATCCTTTCCGAAATCGCGTTTCAGCCCTTCGGCCTCCATGCCCCTGCAACTGATCTGCACAGGATTGATGGCGTCGAGGCCAGCGTCGATCAGGTCGGGCAGCAGTGGGCGCAAGGCGCCGCAGCTGTGCAGCATCACCTTGACGTTGGCTAGTTGCTTGGCGCGGGCCCACATCATGGCGTGGCGAGGCTTGAAGAATTCGCGATACATCCGCGGCGAAATCTGCGGGCTGTTTTGCGCGCCCAGATCGTCGCCGAAGACGATCACGTCGATATACGGGCCAACCGCCGCCAGCAGCCGCTCCAGGTTCCGCATGTGAATCTCTACCAGAGCGTCAAGAAACCGATGCACCCGCTGCGGTTCGCCGGCCAGCATCATCAGGAAGGTATCCATGCGGTAGAAGAACTGCCCCATCTCGAACAGGTTTCCACCAAACAGCGCGACGATTGCCCGGTCCGTACCGGCACGAAGAGCGCGTGCGCCGGCGGCAAGTTCCTCTGGTTCTTGCACGGATGGCCCGGGCGGCGACGGCATCCCCGTCCACATGTGCTCGGGAAAGAGTTCCTCGATGCGCGAAAGGTCTTCTGCGCCGTCAAGGAACGGCCAGTAGGCCTGGTCGAAGGTCACTGATTGCTCTGGCATGCGCGCCATCACCCGGCCGCTCGGCGCTCGCACAACCCACTCTGTTCCTGAGCGCTCAGGCTGCGCCCACACCGGCATTCTGCAGGGCGTTCCGTCAGGCAGGGTCCAACTAGCCCACCACCTGTCCTCCAGGCAAAAGGCCCGCCCCAACTCAACCGTATCCACGCCCAGCAGGTCGAGTACGTCCTCGTGGCAAATTGCCAGTTGCTGCACCGGGTCGTATAGGTCCACAGTCCGGGGTTCAAGCCCGAGCGCGGCCCTCAGTTTGGGATATGCAATCGCCGAAATACCCGATGACCGATACCCTGACAAATCCACCGGCACGCGGTCAGGCTCATGATGGTTCAAGGAAACAAGTACGCGTTCTTGCGATGTCATACTGGCCTTTCGAGCTCTGCCAGAGTCCTCTACCACTGCACTGGCGGCGGGCGCTCGCACCCATTACGAACGAGAACTGGGTCGGGCCGGTTGCCGCCGGCGCTCATCAGTCTTCACACTGCCCCCTAGCCATTCAAGACCTGATCGACCGTCTGGATATCGACCAATCCGTTGCATCCGTAGATCGCCCCAAGCACCCGGCTCGCAGGATAGGATCGCCGCAGTTGCGCAACCTTCTGTGTGCCGGCGCGGTAAGCCGGAAGATACATTCGGCCCAGCAGCGGATGCCTTCCCCACGCGCCAGATAGTTTATCAGCGCGTTCTTCGGTGACCAGAAAATCGCGCCGCAGCGTGGCCGCCACTTCCGCCTGCTCTCGTCCCTCGCCCCAGGTCATATACGACGACTGATTCTTGGCATCATCCTGCAAAAGGGCAAGCAGAACGCCAATCTGCAACTCCTCATCCGGCAACTGTTCTATTTCGGTGACGCCATGCGCAATCAGAATCGCGTTATTGGCAATTCCCTCGAACAGTGTGGCGGCACGGGTGTTCATGGTCAGAACCGTAGCCTCAAAATCGGCCTTTCCGCGAACGTAGAGATCCTGCAGATAAGCAAACGTTGTCACGTGACCCGGCACGACCTCGTGGCTCACAAGCTGTTCAAACTCCGGATACGACATCTGCAACGAAGCATTGATCTCATAGGTCGCTTCGTATTGCGGCGTGTCGTCAGGGTTTCGCGCCCGCCCGAGATAGTTCATCGAACCCGAAAACCACGCGTCCTTAATAGGCAGGAAGTCGATATTCGCCCGCGGCACTCGCGCCAGCTCGGGCGGAAGGAACGGCAGCAGATTCTTCGCGCTCAGGTTATCAAAATGCGCAATTACAGCCGTGCCGAGTGCGCGCACTGACGCCATTGGGATCACGCGCTCGTGACGCCAGGCGTCTACTGCGCCGAGCAGCCCGCCTGAATTCGACAATCCGTAACCGGCACGACCCAGCAACTCGGCCACCCGTTCCCGCTTCTTCTCCGGCGTAGAGGGCTCAGGCGGTTTGGCGGTCGACGCCTCGACGGAACGCGCGTACGGCACCGGGTCTCCCTTGCCGAGGACTTCCATGGCCAGATCCCACATGACACTTAGAGATTCCGCCAGCCCGGCTAGGTAGCTCTCGCGCAGTCCGCCAATCTTCCCTGCTTCTTCGCGGACTCCTGCAATGGCGCCGGGTAGATCCACCTCCCGCAGATATTGCTCCACTGCCTCGCGATCAACGCCCTTGCCCGATACGCCTCCAGACTTACGCAAACGATCTGCCGCCGGATGGGTGTAAGCGGCAGGCAGCGGCTCATTTGAAAACCAGGAGTCGGCGATGAATCGCCCGGTGCCGGAAGCACACATCACGTCGCCGCCCCACAGTGTGTCAATGCCTAAAACAGCGTCAGCAATATACTTTTCTGCTTGGTCCATCGCTTATACCTTCCCCTTCTTCACGGAATAAAACCAGACGTAGCAACAGAGGCTCACAAAGAGCAGTATCGAAACCGATTGCGAGGCGGGATCGTTCAAGTAGAACGGGGTTTGAATCAGATCCTCGCGATACCACGGGAAGAGCCGCAGTGATGCGCCCAGGACGCCTCCCAGCGCGCCACCCGCCATGAGCCCCGAGGCAATAATGACCCCGCGCTCACGAATCATGCCGCCCTGTTCGCCGCCGATCTTCTCCGAACGCTTGTTAATCAGGTGCGACATGATTCCGCCCGCCAGTACAGGCGAGGTGAGCCCCAGCGGCAGGTACATACCCAGGGCGAAAACCATTGAGGACTTACCCAGCATCTCCACCACCAGCGTCACCATGGCGCCAAGGCCAAACAGGACATAAGCGACAGGCTGTTTGTTCATGAATCCCACCACCAGGGCCTTCATGATGGACGCCTGCGGCGCCGCCAGAATTTGTCGCGTGTCTCCCGGCGCAGCTTCTCCAAACTGATAGACGTGGGCCAGCAGAATGATGGTCAGGCCGGCAGTGATCGCGGCGGCGATTACGCCGATGAACTTGACCTTTTCCTGCGCCGCCGGTGTCGAGCCAAGCCAATAGCCGGCCTTCAGGTCGGTGATGAACTGGCCCGATACACACAGGGCCGTGCATACCATGCCCGCAATGGCCATCACAAAGAACATTCCCGTATCTCCCGAGAGACCAAATCTCAACAGCACGACCGCGGAGATGATGATGGTTAGCATGGTCATGCCGGAGGCGGGATTGTTGGCCGTGGTGGCAATGGCGTTGGCGGCCACCGATGTGAAGAAGAACGAGAAAAGCAGCGTCAATATCAAGCCCAATGCCAACACCGTCCAGGAGACCTGAAGGCGTCCAAAGAAGATGGCCACGCAGATGGCGCCGATGACGACGCCCAGCAACAACGAAACCACCGGAATATCGCGGTCGGTCCGCTCAGTATGCGGAGCCTCGCCATGACGGAAGGCGTGCAGCGCGATGCCAAACGATCCGGCCACCACGCGCAGCGATTTGAGAATGCCGATGATGCCGGCTGTGGCGATGGCTCCGACACCGATGAAGCGCACATAGTTGCGATAGATTTCGACGGCGGTCATCTTTGAAATGGGCATCATGGCCGGATACAAAGAGATGTCCGTGTGGCTTCCGATGAACCAGATCATCGGGACCAGTACAAAGCTGGTAAGAACGCTCCCCGCGCAAAAGACCAGGGAACTTCGCAAGCCCATCACATAGCCCAGGCCCATGATGAAGCCGATGGCGTCAAAGCTGAAGACCATCCGGCTCTTATCGGCGAGCGTGCGAATGATCGGTACGAACTGAAAGTTCAGATACTCTTTCCAAACATGAAATGTGGTGACAAAGAAGTCGTAAATCCCGGCGATGGCCGTTGCCTGCAAAAGCAGTTTGGCCTGCGAGCCGCCCTTTTCGCCGGTGACCAGCACCTCGGTGATGGCCGTTGCCTCGGGAAAGGGCAGTTGGCCGTGCATCTCGCGCGCGAAGTAGCGGCGCAGCGGAATGAGGAAGAGCACGCCCAGGCAGCCGCCGGCCAGACAGATGAAGATGGTCTCGACCGGATGCGGATCGAGATGGAGAATATAAAGCGCGGGAATCGTGAAGATGGCGCCCGCAACCACGCTACCTGATGCCGCGCCGATGCCGGTAATGATCACATTTTCCAGCAAACTGGTGCGCCGTCCGTACATGCGCGCCAAACCGATAGCGAGAATGGAAATGGGAATGGCAGCCTCCATCCCCTGGCCGACTTTCAATCCGGAGTAGGCCGACGCGACAGAGAAGACCACGCAAAACACCACGCCCCAAAAGATCGATCGCAGCGTGAGTTCCGGAGATTTTTCTTCGGCGGGCACGATGGGCGAGTAGGATTCGCCCGGCTTCAGCGGCTGGTAGGCGTTCTCAGGAAGGGACTTCGATTCGATCTCGTTCATCGATGGATGATACCCCTAGAGGCGACACCCCGGAGGGAACGGCTCTTCTGGCGCCATGGGATGGCACCAATCTAAACCGGTCTCGGCGACTAAATATTACCCGGGATGGACCAAGCAGTTTACCACCGCCACGAAACCAGTTCGGAGGTGAGTAATGGGTCAGTTTGGATCTCCACCGAGCGTGTGACAGGCGGCCAGTGCCGTCTTGGAACCATGACGCCAGCGCAGCGGAAAAAAGTGGCTGTCAAAGCTGCGAAAGCACGATGGACGAGAACTGGTTGCATAAATCCGGTTTTGAAAGGGCACGGCTTCAGCCGTGCCGCAAAAGACCAATAGAATTTAGGGCTTCAGCCCCTGAGGGACGTTTCTTGCCGAGCTGATTTGTATATATGCAACCAGTTCTAGGGAGAAAAAGTTAGAGCAGCTAATTGCTCGCGGTTTCCGGTGGCGATTGCGGCCGTCCCGGCAGGGTAGGGGTCGCTCTCCTCCGCGAGTAAAGTCGAAGTGCATCTACGGCGGAGCCTCCCGCAATTGCCCACATCGCAGCCGAAAAGATAGACCAATGAGCCCGGTCATCCTGTAGAGACAGCGCGTGGAGTGCGGAGTATATGCCGGCGAGGCAGGAAAGGGCGGCGACGGCCGCGACCAACCATCTGGGCTCGGCGGGGAGAGATACAAGCACGGTAACGAATATCGCTATCAGCCACATGATAGCCAAGAACGCACACACTGAAGCTCTGAAATCATGGAAGCTTATCGCTCTGAACGTGAAACCGACAGCGAAGTAGCCAAAAAAAACGGGAACTAAGATTCTCTTCCACAATTCCCTGCATCCGCGTACTGCTCTCAACTCTTCTCCCGCAGGCAAAAGACTCCCAGTCTTCCGCTTGCGTCGGATCATTCCGGTTAAGATCGCGAATGAAAAGTACAGAAGTGTTGCAGCCAGAAGCGGAGATACCCACATCATCAGAGCACCTATCAGCGCATATCTAGCCGAACCATTGTCTTTGACAACCAGTCCTCTGGCAACGGCGACGAGGTACAGGATATCCAAAACGGAAATCAGGATAAATGGAATCGATAGACAAGCAAGCATCAATGGCGTGACCCAAAAGTTGGCCTTTTCCGCCAGCGACATTGTCGCGCCCTCGTTGCTCCAGAAGAACACCTGTTTCGCTTCGTGTCCCTCAATCTCCTTCATCGTTCACCCCCGAAGGATCTGTTCGACCTCCAAGAATAACCCAAAGATTGCGAGTCAGCTTTGCTCGTAAGCTGCCACACTGCTGTGCTTTGGAGTTGTGAAAAACGAAAGTGACCCAATACCCGGGGCGAATGGGGGCGTTCGCACCTGGCTACAGTATTTGGGGGAAGGTAACGGGCCAGGAGGAAAGGAGAGGGGCTCTCCTGATGCTACAGTTGCAGGCCGTAAATTCCGGAGGGCGTCCGTGTGCACAGGCAGGCGCGGAGTCGTTTAACTCTTTTGTTATCTATATTCTGCAACTAAAGCCTTCGAAATTAACAATTTGCGGCGAAATCCATACCGTAAATTCATGAATGTAGATAATTTATTCCCAGAATAGAGGGCGGGGGGTGCTCATCGGTTAACCGGCGGTTGTCTCCGCTGATGCCCCTTTGCCCTCTGCGACTAGGACCTACACTTTCACTCCTGAAGAATGCCCAACCGTACGGCCGGGAACATCATCAAACGTTGCGGGCCCGAGGTGAATCCAAGCGCTCCCAGTTGATAGCTCGCCTGCCTGGGAGGCAGCCCCAATGTTATGTATTAATATGGGGTTTGAATCGTATTGCTGTTTATAGGTTCTTCTACCCTCGGGTTCCGGTCTCCTTGCAAAGACAAGGGACACAACGAGGATTCGCGATGAGAATCACAGGACATAGCGACTCAGCCAGCCGCTGATCGCTTGCGCAAGCGTGTTTCAATTGGAGGTCGAAATGAACGAAGAGCCGTGGCATGTCTTACACGTGATTGCGAATCACGAAAAGAAGGTTGCGCGCCATCTGGCTGTACGTTCCTTAGAACATTATCTTCCACTGTATACAGAGAGTTCGCGATGGACCGACCGAACAGTCACCTTGGAAAGGCCGCTTTTCCCAGGATACATATTTGTACGCGTCTCGCCTGAAACCAGGATCTCCGTCATTTCCACTCCTGGCGCGCTAAAGCTGCTGGGCGATGGCAGGACAAAGACGGTCGATTCCGCTGAGATCGAAAGGATCCGTGAAGGGCTGGCAAATGGATACGTACTCAGGCCCCATCCGCAGATTTCAACAGGAACACGCGTCCGAGTTCGTCGCGGCATCTTCGAGGGTATGGAAGGCATCGTGACTGAGCTCCGGCGTAATTGCAACGTGGTCATAGGTCTTTCCGCTGTCGAACGGTACTTTTCACTGGAAACCGATCTCCATGACATCGAGGTTCTCAATAAGACTGTCGTGAGTGGGGCGAGGCAACCCGTCGGTTAACCCGATCCCCAACAGCCAAACCTCGCCTGCTTGTTTTGAGGCTTCGTCGCTGCAAGACGAGCCGAATGCTTCCGAAAGATGTCCGCGATAGCTCTAGGTCGCCTCACCGGCCACCCGAATCCGCTGTTTGCAGAAAATAACCCGCCCAAGCCGCACAATCGAAATGAGGGAATGAGCGGTCAGTCCACAGCCGCAGTTAATACCGCGACCGGTACCCACCCCCCTCCCCACCAAAAGTGGGGTCCTGGAGGGGTCATATTTCCAATAACCATAATGGATTGAACAGCTTGAGAATTATCCCTATGTACTCATCGGTAAACAGAAACCCTTGATTTTCCCCGTTTTCGGCCCCAAATCACCTTGAAACCGTAGAATCAGAGCGCGCTTTATCGTTCGGTTCACATTTATTTGGGCATGCCCGTGTGAAAAGAGTGTGCTTTGGCAAACCCAGCCAAAGCACGCACGTTTTCGTATCGGGTGTCACGCACAATCTCACATCCCGCCGCCACAATCCACCGCCTACCGGCCCTTTCCAATAGAAGTTCGAGTGCCAGCGCGATGGTTTCCGGGGAGCCATCCCGCACGTCCCGCACCGGATCGAGGTTTCCGCAAAGTGTCTGCTCCGGCCCCATTCGGGCCCGCGCCTCTTCAAGCGGCACAAGAAAATCGATATCCACCAGGTCACACCCCAACCTGCCGATGTCCTCAAGAATCCTTCGAATGTTTCCGCAAATGTGCAGTCGCACCTTTGCCCCGTGGGCGTGGATCGCATCCACCAGCTTCTTCTCCACCGGCCATACAAACTCCCTGTAGATGCGCGGTCCCACCAGCGATGCCGCGGCGTCGCCAATCCCGATGCTGTCGGCCCCAGCTTCAATCTGCACCGTGGCAAAGCGGATTGCTCCTTCGAGCGCGAAGTCGAAGAGATCGCGCACGAATTCGGGATCATCGTGGAAGTCCGTCATCAACCGGTTGAGCCCGCGCAAGTCGGCAGCTGCGGCGCAAGGTCCGCTGGCCCATCCTTCCACCAACAGCTCCGTCCCCACGCGCTGGCGTAGCAGTTCGATACCCCGGACGCGGTTCTCGATGCGTTCACCGGAGATCGGCCCCCGGGCCTTCTCGCGGCCGAGGGCAGACTTGTCTTCAAGCAGCGCCTCTGCTTCCATCATCGAGGGTGGCTGATCCTCATACCACTCGACCCTTGCTCCTTGATCCGCGGTTTCAGGGGGCGGCGGCCCGATGGTCGAAACATGGTCAAGACCAAACATCTCGGCTGTCTTCACTTGCGCATCCGCCATGACCCTGTGATCGCGGGCATACCGTTCGTACTTGACCCCCAGCACATCCGCGGCAAACATCATCGTGATCGGCATGCAGGGGAGGTGGTCCGCCTTCTGCCCGGCAAGCACGGCAAGAATCCCCTCACGACCCGTCATCGCGCACACATCCCTTCCAAGAACCGCGCTGCTCTTAATCTGCGAAATGTAAAAAACCTGAACGCGGTATGGCACAAGAGCGTTGTTCACCACTGTGTCATGCACGAAGGGGATTCCGCGGAACACGGGCGGCATGTGTTGCGCGCCATCTCAGAATTCAGAGTCCACCGGATCAAGAAGAGATCTTCTTGAAGCCTTTGTGACTTTGAACAGACGAAAATGGGATGACCTGCCCCCATGGATCATGCTCTAAGTTGCGAAAAACCTACACATCCTGCATATCCTCCGTAAGTGACTTCTTTTCTGGGCATAAAGAGCAATGTAGGTTTTCGTCACTCTCATTCAACCCTTCAAATCCGTACGTTGCTGCGGTCTCGTGAAGAAGGACCTGGGTCGTATGATCCAGCAGGAATCCATTGCCGCCCCCCCAACCGCCGGGTAAGAAGGCCAAGCTTCTTCAGCTTATGGCCCACCTTCTCCGCACTGAACTGCAACCGCTCTCCGCGATCCCTTAGAACTCGATTGACTTCATGAGCGATCTCTCCTACCAGAATCTGAGTCTTCTCGGTGTGGCAGAGGTTGAACGCCGCTCCGACCACAAGAGTTCCCAGGTCATCCAGACGTTCTGCCATCTCCTGTCGCGAATAGGGCGTGAGGAGCGACTCTAGTTGTGCCTGTAATTCCGGCGCATCAACAATGCATCGACCAAGAGCACTTGCAACTGCATTCGACTCGGGGGACATGGCTGACATATTGAAATCTGATTTAAACACGGATCGGAGATTCCTGATGCGATATTGCAAGAGTTGGTTTTGCAGACTTTGTCTCGCCTCTTTCGATTGCATAGGTACAGGGTTTGGTCCGACTTTCAACTTGGCAGACGCTTCGATATGCAGGCAATTCTGTAGCATCGATCTGATCGGCGGGTCTTCACCCAAATAGACGGCCTTTGGGCCGAAGTAATCGTAAGTGTGTCCGTCTTGCTTCATTGCCAAGTATCCGCGACTGGTGGAACAACCTAAGAACACGGCCATTCGCCTGCCTAAGTTCGGCTCTGAGATGAGCAATGTGGGATCACATCCCCATTGGATTACCTTGAGGCTCTGACTGTTAAGTCCAGCTAAGAGGTGCGGGTGGTAACTATATGCTTGCAGAGTTCGTAGAATCGCTTCCCCCTCCTGGGCCCGTCCGGTAATTGCGAGGCAAGGTAAAACGGTGAGGACATTCTGGAACCAGGTAGAGAAAACCCAGAATGTTAGCAGCGCGCTCTGTTTGTTGGATATGTGTGTACGTTCCTCGATGGCCTGCTGAACACGGGCAAAAAGCTCGCCGGTTGTGCCGTAATCTTCTTTTTCCATCGGGAGCGGCATCGCTCGCGCAGGATTAGGAAGACTTAGTGCTATTTCGTGGATCTCTTCAAAGTCTCTCTCGCCCCCGGCATCAACGGAATACGTGTACTTCACCTCTACCGAGCGACCATCACCCCTGAGCAACAACTCTTGGGGTCCGGATACTGTCCTGATATCAGTAATTGCGACACCTCGCGATCTGAACCGCAAACATTTTTCATCGTCGCGATCTCGAGACATCTCGCTCAATGAGTCGTTACAACTCTTATCCTGGATCTGGCAGTGCCTTGCATCACACTTTCAGTCGATTATTGAGAATATGCCGTGCAGCTGTCAGTACTCGAACCGCCAGCAACTAAACTTCTGCCGCAAAGAACGACGGAACAGTTGACTTCCAGCTCAATGTGCCGGATTGATTTCAGCGCTCTCACTGGGAAGCACCCACCACCCTGGCCCGCGGCGGAGAATTGATGGCCGGTCCGCCCAGCGAGATCTGCGCCAGTAGAATTGAGACTAACTTCCTTCGTGAAGAGCTTGAAGGCGGGGGAATCCGTCACTTTCTCGTTTCGGGCGTAATACCCGCTTAACGCGCTCCAATACGAATTACGGTGCTGAAAAGGGGCTCTGGCAGTTTCCCGCCGAATGCGCGTATCGCAATTGTGCCCGTCGCGGATGCGCGCCGTTTTGGATTCCTGTTGAATAGCCAGCCACCCAATAGTTACCACCTATCTGACAGTCAGCCTGCCGAGCATATCGAGCTCCGCCACGAGATAGAGCCGTTCAGCCGGATCAGCGGCGAGTTGCTGCAGTTCCGGAGAGAAACCGCCCAACGCAAAGAGTATGTAGCTGGGTTTGCTCCGCCAGCGAGCCTCGGGCAGGCTGAAGACCTTTGCTTGCAAGACGCTTAGGTCGTTTAACCTAGTAACGCTCTCGGTGCGCCACTTGCACTCGCCGAAGAGGAATGTTCCGTTGTCAAGTTCAGCCATGAGGTCAATCTCGGTGCGGCCATCCCGGCTCCAGTATCGGGCCATCTGGCGAACGTTGAGGCCGAGGCGCTCCTGAGCGTTCCGTTGGAGCCACTGGCCGCATATCTCTTCGAAAACCGACCAACCCATGTATTCGGACAGTCTCGGGGCTACCTGTGCAGCGTATACCGAAGTCGGGTCGGAGAATTGCAGGGCGCTGGCCAATGGCCCGACGAAGCGATACCAGAAAGTCAGAAAGGGATCGGCTACACGATACAGGGCTCTGCGCTCAGAGGTTTCGCCGAACGGAAATTCGCGCCGAATCCACCCTAGTTCCAGTAAAGTGCGCAGGGAGCCGGAAAGCGCACCGCGCTCCACGCCGATCAACTGCTGAATGCCATTGAATTTCGTTTCGCCGCCGGCAATCGCGGCCAG
>CAYNGB010000016.1:0-82549 GCA_964396795.1 uncultured Occallatibacter sp. | reverse complement strand
TGCCGGAAAAAGTCATGGCCCTATCCACAAACTTTTTGAATTTGCTCTTTGGGCGACCCCTGGCCACCAGCGAGGAACGCGCCGAACATATCGGCCCCATCGCGGGCATCCCCATCTTCGGCCTCGATGCGTTGAGCTCCGCGGCGTATGGACCGGAGGCGGCGCTTACGTTGCTGCTGCCACTGGGGTTGCTGGGCGTGAAATACATCGTCCCGGTAAGCGCGACCATTCTGATCCTGCTGGCCATCGTCTACTTCAGCTACCGGCAGACCATCGACGCCTACCCCAAAGGCGGCGGCTCCTATACCGTGGCCAGCCGGAACCTGAGTGAAGGCGCAGGACTGCTGGCCGCGGCCGCGCTGATGATCGACTACATCCTTACCGCCGCGGTGGGCATTTCCGCGGGGGTGGGCGCGCTGATTTCTGCCGTGCCCAGCCTGCAACCCCACACGCTTCAACTGTGTTTGGCTGTACTGGCGATCCTGACCGTGGTGAACATGCGCGGCGTGCACGATACCGGCGTGGTGTTTATGATTCCAACCTACCTGTTCACGGGCACGCTGCTGATTGTGATTGCTGTGGGCGCGTGGCAGGTGTTGCACTCCGTGGGCCATCCGCACCCGGCCACGCCGCTACCCACGATTCCGGCGGCGACGGCGACCGTCAGCCTGTGGCTGCTGCTGAAAGCTTTCTCCTCCGGCTGCACGGCCATGACGGGCGTAGAGGCGGTGAGCAACGGAGTGATGGCCTTCCGCGACGACACGCGCCGGAACGCCAAGATCACGCTGACCATCATCATCGCGCTGCTGGCCGCGCTGCTGGCGGGAATTGCGCTGCTGTGCCGCGCCTATGGCATTGCCGCCACCAATCCCGACGGCCCGGGCTACGAAAGCGTGCTCTCCATGCTGACCCGCGCGGTGATGGGTCACGGAGTGTTTTACTACGTCACCATCGGCTCGGTGCTGCTGGTGCTGGCGCTGAGCGCGAACACCGCGTTCGCCGATTTTCCGCGGCTCACGCGTGCCATCGCCCTTGACGATTACATGCCCCACGTCTTTTTGCTGCGCGGACGCCGCCTGCTCTATTCGTGGGGCATCTACGTTCTGGTGGCACTGACCGCCGTGCTGCTGATCGTTTTTGGCGGTGTCACCGATCGGCTGATTCCCCTTTATGCGATCGGTGCATTTCTGGCCTTCACGCTTTCGCAGGCGGGGATGGTAATGCACTGGAAGCGCAAGGGCAAAGCGCGGGCGCGCATGGCCCTGAATGGCCTGGGCGCATTGGCCACAGGCATCACGGCAGCGGTGGTGCTGGTGGCCAAGTTTGTGCAGGGCGCATGGATCACTGCGCTGCTGATTGCGCTAATGATCCTGCTGATGCGCGCCGTCAAGCGGCACTATGTGCGCGTGGCCCGCTCGACGGCCCTCACTCGTCCGATTGTGCCTGCCGAGGTGACCAAGCCTATCGTGGTGGTGCCAATCGACCGCTGGAGCCGCATCACGGAGAAGGCCCTGAGCTTCGCACTCGGCATGTCGAACGACATTCGCTGCCTGCACGTGCAGACCTCCGACGAGCCAGACGAGATTTGCAAGGTTTGGGAGGAAAAGATTGCCGCGCCGCTGCGCAATGCCGGCAAGTGCGTCCCTCAACTGAAGATTCTGCAATCCCCCTATCGTTATGTTCTGGCGCCGGTGGTGGACTACGTTCTCGCGGTGGAGCGTGAGTCTGAGTTTCACAAGGTTTGCGTGCTGGTGCCGGAGCTGGTGGTGCGCCACTGGTGGGAGAACCTGATGCACAATCGCCGCGCCGACTTGCTGAAGGTGATCCTGCTGCTGCGCGGCAACCGGCGCATCGTGGTCATCAATATTCCCTGGTATCTTGAGCGCGATTGAGCCGCTGTGTTGTTTGCCGTGGGCGATGAAGCGGTTCGCAGGATTTTCTCGCCTGACTCGATTCCCTTCCCGGCCCCGACAGGTGACAATGATGAGTGGGCCCTCGGACAATCCATAGGCGACCGTACAGTGACTCGCGTTCCGCGAAGAGCCCTTTGCGAAGGGAGCTGCGGGCGTTATCTATCGTTCTGCTGCTAGTTCCAGTGCTCTGCGCCGCGCAAGATGCAGATCCGCAGCCGGAACAAGCTGCGCCTGCCCAGGCTCCGGCTGGTCCAGTGGCGACCGTGCACGGGGTGGTTCGCAACTCCGCCTCGGGTGAGCCGTTGCCACGTGCGCTGGTCCGCATCGAGGGCGACGCATCGACCGGCACGCTGACGGATGGCGACGGCCACTTTGAGATTCCGGGCGTGCCGCTCGGTCCGCAGGAAGTTGAAGTGATCAAGCCGGGGTTTCTGGATCAGTCGTTTTCCGGTGTGGGTGGAAACGGCGAGGTGCACCAATTCATCCTCGCTTTCACCCATGGCGGGCACAGTGTCTTTGTGGCCACGGAGATGCCGGACATTGTGTTTACGATGTCGCCCACCAACTCCATTCATGGCTCGATTCAGCTCTCCACCGGCGACACGGCACAAGGCATCAACGTGATGCTCCTGCGCCAGGAAGTGCACGACGGCCGGGTTGTGTGGCAGGCAGCTTCCACGACAAAAACCAATAGCGACGGGGGCTATCGCTTTGGCGGGCTCGCCGATGGCGTATATGCCGTCTATACAGAGCCCGCGCTGGAGAGCGAGTCGGCGACCAACCTGGTGGAGACCGGCCACGGCGGAGCGGTTGCGCATAAAGGCTATGCCAGCCAGTTCTATCCCGAGGCACGCGATGTGGGCGGAGCCACGAAGATCCGGCTGCGGGCCGGCGACCAAGCCCAGGCCGACCTTTTCCTCACCCTTGAGCCTTTTCACGCGGTTACGGCAACGGTTCTTCTTCCCGCTGGACGGCGGAGCGCTGAAGCGCCGGACCAGGCAGGAATGAGTTTTTCTCCTGAAGTGATGGATGGGCAGGGCCATCAGCTCTCCTACATTGCGCTTTACGACCAGACGACACACACCGTGCAGGTCAACCTGCCGGACGGAACCTACTCGCTGCTGGTCACGGTGACACAAGCAGGCTCCGCGGTCAGAGCCGGCGGGGGCCGCTCTGCTTCAGCGGTTACCGAGTCTGCTCCGCTCCTGGGCCAGGTCGATTTTGCGGTCGCAGGGCATGCCGTCTCCGACTTGCGCATTCCGGTGTCACTTTCGCGCAGTAGTACCGTCCAGGTGAATGTGCTGCGCACCGCGGCCAAACCGCAGTCACAAAGCGACAACACCGTAACCATTACCCTGAGCCAGGCAGGCGGATGGATCGGGGATGGCATGGTGAGCGCTTTCGCGGAAGGCAATACATCGGGACCTCTGGAGGCAGCATTTACACAACCGGGTTCCTATTGGACGCACACGAACCTGGCGCAGAAGGGACTTTGCGAAGCGTCGTTCACTGCCGGGGGAGCTAGCCTGGCGCGAGAACCGCTCGTCGTTGGCCCGTCGGGGCTGGCAGCGCCGCTGAACCTGACCCTGCGCGACGATTGCGCCAGCCTGACGCTTTCGCTGCCCGCCACGCTGGCAGGGCGCGTGATTGGAGAAGAACCTTTCTATACCGTTTACGCTGTGCCGGACTTCGACTCAACCAGCGACGTAGTGCCACAGACGCTTCGGCCTTCTACCGGTGGGACCATTACGCTGACGGGGCTGACGCCCGGCAACTACCACGTCTATGCCTTCGACCAGCCGGTGGCGCTGGAGTACCGCAGTCCTGAGGCGATGGCAGCGCTACCGAATCCCGGTCAGGCCGTTGCGCTTTCGCCGGGAACCACAAGCAGCCTGGTGGTGGAGGCACCGGAACACTGATGCCGCACTCCGTCGCCTCTTTGTTGGTTCGCCCGTCTGGCCGCATGAGGCCGGGGCTTGTCTTCACGAGCCTTGCTCTGCTGGGGTTGGCTGGTGCGCTCCCGTTGCTTTCGCAATCGGCGCCGCACGGTACCGCACGCTCTGCGCATCGCGCAACCGCACCGGCCATAGGCTCCTATCGCATTGCGGGAGTGGTGGTTAATGCGGTGACCGGCGAGCCGGTGAGGCGCGCAAATGTGGCTGTGCTGGATGAAGCAGACAGCCATACCGTCGCTGCAGTCGAATCAGACGGCGAAGGTAAATTTGAGCTGGCGGACCTGCCTGCGGCTAAGTATCAACTGACCGCAGCCAAACGTGGCTTCCGCACCGCCTTCTATGACGAGCATGAAGAATTCAATTCCGCCATCGTGACCGGACCAGACCAAGACACCGGGCACCTGACCTTCCGGCTGATGCCCGGCGCGGTGCTCCACGGAGTTGTCTCGGCGGATGGCGGCGACCCTGTGGAGGGTGCCCGCGTGATGCTTTTCGAGCAGCCCTCCCATCACCGGCAAGGCGCGCGCATTACACAGGCCGACACCGCCCTGACCGACGATACCGGCGCGTACGAGTTCAGCAACCTGGCGGCAGGCGAGTACTTGCTGGCAGTGGTGGCGGAACCCTGGTATGCATTGCAAGGGGAGACAGCCCAGGGTCGGACAAAGCCAGCAACTGAAAACAGCGCAGCGCTCGATGTGGCTTACCCGGTGACATACTTCGATTCCACGACCGACGAGGCCTCGGCCACTCCCATTGCGCTGGCCGGCGGCAGCCGCGAAGAGGCGAACATCAACCTGCACCCCGTTCCGGCTCTACGCCTTGCTGTTGCAGCGCCCCGCAAGGCAGACGGATCGATTGCGCGGACTGAATTGCGGCAGACTGTGTTCGGCATCCAGTCGACCGCATTAAGCGCCGGTACCCTAGATGCCATCCACTCGCGCGCCTTGGATTTCACAGGCTTGGCTCCCGGCCACTATGAACTGTTACAGGGCGACCCGCCGCGGATCACTGAACTGGAAGCTGCGTCGAGCCAGCAGGTGGACCCAGATGCCGGATCACCAGCGCCCGCGGTTACAGGGATCCTGCGCATGGCTACGGGCCAGCCCCTGCCGGACGAAGTGAATCTGACACTCGATCTGCTTGACGGCACGAACAGCCAGAATGAGTTGGCGACAGTTTCCCATCATGGCCGTTTTACGTTCGACGCGGTGCCGCCGGGTACGTGGTCGCTGAGCGCCGCCAGCGGCAGCAAGATATTGCCGGTGGTCTCGATGGGCGCCGGCTCCGCGATGCATTCGGGTGGGCTGCTGATGGTGCGCGACCGCCCCCTGAGTGAGTTGGTGACATTGAGCCAGGGCGATGCGCGCGTCGAGGGTTTTGCCCTCAAAGGCGGGAAAGGATTCGCGGGTGCGATGATCGTGCTCGCTCCCCGGGACTCTGGAGCATGGCAAGCGCTGATCCGGCGCGACCAATCGGATTCCGATGGCAGCTTTGCGCTGCGCGATGTGGCTCCCGGCCAATACACCGTAATCGCCATTGAGGACGGATGGGAGCTGGACTGGTCCCGGCCAGAGATGATGGCGCGCTACCTTCAGAAAGGAATCACCGTCTCAATCAACAGCCAATCCGGCAACCCGGTGCGCGTGGCCCAGCCCGTCACGGTCCAGCCGCGTTGATGTGGGCGTGCATCGCATTTCGATGGGTGGTGCACTTCATGGAATGGGGGGTCAGACGATAGTCTATGAACGTAGTGAAGCAAAGTATGGCGCCAGCTTGACGGGGTGACCCGGGAAGCGGCTGAACGGTTCTACAGAGGCTGCAAAACGAAGACGAATTCACGAGACGGCGCTTCCCACGCGAAGTGGTCTGTTTGTGAAATGACGGAGACGAACGACAGATCGGACAATGGCCCTGAGCAGCCTCAGAACAGTATCGAGGAGAGTTACAAATTGAAGAGAAAGTTGCTGCGAATGATTCTGGCCGTGGTTCCGGCCGCACTGATGCCGCTGGCGGCCCTGAGCCAGATCGCCCCTGAGAAGCCTGCCAGAGTGTCGACCGAGCCAGTTTACAAATACCAGGCTTTCGCCGGGTGGGGCTACACCAGTCTCAACCAGGTCAACCAATCACGTAGCGGCCTGCAGGGTTACACCCTCTCCTTTACTCGCGATTGGGGAAGGTACTTCGGAGTGACAGTGGATGGCAGCCAATATGCACACTCAGTGACCACCTCCAACGCTGGCAGCCCGGTTGTGGATCTGT
Source organism: uncultured Occallatibacter sp. (assembly GCA_964396795.1). GTDB lineage: Bacteria > Acidobacteriota > Terriglobia > Terriglobales > Acidobacteriaceae > Telmatobacter. Next base: position 76,419 of record CAYNGB010000016.1, on the reverse strand, counting down.
TTCTGGCCGGACCGGTGGTCCATGCCCAGTTATATGAGCGCTTGAGCGGATTTGCGCATGCCCTGCTGGGCGTGGAGCATACCGGCGGTGTCACCATCTCGCCCAATGCATCCTTTGCCGGCGGCGGAGGAGCAGGTATCGAGTACGCCTTTACCCCGCGCATTGCGTTGCGCATCTACGGCGACGACATTGTCTCTTCGTTTACCGTGGTGCCGTTTCAACAGGGCGACTCGCCACACGAACGAGCGAATGCACGCGCCGGGGTTGGCGTGGTTTACAGGTTCTGAAGCATCTACCAGGTAAAGACAAAAAGGGGGAAGCCATCGCTCCCCCCTTTTCTTGTGCTTCTCTGGCCCGCATGCCTTCACCAAGAAATCGTCACAGCGTTAGCCTTCTTCGGCCTCGCGCAGCTTGGCGATGACGGTGAAGTCTTCCAGGGTGGTCGTATCACCCTTGATCTCGCCGTGAGTGGCTAATTCCCTGAGCAGGCGGCGCATGATTTTGCCGCTGCGGGTCTTGGGCAATGCCTCAGTAAAGCGGATATCGTCTGGCCGGGCCAAGGAGCCGATCTCCTTTGAGACCCACTTGCGCAACTCGTCCTTTAACTCCTCTGAGGGCTCGTTGCCGCTTTCGAGCGAGACAAAGGCGGCGATGGCCTGACCCTTGAGATCGTCGGGACGGCCCACTACCGCGGCCTCGGCCACTTTGGGATGCGCCACCAGCGCCGACTCCACCTCCATGGTGCCCAGGCGGTGACCACTGACGTTAATCACGTCATCCACGCGGCCCATGAGCCAGAAATAGCCGTCTGCATCCATGCGTGCGCCGTCCCCGGTGAAATAGCTACCCTCCACGTCACTCCAATAGGTCTTCTGGTATCGCTCGGGGTCGCCATAAACGGTGCGCGCCATGGAAGGCCAGGGCTTGCGAATGACCAGCAACCCGCCGTGGCCCGCCGGGACAGCTACACCCTCGCGCGTAACCACCTCCGGCTGGATGCCGAAGAAAGGCCGTGTGGCCGAGCCGGGCTTGGTCGGTACGGCTCCGGGAATGGGGGCGATCATGATGGAACCGGTCTCAGTCTGCCACCAGGTGTCGACGATGGGGCAGCGATTATGGCCAATCTTCTCGCGGTACCACATCCAGGCTTCAGGGTTGATTGGCTCACCCACTGTTCCAAGAAGTCGAAGCGATCGGAGATCGTGCTTCTCGACATGCTGATCGCCCCACTTGATAAAGGCGCGGATGGCCGTGGGGGCGGTGTAGAACACGGTGACATGGTGATCGTCGATAATCCTCCAAAAGCGAGAGAAGTCAGGCCAGTTGGGCGCGCCTTCGTACATCAGGATTGTGGCGCCGTTTTGGAGTGGGCCATAGACCACGTACGAGTGGCCCGTGACCCAGCCGATATCGGCCGTGCACCAGTAGACATCCTCGTCGCGCAGGTCGAAGACATATTTTGAAGTCAGGTAAGTCTGCACCGCGTAGCCGCCGGTAGTGTGCACCAGTCCTTTGGGTTTGCCGGTGGTGCCGGAGGTGTAAAGGATGTAGAGCGGGTCCTCGGAGTCGAGCGGCTCCGCGGGGCACTCGGTCGGAGCATCAGCCACCAGTTCATGCCACCAGCGGTCGCGGCCCGTGACCATTCTGACCGGCGAGCCGGTGCGCCGGTAAACGATGACGTGCTCCACGGTGGGACAGGCGACCATGGCCTCGTCGACAGTGCGCTTGAGCTGGATTTCGTTGCCGCGCCGGTAGCTCGAATCCTGGGTAATAATGGCCACGCAGGAGGAGTCGTTGACGCGGTCTGCGATGGCGTTGGCGGCGAATCCGCCAAAAATGACCGAATGGACAGCTCCGATGCGGGCGCAGGCCAGCAGGGCGATGGCCAGCTCCGGCGTCATGCCCATGTAGACGGCCACGCGGTCGCCCTTGCGGATGCCCAGAGTCTTGAGGGCGTTGGCAAACCGCTGTACCTCGGCGTGCAGATCGGCAAAGCTCAGGCGGCGGATCTCGCCCGGCTCACCCTCCCAGATGATGGCAGTCTTGTCGCGTCGTGCTCCGAGGGCGTGGCGGTCGACGCAGTTGTAGCTGAGGTTGAGCTTGCCGCCAACGAACCATTTGGCCCAGGGCAGATTCCACTCCAGCACCTTGTCCCAGGGCTTGAACCAGTGCAGATCTTTGGCCACCTCGGCCCAGAAACTCTCAGGATCCTCAATCGACTGCTTGTACATGGCCTCGTACTGTTCGAGGGTCTTGATGTGGGCCTTTGCGCTGAACTCCGGCGGCGGCGGAAAGACGCGGTTTTCGCGTAGAGTCGAGTCAATATCCTGATTGGCTATGGCGTTGTTGGGATTCTGAATGGCGGCAACGTGCGTTGAAGACATGGATAAATCCTCTTTGAGGGGAAAAAGAAACCTGCGCCTGCCGCGGTCAGTCTTGCGCAAAGAAGGCAGCTCTCCCGCGTGCAATGCATGTGGGACACACTTTAACGGGGGAGGGGTGCAACCGGCAAGAGGAGGAACGCGGTCAACTCGAGACAGCGCAGAATAGCGATGTGCGATTCGACGGCTGGGCAAGGGAACATGACCTTGGTGCGGCACTGCAGCGTGCTGCATGACCAAAGGACAGCGTGTGGACTGTGATGTGCGTTACCAACGGGGACTAATCTGATCGCAGGCCCCCGTCAATCGAGTCTGATTTCGGCCAGATAATCCTCAGTCTTCACCGGTTCAGTTCAGACGCCCTAAATGCTAGATTACGCAGGCGCGATGAAAGTGGTTACGAATGGCGTCACATTTGTCCTCCATGGCTAAATCAAATCGTTGAAAGCACATCAGCGATCAATACAATACGAACTAACCGTTTGTTAAATCGGATATCCCTAATGCTCGAAGGCTCTACACAAGATCGCCAGGATTTCTCTGAACAAGCTGGAGTAGGCATTGTCCACACCTCTCCCGAAGGAGAGATTCTGACGTGCAACGCGCGATTTGCTGAGATCATTGGCTACCCTCTGGAAGAAATCCCGGGATTGACCTTCAAGGAAAATAGAACTCCAGAAGATGGAGCATCGGTGACCGAGGCGTTCCATCGCCTATGGAGCGGGCAAGCCGACCAGGTCAGCCTGGAGACGCGCTATATCCGAAAAGACGGAAGCTCCACCCGCCTGAAGGTGACCGCATCGCTAAAAATGAACGGCGACGGAATGGCTTCGTATTTGCTTGCCCAGGTTGAAGACCTGGATTCCCACAAGACCGCGGAGATTGCGCCGGCCATCCCCGTGAAAGTTCAGGTCACGGGGGACGAATGCTACCGCACGGTGTTTCAGACGTGTCCTGATGCTGTGCTGATTGCCCAATTGAGCGATGGGACGATTGTCGACGCCAATCCAGCGTTCCTGGAAGTGATGGGTTTCGCGCGCGAACAGGTAATAGGGAAGACGTCACTAGAACTCGAGATGTGGGCCGACGCCAGCGATTGCAGCAGATTGTCGGGATTGCTGCATCAGAACTCAGGGTGCCAGGATTTGGAAGTCCGTTTGAAGAGGAAGAACGGAGAGGTGTTCTGGGGGCAATTGACGGCTTCGTCCACCAAGATCGAGGGCGTATCTTGCATCCTGATCTTCATACGCGATATCTCCGCGGCCAAGGCAGAGGAGGAGGAGATCAGGAACCTCGCCTTCTACGATAGCTTGACCAACCTGCCGAACAGACGCCTGCTGTGGGAGCGGTTACGCCAGGCCCTGATCGTGAGCATCCGCAACCGCTGCAAGCACGCGCTGCTGTTTGTCGACCTGGATGATTTCAAGTCGCTGAACGACGCGATGGGCCACCATATTGGCGACCTGATCCTTAAGGAGACCGCAGAGCGCATCGCCGGTTGCGTACGAGAAGTGGATACCGTTGCCCGATTGGGCGGCGACGAGTTTGTGGTGATACTGGAGGACCTGAGCCAGACCCCCGAGATTGCCGCGGACCAGGCGCAAACGGTCGGAGCAAAGATTCGCGCTGCCATCAATCAGCCGCTTGTGTTTGATGGGCGCGAATGCATCACAACCTCAAGCATGGGGATCACGGTCTTCGGGAATAAGAGCGAGAGCACCAACGAAGTTCTGCAGCAGGCCGATATTGCCATGTACCAGGCTAAGGCGGCTGGTCGCAATACGATGCGTTTTTTCACGCCGGCGCTGCAGGCGTCGGTGAATGCGCGCGCCGCCATGGAAGATGACTTGCGGCGGGCGATCAAGGAGAATCAGTTCTCACTTTACTATCAGCCCCAGGTGGACCGCGGCCTGTTGATTGGCGCGGAGGCCCTCATTCGGTGGAATCACCCGCAGCGCGGAGTTGTATCTCCATGCGACTTTGTTCCCCTGGCCGAAGAAACCGGGCTGATTCTGCCCTTGGGAAAATGGGTTCTGGATACCGCTTGCATGCAAATCGCGTCCTGGGCAGGTCGCAGGGAAGGGGCTCACTTGACGGTCGCCGTGAATATAAGCGCCCGGGAGTTTCGCCAACCCAAGTTCGTGGAACATGTGCTGACCACACTCGATCGGACCGGAGCCAACCCCCAGAACCTCAAGATCGACCTTACTGAAAGCATGTTGGTGGACAAGGTAGAGGACGTGATCGCCAAGATGACTGAACTCAAGTCGCATGGTGTTCGCTTCTCCCTCGACGATTTTGGCGCAGGCCCCTCATCCATGGCACACCTGAAGCGCTTGCCGCTGGACCAGATGAAGATCGACCGTTCGTTTGTGGACGAGATTCTGGTGGATCCGATCAGCGGCGCCGTAGCGCAGGCCATTATCGCCTTCAGCAAGGCAATGGGATTGTCGGTCATTGCCGAGGGTGTGGAGACTGAAGAACAACGAGCCTTCCTCGCCGCTCTTGGCTGCCACTCGTTCCAGGGCTACCTCTTTAGCCACCCGCTGCCGTGGGGCGATTTCTAGGGCGGATCTGGTTTGCCATTTTTGAGTTCGATATCCACGCCTGTGACCTCCCAGGGTTCTGTTCGCACTCGCATCTCAATTCGTAGAAACCCCTGGAGAGTCAGGGGGTACTTCCGCTATTCTTGTTGAACTTGACTTCGATGTTCGGTGCGAGGCCTAGTCATCGGCGGATCGAAGCTGTTCATATAATTGAGTCGGAGCATCCGCAGGGCGCCTTTCACGCATCCCCTTTTCGAACTCGATGTGCGGGACCAGGAATCTAACATCGATGCGCATTTCACCAGCATTTTTCGTTTTGACATTGCTCAGCTCGCCTTGCGCTGTGGGCGCGGCGCAATCCACTGCAGGCGGGCCACAGGCTCCATCCCAACCCGCCGCCGCGCACGAGCCCTCTACGTCCCCTTCCGGAGTGGTTCCCCCTGCGCCTGATGCGCAGCCGCCATCGGGGATTCTGCAGCCATCCCTCGATAAGGTGCAGCAGACCGTGAGTTCGCTGAAACTCGATAAATGGAAAAGAGGCACGGTGCGCGAGGAGGCGGTTGCCAACATCAAGGACATTCAGGGGGATGTGCAAACGACTCTGCCGTCGCTGCTTAAAGATGCCGATGCGGCTCCGGGTACGCTTAGCCAGGTACTGCCGCTCTCGCGCAATGTCGATGCGCTCTACGATGTGCTTTTGCGCGTCGAAGAAGGGGCGCGGGTTTCCGCGCCTGCCGAACAGGTAACCGAGTTGCAGCATGCCTTGGTGACCCTGCAGAAGGCGCGCAGCGCGCTTGACATTCAATTGCAGGAGACGGCGGCTGCGCAGGAAAAGCAGGTCACCGTTCTGCGTACCGCCCTGCAGGCGCAGGTGGCAGCGAGGGTCGCAGAGAAGCCTGCTCCGGTGCCCACTTGTCCGGCGCCGCCCCCGCCCAAAAAGGCTGTGAGAAAGCGCAAGCCGCCTGCTACCACGCCGCAGACGCCGCCGGCCGCAACTACTGCAACCCCAAAGACCGGCCATTGAGCCGGAGGTTGCTGGGAAAGGAAGGCCGAATGACAGACCTGCCGCAAGGTTGCGCGCCCGCGCCACATCTGCAAAACTGGCCATGGTTCCCTACGATGGTTTTACATTTTCTAATTCAAGGGCGAGTACAGGGAGTTGGCTTCCGGTGGTATGTGCAACGGGAGGCCGGCGAACTGGACTTGTGCGGCTGGGTGCGCAACACCGAAGAGGGCGAGGTTGAAGTTGTGGCCTCCGGCACAGTGGCCGACTTGGCTGAGCTGCGGGCGAGCCTGCGCCGTGGACCGCGCGGCAGCCGCGTGGATCGCGTGATTGAGCACTATCTGGACGAAAGCGAAGCCGTGGGACTGAAGGCGTTTCGCATCGAAGGCGCGTGGTGAAGACAGGGGCCAGGTCTTTGGTCCCCAGTTCACCCCAGCACAATCACCGGCTGAAATAGCGTTCCAGCCACCCGCTTCGCAATACCCGCCAACTCTCTTTGCCCGGCAAAAACCTTCACCAGCGCCGCCTGCGAAAACTCCGGCAAATTGGCCTGCATCCCATTGCGCAGCCGTCCCAGCGTATGCGCATCTCCGGTCACTGCAGGTATCTCCGGCAGAAGGCTACGGGGATGCACGCACTGCGCCTCCAGCGCCGCCATATCGCCAGCCAGCGCTTCCAGTTCCTCCAGCGTATGCGCCTCGGCCAGCGTGAACGCTCCGGCACGTGTCCGCCGCAGGCTGCTCAGGTGCGCTCCGCAGCCCAGGTCCTGGCCCAGTTCATGAGCCACCGAGCGTACATAGCCCCCAGCGCTGATGGTCATCGTAAAGCGTGCCTCGTCCCCCTCGATTGCCTCAATGTCAAACGAGCCAATACGAATGGTGGACGGCTTCAACTCCACCTTCTTGCCCTCACGCGCCAGTTTGTAGGCCCGGGTTCCATCAACTTTCTTCGCTGAGAAGTCCGGCGCCCTCTGCTGCATCTCGCCATGAAAGCGGAGAGCGGCCACACGCACACGGTCGAGCGTCAACTCCGGGTCTACATGCGGCTCTTCCGGCTCGCCTTCAGCGTCATAGGTGTTGGTTGCGAAGCCAAAGCGGATTTTTCCCGAATAGCTCTTTTCAGCGGATGAGAAATAGGGGGCCAGCCGCGTGAATTTGCCAAGCAGAAGCGGCAGCACTCCGGTCGCCATGGGGTCCAGCGTGCCCAGGTGGCCGATGGAGCGCTCGGCGGTGATTCTGCGCAGCCGGGCCACCACATCGTGGCTGGTCATGCCGCCCGGCTTGTCAACTACCATCAGTCCATTCACCCAACTACTCTAGTCGACCGGGCTGCCACCTCACAGTGAGCCGCCTCCAGGCTGCCGTACCAGTGAAAGAAACTCCAACCGGGTTTCCTTCTGCCTGAAGCAACCTACCATCGCCGAGGTCACTGTCGACGAGTGTTGTTTCTCTATGCCGCGCATCATCATGCACAGGTGGCGCGCCTCAATCACCACTCCCACACCCTGCGGATCGATCGCAGCCTGAATGGAGTCGGCAATCTGGCGGGTCAACCGCTCCTGCACTTGCAGCCGCCGCGCAAACACCTCCACCAGCCGCGGAATCTTGCTTAGCCCGATTACTTTTCCCTTCGGTATATAAGCCACATGAACCTTGCCGAAGAATGGCAACATGTGATGCTCGCATAGCGAGAACATCTCAATGTCCTTCACAATTACCATCTCGTCGTAGTCCACATCGAACAGCGCCCCGCGCAGTATCTTGGTCGGATCCTCGTCATAGCCCTTGGTCAGGAAGGCCATCGACTTTTCTACGCGGCTGGGTGTCGCCAACAGGCCGTCGCGGCTGGGATCCTCGCCCAATCGGCTCAAGATCTCGCGATACATCTCCTGCGTGCTGAATTCGCCCAAACCCTCGTCCGCCCTTGCCGTGCCGCGAACGGGCTTATTGACCATGATCGGTTGCGCCATCTCAATTCCATCCTCCCGCCCTGGGGAACTGGGCGTGCTGAATCCTCTATTTCACTTCGTTATTCTGAGCGAGGCCAAATCGAATGACCCGCATCTTCTTCGCCCATTCACTTCATGAGCAATCAGCGTCACTCGCCCGCGTACTCAAAGAAATTATTCTCTGTCTCTTCCACCCGCACGCGCTCCAACTCCCCGCTTGGCAATGCACCCTTCAACAACTCAAACACCACCCTACAAAGATTCTCCGTCGTCGGCACGGAATTCACAAATAGGGGGTCCAGATTCAAATTGGTGTGGTCAAACCGCTCCATCACCTTTTTTTGCACCACTTCATCAAGCGCCGCCATGTTCACTACCATCCCTGTCTCGGGATCCACTGTGCCGCGAACCAGCACCTCCACCACGTAGTTATGCCCGTGGCCATGAGGATTGTTGCACTTGCCATAAGTCGCCCGGTTTTCCTCCGCCGACAACGCATCCGTATGCAGCCGGTGGCTGGCGCTGAACATGTAACGGCGGCCAAAATGAGCCTTCATGCCTCGCCCCGGTACTCGGCAAAAATCTCCGGCGTCTCATAGATGCGCACCCGGCTTAACCGCGCGCCGCCTGCAGCCGAGAGTGCCGGTTCCAACCGCTTCCATGCGGCAATCGCGATGTTCTCCGTGGTCGGAATGGCGGTTGCAAACTCCGCAACCTCCAGGTTCAGATGGCGATGGTCGTAAGCCGCCAGCACCTCGCGCTCCATCACATCTTTCAACCACTTCAGATCGACCACAAAGCCGGTCACCGGGTCAGGATTGCCCGCCACCGTCACTTCCAGCGTGTAATTGTGCCCATGCCCATTGCGGTTCGCGCAGCGCCCAAACACCCGCTCATTCTTCTCTGCCGGCCAAGCCTCGTTCCAGTAGTAGTGCGAGGCAGAAAAGGTCGCCCTCCGCGTCAACTCAATCATTCCCTTCCCTCACTAGACAAGATGCCGCAATCGCCGCTGTCGCTTCACCATGTTCAACATCAAATGCACCTTATCGAGATCAATGCCCCAAACCTCTCTACCCCGGATAGGTGCGCCCTTTCCAGCTCACCCGCTTCAAAATCCGGTGCTCGAACCAGCTTCGATAGAGCAGCACCACGAACAATGGCAGCCCCAGCGGTGACAGCGCGCAATCCACAAATGGAAAGTTCGACTTGGCCACTCGCCCATAAAACCGGAAGAGGTTGCGCACCCACAGCAGTATCAAAACCCATCCGGCGCCCAGCCACTGTAGCGAGTGCGCCGCAAAGCGCGCGTTCCACAGCCCGTAGGCCAGCCAGGGCAAACCCACAAGCAGCGCAATATCCAGCGCCCGCCACAGCGCCGTGGCCAGAGTGTTGTCAAACAGTAGCGCCAGGTTCTTTGTCCAGCCTTCCATCATCGCCGCGGTCGTCCGATACATCCGGGTGGCCAGCGCGTCTTCTGCATAGCGAAAGCGCAGCCCCACCTTGCGCCGTTTGGCGATGAAGGCCAGTTGCACATCCTCCAGCACGTCGCCCGCCACCGCGGCGTGGCCACCGAGCCGGCGGTAGGCCTCCCGCTCCACCAGCAGAAACTGCCCATTGGCCGCGGCAATTCGCTGGTTGGGGTCAGAAACCTTTGTCGGCGGGTAGGCCACCGCCAGTTCACTGAAAATCAGCGGCATCAGCGTCCGCTGCGCCAGCCCGCTCACAATTTGCCGTGGCGAATAGCTCAGCATTCCCGCCTTGTGCCGTACCGCCTCGTGTAGAGCCCGATGCAGATTTCCCGGCTCATGCACCGTATCCGCATCTGTAAACAGCAGCCAGCGCCCGCGAGCCTTCCGCGCGGCCGTCCAGATTGCGTTCGCCTTCCCCGTCCACCCCGGCTCCAGTTTGCCCGCCTCCATCACGGTCACTCCGGCGAAACTGCGCGCAATCTCCGCCGTCCGGTCGGCCGAGTGGTCGTCGACCACAATTACTTCCCAGTCCCGGCCTAGCTCAAAAACCGCCTCCGACTGCGCGACTAGCGACTGCAGGCATGCGCCCAGGCAGTCCTCCTCATTCCGCGCCGGAATAATCACCGTCAGCTCCAGCAGCTCCTCCGGCTCCGGCTGGTCGTAGACCGTGCCCGCACGCGTCGGCACAGCCAAAGGTTCCCCCGGATCGCTTGAAAGTCCCAGCACAGGCTTCCACGTCCTCGCGCTGTCAGCCTCGCCTGCCTCCGGCTTGTCTGTCCCCATCCTGCTATGCCCTTTCTTTCAGACCTATCGCTCCGTATTATATGTATGTGCGTTGCCGTCTCTTCATGACCCTGATCCCGCTTATGGTCCTGGCCCTGGTCCCTGGCTGTGACCGCGGCGCACGTCCCGGACAAACCGGCAAGTTGGCTCCTGACTTCACTGTCTCTGACGGAACCAACTCTGTCCATCTGGCCAATTACCGCGGCCGCGTGGTGTTGCTAAATTTCTGGGCCAGTTGGTGCCCCCCTTGCATTGAGGAGATGCCCGGACTGCTGCAGCTCCACCATGACCGCCCCGATATCGCCGTGCTCGCCGTCAGTATCGACGAAGACCCGGGAGCCTATACCCGCTTCATCGACCGCCATCATGTCGATCTGATTACCGTCCGTGACCCCAACCAGACTGCGGCTGCGCTCTACCACACCGAGGGTTGGCCTGAGACCTACGTCATCGATCGTCAGGGCTACATCCGCCGCAAGATCGTAGGCGACCCCGACTGGTCAAACCCTGAGATTCGCAGCTTCTTGAAGGGTATGTAGCGTCGCCGAGTCGGGAAATCTATCACTGGATCATTCTATTTATCAATAGTTTATACAGACTTTATTCATCCATTGCTTGAATAAGCCTTATGCATGTGGAGAAGGCCTAGCCACCTGCAATCGCGCCAATAATCAGGAGCGGCTCTCTTCCGTCGGCTACCGACTCGGGAAGGGGCGCATCGGGCGAGTCGTGCGACAAGTCCTCTTCGCATGCGAAGAAGCGCACGAACGGGCGGCGTTTTTGGGTGTCGTATTCGCGGATGGTGCCGCGCAACACGGGGTAGCGCGACTCCATCGCATCCAGCACAGCACGCAACGTGACCGGCACTGCAACCTGCAGCGCGACTTCGCCATCAACCCGTGCCAAGTTGCGCAGGTGGTAGGGGAGAAGCACGCGGATTGCAGCGATTTCTTCTGTCATGTAACCCTTCTTTTTACAAAACTTACAGGTCGATTGTTAAAGATCTAGATGAAAATATTTGGCCTGCCACTTTCTCCAGAGAGAGTCACCTCACAGACGAAGATCCGCCTGTGGAAAACTCCGAGAAAACGTGGGAAAAATGTGCACCGAGAGTAAAGGTTTGTGGAATCTACCCTTGCGACGAGAAGCAAGAACGTTGCAAGAGTAGGGCAGCCGAGGATCTCTTTAAGACTCGGAAATGCGCTAAGGCCAGGGCGCTTCAATCACTGCAGGGTCTGCACCTCGACTGAGAGGACCGCGGGCAGATCGTGGACAATTGCGGACCACGAGTCGCCGCTGTCCGGCGAGACGTACACTTGGCCGCCGGTGGTGCCGAAGTAGACGCCGCATGTATCGAGCTTGTCGACCGACATGGCGTCGCGCAGCACGTTTACATAACAGTCGCTCTGCGGCAGGCCCCTGGTGAGCGGTTCCCATTCGTTGCCGCCAGTGCGGCTGCGATAGACCTGCAACTTGCCCTCGAGGGGAAAGTGCTCGGAGTCGCTCTTGATGGGCACGACGAACACCGTCTCCGGCTCGTGGGCGTGAACTTCGATTGCAAAGCCGAAGTCGGTGGGCAGGTTGCCGCTGACCTCGTGCCAGTTGTCACCTGCGTCGTCGCTGCGCATCACGTCCCAGTGCTTTTGCATGAAAAGGACGCCGGGACGGGCGGGGTGCATGGCGACGTGGTGCACACAATGGCCCACTTCAGCGGTGGGATCGGGGATCATGTTCGACACCAATCCCTTGTTGATGGGCTTCCAGTTCCTGCCGCCGTCATCGGAGCGGAACGCGCCCGCCGAGGAGATGGCGATGTATATCCGCTCAGGGTTGCTGGGGTCGAGGATGATGGTGTGGAGGCACATGCCGCCCGCGCCCGGCTGCCACTTCGGCCCCGTGCCGTGCTCGCGCAGACCGCGCATTTCTTCCCAATTCGCCCCGCCGTCGGTGGAACGGAAGATGGCCGCATCCTCCACACCCGCGTATACCGTTTGCGCGTCAGTGAGCGACGGCTCAAGGTGCCATACCCGCTTGAACTCCCACGGGTGGGGAGTACCGTCGTACCACATGTGCGTGCCGGGGACGCCCGCGTAGGTGAACTTGTTGCCGCCGGGCGTCCAGGTCTTTCCGCCGTCGCTGGAGCACTGGAGCACTTGTCCAAACCAGCCGCTCGATTGCGACGCATAGAGCCGGTCGGGGTCCACCGGCGAACCCTTCACGTGGTAAATCTCCCAGCCCGCAAAATGGGGACCGCTTACCTCCCAATTCTTCCGTTTGCCGTCCGAGGTAAGAATGAACGCACCCTTGCGCGTTCCGACCAAAACACGCACCTTGCTCATTGGCTGCCGTCTCCTTCGTTGAAACTTCCGCCGGGGGAGTTAGCGGAGGTAGCTCTCGGCATTCTTCCCTAATCGGATTGCAAAACGCAAGCGATTTATTGAGGACCGACACGCGAGAGGCCGGCGCCCCGCCGAGCCATGGCGCCGCAAGCAGCATTCGCATGAGACCGCTGCTTTAAACTCAAAGCTGGACCCGATGATGATCAGACTCTTTGGCGGCAAGGATGACGAGCAGGACCCCGCGGAGAAAGCTCCAGATGCGGAGACCGGAGAGGAATCGGCGGCTAAGCCCGGCTTTTTCAGCCGGTTGAAGCAAGCCGTCACGCGCACCCGCGAATCCTTTTCGACCCGCATTGGCGACATTGTCGCCCTGACCCGGACGGTGGACGAAACCGCCCTGGAAGACCTTGAAACAGCGCTGCTTACCAGTGACATAGGGGTCCAGACCACCACCGAGATCCTGGATGCGCTGCGGGAACGGGCGCTGCACCAAGCTATCGACGGCGGCGAGGAACTCCGCACACTGCTGAAGGCACAGATTCAGGCCATCCTGGAAGCTCCACAGCACCCTGCCCAGGTTCCGGCTGCACCGCCCAGAGTCACATTTCTGGTGGGAGTGAACGGGACAGGCAAGACGACCTCGGCGGGCAAGCTGGCCGCGTGGTACCGCGCTCGGAAGCGCACCGTGCTGCTGTGCGCCGCCGACACGTTTCGCGCGGCGGCAATCGAGCAGTTGGAAGTGTGGGCCTCGCGCAGCGGGGTGGAGATGATCAAGACCAAGCACGGCGGCGACCCGGCAGCCGTGCTCTTCGACGCAATTACCGCGGCCAAAGCGCGCGCTATCGACGAGCTGATTGTGGATACCGCTGGCCGCCTGCATACCAAGAGCGGCCTGATGGACGAACTGGACAAGATGCGCCGGACCGCCGCACGCCTTATCCCCGGCGCGCCGCACGAAGTGCTGCTGGTGATGGATGCGACTACAGGCCAGAACGGTTTGCAGCAGGCGCGACAGTTTACCGAGGCCGCCGGAGTGACGGGAATTCTGCTAACCAAGCTCGACGGCACCGCCAAGGGCGGTATCGCTGTGGCCATTGCCCGCGAACTGAACCTGCCCGTCTGCTTTGTGGGGGTCGGCGAGCAGATGACGGATTTGCTGGAGTTTTCGCCTGCTGATTTTGTCGACGCGCTGCTGGACTGACTGCTTGCAGTGAGAGCGCTGTGCTCTGCGGCATGGAGGCAGACGGGTTACACTTCTTGCGGCTGCGAAGCTCTAGGGGCCTTTACATATGAACGCAATGGATCAAGACCGGTACTGGATGCAACGGGCGCTGGAACTGGCGCGCCGCGGCATTGCCTTGTGTTCGCCCAATCCCGTGGTTGGGTGCGTGATTCTGGATCGCGCCGGGCAGGTGGTGGGTGAAGGCTGGCACGAGTACGAGTTGCTGGAGCACGCCGAGGTTGTGGCGTTGAAAGTGGCTGCGCAGCACGCCGGAGAACGCCTGCGCGGCGGCACAGCATATGTAACCCTGGAACCCTGCAACCACACGGGCCGCACCGGGCCCTGTACCGAAGCGCTGATTGCCGCCGGGCTGGGCCGCGTGGTGGCTGCCACTTCCGACCCCAATCCCGCTGTGGCCGGACACGGGGCGGACCGGCTGCGCGAGGCGGGGATTGATGTTGCGCTGGGCGTTTGCCAGACTGAAGCACGGCGGCTCAACGAGGGATTTGCGCGCTGGAGCCAGCATCGACGTCCGCTGGTGCTGATGAAGGTGGCGATGACGCTGGATGGCCGCATCGGGCCACCTCTCGGCAGGCACACCGCGCGCGAGCCCTACTGGATTACCTGCGAGGCCGCCCGGGCAGCGGTGCAGCCGCTGCGCTGGCAGGCCGATGCTGCGTTGACCGGCATCGACACGGTCCTGGCGGACGATCCGATGCTCACGGACCGCAGCGGCCTTCGGCGGCGCCGGCCCCTGCAGCGCATTGTGCTGGACTCTGCCCTGCGCATGCCGCTGGATTCGAAGATGGTCCACTCCGCCGACCACGATTTGGTGATCTTTACCGTGTCGAAGGACGAGGCACGCATTGCCGAATTGCGGACTCGAGGTGTGCGCGTGGAAGTGCTCCCCGCCGAAGCGGGGCGCGTGCCGCTGGGTAAGGTTCTGGATCAGTTGGGAGCAGAAGGCATTCTGACCCTGTTGACTGAAACAGGAACGCGATTGAATACGGCGCTGCTTGTAGGCAATATGGTGGACCGCATTCATCTGTTCGTTTCGCCGCAGATCATGGGCTCGGATGCCGTGCCCGCTTTTCGCGGCATGGCGAATGCCATCCACATGGCCGAGGTGGAAGTGGAGCGCTACGAAAACGACCTGGGGCTGTGTTCGCTGCTAAGGGATCCGTGGGAAGAGACAAGGAACAGTGAACAGGGATTGGTGAGATGCGGGGCGCGGACCCTGTCTTGTTTCAGGTCTGTGAAGACTCACGACAGACCAGTGGAGGCTGAAGACTTGCCTCTATAATCTATAGGGAAGTGGACTTGCGTGCCTGCCGGTTCCTCTCCCATAAATCCATTCCAGCTTCATTTTTGAAGCGAAAACCAGGAGCGAGCGGAAGCATGCCTGAAAAAAGCAAGCCCATCAACGTGGAAGCCCTGAAGGCGCTGGTGCGCACGGTGCCCGATTTTCCCAAGCCGGGGATTCTGTTCTACGACATCACCACGCTCCTGAAAGACAAGGTGGGCTTTGCGCAGCTCATTGACGCGTTGGCAGCGCACTATATCGAACGCAAGATCGACCTGGTGCTGGGCATCGAGGCGCGTGGATTCATCTTTGGGCCGGCACTGGCCTACCGCCTGAATGCGGGGTTTGTGCCGGTGCGCAAGCCGCGGAAACTGCCCGCTCCCGTGGCACGCGTAACCTACGACCTGGAGTATGGCTCGGACACGCTGGAGATACACGTGGACGCGATCCAGCCGGGACAGCGCGTAGTGCTGGTGGACGACCTGCTGGCCACCGGCGGCACGATGGAAGCCACCGTGAAGCTGGTGAAACAGTTGGGCGGAGAGATTGCCGGACTGGGCTTTGCGGTCGAGTTGGACTTTCTGAAAGGCCGCGACCGCTTCACAGAGTACGACGTCTTCAGCCTGCTGCACTACGACGAGTAGAGCGTGAGCACGCGTGCCTTCACTCTTCCGGCGGAAGAGCGGCCCCGGTGCAAGGATCGATTTTGAGGGGGTTGGGATCTTTCTTTTTGGGCCATAGATAGGGCTTCTTGACTTGGGAAGAAGGCCCGGAACCCACGCGCACCATTAGGCTCCATTCCGGGACATTCGCAATCGGTGCAATATTGCCGTCGTGGTCGAAGAGCAGCGGAGCACTCCAGAACTGAAAGTCGTGGCCTTTGACGCCGTCGGGCCTCGATCCCCAGCGATCGGCGATCCAGATAAGCGCGTCGCCATGGGGAGTGGGGATCCTGGCGATGGAGGCCTGCTGACCTGCCACGAGCGGCTTATGGCCCGTAGGACGATTAATATTCTGCCTCTCGGAGTAGGGCCCCAGCGGCGTGGACGCGACATACACGCGTGCCCCGCTGCCCGCCGAACAAAAGCAGCACGTATTATCGAACAGCGCATAATAGCGGCCGTCGTGCTTGAGCATGGACGTCGCTTCGCAGCCGCGGGCAAGAACATCGCTGACCTGCCCGCTCGATTCAAGATAATCGGGGCTTAAGCGCTCGACGCGAACCGCGTGATCCTGTGCGATGGCCGTGTAGATGTAGTAACCGACGCCGTCGTCGTCCACAAAGAGCGTGCCGGCGCCTGGCCTCTGCTCAGCCTGGGTCACTTTCACCCGGGTGTTCACGATTGTGAAGGGACCCACCGGCGTATCACTGACGGCAACGCCCACTTGCCCATCCCACAGCCGGGGATACCAGTTGTACCAAAGAACATACTTGTGTGTCCTGGGGTTATAGACGACCGAAGGGTTGTAGTGAACTCCATCGGGAGGAGACTTGAGCAATTCGCCTTCGAAGGTCCAATGTTCCAGATCGGGCGAGCTGTACACGCGAAAGCGGTTGTTGATGCTATATCCGGCAGTCTTGCCATAGGCTGTTCCATACAGATAATAGCGGCCGTTCGCAAACAGCAGGTTGCCATCATGTGCATCGACGATGGCGCCGGTGACGTCCCGTCGCGGTTCGGTGTTGCTGATGGTGACATTGCGAAATTCCGAGCGCCGTGGCGGAGCGCTCCAACCGGCAGTTGCTGCCGCCGTAAAGACCAGAGTGCAGAAGCAGGCAAAGATCCGCACCGGCGGTCGGCTGAGTACTTTCATGGAGTGATCCTCTTGTAGTTTCGGTTGGTTGTAATTGTAAAGCGCATGAGCAGTACCGCAGGGCCGCAGGCAAATCCGCGCAACGAACGCTTCCCTGCCGCTAAGCGATGACGGCCTGCGAGTGTGAACAGATCCCAATGTGGCGAGTAGACAACTGACCAGGCTAAGAAGCAGCCCGCTCCGAAGTCTCTTCTTCCCTCTCCGACACGACTTCCGCCGCGAGGGATTCTTCCTGGAGCATCTGCGCGTCGGCGAAGCGGTATCCCACGTAAACATCCGTGAGCAGATAGATGGGACTGGAAGGATCGTCCTCAATCTTCTTGCGCAACTGGCGGACGAATGTGCGCAGGTACTCGACCTCTTCACGGCAATCGGCGCCCCACACGGCGGTGAGCAACTTGGCATAGGTGACGACGCGTCCGGCACGGCTCATCAGGCAATGAAGTATATCGAACTCCTTGCGCGTGAGGTGCACGATCTGGCCGCGCTTGGTGACGGAGCGGCGCGTAGGGGTAAGGCGAATTTCGCCGATTTCGATGGGCGCGTCTTCGGCGCGGGCGGGGGCATGCACGCGGCGATGCGCGGTGCGGATGCGCGCGATAAGCTCGCGAATGCTGAAGGGCTTGGTCACGTAGTCGTCGGCGCCCTGTTCCAGCGCCTCGACCTTTTCTTCTTCGCCCTCGCGCACGGTAACCATGAGTACGGGCAAGCGGGGAGCGAAGGCGCGAATGCGGCGCAACGTCTCGATGCCGCCGATGCCCGGCATATTAATGTCGAGCAGCACCACATCGAAACTGCCGGCGTGAAGCAACTGCAGAGCTTCTTCGCCGCGCGAGGCTTCAGTCACATGGAAGCCAAGTTCCACAAGCGGGGGCCGGAGCGCTCTGCGAATGGCCGCTTCATCATCGACAACGAGAACGCGAATGGCAGGCTGATTCATCGGGATTCCTTCTTTCGAATCGGGGCTGGGATCGCTGCGTAAAACGTCGTGCCTTCATCCTCGCCGCTGGTGACCCAGACATAGCCGCCATGCACCACAGCCACCCGTTTGGCGACCGACAGGCCAATTCCGGTTCCGGCAGACCGGTTGGATGAATTGGTGGAGCGGTAGTAGCGATCGAAGATGCGCTCGCGGTCAGCCATGGGAACGACAGGGCCGAAACTGTGCACGGAAAAAATGACTTCGCTTTTGGCCCGCTCTGCGCGGACTGTGATGGTAGTGCCAAAAATGGAGTACTTGCAGGCGTTGTCGATGTACTGCGACAGAAGCATGGTCATCAACTGGCGGTCGCAGCTTAGAACCAGGCTGTCTTCGGGCAGCTCGATGGAGACTTTCATGCTTGCCAGGCGGTCTCTGAGACTGGCGACCACCTCGTCGATGAGCGACCCTACGCCGACGGGCACGGCATGGACGGTGACCTCTCCCGCGTCGAGGCGAGCGGTGGTGAGCAGGCGCGTGGTGAGTTCGCTCAACAGGCCGGTCTGCTCGTCGATGAGCGACACCAGCTCAGCCTGCGCAGGCGAGAGGCGGCCCATTTCGCCGAGGCCGGTCGAGGCCGCACGAATGGCGGTCAGCGGGGTCTTGTAGGCGTGCGCCAGACTGTCGAGCACGGTGGCACGCAACTGCTCGGTGCGGCGCTCGGTTTCAATGCGGCTCTCGTTGGCGAAAGCACGGTAACGGTCGAAGGTGATGGCGATGAGCGACGCGATGGCGTTGTTGGTGAGCGGGCTCGTGTCTCCCCGCACCACCAGGCTGCCGATGGGCACTGTTCCCAGGCGCACCACGCGGCGGCCAATTCCCGCCTCCGCGTCGTCGTCCGAGGTCTCGAAGTAGTAGATGTTCTGAGCCAGTTCCTTCGGGTCGGAATCCCAGAAGCCGGCCTGGTATGTCTGATGCAGGTCTGCGTCGAAGACCACCACGGCTTCAAGGGCAAATATCTCGTGGACCAGTTCAGCTAGTTGTGCCCCTGGTTCGTCGTGAAGATTCATCTGCAGAGTGCGGCGAGTGAATTCATACAGGTCACGCATCTGGCCGCCCCAGGACTCTGCTTCCCTGGCGTGCTCTGTAACCCGAGCGGAGAGCCGGCTGACCACCAGCGCGGTAAACACGAAGGCCAGCAGGGTGATTGAATTGGCCGGGTCCGCGGCGGGATTGAAGCTTGCCTGGTGCGCGGTAAAGAAGCTCTGCACCAGCACCGCAGAAAGAGAAACGATCACCGCTTGCCAGAATCCGCACAGCAAAGCGGTGGGTACCACGATAAGGAGGAAAAGCAGCACGGCGATGGGGAGAAGCCACTGCAGCCAGTGCGCAAACGCTCCCAAAAGAACGACCGACAGCACCCCGAGGGCGCACTCGAGTGTAAACAGAAGCGCCTTCGAGCCGGTGCCGCGTACGCGCCGCGCGCTGAAGACCGTGCGGATCGGGATAGAAGCGCCAGACAATCAGCTACCAACCTTTCCATCGGGGCAAAAGCCAGGCGGCCATGTCCCTCTGAGGCCCGCGCCATCTTTGAGTTCGTTCTGGTTTTGCCGGAATCCGGCTCCGGCGTGCTGTTTGAGCGAGCTTTACGCGTTGGTTCTTCGGGGGCAGCAACAAAAGATGCGTGGTTCAATCCAGATTCTTAGCCCAGCGGCTCCAACTTCACTACGCGGGGGAATCGTAAATAAATCTTAACAGCATCCTCATGTCTTTCTTATGCGCCACGATATATGGCTCCTCGGAATCACGGCAAGAGAATGTCAAATCCCCGCACCGTGAGCTGCTCGGAACCGGAGTTATTGCGGCCTGTTGACTATTTGAGAGGGCCGCCTCGGCTTGAGATATGTGCTTCCGGGAGACACCAACTCTGGTTTCGCTGTAAGTGGTCAGGTCGCAGCATTTAGAAATCTTTTTCTTATCCTCATAGGTTCTTTATGCAATGTTTGCGTTACTAGTGTTAATCCGCAACGACCGGACCAGCACAAGATGCAGCGCGCACCGCGTATACACCCATTCTTCTAAGCATGCCTTGGCCGACGCATTCGCGAGATTGTCAAGGCTTGGTGCGGTAGAAGCCTGCACTGGAAACAATGCGCCATCACTTGGCCGAATTTTCGGCGATTGCATTTCCACGTCATAAGAACTCATTTCGATTGGGAGGAACAGTGCCGATGTTTCTGAACGCAAACCGCATCCTTCAAGTGATCTCCGCCGCAGCCATGGTTACGGCCGTGGCTGCAGGCGCACAAGCGCCGGCGACGCCCGCAACCCCACCAGAGCAGGCACCAGCCGCACCTGCTGCAGCTCCCGCAGCAGCGCCAGCGGCGCCGACGTGGAGCGTAGGGCCCATGGACATCAGTGGCTTTATCGATGGGTACTATAGCTACAACGCGAATCGGCCGACCGACACCGCAGATGGCCAGATCAACCAACTTTACAACTTCAACGACAAGACCGACCAATTCAACCTGAACGCAGCCAAGCTCACCCTCAATCACGATCCCGATCCGGTGGGCGCACACATCGACCTGCTCTTTGGCCGCGCCAATACCCTGGTGAACGACAATTATTCTGCTCCCAGCGATCCAACAACAAAAGGTCAACTCAACTACATCGAGCAGGCCTTTCTCAGCTTGAAGCCAGCGAAGGCCAAAGGCCTTGAAATGGACTTCGGCAAGTTTGTAACTTCGGCAGGCGCGGAAGTTATCGAGTCAAAGGACAACTGGAACTATTCCCGCTCATTGCTCTTTGTAAACGCCATTCCTTACTTCCACGTCGGCTTGCGCACCTCGATGCCGGTATCAAAGACCGAGACGGTTGGATTGCAGGTGGTGAATGGCTGGAACAATGTGACCAAGACCAACGGGGGCGTGACTATCGGCCTGACCAGCGCCTACGTAAAACCGAAGTACACATGGAACTTGAACTACTACACCGGGCCCGACAATCCAAACACCGAAAAAGGCTATCGTAACCTGATCGATACAACGTTGCTGCTGACGCCAACGGCCAAGTTCAATGCCTATATCAACTACGACTACGGCCAGAATCGCGATGCCATCACGGGCAGCGGGGACAGCCTCAGCGGCGACAGCCTGCTGAAGCACTGGCAAGGCGTGGCTTTCGCCGCCCGCCAGCAGGTGACGGGTACACAGGCGCTGGCGGTGCGCTATGAGTACTTCAACGATCCGCAGGGCTCACAAACCGGCATGGTGCAGGACGTGCAGGAATTCACTGCGACCTATGAGTACAAGTGGGCTGAAGGTCTGCTGGGCCGGCTTGAGTACCGCCGCGACTGGTCCGACCAGAACTACTTCCACAAGGGCGATTTCAACATGGTGGATGCGCAATCCACCGTCACCGCGGGCTTTGTCGCTTTCTTCGGTCCCAAGCGTTAAACAGAACAGCTTCCGGTTCGGTCCTGCTTATTGCAGCATGGACCGGGCCGGAACCAGATAGTCAGCATGTTCCACTGCTCTCGACATTGGAAACCGGCTGCGCAATTGGTTTCCTGATTTGATCCTTATCGTCTCGGCTCTAGGATGCAGCTAACTCAAGAAGCCTGACCACATTGCCCGAACAGGAAATCGAAGACGGGCAAGCCGCTCGAACATCCCCGGGGCTCATCCACCGGGAGCAAATCCAAGAACTTCAATTTCCAGGAGAATGCTCATGGCAGATCAAAAAGCACCTCAGATGCAGGCCACCTTGGGTTTAACCGGGCTGACCAGCAACGCAATGGCGCTCATCGCTCCCGGCGCCTTCCTATGGCTCACCTTCCTGATCCAGGCCACCACGGGCACGGCGGGCCAGCCATCGACGGCTCCGGCCATGTGGGCAGGCATTTTTGCCGCTTTGCTATTGTGCCTGGCGACAGCGGTGGCGTATGCCGAGATTTCAAAGCTCTATCCCGGCACCGGATCCAGCTACTACTACGCTGAGCAAGCGCTGCTTTCAAAGGACAAGGCCTTCAAATATGCCCGCGTAGCCAAGTTCATCGTAGGCTGGGGCTCGCACCTTTATTACTGGGTGTACCCGGGCGTGATGGTGGCCACCACGGGCATCTTTGTGGGCTATATGGTCGGCTTCCTGTTTCCCACCTTCATGAGCGGCGCGAACCCTGGACCGGTCTTCATGGCCCTGGTGGCGATTGTGTTCTCGTTCTTCGTCGCCTGGATCGCATCGAAGGGCGCCGGCGCTTCCACGGCCGTGAACCTGGCTATCAATATCGTGCAGATCTCCGCGCTGGTGGTCTTCAGCGTACTGGCGCTCGGCTACCGGGCCAACCATCCGACGGGAGCAGTCGGCCCCACCGCCTTCCAATACGACACGCAGTCCATGTCCACCTACACCTACCAGTTCGCAACTGACAAGAGCGGTGCGACGATTCGCGATGCCAGCGGCGCGCCAATGCCCTTGCTTGATTCAGCAGGCAAGCCGGTTCCTTACGTCGTTACCTATCCCGACAAGGACGCCAGCGGAAACATGCTCACCCACACTTCGGCGCTTTCGGTGGTTGTGCCTCACAACTTGAACTGGATGTTTATTCAGGCTACGGTCGCCATCCTCATCCTGGTCGGCTTCGAATCTGTGACCGCGATGGGAGGCGAGGCCAAAAATCCCACCAAGCATATTCCCA
Source organism: uncultured Occallatibacter sp. (assembly GCA_964396795.1). Taxonomy (GTDB): domain Bacteria; phylum Acidobacteriota; class Terriglobia; order Terriglobales; family Acidobacteriaceae; genus Telmatobacter. The sequence goes on along the minus strand of CAYNGB010000016.1, from coordinate 53,992 downwards.
TCGCAGTGATCGCTTCGCTGCTGATCCAGGGCCTGGTCTGTTACCTGTTTGAGTATTTTGCAGCCAACTACTTCCTCAACTCCGGCTATACGATGCAAACCGCGGTAACTTCCGCGGCTCCCATCGGCGACATGATGATCATCGTCGGCGACTGGCTGCTTGGACCAGGGCATGGCAAGTACTTTATGGAAGTGGAGGCAATTACTGTCTTCCTGGCGCTGATCGGCACCACGCTGGCCTGCATGAACACGGGCGCTCGCGTTACTTACGCAATGGGCAAAGACGATGAGGCCCCCGAGCACTTCGGCATCCTTCATGCTGGCTCTTTGTCGCCGCGCAAGGCAATCTGGACGCTGGCCGTTATCTCCGCAGTCATCGGCGTACTGGCTGTCACGCTGGTGTTCGGCGATGCCGGAGCGCCTTCTGACGCTACCATTGCCGCCCTGCCCCACGGGATTCTATCCAGTTTCGGCTATCCCTCGCACGACACACTGGCCGGCCTGCCCAACTCGCTGCTGACTATTACGCTTACCTCCAACTTCGGCACCTTCATTCTCTACGCACTTAGTTGCTTCCTTTGCATCGTGGCCTACAATAAGCGCCCCGATCACAACTTCCTTCTGCACACGCTAATCCCCGGATTCGGCCTCATCGCCAACCTGGTGCTTATGGCGTACTACCTCATCAGTCCGGTGTTTGGCTTGGGTACCTTCAAGGAACCGCTGTTGGCGCTGGGCATCTCGGCCGTCTGGGGCGTTTATGGAGCGGTTTACTTCCTGCGCACCTCAAAAGCTAAAGGCAAGGCCGTACTGCTGGAGTCAAAATAAACTCTCAACCGTTCGTTAAACTGATCGCGGACGCTGGGTGGCCCTCCAACTCGCCGCCACTCCACAGAGGCGGCGACGGAGAACCACCCAGTGGTCATTTGAAGTCCAAGGCATCAAAATTGACTTAGCCTTCCGCGGTGCAACGCGGAAGAGTTCTCAGGCGGCGGCGCCCATGCTGGATGTAGTGTTCGGCCAGGCCAGTGATCCCGGCAAGATTCGCACCAATAATGAAGACGCGATGGGATCGTTCATTCCCTCTTCGCGCCAGCAAGCTCGGTCCCACGGTTACCTTTTCGCAGTAGCAGACGGAGTGGGCGGCATGGACCTGGGCGAGGTAGCCTCGTCGACAGCCGTGACGGTGATCGTAGAGGAATTTGCCAAGGCGCAATCGGGCGCAATGCTTGCCGGACTTCTTCCCCGTCTTGTCCAGTTTGCCAATTCGGCGGTGCACGATCGCACCCTGTCGCCGGAGTACAGGGGAAAGAAGATGGCTTCGACCCTGGTGGCCTGCGCCCTGCGTCACGATCAAGCCGTGGTTTCGCACGTCGGGGATTCGCGCTGCTATCTGGTGCGCGACGGGCAGGCGAGACAGATAACGCAGGACCACACGTGGGTGAACGAACAAAGAAAGATGGGGCTTATTTCTGCCAGCGAGATTGCAGACTCGGACGCGCGCCACATGCTGATTCGTTCCCTGGGGCCGGAGATGTTCGTCTCGCCCGACACCACGGCGCTCACCATATTGCCAGGCGACGTGCTGGTTCTGAGCTCCGATGGCCTGCACGACGAGATCCATGATACGGAGATTGCCGCAATCGTTTCGCAGCATAAGGACATGGACGAGATTGCCCGTGAACTGGTGGCGCGCGCCGTGGAGATTGACGGCAACGACAACACGTCGGCACAGGTGATCCGAGTGCGCTCAGTGGAGCAAGTGGGCATGTACCGCGGACGTCCCTACAGGCTGCCGGTCTAGATTTCCTCCAAGAATTCCCCAACAAATTCTTTGTAAAAGACTTACTGTTCCGGAGCCCTATCCCGATACAGTAAAGTAAGTCCTACGCGGGGAGTACGGCCCACAATGGGTTTTCTTGACCAGATAGAAGATGGTTCGCGCATTGATTACTACCGCATCGAGGCTCCGGTTGCCCGCAGCGGCATGGCGTCGATCTTTCGCGCCGTGGATGTGCGCGATAACCGGGTCGTGGCGCTGAAGATTCCCCATCCGGATATGGAAGCCGATCCGATTCTCTTTGACCGCTTCCAGCGTGAGTCCGGCATTGGCGAGAGGCTCAACCATCCCAAGGTGATGCGCGTCTACGGCGGCGAGAAGCGCTCGCGCATTTATATGGTGATGGAGTGGTGCGAAGGCCGCTTGCTGCGCAAGATCCTGGATGAGGGCCGCATCTCTCACGACCGGGCCATTCGCATCGCTATCGCGGTGCTGGAAGCACTCGAATATATCCATGAAAACGGCGTGGTGCACCGCGACCTGAAGCCGGAAAACATCATGGTGGATGACAAGGACAACATTAAGCTTATCGATTTTGGGATTGCCGGTGACTCTGGGGCCAGACGGCTGACCTACGCCAACTTTACGGCCACCATGGGCACCCCCAACTACATTGCACCCGAGCAGGTGAAGGGCAAGCGTGGCGATGGACGGACCGACATCTATGCCATGGGCGTGATCCTCTACGAGATGCTCACCGGCAGGACACCCTTTACCGGATCGTCGCCCATGGAGGTAATGAACGACCGGCTGCTGAATTACCCCACTCCGCCCACGGTTGCGGATGCAACCATTTCGCCGCAGTTGCAAGAGGTGTTGTACCGGGCCCTGGAACGAGACCCCAGGAACCGCTACGCGCGGGCGCGCGACTTTGCACACGATCTCGAGCACCTGGACCAGGTGGGGGTCGAGGACCGACCCGAACTGCAAAACTGGAACAAGCGCAAGTCGCACAAGGCGCGCACCATCCTTTACTATTCGGCGCTGGCCCTGATCCCGGTTGCCATTCTGATCCTGATGGTTCTTATCGCCCACCATTAAGCTGACCCGCTTACCGCGTAACGTCTAGACCGTTCTCAATCTTCACGGGTTCTTTATGCTTAGAACCCTAAACTGTGATCGATTGCCCAATCCCTTTCCCAAACCGAAGGAGATCCATGTCAACTGAGTACCGTAATTTTCTGGCTCTCTCATATGAAGAGCTTGAGGTGCTGAATCTGCAAGCCAAAGCTGATCGCGCCAATCGTGTGCCGATCGACGAGATTCGCGAGAAGCGGCTCAAATACCTGACCGATGAGAAGCGGATCAAGGCCGTGACGGTGCTGTTCTCTGACCTGGAGGGCCGCCTGCACTTGCTCGACTACGACAAGAAGTTTCTGCTCGGCGCCTACGAGAATCTGACCTTCGACGGCTCGTCGATCCGCGGTTTCACGGCGCAGAAGGAAAGCGACCTGCGCCTGGGAATCGATTGGAGCGCCTTCTACTGGGTGCCTGCCGACGTATTTGGCAATGGCAAGGTGCTGGTCTTTGGCACCGTGATCGACAAAGACGGAACTCCGTATTCCGGCGATCTGCGCGGGGTACTAAAAAGTTACTCCGACACTCTCTATAAAACGAAGGGGTACACACTCAACGCGGCCAATGAGATTGAAGGCTTTCTGTTTGCGGGCAGGGACGCAGAAAAGAGGTACCACGAGACCAGCAAGTTCGAATTTATCAATACCGGCGGCTACTATCACGTGCTGCCGCTGGATCCTCTGCGCCAATTCATTGACACAGCCGCCGAAGTGCAGCGTGCGATGGGCTTCGAGAACGAGAAGGACCACCCCGAAGTGGCGCCCAGCCAGTTTGAGATCAACTACGGCTACGGCGAAGTGGTGGCCGCAGCCGACCAGATTCAGCTCTACAAACTGCTGTGCCGGCAGATCGCCAATAACTACGGCTTTACCGCCAGTTTCCTGCCCAAGCCGGTAGTAGGCGTAAACGGCAGCGGCATGCACACCAACGTTTCCATTTCCGGGGGCAAGACTAACCTGTTCTGGGATGCTGCCGGCCAGGAAAAACTCTCGACCTTCGGATGGGAGTTCATCGACCGCATCCTGAGCCACGCGCTGGACATCTGCCTGATCCTGAATCCCAGCGTGAATGCCTACCGGCGCCTCGACCCGCATTTCGAGGCCCCCAACCAGATCAAAGCTTCGGCGACGGACCGCGGCTCGATGGTGCGCGTGCCCATCGGTAACTCGCGTTCGATGCGCGTGGAGGTGCGGTCGGTGGCTCCGGACGCCAACCCTTATCTAACTCTGTTCTCGATCTTCAAGACGGGCATCGACGGTCAGATTGCCGCAGTGGATAACCTGCGCCAGGCTCAGCGCTACTTGCCGGATCACATCCAGCAGGCGATCGATGACTTTAAAGCATCGGAATGGATCGGCGAAATTCTGGGCACAGACGTACAGGGCAGATTCGCGGACCTGAAGCAGGCTGCCGCCGACCGCTCACCGAAAGACCTGGGCACCTTTGTTAAAGGCTCTGAGGTACAGTATCACCACGAGGTCTATAACCAGTCCCTTTGGAACCTGTTCTAGATCGGTTTTTCGCAGACTCCGGACACGAAATTTGCACGCATACAGAAGGCGGCGCTGGGTGCCACACCCTTGACCCAGCTACAAAATGGGCGCCCCATCCATTCCACAGTCTCATGTGGAATGGGTGGGTTAACCACCTCCGCTCACCGGCCGCTTCCAATCTCTTGCAGAAAATATCCCGTCCAGGCCGCACAATTGAAATGAGGGAATGAGCGGTCAGACATGTCCCCGGTTTATACCCCGGGCGCTACCCCACCCCCTCCCCCCATGAAACGGGCGATTTCCGGGGGCAAGGTCGGCTCAGATGAAGATATAACTTATCTTGAATCAACAACATGATGGATTGTACAGCAAGCCGCCCCATTAACTTAATAGTAAACAGAAACCTTTGAAAAAGGCCCCTTTTCGTCGCTTTTGAGGGCGGTTCTTAGCAAGTTCGAAGAGAAAGCGAGGCGTTCTTGCCCAGCGCTCAGTGTCCTGAGTCTGAAATACGCCACACTAGAAACGATAGCCCGGCTTCAGTTCGCACCGGTACACCGTGGACTTCTGCCCTTCCCTGTTGGTTCTGGCAATGCAGGTAGCCCAACTCAGGTAGAGGTTCGGCCCCAACGGAAAGACCATCGGCGCGCCATCGATCTCTGCCTCGATACTCACGCCCTCCTGAGTTGGCGGCAGGGTGAAGTTGAGCACCCGGCCATAGACCACGGGATACGATTCACGCACTCGTGAACCGATAGTGGCGTGGACGGCCTCCGCCTCCAGCAAGAACGTCGCAGTGTCGGACCAATCCTCGGCCGAGGCAACGATGGTGCGGCCTCCCCGCTCGAAGCCGCTGGAATCGATCCGCGTGAATGGACAGGGACCGGCGATGCAAGAAGCTCTGACGTTACGAAACTCGTTGCCCACGCCGGCATCGAGCGTTACGGAGCCCGTAGCGGCCTTCCAGTTTCCATCCGGCGAGCACGGGGCCTGACGATTGCATGAGACGTTTCCCTGGTTGACAACCTGAAACGTCTTCACTGCGCTGCCTATGTCCTCTTCCGTCTCGAAGTTGAATGTGTATCGGACCCGGAGGTTGGAGACCACCGACGGCAGGCGGCCGGGCCCCGTGATGATAGGCGTTGGGATGCGCGTCATGGACGCGACATACAACATTTGCGAAGTGGAGCGAAGGCCGATTTTCAGCGAAAGATCGAAGGGCTTGTAACTCGGATGCCGAAAGCTGATGTTTACCAACTGCCCCGGCCAGACCCTTTCGCGAAACGTGAGCGTGAAATATCCCGAAGCATCGGACTGGGTGCTGACGCGTGTCGCACCGTCCAAAGCGGCCACGGTTACGTCGGCGATCGGCAGCTGCTTGCGGGTGTCGTCATCGCGGCGAATCACCGCGCCTTGTATGGTGATCGATCTCGGTCTCCATCGCTGCTTGTACACTACCAGCGAGGTGACGCCTGCAATCCCGAGAACAACGAGAGTGACCCAGACCGCAACCCTTTTCCCACGCATAGATGTCACATCCGTCCGCAAGTCATTCTAGCGCGCCTTTCTACCGATTTCTTCTCCCGTAACGGGTTACCATAAGGCCGGTATTTTGCATCCAATAGTCGATATCTGCCAAGGTATTTTTGCGACCTCATTCAGTAAGACCGCGTGGGCAGGCGTTATGAATCGGCCGGTGGGCAAACAGAGATGCATGTTCCCAAAATAATAGACGCGCGACATGGCAACGGTTCGCGCCGGAAACTGCTGCGCAAGATGGCGGGCATGTCCCTGGGAATTCCCCTCGCCCAAGCAACGGTATTTTCGCTGCTCAGCGACGCGGCCCCGGTGCAGGTAAAACCAGAACAGCACACACGCCCCGCGCGTCCCCCGGCCCCGACTACGCTTTCGCCTCAGGATGAGGAATTTCTAAATGAACTGGAACATGCCAGTTTTCTATTTTTCTGGGAACAGACCAACCCGCGCACGGGCCTGACCAAGGACCGCTGCAATGTGCGCGCTGCCGACACCAGCGTGGCCGCCAGCATCGCTTCAACGGGCTTTGGCCTGACTGCAATTTGCATTGCAGAGAAACGCGGGTTTGTAAGCCACGCAGACGCACGCCTGCGCGTGTTGCAAGCCCTATCGTTCATCTGGCACAAGCTGCCCACGCACCGAGGGTTTTTCTATCACTTTGCCAATATCAATACCGGCGAAAGAATTTGGGATTCCGAGGCGTCGTCTGTCGACACAGCGATACTGCTGTGCGGGGTTCTGACTTGCCGCCAGCATTTTCACGGGAAAGATATCAATGACCTTGCACACGCCATTTTCAACCGCGTGGACTGGACCTGGCTCTCAGAGGATACAGCCCTGCTGTCGCACGGCTGGACGCCGGAGTTCGGCTTTATTCCTTCGCGGTGGGATTTGTATAGCGAATTGATGATGATGTATCTGTTGGGGCTCGGCTCTTCGTCCCATCCGCTGCGCAGCGAGACATGGTTTGCGTGGAAACGGAGGGTCTTTGAGTATGATGGGTTGCGCTACATCGGCTCGTTCGCGCCGCTCTTTGTGCATCAGTACTCGCAGGCATGGTTTGACTTCCGCCGAAAGCGAGACCAATATGCGGATTACTTTCAGAACTCTGTCATAGCCACCGATGTGCATCGTCGCTTTTGCGTCGAACTGAACAGACAATTCCCCGACTACAGCGACGCCCTGTGGGGAATTACGGCTTCGGATTCCGAGCGCGGCTACATCGTCTGGGGCGGACCGCCAGCCATGGGACCGATCGATGGAACGGTGGTACCTGCCGCTGCCGGAGGCTCGTTGCCGTTTCTTCCCGAGGCAACCATGCGGGTGCTTCGCACCATTCACGACCGCTACCCGAATGCGTGGTGCCGCTATGGCTTTGTGGACGCGTTTAACCCCTTGACAAACTGGTACGATACCGACGTCATCGGCATCGACACCGGCATCACAATGCTGATGGCAGAGAACGCCCGAACTAATTTTGTTTGGGACACTTTCATGAAGAATCCTGAGGCACAGCGCGGAATGGCAAACGCCGGCTTCAAGCCCTATCAGCCGGAAACTAAAGGGACATGAGCAGGATTGGATTGATGGCTTGGCTCGCAAACGTGCAGCGATGAAGCTCTGCTGCGTTGCGCCCGGCGGCGCGCTCATCTCCGCCAGTCCGGTCAAGCCAAACAACAATCCGGCGCGAAAGCGCATCGAAATTAATAGCATATAAGAATAGGACGCCGCATCCCTAGGGCGTCGCCAATGCCTTGGTTCAGGAGTCGAATGCCCTGCCGCGCCGGCCTCGCTAGCTCGTCCCCGAGGGGTCTATGTCTTCTGCCATTGATGATGCGCAGTTCACGGGTGAGTCCCCACAGAAGCCGGCCGACCGGCCTCGGATTTCCGCGCGCGCATGGGGCGACCGGATGGAGGCGCTCAGAAATATTCCCGCGGTCCTCCACTTTGTCTGGGAGTCGGGACCTGCGGTTGTCTTCTGGAACATCACGATTCGCATCGTGGTTGCCTTTCTGCCTGTCGCCATCGGCATTATCGGCCGCTACATAATCGACGGCGTCAACCGCATCCGCTTGCACCAACCTCTGCCGCAGCACTTCTGGTGGCTGGTGGGCGCGGAGATGGCCCTGGCAGTGCTCACTGGAATTCTCTCCCGCGCGGTGGACTATTTCGACAACCTGCTTGCCGACCGCTACACCCATCATGTGAGTGTCGAGGTGATGCGCAAGGCCGCCGCGCTCGACGTGACGGCCTACGAAGATCCGGTCTTTTACGATCGTCTAGAGCGCGCCCGGGTGCAGGCCACCGACCGCCTGGCGATGATCCAACAGATGGGCCGCCTCATCCAGCAGACCGTAACCGCGATCGCATTCTCAGCCGTGCTGGTCAAGTACTCTCCGCTGCTATTGTTGCTGCTGGTCGCCGGCATTATCCCAGCGTTCCTGGGCGAAAGCCATTTCGCGTTTCTCACCTATGCCAAAAATTTCCGGCAGACGCCTTTGCGCCGCCAGATGGATTACCTGCGCCAGGTGGGCGGCAGTAAAGAGGCAGCGAAGGAACTTAAACTCTTCAACCTGAGCGGCTATCTGACTGACCGGTTCTCAGCGCTCTCACACAAGATCTATATAGAGAACGTGGCCTTGAACCGACGCCGCCTCTTTTGGGGCGGGCTGCTGGCCATCCTCGGCCAACTGGGCTATTACGGCGCCTACGCCTACAGCATCTACCGCACCATTCAAGGCCGCTACAGCATAGGCGATCTTACGCTGCTTACCACCGCTATCATGCAGGCCATGTCCAATATCCAGCAGGCATTTTCTACAGCTTCAGGCGTCGCCGACCAGGCTCTCTTCCTCACCGACCTGCTGGCCTTCTTTGAGATGCAGCCACGCGTCGAGTCGAAGCCGAATGGCCTGCCTGCGCCGCATCCCGTGCAGCGCGGCTTTGAATTCCGCGATGTCTCCTTCACCTATCCGGGCACCGCACGGTGCGTCCTCAGCAACTTCAATTTCACCCTCGGCCCGAGGGAACGCGTGGCTCTTATCGGCGAGAATGGCCAGGGCAAAACCACCATCGTCAAGCTGATCACGCGCCTTTACGACCCCAGCGAAGGCCAGATACTGCTGGACGGCATTGACCTTCGCGAGTACGACCTGACCTCCCTGCACGCTGAGATCGGCGTGATTTTTCAAGACTTCATGCGCTACGAAATGACCGCTCGCGAAAACATCGCGGTGGGCCACATCGAGGTGCCGCACGCGACCGAAGAAATCGAATACGCGGCAGAGAAGAGTCTTGCAGACGGTGTGGTTGCAAAGTTACAAGGCGGCTATGACCAGATGCTCGGACGCCGTTTCGAGGGCGGAGTGGACCTGTCGGGCGGCGAGTGGCAGAAGCTGGCCTTGGCCCGCGCCTACTTGCGCGATGCGCAACTGCTCATTCTGGACGAGCCCACTGCCTCGCTGGATGCCCGCAGCGAATTTGAAGTCTTCGAGCGATTCGCCGAGCTGACTTATGGCAAGATGGCGCTCTTGATCTCTCATCGTTTCTCCACAGTTCGCATGGCCGACCGCATTGTCGTTCTGGAGGCCGGCCGCCTGGTGGAAGAAGGCACGCACACGCAGCTTCTGGCTCTAGGCGGCCGCTACGCCTCAATGTTCGAGATGCAAGCCGCCAGTTACCGATGAGGCCACATGACCAATTCATCCACCATTCTCGACACTCAACCGCAGCTCGGCGGCGATGTGCTTGATCGCATTCAGGGATCGGTTCGCGCCGCAGCCTTGTGGGAGGTAGTGCATCGGCCTTCAGGCAAGTGCGCCTTCTCAAAACGCGCGCAGGCTGGCCGCGAATCACTGATGAGGTTAGAGGCTGATTTGGCGCAGTGGCACTCTGCGCACGCTGAAGAGGAGGCGCAATCCGACTCTCAAAAATCTGTGGTGCTCGAACTGCGCTCAAGTTCTCGCCTACTGCGTTCCGCCATTCTCGCCGTTTCCACACGCTCCAAAGTGATAGCTCGGCTTCCTCGCGTGATCCTCTCGGGAGGGCAGGACGAGCCTCGCGTGGCAACCGTCGCGTCTCTCTACCTCGCTGCTGTCGATGGAGATTTCTCCGCATCGACTTTCCGCACATTCATGAACGCACTGCAGGACCATGAGCCCCTCAACGTAGACGAGCTATGGTACATCGCCGCATTTCTTCGCTTCACCCTGCTCGAATCGCTGCTGGACGAAACGCGCGCGCTGCTGCGCGCAGCGCAGTCTGCCTCGGTCTCCGCTTTTTTGGTTCGGCTGAAGAGCCTGCGCGCAATCACAATCGCCGACCTGGTGTCTCATATCGAGCCGCTCATCGTCTTCGACGCCGCGCTCAATCAGGACCCAGCCGGAGCCTATGCGCGTATGGAGTTCGAGAGCCGCCAGCTCTACCGCAAACGCGTGGCATTCGTCGCTTACCACTCCGATTGCACTGAAACCCAGGTGGCGCAGGCCGTCCTTGACCTTGCATCTCAACACAATGGCCCTCAAACCGGGGATCCGCGCATCAGACAGCGCCGTGCCCATGTGGGTTACTACCTGCTCGACAGAGGATTCCCGCAGCTTGCAGAAAGGGTGGGATTCCTTCCCTCCGTCGCATGGAGAATGCGCCAATTCGTGCGCGCCTGGGGCGAGGACTTCTACATCACCGGCATCCAACTCCTCACCGTGCTTTTCATTGCCGCCGCGCTCTTCCCGGTCCTACCCCATTTCTCAAGCTTCATGGCGCTGTTAGTTGCCTTTTGTGTGTTGCTGTTGCCCGCCACGCAAGATGCGGTCGACTTGGTCAACAACACGGTTACCGCTTTTTTTGAACCCGATCCGTTGCCCAGGCTTGACTTTAGCCAGGGTATCCCCCAGGAGTGCACAACGCTGGTCGTCGTTCCATCGCTGTTGCTGAACGAAAAGCAGGTGCGTGAGCTGGTGACGGACCTTGAGATTCGCTTTCTTGCCAATCGCGATCCGAACCTGCACTGCGCTTTGCTCACCGATCTGCCCGACTCGGTGAGCAAGCCGCGTGACAAAGACTCCCACCCACTGGTGGAGCTTGCAATCCGGCTTATTGACGAACTCAACGTGAAATACTCTTCGCGCAGGGACGGCTTTTTCCTGCTGCTCCATCGACACCGCATCTTCAACAACCGCCAGGGTGTGTGGATGGGCTGGGAACGGAAGCGTGGCAAGCTTCTTGACCTCAACAGGCTCCTGGCCGGCGAGTTCGACGCGTTCCCCATCAAAGCCGGACGCATTGAAGTCCTGCCCCATGTGCGATATATTCTGACCCTCGACGCCGATACGCAGCTACCTCGCGGCGCTGCGGCACAGCTCACCGGCGCCATCGCGCATCCCTTGAATCAAGCGGTTATCGATCCCAAATTGCGTATTGTGACGGCGGGCTACGGCATCCTGCAGCCGCGGCTTGGTATCACGGTCCGGTCCGCCGCCCGATCTCGGCTGGCCGCTATCTACTCTGGGCAAAATGGCTTCGATATTTACACACGCGCGGTCTCTGATGCCTACCAGGACCTGTTTGGCGAGGGCATCTTCACGGGTAAAGGAATCTACGAAGTCGCGACACTCCATGCCGTGCTCAACCGCAGATTTCCGCGCAATTCCTTGCTCAGCCATGACCTGATCGAAGGCGCCTACGCACGCGTCGGCCTGGTTACCGACATCGAATTGATTGACGACTATCCCTCGCACTACAGTGCCTACAGCCGCCGTAAACACCGCTGGGTACGCGGCGATTGGCAAATCGCTCAATGGATGTTTTCGCGCGTGCCAGACGAGGCAGGCCGCTATGGCCCAAATCCGGTATCGGGCATCAATCGCTGGAAGATCTTCGACAACCTGCGCCGCTCGCTAGTGGAACCTTTTCTTATGGCTCTATTCATCGCCGGGTGGCTCGGCCTGCCCGGCGGGCCACTCTACTGGACCATCATTCCGCTGCTACTTTTGATCTTGCCCACCGTGATCCAGCTCGCCTTCGGAATCGGACGCGCCCTTGCGAACGGGCAGGAAGGCCGAAGCGGCGATGCGATCTCAGAGTTCTGGCACGCAACACTTGTAGCCCTGCTGAATCTCGTCTTTCTTCCTCATCAGACACTGCTGGCTTTCGACGCCATCATCCGCTCTTTGGTGCGACGGTTCATCACTGGCGAACGACTGCTTGAATGGGAAACTGCAGCGCAGGCCGAATCCAAAGCGACGAATACCACCACGCTCGATCGCTATCTTGCAATCATGCCTCTGGTCGCGATCTGCCTGGCCGTGCTCATTTGGTATATCGCGCCGCTTCACCGCGCACTCTATTTTGCCTCGCCCATTCTTTTGCTTTGGTCACTCGCCGGAGTCGTTACCACCTGGCTCAATTTGCCGCCGCGCGAGTGGCAGCCACCGTCAACTGCAGATGAAGCATTTCTGCTGAAGCATGCTCTGCGCATTTGGCGCTATTTTTGTCAGTTCGGCGGTGAGCGCCACAACTACCTTATTCCCGATAACGTTGAAGAAGACGGTCTTTACGAAGCCGCGCGCGTTTCGCCCACGAATATCGGATTGCTGCTGAATGCGCGCCAGGCGGCATGCGAACTCGGATTCCTCACCACCCCCGAGTTTGCCGCTCTCACCAGTCGCAGCCTGGCCACGATTGCGCGCCTTGAAAAGTACCGCGGCCATCTTTACAACTGGTATGATACGCAGACGCTGCAGCCATTGAATGCCGAGCCTTTCGTGTCGTCAGTCGACAGCGGCAACCTGGTCGCCTCGCTTTACACGCTCCACGCCGGGGCCCGAGAGCTGACCAGGAATCCATTGTTTTCTCCCCAGCTATTCCACGGTCTCGCTGCCCATTGGCGCCTGCTGCGATCGCAGAAGGAATTTTCTGCTTCGCTCACGCCGATCACCTTGCCCGGTCCGTCTTCGCCGATTGAAGCATGGATCGAGTGGATGCCCCTTGCGGAGACTGCGCTAAAAGCTGCGGCTGACTCGGCAGTGGCTCAACCAAACAATGCGTGGTGGATCGACGAGACGCGCCGTCGAATGACAGCTATCCTCGACCTGCTCTGTGAATATCTTCCGTGGATGTTGCCCGCCTATCGGCCGCTTTGCGAATTTGTTCAACTTGGACCCGAAGAAAGAAATGGCCCGAGGTCCATCGAGGATGCGATTCTATTTGCTGAAATTCTCGAGGTCCGCCTGGTTCACGCCTGGGACTCGTTCGCCTCCAATCCTGAACTGCTGGCGAGTGGTGAAAAGCTTCGCGGTTCCCTACCCAATGCAATTCTCAACCTGCGTAACCTGGTTACTGACTTGCGTCAGATTGCCCAGGACGCCGAACACCTGGCCGAAGATGCGGAGTTTGCATTTCTTATCGATCCGAGGCGCCAGATTCTCTCCATCGGATACGACATGGGCAAGCATCAGCTTCACGAAGCCTGCTACGACATGATCGCCTCCGAAGCCAGGATCGCCACATTCCTGGCAATCGCGCGCGGCGACCTGCGTCAGCAGAGTTGGGCCAAGTTGGCGCGTGACCATACCTATGCATACGGTCGCTTCCTGCTCTCTTCGTGGACCGGCACCATGTTCGAATACTTGATGCCGTCCATATGGATGAGAAGCTATCACGGCACTCTCATCTCGCGCACAGAGGCCTCGAGCGTTTACGTGCAACGCGCTTTTGCGCGCGCCCTCAACATTCCCTGGGGCATTTCGGAATCTGCGTCCTCACGCAAAGACCATGCCGGTCATTATCACTACCAGGCTTTCGGCGTGCCTCGCATCGCGCTCTGGGTTGAGGCTACGGCCGGTCCGGTCGTTTCGCCCTATTCCACATTTCTGGCTCTCGGCGTGGATACGGGCGAGGCGCTTCGCAATCTCTACCGCATGGCCTCAATGGGATGGGTGGGCGCCTACGGCTTCTATGAAGCAGCAGACTACACGGCCTCACTGCGTAAACCAGTTCTCGCCCGTGAATGGATGGCCCACCACCAGGGAATGTCTTTGCTGGCCATCCTGAATCTGCTCCACAATCATGTTGTGCAACGGTGGTTTCACTCCAATCCCCCCATCCAGGCCACTGAGTTACTGCTGCACGAAATCGCGGAGAGCAAAGTTGTCCTGCGTGCCAGGCTTAACGAGTTCGCTGCCCAGTGAAGTGAACAAACACTGACATATGGATCTTTACCGTGGGTATTAAAAAGTCCGTGGTCCAGGCTGCGGCACCAGTTGGGCAAGGAACTGACAGCCGCAGTTAGGCGCTCTTATAGGTCTCGCTTATGAGCCACTCATTGAATTAAATGACACGACTTATTGTCCCAGTTCGGGCTTCAGGTTTTTCGATACATACGGCTCGCGGCTAATCAGTTGGCTGGTCATGCCGCCGTCCGCAAATATATTGGCGCCGGTAATGCAAGCACTGCGATCGCTGAGAAGAAAGGCCGCCAGTTCGCCTATTTCCGTCGGCTCAATGACCCGAGCGATAGGGATATTGGCATTCCAGTATTCGACGCATGCTGCGGCGTCCGGTGCCGCGGCTTGAATATCTCTCCATATCTGTGTGTTCAGCAATCCAGGAGAGATGCAATTGACCCTGATTCCTTCTTTGGCTAACTCGACGGCAATGCTCTTGCTCAGCCCCACCACTCCCCACTTCGCCGCGTCATACGGGCCGGAGCCCGGCAACACGGATTGGCTATGAACACTCGAAATGTTCACCACGCTTCCGCCTCGGGATTGCCTCACCATTTGCCGGCAAGCTAGTTGCGTGAGGAAGAACACCGCCCGCAGATCGACGGAAATCAGTAACTCCCATTCCTCTGCCGTCGTCTCCAGGAATGGCTTCACAAAGTTGATGCCGGCGTTGTTCACCAAGCCATCGATAGTCTTGAATCTCTTGATTGTTTGCTCAACTAACTTGGATAAGTGCTCGGCATTTCGAACGTCGCAGGTCACTCCCAGAGCACGCGCTCCGAGTCTTGCGGCCACTTGCCTTACGCGTTCTCCATGCAAGTCGGCAAGCACAACATTTGCGCCTTCTCGATGGCACACCTGAGCGATACCTTCACCGAGCCCGCCCGCACTTCCAGTTATGATGATGGTCTTATTCGCCAGCATGATGCACTCCGTCTTGAGTAAGTTCAGTAAGAATGTTCTCAAGAATCTTATCCGCCGCGGGATCCTGATCCAGATGCTCGGTGAGTCTAAGTGAGGTGAGGATAAGTGTGCCTTGCGCGACCGCGAGCGAAAGCAAATCCGAAGCGTAGGGCATGTCCAACGCAAGGTTAAACTCCCTCACCGCGTGGCGAATCTCTAAACCCTTCGGCTGATTGTTCATCACCCAGGTGTACTGTGGCGCCACCCGCTGGTAAGCCGGTTGCGCCTCAAGCGACTTTCCCTGGGGCAATCCCTTCAAATAGTCATCCTTCAGCGCCAATGCTGTACGAGCATACCCCCAGGCGCCGGGCGAGCCCCACCAATCGATCTTCCTCAGCTCAGGCTTCCATCCTCCACTAATCGGCTCAAGCAGATCGCTATAACTTGGAATGGCATCTCCGTCTGCCGGTCTCTCACTCCACAGAATCGTTTCCGGACGCAAGATAAGTGCGCGCCCTCCTCGGCGAATCGCAGCGTGAATTGCCGGTAGTTGTAGCCGATCCGCCTTCAGGATGAGCATTACATCGCCGGACTGCACAGCAGATGGATCGCCATCCTTGGGGCTGACTGAGCGGGCGGCGAGCCACTTACGAAGCTCTCCATCCTGATCCCATAGCCACACGCTGCGATTAAATGCGAACTGCTTCTGTTCGCGTTCGAAGATCACCACAGGACGTTCGGCATGTAAATGCTGCCCAGCTCCATCCAACTCCACTACAAGCCGATAGGCGCCGGCCTCAAAGTTGACTGGTATAGAGTCTGTGATCAGGTGTTCGATCGGATCTGAGCCAGTGATGTGGCTAAGCTCTTTCTCAAACACTGGCTTATTTTGGCTGTTGATTACTTTGAGCTTGACTGGATAGGTTCCCGGGGCCAGGCGCTGCCGCTCGTTGACGAGTGTCGCATCGAAACCCAGTGAATCTCCGGCGTAGAGCGCGCTGGGGCGAAGCCACAGATTAATCTGCAGTGGCCGATTCAGCTTGGTTATGTTTTCGAATACGCCCTGCTTTGGATTTCTCCAGTTATCCACAACGCCTGATAACTCATAATTGCTGTCTTCAAGCGATGTAAGTCCGTGACCTACAGAGTGCAAATTTCCCCAGTAAAGGGCCATCTGTTCCTGATGACGCCACATGACGTGCTCCCGGCTTGCCTCTCCGACGCTTTCGAAGGTAGGGAAACCTTGATGCCTAACTCCAGATTCCTCGTACCAACGCCGGTTCAAGTCATGGAGATTTCGATAAACTTTGTAGTCCTCCGCATCTTCGCGGAGCCCTGAATCCTTATAGGATCTCATCAACACAGACCAGTCGGGCGACGCGTTCACACCCCACTCTGTAATTGCCTGGTAAGCCGCTTGCGGATTATCCGCAACGCCCCATTTGCGCTGGCGAATATTGGCCCACGATTCCTCGTTATTCTCCAGTCCCGTGAATTGATAGTAGTGCTGCTGTATCAAGGGCAGCGATGGCCCGGAGTGACCCGGTTCCCAAACACACTTGGTGTCGTCCCAAATAGGGTCGTTGGCGATCACGGGGCGAGTAGGATCGAGTTCATGCACCTTAGGGAGTATCTTATCGAGCACATAGGGACCGAGCGTAAATTCATCGGTGGGATACGCGCGCTTGGCGTCGAACCGGGGCGCGTTCTCATTCAGCACGTTCCACCATAAGATACTTGGATTGTTCCTGTAAGCAAGTACCGCTCTCTCTGTGATGTTCGCGAGGCGCTTATCTTCCTTGGTTCCGTTCTTTAGATACCAAGACCCCAGGCTCTCGTGCTGCAACAGAATTCCTGCCTCGTCTGCAGCCTCCACCGTTGCCCGCAGCGGCGTCTTACTGAAGCAGCGCAGCATGTTCGCGTTGGTTTTTCGGGCCAGTTCAATGTCGCGCCGGGCAAAATCCTTAGGTGGCACTCCGAGTGTTACCGGCCAAATCTGGTTGTAGAGATAAGAGCGCTGCAAAATGGGCTTTCCATTGATCGCAATCCTGCCATTCAGTATCGATACCTCGCGCATCCCAAATGCTCCGCGCCATGTTGTACCTTCATTTTTGGGGACTAGCTCCAACTCATAAAGGAATCCATCCCAAACGTCCCAAAGATGAGGATCTGAAATGGGCAGCGAGATGGTGGCTTGCCCGGACTTGTCAGGGCGGATTGCGAGAGTCCGGTGCGTAGCCGGCCCCGCCCCATTCCTGGGCTTTACCGTCGCCAACCACTCGCCCTCTTGGGCACCAATCATGCTCAAGTCGACGTCAATCTTCTTTTCGTAGACGTTCGGACGGATAAATGTATCGGCGATCCATGGCCGCCGAAATGCTTTTATAGTTACTGGCAGCAATAGGCCGCCATAGTTAAAGTGACGCCACCCGCCTTCGAGGGGATTGTCGTGTTGTCTTCCACCCGGCACATTCCCCAAGCGAAATCCATCGATCTCCTTCGCATAACAAGCATCTATAACTCTGACCACAAGGTTGTTCTTCCCTGCCTTGATCGCCTTCCTGGCCTCAAAGGCAAAAGGCAACAGCGCACTCTCATTTCCTCCCAGGTACTCGCCATTCAGCCACGCTTCGGCGTAGTAGTCAGCGCCCTCGAAGTGGATTTGTACATCATCGAAGCCTTCAGTGGCGCTCATGTCGAAACTACGCCAGTACCAAACCACGCCGTCATAGCCGGGGAACGCCAGTTCTAATGGGTTCGGCACCACTTGCTCAACAGATTCTGAAATAGGGCCCGCGCCGTACCAACCGGCATTTTTCCCAGCATTCTCGGGGTCTTTCGCGATTCTCCATGCTCCGGAAAGGTCCAGAGACCACGCAGGAGTTGCATTGAGTGTTCTATCGAGCAGCATTTCGCCGGCTCCGGACGAATGACCTGTTTCATCTGTCGGACCAAACAGGCCCGCGAGTATTTCCGCAGCCGAGAATGGACCATAACTCTGCCCTTTCACAGCGAGGGGAAACGCCATTGCTGTTCCACTTCCGATTCCAGCTAACAAGTCCCTGCGCGTGATCGTCATTCTTGATATCTACCCCTTCTCCAGAAATAGGTTGTCTCCTACTTAACTGGCGACCGTCCAGAAAGATCGCGAAGAGTTAATATCAACAGACCAGCCATTCAAATGGCAATCTCAAAGAGCATCGTAGTGCCGCACATGGAGTAATTGCTTTCCGCTTTCCACTGCTTACCAGCAAGAGAGGTAAGTCCACCGCTTCGCTTATTGCGTTTTGGATCGGTTCGCCGCCGCAACCAGCTTTTCCAATGGCCCGAGGACAACAAAGTCTACGAGCTCCCCCGGTTTTGGTCCCGCGGCTTCTCGCAGCAGCGCCGTTTGTGTGTCTTGCCAGCCGGCCGGCGGCGCATTGCCTGAACGAAGGTATCCCAAAGCTTCAATTCCCATTGATCCTAGCTTGGGCCAATCGCTTCTGCGACTCGATATTTCATTGAGTAGCGGCGAACTCGTGGCAAGCCGATCCAGTTCAGGAGCGGCATCAACCCAAGAGCGAAAGAGCGAGTCCAGGCGCTCAATGTCGGCCGAGTTACCGCGTAGCGCTCCAGCCACCAAAAGCTCGAATTCATGCCGCAGCGGAGGATCGGGCCGGACCGAATCCACGAGCCGGTCAAGCGCCGTGAGTTGCGAGGTATGCTGCTGCTGGTAGCGCGCGCCAAAATTAACCGGCTGCAGCACGGCGGCAAAAAGCGTGAGAGCCTGGTCCTGCTCAGTACCGGCAAGTTGCCTCAAGCCTCTTTCCGGGCCGGCGATGTGGGTAACCCCTTCCTCATCCAGACGAAGTGACTCGGTCTGCAACCTGCGATACATATCTTCTGTATCCCGGTCCGCGGCCGGAGACCAGAACCGCTCGGCCACCGCGGCTGCCCTGGGCCAGATGCGCGCGTCAACGGTTTGCGACGAGATATGTTCGCCCCACATGCAGGCTTCGCCGCCCAGGATAAGTTTCAACTGCTCGGGTGTCAGCGCTGCACCGGCTGGAATCGGATCGGCGAGAAACAATTGACTTGCCGAATACATGTAATCGAGATAGTAGGGGCCCGAAAACAGGCCTCGATGGCCCTGCTTTGCGCCATTCACAAGAAACTCGCTGCCATGCCAGTTCTGAATTACGACATCGGGTGAAAGCGTGGGGCTGAGCACCTCATCCCACCCAACCATTCGCTTGTGATACCTGGCCAAAATCTTCTGCACGCGGGTGTTGAAGTAAGCCTGAAGCTCGGGTGTAGTCTTCATGCCGTGCGCATCCATGAAAGCCTTGATTTGCGGGTTGGCGAGCCACTGTTTGCCGTTGCTCTCATCTCCACCGATGTGCACATACTCATCAGGGAAGAGCTGCGCCATCTCACCGAGGAAGGCATCGAGAAAACGGTAGGTTGAGTCTTCGACAGGATTCAGGGCCGCGTCATGGACCCCGAATTCACGCTCCACGGAGTATGGGCCGGGAGCGCTGCCCAGTTCCGGGTACCCGACAAGCCATGAAGTGGAATGGCCGGGCATATCGAATTCAGGCACCACACGAATGCCGCGCGTGGCAGCATAGGCCACAATGTCGCGAACCTGCTGCTGCGTGTAGTAGAGGCCGTCTGAACCCTGTTGCTGCAGCTTGGGAAAGACGCGGCTCTCAATGCGGAAGCCCTGGTCCTCAGTGAGGTGCCAGTGCAGCACGTTGAGTTTTACCGCAGCCATTCCGTCCAGGGTGCGGTAGATTACCGGCGGAGGCAGGAAATGGCGTCCGGGATCGAGCATCAGGCCACGCCATGGAAAGCGCGGTGCGTCTTCGATGTGCACCGCGGGCAAGATGAATCCGCCGCGCGACGGCTGAACCAATTGCAGCAGAGTCTCCATGCCGCGCAAGGCCCCAACCTCGGTGTGAGCACGCAGTGCAACATGATGGTCATCTACATCAAGCGTGTAGCTTTCATCTTCGCCAAGCGCCGGTGAAGTCTGAGCCGACGAGACGGGGGCCTCGATCGTAAGCGTGCTCCCGCGCCCTTGCGGCGCAGGTTCCTTCGCCAATTCAACGCCAGTGCGCATCTGCAGCCGGTCAAGCAATCGTACTGCGCCCTGGCGCACGCGCGGCGAGGAGTCGCCGGACAGCGCGTAAGAAAAAGATTTGTCAATGCGCAGGCTGCCCGGCTTGCTCAACACACTGGCGGGCAGGGGCATAAGCGTGTTGACAAACTCGTTTCCGTCCGTCGGGGAAGCCTGCTGCGCACAGGCGGGCACAGCCAGGAGAAGAGCAAGAGCCAGCACGGCGGCAATGCTCTGAAGCGCGAGGTGTACAACTCGAATGCAACGGAAGGATTGCGGATGATCGATCATATTCAACTCCAGACAGCTCCTGATTTTTGATGGGCGCTGCCGTCTAAAGCTTGGGCGCGGTTGCGCCGAACAAAACTCGCCCGGGCTCCCCAACAGGAGTCATCCCGGGACCGTGGATCAACAGAGTTGCTAGTGTAGCGCAGCAGGCAGAGGTTCAATAATCTTCTACGAAGGCTCCGGTTGCGTGCTGACCCACTTCTCTTCACCCGAGGATCCTCTATCCGGGAGGTACGCATTGCAGGCATGATTGAAGATTCGTTGAAGACCAAAATGCCCCTCTCTTCAGCCCATAGGTGATCTGGGGAATTGGGCTAGACGTCCGGCGCGACCGTAATCGAGAATTCATGAAACCGTAATTAAAGCGTCCAATTTTGAAGTGGTGAGGCGTCTGCGCACAAACCACTCCAAAGTAACTGCAGGTACCCAGAAAGTGCTATTGACAGCATCACAGATTGTTCGTACGTTCAGGTGAGACCGAGTTGAAAATCAAGGGCCTGGCTAGGAATTGCCTGGTTTGTACCGCGCTGCCGAAAGGAAGCCAAGTCAAAACCATTAGCCCGGTCTGCCCAGGGAACCATGGATAATGAGGCCCAGAAGTTCAGCGTGTACAACAGGTCCGGAAGGAGCTTCCTCGACTTGGAAGTCGTCCTGTTCGACGCCACGGCGAAGCCCCTCAAGGAGCTCTTTGATCTTCTTGCCGCCCCCATCAATACGGGTATCTGGTTGACACCGTATAGAGGGATTCCGCCTGCTCGGGGCGGGCAACAGTTCGATCTGATCTATCTGGACGAACAATGTCGAGTCATCCAAGAAGTCGAATTGTATCCCAGTCCCGCAGCAAAGCACTTGGCGGCTCATCCGGCAAGTGCTTTGATTTTGCCGGTGAACACAGTATTTGCCTCGCAGGTTAGTCCCGGGGACAGACTCTCCATTCGCGTCTCCGATGATGAAAAGCAGAGTCTCTCTCAGCGTCTTGAGGGTCAGGCCGGCAGTAGCCCGATCGCGGCAAGCGCTGATTCCCTGGCTGCAGAAAACACGGACAAAAATGACCTCCCTTCGCCAGTGCCTGAAGACCGCGCAATGCAGGTACACCTCGCAATCCATAAGTTGGATGAACGGGAGGTGGAATCGAAGAAGAAGATGAAAGTTTCCTTGATGGACCGGTTCTTGCGCTGGCTCTACCCCGAAAAGAGTGATCGCCGCAGTGCCGGTCGCCATCCTTTGCCGGGCTTGATTGCCTACCACTGGAGCGGTGGCACTCCGCAGGCATACCGTTTAGGAAACATCAGTGAATCCGGGTTCTATCTGCTCACCGAAGACCGGCCGTACCCCGGAACCATGCTCTTGATGACGCTGCAAAAGGTGGATACGAGCGGAGACAATCTCGGAGATTCCGTCCCCGTGTATACAAAGGTCATCCGCTGGGGACCGGACGGCGTGGCCTTTTTATTTGTCTTGTCGGACCCCACCGACGCGAAAAGCAGCAGTCATGCTCCGGGTAGTTGGGCGGACCGTAAATCTCTGATGGAATTCCTGAAAGGGCTGAATTTGCCGGACAGCAGTAAGTAATCGCGCGCTCCGATACATAGTGGCCGCTGAAGGCTTCTTGCCACCTTCAGCGGCCAATTCAAGAATCTCCTTTATTCTCTTGCGGCGGTTTGATCCATCCAGCCTGCGCACGAATGGGCGCAGACCGCAGGCAAACAGGAATTCGCTTCAAGTCCTTGAGACAATGTCGGACCTGGACGACCGCCGTTCACCCGCGGGCACATCTCCGTCTCACCGAACTCCGATTACTGCTTTTTGAGGTTGTAGTTCATGTAGATGACATGAGTCTGGAGATATTCTTCCAAGCCGTGCTTGCCATCTGCGCCGCCGATTCCGGATTTGCGGCATCCCGCGTGGAAGCCCTGCATGGCCTCAAAGTTCTCTCGATTGACGTAGGTTTCACCGAACTTTAGCTCGTTCGTGGCGCGCATTGCAGCGTCGAGTGAGCGCGTGTAAATCGAAGAGGTGAGGCCGTACTCGCAGTCGTTGGCGCAAGCGATGGCTTCGTCGAGCGTCTTAAACGTGGTAATCGGAAGGACGGGGCCAAAGATTTCCTTCTGCATGATGGCGGAATCCTGCCGGCAGTTGGTCAGCACTGTGGGTTCGTAGAAATAGCCGGCCGGGACCTTGCAGCGAGCACCGCCGCATTTCAGTTCCGCGCCTTCCTTCAAGGCGAGCGTGACGGCCGCGCCTACCTGGTCTAGCTGCTGTTTGCTGACCAGAGGACCCATTTCCGTTGCCGAATCGAAGGGATCGCCAACCACGGTCTGCTCCATAGCGGCCGTCATTTTGGCGATGAACTCCTCGGCAATTGACTCATGGACATAGACGCGCTCGGCACAGTTGCAGGCCTGACCGGTATTGATGATGCGGGAGGCTTTGATAGACCGAACCGCAAGCTCGATATCCGCGTCGGCCATGACAATAGCCGGAGCCTTGCCGCCGAGTTCAAGCGAGACTTTGGTGACATTCTCCGCGGCGGCGCGCATCACGGCAATCCCGCCCTCGACACTGCCCGTCATGCTCACCATGCCTACTTTGGGGTGAGAGGCTAGCGCATGGCCAACCACTGGGCCCGTGCCGGAGACAAGATTGAAGACACCTTTGGGCAGCGACGTCTGGGCAACCAGCTTGGCAAATTCAAAGGCAATATTGGGAGTCTCTTTGCTGGGCTTGATGACAATGGTGTTGCCGGTGATCAGGGCCGGACCGACCTTGCGAACGATCAGAAACATGGGAAAGTTCCAAGGCAAAATGCCGGCGATGACACCTATCGGCATCTTATATACCAGAATGTTTTCCCCAGGACGATCACTCGGCGTGATCTCGCCTTCATAACGGCGGGCAAACTCAGCCATGTAGTCCAGATAGTCGGCTGCGAAATCGATTTCCACCTGCGACAGCGACAGGATCTTGCCCTGCTCTTCTGCGAGGATGCGGGCCAGGAACTCCCGGTTGGCCCGAATCAGTGCGGTAATCTCCCGCAGATGGGCGGCACGGCGGATGGCCGGCAAAGCAGCCCAGGATTTTTGTGCCTTTTCAGCAGCCAAAACGGCCCGATTTACATCCTCCACCGTGCCGTCAGGAACCTCTGAAATGACCTGCTCGGTCGTGGGGTTCACGACTTGCAGCGTCTTTGTTGAGCTTACAAATTCACCGTCGATCAGCATTTCATAGCAGGTAACACAGGCTTGCGTAGCAGGCATCGAAATATCTCCCTTCAAATGGTCGTCCACGCACTCCGCGGGGCCGCACACCATCATAGACCCCAATTGTGAGGATGCGAAAGAGAGCCTCGGCCGTGGGTCCACAGGGCGCTTTCGCGAATAAAACACCGGCTGTCGGGCATGCATAAGTAAAGAGATTGCGGCTTTTGGTCATTGCAACCGGGGACTGCTAGAATTCGACGCAGAAAAAACGTCGGAGATCCTGCGCAGTCCAAAGAAAAACGGGTTGCCCTTGCGCCGATCTTGATTTCTACGGCGTTTGCCTCTTTCTTGGAGCTCAATGGAAAAGACTCTTGACGCAAAGCTTGCAGCATTAAAGAAAGATCCCACGTCGCGCGTTTTCATCCTGGCCGACGCCAAGGATGCCGACATGGCCTTTGGTATTGCTTCACCGGGAATTGCGCCGGACGGACGGGTGCGATCGCTGAGCGAATACCGGGATCAGATGCGCGAAGTCGTCTCCCAGGGCTTGGTCGATATCATGCTTATGTCGGCCAGCACGTCGGAGTTGCTGACAATCAAGGAGCGAATTTTCGATTCTTCTCCTGTCACGCCGGCTGTACGTGCAAACGATACGACTGATGTGCATGTGATTCGCGGTGGTAGATATCCAGGAGTCGCTTCAAGGCCATTTGCCACGACTACGCTGGAACACATTCAGGCCGGCAAGAGTCCATGTTCCGATGACAAACGCGGCGTGGGCGCCAATCTTGGACTCTATTCAGTTACTTTCAACAATGACCTCGAACGCGATCTCAGGACCCTTGAGAGCTACAAGGCATTCCGGCTGGAAGCTGAGGAAAAGCATTTCAAACATTTTCTTGAGGTCTTTCATCCCAATGTGCCGGCAAATCAGCATGGCCTGGCGCCCGAAGAAATCCCACACTTTGTCAACGACCATATCGCGCGACTCTTGGCCGGAGTACCATCTTCCTCCAGGCCCCTCTTCCTGAAGATTCCGTATGCCGGTCCTAGAGCTTTGCAAGAACTGTGTGGTTACGATTCTTCCCTGGTGGTGGGCGTCTTGGGCGGGTCGGCAGGCACAACACACGATGCCTTCTCCCTGCTCTACGAAGCAAAACGCCATGGCGCGCGGGTTGCCCTGTTTGGCAGGAAGATCAAAGCGGCCGAGCACCAGCTATCGTTCATTGAGTACTTGCGGCTTGTGGCGGACGATCAAATCAAGCCTGTAGAAGCGGTGAAGGCCTATCACGCCAAGCTCCAGAAGATGGGAATACCTTCACGCCGCAGTCTCGATCAGGACCTGGAACTGACTTCAACATTTACAAACTACTGATGGATCGCCGGATTGATCTCGGGCTGTGTCGCAGCAACCAACTCAAGCTGGCTCCTTTAGGAACTCACACATGCAAATAACAAGATCGCCCTCGAAGCTTGCTAAACACAGGATCGCGTTTTCTGTAGCGCAATGCTTGGCCTGGACATGGCTAAGCATCCATTTCTGGAGAGAAAGTCCAGGGGGGCTCTTTTCTTGTCTCTTGCTCATTCTCCTCGCAATCTCGCTGATAATCCTTTGGATTGACGTTTTGTCTGTGATACGAAAGAGGGACGTCAGTCCTGACGATTAAGGGAAAGTCCCAGAGTCTACCATTTGAGACGATGTATTGTTGCGAACGCAGCAGGTCGTGTAGGTCTAAGCGCTCGGTGCCCCATGTCTGAGCGCTAAGGATCGATTGACAGAAAGCATCCATGAAGAAACAGTACGACGTACTCGGAGCAGGAATCGCGGCCGTAGATGATCTATGCTACGTTTCCGCTTTCCCTCAAGTAGATTGCAAGATACCGGTTCACAGCAGCATACGCCAGGGCGGCGGTCCTGCGTGCACGGCAATCGCCACGGTAGGAACGCTGGGAGGACGCGCGGCCTACATCGCACGCTTTGGAGACAATGAGCTTTCGAAATACATTCAGTCCGCGCTTGAAAGCCATGGAGTTGACATCTCGCACATCCTGCATGATCCAGCGGGTGGGCCGTACCACAGCTTCATTGTGGTAGACGGCTTGGGACATCGCAATGTGTTCTACGATCCAGCGCTGTACCGCGTAGTTGGCGCAAACGATCTTCCCGACTCCCTGATTCAATCGGCGGCTCTGATACTGCTGGATCACATCACCGAGCCATCTCTGGAAGCGGTAGCAGTGAAAGCTCACAAGCTGGGGGTGCCGATACTAGGAGATATTGAGGGTCAGACCGAATCCTCAATGAGTCTGGCAGAGCTGTCAGATTATCTGGTTGTCCCCAGGGCATTCGCAGCCTGGGCTAGCGACGCTCCGGATCCGCGGAATTCCTGTGCGTTCCTGGCACGAACACAGCGGCTGGCCACGGTCGTGACGGCGGGCGCCGAAGGCTGCTACTTGAGCACTACGGCAGCCCCGGCGGTGCGGCATTTCCCGGCTTTCGAAGTCGATGCCTTCGATACAAATGGATGTGGAGATACATTTCATGGCGCTTTCGCCCTGGCAGTCGCGCGCGGACTAGCCGTAGAGGAGGCCATCCCGTTTGCTTCCGCTGCCGCCGCACTCAAGGCCATTGCAGGCGGAGGCAAGCATCGGGGATGGAACGCGATTCCCACGCTGGATGAAGTAATTCAGTTTCTTCAGGCCAGGTTCAGAGAGCCGGAGAGGCTGTCCTTATTAGGCAAACTTGAAGGTTTGAGGGACACCGCACAATCGGCAAAATAGCGGAACGTTATCTTGGTTCGGCATTCGTGCTGGCTTCAGAAAGATCGTCCTCGGTTTCTGGGGGCGCAGGAAGAAGCCTGTATCCGTCTCTTGTGCGGATGTGATATTTCTGCAGATCCTTGCCTACCAGCTTTACCTTGATTGAGCGCCAACCGCGATTGGGGTTGGCCTGAGGATAGTAACTGAGAGTATAGAGGTGAACCAGGTCTTCGCGGATCGAGGCAAATGCTTGTTTCTCCTCCCGCCAGTTCTTCGCAAAATAGGCTTTGCCACCTGAGACCTTGCTCACGCGCTCAAAAGCTGCCGCGGAAATGGGATCCTCCTGAGCCTGCCGCGTACTGATGATGTAGATGATCGTTCCCGTTGATTGAGCCAACTCCGCCACATCCTCAGGAGGAACCGAACTGGCGTTGTCCGGCCCGTTTGAAAAGACGACGATTGCCTTGCGTCCCTTCAGCGGCGCTGAGTCCTTCACCGTCAATAAGAGGCTGTTATAGAGCGCAGCATCGTCGCCGGCCACCGTATTGCGCACGCCGTTCACTGCGCGGAACTGGTCGGTCGTTAGTCCCGTCATGCGCGAAAGATTACGGCTATACGAGTAAAAGGCTATCTTGCTCGCGTCATCCATTGAGCGGATGAAGTCGGCGATCGCGTCCTGAGCGAACACAAAGCTTCGGTACATGTAGTTGCTGGTGTCAAAGAGGATAAAGACACTGGCTTCGGCAACATTTGAGATGGTGATATTGACCGGGTCATGGGAAACTTGCGAGGAATCCGCTCCCGGAACATTGCCGGAGTCTTTCGACTGGCGGCTTTGATCTCGCCGGGGCGTTTCCATCGAACTGTGACCGGATTCGCTGCTTTCCTCGAAAGTGGATATCTTCTGCGGGAGCGTGTCCTCCGTAATGGAGAAGTCCTCAGGACGAAGGCCTGTCACGTAGTTCCCCTTGTCATCAGTGACGGCCACATTGAGCTGAACCAGGACGACGTTTACACGTAGATGCATCGGGTCGTCCTGAGCGGCAGTCCTCGATTCGTTATCCTGCGCAAAAAGCACGAACGAAAGCGCTGCAAAGCACACGATAGTTCTCTTTGACATAACAGATCGGATATGCACCACGATGTCCTCGATGTCTATTGCGGACTCTTGCCGCTCGCAAGCTGGATGGCGATCTTACCTTTTCGAAAATCGTCCCCGGTCTCCTCCATGGCACGTAAGAGCGCCGGCCGATCTTCGATGTTACTGGCGAAGATGTTTGCGACCATGTGGCGGGTCAACGCAGGGGCCAGAACATTGAGCATTACTGGGGAATAGCCCATCTCATCCGCGAGGCGTGCCCAGTAAAGGTTATTTGATTCCCATGACTCCGCAAGGAGCCTGCTGGCCTCTCCCCCGAAGGCCGGAACTGGCTTCATATTCAGAAGTGTGCAGGACTTGCCAAGCCTCAATGTCGGATGCGGCACTCCGAAATCTACTGATAGACGGTCTGAACTGACGTCGGATGGACTTTTTCGGGAGAGCTCCTCCAGTTCCCGGCCAGCAGGTCCCCACATCGAGTCCTGTCCCGGATACCTCTTCTGAAATTCCGCAGCCAGATGGAAAGTGTCGGCCGGCAAAGCATGGGAGGCCATTGCGGCAGCGCCTTTCGGACTCTGCAGTGCCTCAATGGTCTTTTCGGTCTGTTCCGGAGTCATGCGATCAGAGAGAATCTCAATCACTTTGCCCCTTAGATCCGCGCTCGACGCGGCGGAGGTCAGTAGCTCCTCGCCAAAACGCTGGTAAAGAGCAGCAGAATGCAACTCGTCTCGACTCACGGTCCACCATCGTGGCAGAACTGCGCCCACCAAAAGACCGGGGACTGCCTCCCTCCAGATCAGGGCCTGGACGTTCTTGGGAGCAATGAATTCCTCTTCAGTGGAAGCCAGCGCATAAGGCAAATCTGCAAGCGAGCCCATCAGGTAGGCGCCACCACCCGCGGTTGCGCCAACTCCGATTAAATCCGGAGAACTCCAGATCTGCTCAATACCCTGAATCGAGATCGACGAGAAGTCATGCGAGCGGACAAAGAGCGGATTGTTGTGAAGAACTTCTGCGCCAGGGGGCTCGTAGTATGCGTAATTCAAGCCCACCAGCGTGTCTCTGAGAAACGGAGTGAGCTGGCCGCGTGCAGATTCCAATTGCGAAGGCGCTCGAGGAGATTGAATGATTTTGGCCAGATCGGTTCGTACCTGCAACTCCGCATGTCGGCTGCTATAAACTGCGGGAGCCCATAAACTCCTCTCACTTCCCGTGAAGATGGGGTGCGGCATCTCAAATTCCCGCAAGCTTCCAGCAAGCGGAAGCAGAGTATTGCCGATGGCTGCGCCGTGCGCCATTTCCGTCAGCCCATCGTAGAGCCCAAAGAGCGTATCGAGCGATACCAATTGCTGGTCGTCCAACACGGCGCGAATTCTTGCAGCCAATTCCTGATGTACCCGCCTGCCGTCCTGGCTTTCCTGCGAAGGACCCGCCAGCAGGTCGACGATCTGATCCTGTGAAAGGTCCTTATTTCCAGCCGCTGCCATCAGCAGGGATTGAAAGGAGCTGCGGGCCGCCTCAAAAAGCTGTACAGGCGAGGTAATCCCGATAAACGGCTGAATTGCACTTTGCCACGACGTTTTCAATTGCTCTTTGGATATCTGGCCCTGGCGGGCGAGGATTTGCCACAGTCCGATATCGGCCTGGAACGCTCCTAGCGCATTCGCGCGCAAAGCTGGACTCGAAATCCTATTCACTCTGTCGGCGGCGCTTATAAACTGAGTGATCGACGAATCATCCAGAGCCGGGACTTCGGTGAAGATTCGAAACCAGCGGTTGAATTCCGAAAACCTGCTGGCAACCAATTGCTGAGTTTCATCTGTCATTTGCCCGTCTGGGGGTCTCTCGGAATCTATTGCATCCAGCATGAGAAAGACTTGTATCGGGCCGCTGTGAGTATCAAGAGTTGAAGAAGCAACGAGCGTTTCGAGTAATTGCTCGGGGCTATCGCAGCAGCGGCCCCGGCTCGCCAAATCTCGCCTGCCGTTCGCTTTCGACTTCCGGGAGAGTATTTCCTCCCAGGCTCGAAGCCCGCCCGGGACCTCAAGATCGCCATTTGCGTCCCATTTCAGTGAGGTGAACAGAATGAGGAGCCCGGGATTTCTTGGATAGACTCCACTTGCCCCGCTGACGCGCAAAACGGCCGATCGATAAGCGCTATAAAGATGCTTGAGGCGAGGTTCTTGCACCAGGTGCGCCTGCTGCGCATGGTTCAAGCGTGTCAGGACATCAAAATAGGATGCCAACCAGCCGCGATCCTTTGAGAGCAGATGGATTACGAATTCCCCGGGCGAATTCGGGCTTGCCCCTGCCAGGTCCTCCCAGGCTTTCGGGTCATCGGCGGGTACCACCACGCTCCCTGACCGTATGCTTATCGCTCCACCGTACAAATCAAACGCAGATACGAAGGGCATCAATTTGCCGAGACCTGGTGTCTGCCTCAATGCGGACCTTGTCTCGGTATCGCACTTGGCCAGTGCCCAGTAAAGGCGATCCAGACCCTGATCGTGCAGCATGACATCGAGCAGATCTGCCCCTTGTTTCTTGTTCCATGTGGAGATCGCCGTCCACTCCTTTTCGCTGAAAAAGACTGGAACCCGGGTAGCGTGAAACGAATAGGTGAAGGAAGTATGTTGCTGCAGAGCCTGCTCAAGCGCAGTGAGCGGGAACCCTGAGTCGATAGTCAGAAAAGCACGCTCAGGATTTGCGGTCGCCAGAGAGGCACTTCTCTGTCCACAGCCCTTTTGAAACCTGTATCCAAGAACCTCAATTAATCGTGCCGCATCGTCGCAACCATTGATGCGAATGACTCCGTTCGCGCCTGCGATGAGTTGGATCTCTCTCGCCAAGTGCACATATCGATCCACCAGTAGAAGGAACTCGGTCTCTCTCCCCTGCTCGAAGCCCTGGACGGAAGCATTGCGAGCCAGCAGTGGCAGCACATCGTCGGGGGTGATCTCCTGGCTAATGCCGGCCATGCGAAGAAACGATCGCAAGGGGCCAGGAATAACGACCGTGTCGTTCGAGGGCGATCCCGATGATTGGTCATCGGGAGCTTGCGCTATTGATCCGGGGTCCTCTTGCGGCAGCGCTTGGAGATGGGTCAGGCAAGAGGCTCCCAGGCACAAGATGCCTGCGAGGCAGACAGTCCGGGAGCGAAGAAGGAAATACATCAAAAATACCCCCTCAGGCCAGAGGGAATCTTGATTAGGGCAACGAAGTCGCCGTACCTCGCGTGGGAAGCCAAACAGGACGTGAACCGCAATACTGGGTCCTGGAACGCCAGCCCACTTTCGCGATCTTTACTTGCTAAGGACAAACGTTGTTGACGCTTAACGACCCCTGCAGTTAATTGCTTGCGGGAAAACCGCAGGACCTTCAGATTGCAAGCTCGCCTTGGTCCCACTCGCCCGGATCTTCAGATGACGTGAGGGGAGACATCCGGACCGGCGGATCATCATCTCAGATTTCCAACCGGCAGGCAAGTATTTCCAGAAGCTGCGCCTGTTCTCGCAACCCAGGCTACAGCCAATCTCCATACGATCGACAATCACCAAATCGAGGGCAGTGGATCGAAAAACCGTGATGCCGGCCAGGCGTAAGCGTTATTCACTTTCAAGGACGCAGAGACAGTCGAAACATCCACATGACCTGCCATTCGCTTAACTGACATCCCGGCAAAGAACCGTCTTGGCCCGGACGGACCTGGCGGTGACGAATGAAAGTCATGAGTCAAGAAAGCGGTGCCCGAGGAGCCGCAAAGTATACCTCGGGAGACGGATGGCCATCGTTCCGGCACTGTACCTCCAAAGTGTTAGGAGATTGCCCACATAAGTGGTAAACAACTATGACATTTTCCCTTGCAATCGCAAACTAGCTGTTAATAATGAACTTACCCTTCATGTCGTCTCCACTCCAAATTGGAGGAGATTTCGACCCCGGTTGGCGCTAGCGCGCTAGCCGGGTTTTTCTTTGACTGTTGGTAGTCCTTCTTCATCCCCACGGTCTCTCATTAAGAAGGCTCTGCTGCATTTTTGACATTGCCAGGGATAGAACCCCAACAGAGGGTAAAGCCTCGTTTGCAGGAAGCCACGGCGATGGGCACGTTGCACGATTGGACAGTTGCAGGCCGGACAGTGCATGTCAGCGCTCTCCTTGGCGTTGCGGGTATTTGGCAGCTCCAGCTCCGGACTCAGACCATCCCGACAGCGTTGCCGACTGGGCGTAGGCTTCCCGCTCCTGACAGCTCATCCAGTCGAAGAGGTCGTTGATCGAAGTACTCTCAGTCTGGTCGATCCATTCGCCCGCTGCATTAATCTTGGCACAGGTTTACACGGCAGCGATTAGCGGAGCCGGAATTGAAGTGCCGTCCCCGGTATTTTCCCCGGTATCGGAGAACACCTCTGGTGCGATGGAAGAGCTGCCCACAGTGACGCGCTTCGGTTGAGCGAATCTGACTTCCTCAGAGCGATCATATTGCCCGTCATGCTTATTCGCTGTTAGCGGCAACGGGTGGAAGCTGGCAAAATGACCAACATAAGTGATCGAGCCAAGGAGCCGCACGAGGACGCCTATCCCGAATTGGACGGATTCGGCGAGTCAATTCAATCGCTCAAACGCCTTCTGGCATCTTCCCATTCAACGCAATGCTGTCTGCTGATGCAGCGGAAGATCCTGGGATGAGCCCCCGACCATCAATGTGTAATTGCCGGGAACCAGCTTCCAACTGTCGGATGCTTCGTCATAGATGGTCAAACGGTCGCGGTCGACAGGAACGGAAACCTGCTTCGATTCACCGGGCGCCAGCTCGACGCGTGCCCAGCCGATTAGCCTCTTAGGCGGTTCGTTAGCCGCATCGGGGAGTGAAGCATAGACCTGGGCTATCTCAGTCCCAACACACTTGCCAGTGTTGCGCACAGTGAACGAAACGCTCGTGGTGTCTCCGGCTGTCTTGCCCGTGAAGTTTGCTTCGCCGGTGAGCAGATTCGCCAAAACCTCAGCGCCGCGGATTCCGGGATACCAGGCCTCGACGACAGCTGCGACATGATCGATCCAGGGCATGGTGGCCGGACTGCCTGTCTCGAGCACAACAATCGTCTGGGGACTGGCCGCGGCAACCGTCTCAATAAGCTTGTCCTGCTCTTCGCCGAGATCGAGCGACTTCAGATCCATGCCCTCCGACTCGTGCTGGTAGCCGAAAATGACGGCGACATCCGCTCCTTTGGCGGCGGCTGCGGCTGCGGCCAAGTCAACGCCGGAAACGTAGGAAACTATGCTGGCGGGCAGTTTGGTCGTGAGCGCACGCAGCGGCAAACTAGGCAACCAAACCTGGCGCCGCAATAACAACGGCCAGCACTAGCGCTCCGACTCGGCATTCGAGTTTTGAAAGCCTATTCACTCTGAAAATCCTCTCTTCGATGGATCTTGCCGGTTGATTCACTGAAACAGCCGCGGCGCAAACTCGTGCAGATAATCGCGCCAATTATTCCATGCATGAAATCCATCGCTTTGGTGAACTTCGGGACTGTACCCATACTTTTTCAACAAGTCAGCAGTGGGACCGGTGTTGGGCAGTGCAATGTCATATTTGCCGGCATCAAACCAGAGGAGTTTGACCTTGCTCTTTTCCGGGCTTTGCAGTTGCGCCGCGTTTGCCTGCTCGAACTGATCTCGCACTGGTCCAAACCAGCCCGAGCTGAAGACACCGACATACGAGAAAAAGCCGGGGTGAGTGACAGACACGTTCAAGGCCTGGACACCGCCCATTGAAAGACCGGCAATGGCACGATGCTGAGCATCGGCTATCACACGATAATGCTGTTCCACGTAGGGGATCAGATCCTTGAGAAAATCGTTTGAAAAGGGGTCCGCAGCAACATCTGCCCCCATCGCTCGAAAATCCATGTGCGTACTTACATGCCCTGCAGGCATGACAACGATCATGGGCTTCGCCTGGCCGGCTGCGATCAGGTTGTCAAGGATAAAGTTGGCGCGGCCCACCGAGGTCCATGAGTCATCGCAGTCCCCTCCGCCGTGCAGAAGATAGAAAACAGGATATTGCTCCTTGCCCTGTTCGTATCCAGGCGGAAGATAGACGTGCATCCGCCGCATCCTGCCGAGCGTCCTGGACTGGTAGAAAACGGTGGCGACACTCCCATGCGGAACGTCCTTTGCGTCCGAAAAGCCGCCCGGAATTACGAACAAGCTGCGAACCTCAGACAAGGATTCGCTCGGCGTTGCGTTCTTGGGATCCGTCGCGTGCACGCCGTCAACGACAAACGCATACCGATAAGCCCCGGAAGGATACGGCCCGATCGAGACTGACCAAACACCGTCTTCAGTCTTGGTCATTGACACCCCTCGCATCGCTGCCATCACATGGTCCGGTGTGGCGCCGGGGACCGATTCCTCGCCTTCGGAGATCAGCTTCACCTCCTTGGCATCCGGCGCCCAGACACGCAAGGTGACGGTTCCATCCGAATGGACTTCAGGAGAAACCAAGTTCGTATTCGGCGTAACCGGCATTGCCGGCATGGGCGGTTGGGCAGGAGTGGGAGTCGCCTGCTGCGCGCTTGAGCCTAAGCCCACAAGCGAATACAAAATGCCGGATGACAGGAGGAGCAAAGCTTCAAATCTTTTGACTTTCATTGGTTCTTCCTTCATTACCAAGACGGTTAACGGGTAGCCTTGGCCGCTCGGTCCCACGATCTTGGTCCCACGCTCCAATTGAAGACAATCCCCGTGTTTGTTACCTCTTGGATCAAATCCCTTGAATCTCCACTAGCCACGGAATTCACCCAGCAGAACTGTGAAATCGATGCGCATCATCACCACATCGCGTAAACATTCACACCCGACCTTAATTTCGACGGTCGGCAAATCCTGACGGCAATTCGCCAGGTGCGCACGCGATCACTGTTTCATTGTCCTTGCCGCAATCCTCGACAAACGTTATGACTGCAAACTCATCGATCACCAGTTTCGGGTAGGTGGGTCCGAGGTCGCGCAGCCTCGACATCTCGTCGAGGTGCTCGTTTTGAAAGCAGATTGTCTTCTCCGGATTGAGCGCCACCCAACATGGAAAGAAGATAACCCCATGCACCTGAAACTCAGCCATGTTGAATGCGAGGCTTACGGCGGTTCCCGTGGGCTCGTCCCATGAGATCTTCACAACTTCCGCAGAAATGCGCACAATATGCGCTTGCTGATTGCGCACCCATCGGCCGCCAACCATTCCGCTGTGAATTCGGTAATCGATGGTGAGAGCATTCTTGATGTAGAGCTCATATCGCCATCCGTTGTCGTAGGTATAGATGAAGTGCTTGCCGATGAACCTTTCGAGTTCGTCTGGCTTTGTCGATTCGAAGGATTCTTTCTGCTCCATCACCGTTTCGCCTTCTCCACTCTCGACGCGGGTAGTGATCAATTCAACTACAGCGCTGCTTCGAACACATGCGTTCCCGGCATCACTTCAAAACTGCGTTCGCCTGAGGATGTCGATGGCTTCTCTTCTGCCCGCACTGGACCGGTGCCGGGCACGAACACAGTAGCGGTCGTGCCCGGGGGAACAGTGACGGTCAATTTGAAAGTCCCGTTCTCGATCCGCCAGTCACTGACAATGTCCCCATGGATGGAGTGGTACTTGCCATTCACAAAGGTGAGGTCGCCAACTACCGAAGGCTTGACGATGAAGTGCTGGAAGCCGGGGGACTTGCCGTCGCTCCTAATTCCTGCCAAACCCTCGGTAAACCATGCGCCGATTGAAATCAGGGTGTCATGGATGTGCGATTCGCCCGTCCAGCCCTCCCAACTGGTTGTAGCGCCATTCGCAAGCATGTAACCCCAGCCGGGATAGTCCTTCCTGTTGGTCATGAGATAGACCAAATCGCTGCGGTCCGCTTCCCAAAGGTACTTCATCAGGAAATAT
Organism: uncultured Occallatibacter sp.; assembly: GCA_964396795.1. Taxonomy (GTDB): domain Bacteria; phylum Acidobacteriota; class Terriglobia; order Terriglobales; family Acidobacteriaceae; genus Telmatobacter. The sequence goes on along the minus strand of CAYNGB010000016.1, from coordinate 18,547 downwards.
GTACCATGCATGCCGGTATCGAGATGACCTTCATTTCGAACTCGGATCGTATTCTCCAGGCTCTTCATCACGTCATCGCGTAATTCCGGCGGAACTACGCCTGTAAGCAATGGGAATGCCTCGAGCACCGAGTCGCCGTTCAGGTAGTTGTGGTCATCGGCGTTGTAAAAGCGCTGATGGATGGCCTTGGAAACCGCAATTGCTCGTGCGTCATATGTTGACGCGTCACTTTCCTTTCCGAGAACGCTCGCGATCTTTGAGGCGAGTTCGAGCTGGTAGACGTAATGAATGCTGTTGATGAGTTGGGCTGGCCGGGGATCCGCATTGGCTCCCCCGAAGCTTCCCTTCGGCGTCAACCAATCCCCGAGAAAATTCCACATCTGCATCCGCATTGCGTGGCTCTTGTGGTCCAGCAGAAGATCATCGGTAGTCTCCGAATCCAAATAGCCAAGCCATTTCTGGATCATCGGATAATTGGCCTCAAGCACGCCTTTGTCGCCATATTGCAGGTACATCTGCCAGGGCAGGGTCACCACCATTCCGCCCCACATTGGACCGCCGCCGCCTTGATCGGGGTAGTTGGGGGCTGTATGCGGAAGAGAACCGGTCGTCGGCTCCTGAGAGTCGCGCCAATTGGTGAGCCAGCGGTTGTACAAGCCTCCGGTGGAGAAGTTGAACATTCCGGTTTCAAACGACGTTCCGGCGTCTCCGCCGTAACCGAGTCTCTCGCGTGTAGGACAGTCAACCACGTAGCCCCCGAGAGTCAGGTCTTCGTAGGTACGGGTCACCATCTGGTAAATCTGGTTCAAGAGCTGGTTGGACGAAGTGAACTCCCCAGCGCGGTCGTAGGCGGTGCGGATTGAATAACCCGTCGCGTCGGAAACGGCTGGCGCACTCTCAATCCCTATCACCCGCACATATCGGAATCCGTGGTAGTTGAATCGCGAGCGAAAAGTCAAAGAGCCGCCATTGCCCACCACTTCGTCACGCTGGTTGGCCGTGTTGGGGAAAACCGTCGGATTTCCTCCTCGCCTCGCGGGAGGAGCGCTTGCGCCGGTCGGCGACTTGGCGGGGCTCTGTCCCGCAGGTCCGGCGGGTCGCGGCGGAGGGCCTCCAAAAAAGGGAGGCACGGGCGGACCCCACGCTGCGGATGTGGCCGGGGCTGGCTTGTCAGGTTCCAGCTGATCGGAGTACTCGAGCTTGACCGTCGATCCCTTTGGAATCACAGGAAAACGGATCTCAAACCATCCAGCGAAGTCCTTCCCCATATCGATGATCCAGCCGCCCTGAGGGTAGGCTTCAACCCGAACAGCATTGATCGTCTCCATCAACCTGTTCGGCTCCACCATTTGGGCCGAGGTCACAACTAGCGGCGGTTCGAATACCGACGCCGCCTGCCACCCTGAATCATCCAGCTCGACCCCGTTCCAGCCAGGGAACTCCAACTGGGCATCATAGTGCTCACCGCCGTAGTCTCCGAACGCTGTCCCACGGCCGAGAGGAGTGATGGGACTCTCATGAACCTTCCACGTGTCATCGGTTACAACTTGAGCCGTGCTTCCGTCCGCCATGGAGATTTCAAGTTGCGCTCGCACCAATGGACCATCATGAATTACTCCAGGATGCCCCTTCACATACCAGCCTCGGCCGAGCCAAAGCGCGATGACGTTTTTTCCCGGGACCAGGTATTCAGCGACTTCATGAGCAACGTACAGATTCCGCTTGGAGTAATCGCTCACCGCCGGACTCAATACATGGTCATCCACCTTCCGGCCATTGATGTATAGCTCGTAGTAGCCGAGAGGGTTGACATATGCGACCGCCCTCTCCGGTTTCTGGGTCAGGTTGAATGTCTTCCGCAGCCACGGAAATGGAAGCGGCGTGCCTTCCGCTGTTCCAGCTGGACGCCCTTCGCCTACCCATTTTGAATGCCAATCCGACGCTTGGAGAAGGCCCATGGACCACGTTGCCGGATCGCTCCATTGCGATGCTGCGCCTGCGTTGCTCCAAACGAGTACCTTCCAGTAAACTCGCTGTCCCGACTTGAGTTGTTTGCCGCCATACTCGATCCACGTGGATTGTTCTGAGGCCACGCGGCCTGAATCCCAAAGGTCTCCTTGATCATTCTGGAGGATCGCGGGGGTGCTCGCGACCAGCACACGATAAGCGCTCTGACCGCGAACGTTCTCTGCCGGATTGAGCATCCAGCTCAATCGAGGCTTCTGGACGTCGATTCCCAATGGGTTCGAAAGATATTCGCAGCGCAGTTCTTGAACAGAGAAGACTGCTTTCTCTGTGGCGCCAAGACGATTCAAGGCCCCCAGTGACAGCGCAAGCAAGGCAAATCCCCACAATATTCTGCTGCTTTTATTCAATTCGGCACCGCTCCAATCCATCCAGTCGCGTCTTCAATGCTTCCTTTGCATTTGGATCCAGACAGGCACTCCCGCATCCAAGCAATAGCTCTGTCTCTTTATCGAGCTAATTCGTCCAACGGCCCGCTCAATACGAGACGACAACAGGTTTTCGACCCCGCACCCTTACGGTTCCAGCTTCTCCCAAACCATTCTCTCCAGATTGTAGGGATCGTCGACAACTTTGCACTGGGCATCGATCTCCATGGTGGCGCGATTCTTCAGGTCGTAAGGCGGCCATGTAGGCTGGCCTTCGACCCCAGGGTGGCCGGTGCGCGCAAACGTGGCCCACATCCCGCTCATATTGTGCGCAGCCTTGACGCTTTCCGGGTCGGAGGCGGACATCATGCCCCCTGCGGGAGGCTTCGCGCTGGCCGGCACATTCGCCGCGGGCGGCTGAATGAGATTGAATTTGTAGGGAATCTCGAGAGCGTGTGCGGCTCCCATTTTGTGCTGTGTTCCGGGGATCAGCGTGTCCGACTCGTGGGTGAAGATGTACATGTAAACAGGCGCGCCATGCTGCGCGTATTTGCGCTCGGCGATGGTGATGGCGCCCAGGCCGATCATCTGCGCGGTGGTGATGGCGACGTACAGGTCAGGCGCTGAAGCTTCAGGCCGGCTCTTGCGATAAGCATCGAGTACCGCGTCCGCGTTTGCTCCCAGCTCCTTTTGTAAGCGCTCCTTCAAAGTCGTCTCTGTAAGCTCGTAGACATCGGTGGCGTGGCTCTGCATGAAGAAGAAGTTGGTTTCATCGCGGTTCGACCCCACAATGAGCGGCTTGTTCTTCGAGATTGCAGGAGCCTCCGGATCGAACGGATGGTGCGGCAGGATGGTACCGTCAACAACGGGCCCGAATCCGCCCGCCCGTCCGCCGCCGCCAATGCCCTTGCGCCCGCCGCTCATGGTCAATGGGCCACCGGGCTGCTTACCCAATTCCACTTGCGCATCCACCAGTTTGTCCGCGGGCACGTCGAGCAGCTTGCGCCAATCGCTCTTTTCCATTCCAAGCTGTTTCAAGGTCATGATCGTGGTTTCGGTCGCCGTATCACGCGGCATCATGCGAATGCCGGGTCCGCTTTCAATGGAAGCCTTGTTGAAGTAGGGTTCAGCAGTAGGCATGGCGTAGAGGCACGAGGTCTTGGCGCCGCCCCCGCTTTCTCCGAAGATCATCACGTTGTTCGGATCACCACCGAACGCTTCAATGTTTGCGTGCACCCATTTCAGTCCGTCGCAAATATCCAAAAGGCCCTGATTCCCGGAGGTAGCGTATTCTTCCCCGCCCAGATCGTCAAGAAAGAGATACCCGAGCAAGCCGAGCCGATGATTGGTAGCTACCACCACCACATCCCAGGTGCGCGCCAGGTTCCCGCCATCCTGATACCACGAGCCGCCCGAGCCGCTGGTGAATCCTCCGCCGTGGCTGTAGAACATAGCCGGCCGCTTGCGCCCATCCGCTGCGGGAGTCCACACATTCAGGAAGAGGCAGTTTTCGTCCGACGGAGGCTCGTTGTGGCGCTGCCCACCCGGCTGCATCGATGGCGCGCCCAGTTGCAGTGCATCGCGGACGCCCGTCCAGGGCTGAAGCGGAGGCGCAGCCTTGAAACGGTTGGCAGCCGAGACAGGACCGCCATAGGGGATTCCTTTGAAGGTCGTAAGGCCCGCCGTCTTCGCGCCGCGGAGCCGTCCATAGGCGGTGTTGACTTCAACGAATTCCGGCGTATCCGACTGCGCAAACGCTCGCCCGTACGGCAGCACAGCGGCAGAGCCAAGCGCCATCGAACCCCGAGCAATGAACTGGCGCCGGCTTATCTTCTGCGAAGCATCATCAAAGATCGAATTCATGTCTTTCCCTTTTCTCCGGCGAATTGCCAGACTTTTCAATGAAGGTCAATTCAACTTCTCCAACATGCCGTCAACGCCGTCCACGATTCCCGGCTCTGCACAACCAGGCTTGAGAGCCGAGCCAAGCACTTGAAACGTGTATCGTCCGAAGGCATCGTCCGTCGGCACATAGCCGGAGTTGGCCATGCCGTTGGTGAGTGTCACCATGATGGTGTCGTGGAACTTCGATCCCGCCTTTACACGCTGCCCAATCATGTTGTAAAGCTCCGCGTTGGCGCTGCCCAGCGCGATGTCCCCAATGCGCAGCGCGCCGATCTTGATGTGCACCGGATCTGGAGAGTCTTCGTATTTGCCCGGCGCACCCTCGCGGCCGGTATCGAGCCTCTTACGAGCCGGACAAGTCACCTCTTGCTGCTCTCCTTCGATCTTTACTTCAGAGTTAAGTACGTGAATATGGCTCATGACGCGCATCGTCTCTTCTGCGGTAATTTGTCCCATCGATTTGACGAGTTCCAGGCTTTGCTCCATCGCTACGGGATCGACCGCGATCTGGTCCGCCTCCGGGCTCCCCGTGAACATCGCATGCATAATGGCTGTGCCAAGGTCCACATGTTCGGCATCCTGGACCGCTTGAATACGAACTCGCTCAATTTTGAGGTTGGGGCGGAGGTAGAGCGGATTTTGATCTCCCGCCGCGCCGCTTGTCCAGAGCGCAACTGCCTTGTCGTTATAACTGCGTTCTATGTAGCGTTCGGCTTCACCGGGAAAATCCCCTGAAATCATGCCCTCCAGGAAGAGTGAGTTTGCGTGCATTGCATAGTTCATGTACACCGCAATCAGATCACCACTCAATGACTCAATTTTGATCACCGCAAGCGTTTTGTCAGAGGGATAGTCAAGATTGGGCTCCTGGGACCAGAGCCTTGTCTGCTCATCGATCGCGTCACGATTCCCGTTCAGATACAGATTCCCAGTCCCGTAGCCAATTCTCGCTGGCTGCATCCTGTCGTGCGCTTGTTGTGCGGCCCGCACAAGGCCCGATTCCAGTTTGGTCTGGAATAATTCCCCCGGTCCGCTGGCCGCGCCTTGGGAGCCCCCGGGGCCGGATGGCCGCGGCCCACCAAATATGGCATTGTGATCGTGGGTAGCCGAAATGAGGATATTTGAAGCGGGGAGATTCAGATTCTTTGAAATCTCGCCCGAGACCTTACCCGCTGTGGCAGTGGATATTCCCCCGACATCGGCGTTGAGCAGCAGCGCGCGATCACTCCCGTTGTCCAGATAGATGGCGCGAGCGTAAAGCGGATCGTGAATCGAGGTGAAAGGCCTTGGAATGTCATTGACGTCCGGGGTTATCTCAACCCGGGCCGCACCAGCCTGGAGCGAGCCCGGCCGTGCGCCTGAAACTGCAACCTGGCAGTGCCCCTTGATCGACAGCAGCCCTGCTATCAGTGCCGTTCCCAGCATAATCCTCCCAATCAGATGCATCGTTCAACTCCTAAATTCTGCCGAACCATTCCACGGAGGCATGACTCAGTTTCGAGCTTCTTCGACGACGATCACGGGGCCGATCAAGCCGGAAGCCCGCAGTGGAGCGTCCGGCCTGTGCTGGTCTGAAATACGCCTGTGGTCGTGGGAGGTTTTTGCAGCACACCGGAGAATCGCGCCCCGCCGGTGATTCGCGTGACCGACCACGTCATCTTCTTCATCGCGTCTGGCGCGGTTACCCACGGACCCCCCGTTTCACTCCAGCCAGGCGATGAAGCTGTACCGAATTCGAGACCGAGCCTCTCGGCATTCGCCGCGGTCTTGCGGAAAACGTCTTTCCAGCCGTCTGTCATGTACGGGAGACGTTTATCCACAACCTGCGGCGTTGTCATCCCCGCATCGAAGGCCTGCATGCCGGCGATGCCCGCCCGCTTCATCCAGTCCATGTCCTTCTGGACGCCGTCCCAGGTGATGTTCCCGTTCATCCAGTGCCACCAAACGCGAGGACGCGCGGCTTGCGGTGGATCCTCAAAGCCCTTCTTCAGCGTGTCCGGGGCATTTTGAGCCTGAGCGCTCCCCGCAATCTGAATAAACCCAAAAGCAATCGCCAAAAACCCTGAGGTGACTCGCGTCATTTTCTCCCAATTCTCCGAAGGTAATCCCCAAATCCAACTGCTACGTCCTGAGGGAGCCTCCGTCTGGTCAAGTTTTCCTTTCCCTCGAGGTGTACTTTTCAGAAACCCACCCGTGCAGCCGCGTTCCGTGGACTCGGTCTGTGGATGCAGTCACACCTGGGGGCGCTCAATTTCAAATAGGGATATATTCCCCGGCAAAATTCGCTTCACCATAGTCACGCAGTGTACGGTTGGCAAGGTTCGGAACAGTTCGGGGTAGAGGTTAAGACCGTGATCTCATATAAGTAATTTAAAATGATGATCATATACCTGACAGGGTTAACCATGTTAAGGGCATCAGTCCCAATTTTCTGTTAGGATTCCGGGATAGGGCGCGAGAGTGTGCGAGCGAAGACGCAGGTGCTGCATGCTGAGGTCTGCAGAAACAGATTCATCCAAATACGGGCTTAACAACTTTGGTGTAGAGATTCAGGCGGCCGCCCGTGCTGAACTTGATCTGATGCTGAAGACCCCTATGTTTGCTCAAAGCAATCGATGCAAGAGTTTTCTGAGCTATGTTGTTTTCGAGACGCTCGCCGGGCATGCGAGCCAGTTGAAGGAACGAACCATCGGGATCAACGTCTTCGGCCGTGCAAACGACTACGATACGGGCGAAACCTCAATTGTGCGCGTTACGGCCAACGAGGTGTGCAAACGAATCGACCAGTATTACCGTGAGTCTGAGACTGTTCACTCCATTCAAATTGAACTTCCGCGGGGAAGCTACGTTCCGGAGTTCAAGGTCCAGCCATTAAGGCGGAGAAGCGCTGCTGAAGAACCGGAGATTTTGAATGACTCTTCGGATCAGGTTATTACTTCGGTGGACATCCCAGAACCGCAAGTTCCGGACCATACACATCCGGCTGCGTTGAATCTCGGCACAAGAGTCGAGCATACGAGCGAAGTGCCTCCTCCACCGAGTAGACGCCCAGACCGCAAGCCTTTGGTTTATTTTGCGGCTCTCATCCTTGTGCTGGCTTTCGCGGCCGCGATCCTGGGGGTTTGGGGATTCCGGGCACCGAACCGGACCGGCCCGCAGGTGTGGGAAGCATTCTCACATTCGAACGTGCCGGTTCTCCTCTGCATCGATGCCCATGACCTTCATCTTCCCAACGAAGCATCGTCGCCTGACGGACAGAGTTTTGTCGATCTGGTGCTCCACAGGCAGATCATCTCGCTCGACGATGCCGCAGTCCTCTCCTCTATTGCCGCTGTACTCGGAAAAAAGGGCATCCCATTCCGCGTGGTTGGAGCTGCGCAGACCTCGCTTACAGAGTTCCGCAGGCAACCTGTCATCCTTATTGGCGCAATTGATAACAAATGGACGATTCGGCTTACCCAGAACTTGAGATATCGCATCAAAGTTGCGAATACGCCAGGATCGGGTTCGAATAAGCAACCAGTCGCCTCAATTGTGGACTCCGAATACCCAAAGAACACTGCGTGGACGGTCGATCTTTCGGTCCCATACGGCGCGTGGAAAAGTGATTATGCCATCGTGGCCAGAATGGATGATTCCACCACCGGCGTTCCGGTACTGATCGAAGCCGGCCTCGGCAACGACGGGAGCTTGGCCGCAAGCGAATTGATCGCGTCGGGTGCCTTGGTTCCCGCCCTGGCCAATGAACCCCTCTGCAAGAGCAAGTCCAACTTTGAAGCAGTAATCAAGACGGATATCATCGATACAAGACCTGGACCGCCTCACATTCTCCGAATAAATTGCTGGTAATCACTTACACGCCTTTCTGCGGGCATCGATCCATGCCGACGAATGAAATGGGAATCTCCTTTGCCCCTCTCTTTTGACCGGCATGGAACCTCTTGCCGTGTGGCGTGGAATGATGCGGCACACGGACATCCGCACGACCATGAACGTTTACGGCGATGTGGTCACGGATCAGATGAGCACAGCGGGCCTGAGGGTAGCCGAGCTTGCATTCCAAAGCAACGGAGCGCAGGCTGAGCGCAAGTCCATCTAAGTTGTTCATTTATTGGTGGACGCGGTAGGAATCGAACCTACAACCTGTCGGTTAAGAGCCGAATGCTCTGCCAGTTGAGCTACGCGTCCAGATGTTCTGGAAGAACCGCACAAAGAAGGCCGATAGTACGGTTTCGGCAGGCGCAAATATGCACTGCCACTTGAAAAATATAACACAGTGCGGAAGGGATTCCAAAGGCGCCCGGCGCTACGGCCTTGGCTCTTAGAACGTGAATGCCAAGCCGCCGCGGATGCTGCGCTGGTCTTGGGCGAACAAAAGTAGAGAGCCATCGTTCAACAGGAACGGACGGTAGCCCTCGGCCAGCAGATTACGCACATCGAGCAGAGCCTCGATGCCGCCTGCTCCTTCACCGCGGTGCAGCAAGATGGGCTGACGAAGGTGCAGGTTGAAGTACGGCTCCGCAGCATCCAACGCAAAGGGCGCCAACTGGGTAACCGTGTCAGCAGGCTGCCAACGATAGCTGGCCCGCCAGCGCGTTCCTGTGCCGTCCAGAGTGCCGGAAAGCGAAAGCGAATACATCTGCGCGCGACGAGACCGGACCGCGCTAAGCACCTGAGTGAGCGATGTTGCGTGCGATGTAGCCGGCATCACCAGCGCGCCGCCATTGGCATAGCTGATACGCACATGGTTTCCGCCTGGCAGACGGCGATCCAAAGTGGCCATCATGCCAGCGCCCGAAAAATCGCTTCCCGTAGCATGCAGCAGACCACTGGACGGATCCAGAAGCACGCCGTTGGCGCCCGAGGCAAGGTTGCCGAAGCCCGTGCCGACTGCGGCCTCGATGACCGGGTTCTCAACATGATCATCGAAGAGCACGAAGGTCATGCCGGAGGTGTCGGTATTCCGCTCCCAACCGATCTCCTGATGCAAGCCACGCGTAATAGCCAGTTCGCCGTCGCGTACCGCAAGCGCGGGCAGCCACGTTGAAGCGTCAATATCATCGCCATCGGGCAGCGCGGGCATCAACGTGCTCATCCGGTAGCGGACGGTGGAGTCGCCATCGCGCCAACCCACAGAGGCAAATGGCAAAGCGGCAACCACCGTGTTGGGCGAGTTCTGGCCAGACCGCGCCACTACCTGCTCCGAGCCGGCTTCGATCTCAAACTCATCGCCCAGGTTCATCGTCTCCCATGAGCGTATCGCAGCCTCATCGACCCCGCCCACTCCTGGACCCTCGATCTCAGGATGGATAGATACGGCCGCCACCGACTGGACAGATCCGGCGAAACCAAGATCCTGACTGAAGCCCAGCATCGACTCCATGCCCGCGTCGCTGTCCGGAGCAAAATCGACACTGGCCAGTAACGTGCGGCTATTGGAGGGCGTATTCTGCACCATGGTCGTAAGCCGCTCGCCGCTTTCGCCGAAGGTGCCTTCCCGTCCTGTGGCCATAAGTCGCGCCTTAAGCTTTGGTCGCGCTCCTGAACGGTCTGAGACTACAACCAGCGGCCCATCCTCCAACCAGCGCAACAGGGGCCGGTTGGCGGCTGAACGCAGCGTCCATGTCCAATCATCCTTGGGAGCGTTGGCGGCTCGCTCTTGCGTCGGCAGCCACTGCATCACCTCATAAAGAGTGTTCAGAGTGAGATTAACGACGGTGCTGGTGCGCACCCTCACATCTTCTCTGAGTGAGGGCAAAAACGACGTGCCCATCGCCTTGACTGCATAACGGCCGGGGGTGATGAAGGGGATGCTGAAACGCCCTTTAGCGTCGGTGTAAACGCTCACTAGCACGCTCAGATCGGGGTTCAGCAACTGGACGACTGCCCCAATCTGGGGTACGCCTGCCGAGTCGCGCACCACTCCAGATACCGAACCGGGGGCGATCCCATAGACAACGGGGCTGGCCGAGGTGATCAGCGCGATGAAGAGAGCGAGATGGAGCCTACGCATCATCCGTGTGGGTGACCGGCGGCGTCCCTGGCAGCGGTCCTGCAATTCCAACTCGCACTGGCTTCCCGATCTGGCGCCGGGTCGCCACACTGTGCGAAACATCTTCTATTCGACGACAAAAGGTGCCGACTGCGCAATCTCTTGTTTCGAGATTTCGTCGTTTATTTTGATCGTCACCTTGTACTTGCCTGGCTGAAGGCCAGCTACGGGGAGTGTCTTCTGCACTGTCAACTGATCGCTATGCGCTCCCAACTCCTTTGAATCCAATTGCTTCTCAAAGACCACAGCATTCGTCGTGGTGTCGATGATCTGGTAAGTCACCATGGCCTCATTGCTTTTGGTGGCCTCATTAATACCTAAATTGTAGACCTGCATCCAGAAATTCAGGTGCTGGCTGCGGTTGTACTTGACCGGCGTGGCCGGATTCGGGCTGACACGCGGCCGGATGTAGGTGTTGCCGATAACGAAATTCCCGCTGCCAATGGAATGCGAGTCCACCGCATTCATCTGGTCGGCCAGAATCAAGCTGGACGTAGCCAGCTTCTCATCGTGATATTCGGGCACTTCGAGTGCGCGCCCGTAGACGCCGATATGGTCGGGATTGTTCACGTCCTTGATGGCGATGTCCAGCCGGTAGAGACCCGGCAGCAGGGGCACTGCCTTCCAGTAGATCGACTGGCGGTCCAGGGACTGCTCCAAAAGCTCCGACGGCTGCTCGACTTCGACCGTATCCTCAAAGGTCTGCACCGTCTTATGGGTAATCGTGGTGACCTTACCCAGGATATTCACCACCCCCCGGGCCACTCCGTCCTTGGTCACGAACGTGATGTCACGGTTCTTGATCTGCACGGTGATGGGGACCAGTACGGTGTTCTCAGTCACTTTGACCAGATCGGTGCGGACATCAAAGGGGAAAATGGGACCGCTCATGATCTTGTGCTCGGAGATAAAGTTCTCCAGATCCTTGAACTTGATCGGCGGCGGTGCAAAGATTTTGGCCGCCAGTTCGATGCGGTCGAATTCCTTGGCCTGCTGTCCCGTACTTCCACCGGGCATGGACCCGAGAGACTCCATACCTCCCTTGAAGCGATCCGTCTTGGTGGCACGACCCATCGATTCCGCTTCCGTCAGTCCCGCGCCCGGAACCCTCAGCAGCGCGTCCTTTTCGCTGCGATCGATGGTGAAGTGGAAATCGCCGCACTGGCAGGTATCCACAAACTCTAGGTCTACGTTCTCGCCGATGCCCTCGATATAACGATAGTGCCAAACCTCAAACGGGAAGGTAGTGGTCGAGCCGCCGCCTTCGTCCATGGGCCGGTCGTAGGTGCCGCCGGCGGGGTGGGAATCGATGGAGTCCGCCGCGCCGAAGGAAATGTAGATGTGGCCCCGGTCCGTCTTCCAGCCGGGCTTGCCCGCCGCGTAGTGCTCGTTGGCATAGGCGATACGGCGGTAATGCTCCTCGCGGAACTCATTATCGGGCGAGTCGGGATTGGGGTTGCGCCGCAGCCAGAACTGCTCGATGAATGCCTCGCGCTCCTCATCGTTGCTGAGGTTTTTGAAGGCCTTCCGCTCTTCGTCCGAGATGATGTAGGTAACGTCCTGATCGAGCCAGGTCTTGTAGGCGCCCTTCAGCTCCTGCCGGACCGCTTTTTGGGCGGCGAACTTTTCCTTGTCGGTGCGTTCGCGCTTGAGGGGGTCAACATCCTGGTCCGCTGCCGCCTGGGCTTGCTTTGACGAGTCTGCAGACTGCTGGGCGCGGAGCCGGGTGGGAGGTGAAAGAATCAGGCCGCAACCCAGTGCGACAAAGAATATCGTGCGACCGTTGAGCATCATTACCTTGAGAACTCCTGCAATGCCCTATTCTACGGGTCCCGTCTAGACTGGGCAAGGTTCGATATGGAGTCACCTGGCCTTTGGACTCCCCTGCGCCGCAAAGGTAACCTCCGGCACATGTCAAATTGAGCCTCCTGCCCCTTCCCCCGGAGGCGGCTATTTTGAGACCATGCGCCCCCTTCCCACGTCAAAGGAAATAAGCGCAACTACTTTACTCCCAAGGATCGTGACTTCCTCGCATACTCCCGCACATTCCGGAGCGATGTGGAGAAACACCCTCAATCACCGGCGCCAGGATTTCCTGCCGTACGGAGTTGACCGGAGGTAAATTCGGTGGCCCTGGGGAACCTTGCGGGCCGGGATTGCGTAAACTGGATGTAGAAACAAAGCTGGAGCACGTACCACACATGAAGAAAATCCTTCTCATCATTTCCGCTGTCATTGTGTTCGTCGGGCTCGTTGCCTTTATGGTGTACAAGCAGCAGTCCGGTTATACCAAGGTCTTGACGGGCAAAGTAAATCGGCAGGACTTGGCCACGGTCGTCAGCGGTACTGGCCAGATCAAGCCGAAGACGTATGTCAACCTTGGCGCCACCGCCATGGGCCGCATCACCCACTTCTACGTGAAGGAGGGAGATAGGGTCACCAAGGGCGAGACCGTAGCCAGCATCGAGAACGTACAGCAGGAAGCAACCGTCTCGGGCCAGCAGGCTGCCATTGCTGCCGCCCACACCGACATTGCGTCCTATGTAGCCGCGGAAAAAACTGCAGAAGCGAACGTCGAACATGCCAAGGCCGATCTCGAGCAGAAGCAGTTGGACTGGGACCGCGCGCAGAGCCTTTACAAGGCCGGAATCATGGCCAAGCAGGACTACGACGCAAAAAAAGCAGCCTACGACACGGATGTAGCTTCGGTTGCACAGGCTGTGGCGGGGCTCAACCAGGCTAAGGCAAACACCGACTCGGCTCGCGGCCACCTGCATACCCAGGAAGCCACTTTGCGCGCCAACTTGGACATGCTGAGCCGGACCTTGGCCATCGCCCCCTTTAACGGTATCGTGACCAACGAGCCGATGCGTGAAGGGGAGACCGTGGTGGAGGGCATCCAGAATACTGAAGGCTCCACCCTGATGACCCTGGCGGATATGAGCGTGATTACCGCCGAGGTTAAGGTCGACGAAACCGACATTGTCAACATCCAGCTTGGACAGCCGGCTGACATCACTGTCGATGCACTTCCCGGCAAGGTCTACAAGGGCCACGTGACACTAGTGGGCGATCAGGCACTGCTCCGTTCCACGGGCGTCGCCACTTCGCAATCCACAACCGGAACCGAAGAGGCCAAGGACTTCAAGGTCGTGGTCACCCTCGACGTCGCTTCCGATGAACTGCGCCCCGGCCTGTCCACCACCGCCAAGATCACCACCGCGCGCAAGTCGAATGTGCTCTCCCTGCCCATCCAGGCGTTAACCATGTATACCCCGCCGCCCCCCGGTGGCAAGGATAAGGTGGAGGCAGCGTCCACCTCCTCTGCCAACGCCAAACCCACCCCCCAGCAGGGTGTGTTTCTAGTGCAGAAGGATGCGCATGGCAAAGAGCGGGCAAAATTCGTCCCCGTGACCACCGGCATTACGGGCGCCACCGACATGGAGGTCCTCTCCGGCCTGCAGCCGGGCCAGGAGATCGTGATCGGGCCCTACAAGACGCTTCGTAGCCTCAAGGACGGCGCACTGATCAAGCGCGATAAGGCGCTGGCGGCCGCGCCGCCGATGCCAGGTGGTAACTCCTAGGCCAACGCGGGATCAGGCGGAAACTCGTGCCTGGTTGCGTAGTAAGATTGTGTCTGTGCAGTTGAAGCCGGGCATTACGAGCCGGCATAAAAAGAGGTACGGATGACTTTGAACGGCATCAGCACCGAGGTCGATGCGCAACAGGCAGCGCCCCCCAGCAGCGACATCATCGTGGTCGAGGACCTGTGGCGCACCTACGATATGAGCTCGGAGCAGCAGGTGCACGCCCTGCGCGGCATTTCGCTGCGCATCAAACAAAATGAATATGTGGCCATCATGGGTCCGTCGGGCTCGGGCAAATCCACGCTGATGAACCTGATCGGGTGTCTGGACACGCCGTCCAAGGGCCGCTACTGGCTCAATGGCCAACTGGTCAGTGAGCTGGATGACGATGAGCTGGCGCGCATTCGCAACAAGGAAATTGGCTTCGTCTTTCAGACATTCAATCTGCTGGCCCGTGCCAGTTCGCTGCACAATGTAGAGCTGCCCCTCATCTACAACGGAACCCCGGCGGCCCAACGCATTGAACGCGCCAAGGAGTCTCTGACCGCAGTCGGTCTGGAGACCCGCATGTATCACAAGCCCAACGAACTCTCCGGCGGCCAACGGCAGCGCGTGGCCATCGCCCGGGCGCTGGTCAACAAGCCATCCATCATCCTTGCCGACGAGCCGACTGGAAATCTCGACTCGAAAACCGGCCTTGAAATCATGACCCTCTTCGACCAGTTGCATGCCGGCGGCAACACCATCGTGCTGGTGACGCACGAGCCAGACATCGCCGAATATGCGCATCGCGTGGTCCACATCCGCGACGGCGAAATCTTCTCCGATGAACCCTCCAAGCGCTTCCGGTAACGCCTTCGCAGAGCCTGAAATATCAACCAGCCAATTTGAACTTCATAGCCGGAGAGAGCCCACTCTCTCCGGTTCATGTTTTTCCCTGCTTCGCCGATGAGATCAGCGACGGCCCGTGGGGTTCTACGGGGCCGCGGAAGCGAGGCACGTTGATCTCAATGCAGACTGCTGCTACGTTTCAACCGCGGCCTTCCGTTCCGGGCCCGAAGCTCGTTGATCTTGACCCGCTCCCGGAGGCACAGGTTGTCGGAGTGAATCCCGTCTGGCGCAAGCTCCTCGTGCAGACGGATATGGTCGCGCCGTACGTCCAGGTGGCCGCAGTCGAAGGCGAACAGGGGGCCGGAAAGCAGACCCTGGCGCGCTATCTGCATAGCCGCTCGCCCCAGGCGCGATGGGCCTTTCAGCGCCGCGACGCGTGTGAGTGGCTGGCCTCAGACGTGGACCCGGCCACGCTGTCGGGTTTCATCTACCTTGATCGAGTGGACCTGCTTGCATCTCCGGGCCAGGGCCTGTTGCTCGGCGTGCTCAAGACGCTCCAGGATCGCCCGGCGGGGCGCGCCGTGGTCGTCGCCTCATCGCAGACACCATTGCGCCAGATGGCCGGTCAGGGGCTGCTCTTGCCCGATCTAGCTTTCCGGCTCACCGCCGTGCGCTTCGCCATTCCCCCGCTGCGCCAGCGCCGTGAGGATATCGCTCCCCTGGCGCTGGCGCTCCTTGACCGCATCTGTGCGCGCTACCAGCAGCGCCCCGTTTCGCTGGGACCGGGCGCGCTGGCCCGGCTGCTTAAACACAACTGGCCCGGCAATGTGCGCGAACTGGCCAGCGTGTTGGAAGCCGCGCTGCTCGAAGCCGTGAATGGCGTCATCCGCGCGGAAGACCTGCCCATTCCTACCGAAGCGGAGACAGCCAAGGCTCTCCAGTCCGCTTCAGGCTCTGCGCATCTCACCCTGGACGCGGTCATTCAGCATCATGTGCAATATGTGCTCGACCTGAATCGCGGCAACAAGCTGCGCGCCGCCCGCCAACTCGGCATCAGCCGCTCCACCCTCTACCGCATTCTTGGCAACGAAGCTATCCTGACGCATTGAACACCGGGTGCCACCCCCGGCCCGGTTATAAGAACGGGCGCCCCGGGTCCCGCCTTTCGGACCCGGGATAGCACGCCCGCATCAAAGCGGCCAGAAAGCAATCCTCACTTCCTGGCCGCAGAAGCTGAAGGGCGCGCGCACTCACCCTTCCGCTTTCACCTCTCCGTTTTCTTCCTCTTTCGGTTCCTCTTGCCATTGCGGTTCCGACGTCAGCAGATCAGCCAGGCTCGGCCCCCGCGGTTCCGTCACCTTTCCTGTCTCCGGCTCCGCTTGCGGCTTCTTGCGTTCTGCCAGTCCCAGCAGCATTTTGGTGCTCGCCAGGTCTCCATCGAGCGCCTTGCCCGCAATCACACCCGCCAGTTCCTCCGAGTCTTCTACCAACCGCCTGTGCGCTGCCCTGCGCAGCAACTCCGTCCCATTCGCGACCGCTGCCTTCTCCTCGCTCGCCGGTGCGCGCCCCTTCGTTTTGGTTGTACCGCTTGCCTTTGTGCTTGCTTTGCCGGCGGTCTTGCTGCTTGCTTTCCTGCGCGGCTTGCTTTTCGTTTTGCTGCTCGGCTTCTTCGACTTCAGCCCCTGCCGTGTCTCGGCCATCTCTCCGCCATTTCCGGCCAACGCTCCGCGGATCTTCGCGCCCGCAGAAGGCAGCTTGAGGCAATCCCTCTCCGGAACTACCCTGACGCATTGTCAGTATTGTCTGCGATTTTTGGAATGCGTTTCCTTCCGTCTCCCCTGCGCACGCGCGCCGCGGAGATGGCCTGAAGAAGATCAGGAAGGCTCTCTCCTGCCTTCCGTTCTGCGCTCAATTGATTTCCGTATGTCTGCTCTCAGCGTACCGGAAAGCCACCAAATTCCCTGCAAACGCCGCGGGCTAGTTTCCTGCCCACTTTTCTCACGGTCCCTTGCTGAGTAACCCACGACAGCGCCAGTCAAAGCACCACGGCCCCCAAGTGCACAAATTGACTCCGTTCATTCTTTAGCCCATTCTGGCTCTGTTTGGCCTTATTCTGACTTGGAGCAACAATTCACCGTTGGCCCGCTGTGGCCACGGAATTCCCGATCCACGGGGCTTCTCTTCTCAGACCGGAGGGCGCATGACAATCAATCTGTTCTGGGGCTCTGGATCGCGGACTTGCGGATTGGCCGGCGCGGTTGTCCTCATGTTTGCCACGGCAGCCACTAGTCCGGCATTGGCCGCAGACAAGGCCGCCCCCGCAGCGCCCGGTTGGAGCCCCCTGGCCGCCGCGCGCTACCTCGACAGCCGCGAGGTCTATTGGCAGGGCTGGGATCGCGCCCAGAAGGACCACGGAACGCTCTGCGTCTCCTGCCACACCCAGGCGCCTTACGGGCTGGCACGCCCGGCTCTGCGCGGCCCACTCGGCGAGCAGGCGCTCTCCCCGTCGGAGCAGGTGATGTTGACCAGCATCGAGAAGCGAGTACGCGGCTGGAACCAGATGCAGCCCTTCTACAGCGATGCGGTTTCAGGCGCGGGCAAGGAGGTGGAGTCCCGCAACGCCGAATCAGTGCTGAACGCTGTCGTTCTCTCAAGCTATGACCAGCGCCAGGGCCACCTGAGCGAGACCACGCGGACCGCCTTTGACAATGCCTGGGCATTGCAGACAACCGCCGGCCCCGAAGCCGGCGCGTGGGTCTGGCAGAACTTCGACTACACGCCTTGGGAGTCGAAGGAGTCGCAATACCACTGGGCTGCCCTGCTGGCCGTCACCGTCGCCAAGACGCCGGACAACTATCGCAACGACCCCAGGATCGCCGCCAACCTGGCCGCGCTGCGGGCCTATCTGCAAAGCCACTACTCAACCCAACCGCTGCTGAATAAGGTCGTCGCCCTCTGGGCCGACCACTACTTCCCTGGCCTGCTCACGGGCAACGAACGCCGTCAGTTGATCGCCGACCTCGATCGCCTCCAGCATCCCGATGGTGGTTGGAGCGCGACCGACCTGGGCACGTGGAAGCGACGTGACAACACCCCACTCGAAACCCGCTCCGACGGCTACGCGACAGGGCTGGTGGTGCTGGTGCTCGAAGAGACTGCCGCGAATGCGCGTATCGATCCCCATGCGACGCGCGGCCTTGCGTGGCTCAAGGCCAATCAGGACAAAACCACCGGCGCGTGGCCTGCGTGGTCGCTGAATAAAAATCGCGATCCCCAGTCCAATGTGGGCCGCTTCATGAGCGACGCCGCCACCGGCTATGCCGTGCTGGCCTTGGAAGCACAGCGGTAAAAGCAACTAGGTCTTTTGCCGCTTGAGCCTGTACCAACTTTGGGTGCCCCAGGTCCCGATTTTGGGACCTGGGAGACCACGTTCCCAACGCACAAAATCACGCGGTCAATACCTCAGAACCGCTCCACAAAGCTGGCCGGAATGTCGATTGATACCAGCGTGCCCCGGCCTGGGCTGCTCACCACGTTGAATCGCGCCTGGGTGCCGTAAAGAACCTCAAGCCGTTCCTGCACGTTCTTCATGCCGATGCCGGCGCCCACCCGGTGCAGCGCTGATTCCGGCCTGTTTCCCATGCCCACGCCGTCATCGGCCACCTCGATGAGTACACGGTCGCCATTGAGCTGGCTGCGCAGGGTCACCGTGCCGCCGTGAATGCGCGGCTCCAGCCCGTGCTTGATGCTGTTTTCGATCAGCGGCTGCAGCAGGATGC
>CAYNGB010000015.1:0-83024 GCA_964396795.1 uncultured Occallatibacter sp. | reverse complement strand
AGGATCGACTTGCCGCCGGGCAGGTACGTGTCCCACCAGGCCATGGCCGGGTACACAGTTGCGGTGCGGTCGAGCGCCCCGTCGACGCCGCGGCTGAAGGCGTAGCAGCCTTTCTCCGGATCGTAGTACTCCGCTTCGATGGTCTTCGCAATGGTCTCGGCTCGCTGTTGCGCCGCAGCCGACTTCTCTTGGTCCTTGAGCAGATCCTCTATCCGCGCCATCGCTGCAGATGCCTGCTGGTCGAGCAGGGCAAGATAAATCTCCTGGTGCGGCATGCCACTGGGCCAGCTCTCTACCCACCCCGTGCCCTGCGAGTTGTCGTAGATGCCGTCGCCATCGCTGTCGTGCGTGGTCTCAAACGTCCAGGCCTTCTCAATTGCGTCGCGGTGCGCAGTGAGGAACGCGACATCGCCGCTGGAGCGCGCGTAGTCTGCCACGGCGAGCAGAAACAGCGGAGTCGAGTCGGCTGCGGCGTACATGTAAGGAAATGCCCGCCAGTCGATGGCTGCGGCAGTCTGCGAATACTCATGCATGATCTTGCCGTCGTCGCGCTGGCGGCGGATAAGGAATTCCAGTTCGGCCTTGGAGAGCGCGAAGTCGCCGTACCCGTTGATGGCATAAAGGGAGTAGAGCGAGTCCCGGCCGAAGAACCACCCGAAGCCCGGACGCGCGGAATCACCGGAGGCATAGTAGCCGGCCACGAGACCCAATTCGTTTTCAGGCAAAGCGGCGTCGGCGGAGGCGGGTCCCCGCGTATAGGGCGCCACCGTGCGCGCGCGAAGCTGCTCGATGGAAACGACAGCCCACTTGAAGGCTTCATTAAGCGTACTGTCTGGAGTCTCGATGAAGGTGGAGTTAGTCAGTAAGTTGGCGTACCGCATAGCATGCGCCTTGTAGGCGTCGGCGATACCGGCGTTGAGCTGGGCCAGCGCATTGCCCAAGGCGAACTGGGTAGCGGCGGCAGGGCTGGTTCCCACTGCCATCAGCAGCGGAAACATCCGGCCTTTGTCACGCGCGGGATCGATATGCAGCTTCAACTCCACGGGATGGACCTGCGGCCGTTCCTCAAAGGGCGCCACAACGCCGGGCTGTGCGCCGGGAATGGTGACCGCGCCGGCCAGGTCGGGATAGTCGCCCTGGAGGACGTAGTAGCCGCCATGGCTGGCGGTCCCGGAGACCCAATCCACCCCGGGGACGCCCTCACTGCGCTCGGGCCACATCCAGTGCAGCTCGGGGGTGAAGCGAAAGGTAAAGTCGGTAGGATGCAGGCAATCAAATTCAAACAACACTATCGGACCCGTTCCCGGTGCTGCGTCCTGCGGAGAAAACA
This sequence comes from uncultured Occallatibacter sp., assembly GCA_964396795.1. Lineage (GTDB taxonomy): Bacteria > Acidobacteriota > Terriglobia > Terriglobales > Acidobacteriaceae > Telmatobacter. The sequence goes on along the minus strand of CAYNGB010000015.1, from coordinate 81,694 downwards.
TGATCTGGCGAACGGTAAAACCGATATGCGCGTAGGTGATGACGGTATGGTCGGGATGAACTTCAATCTCCGCCGCCTGCCGGTTCACATCGATGGGCACGTGGTAGCCCTCGATATCCGCCTCGATGGTCAAGTGGCTCAGCAGCTTGACCGGCAGCAGCCAGGCCTCAAAGCTGCCATCCTGCTGGCCCACTAGCACTCCACGCTCGCCGGCCACGGTGAAGGGCTTGTCCGGCTCGGTGTGCGCCCGAAGGACGGGAGCACCCGTACCGAGGCGATCAAACGAAATGGCCGGGATGGAGGTGAAAGCCAACCTTGCGGTCTGTGCCTGAATCACGGAAGCGGCAACAAACAGAAAGGTTGTGGCTATACGAAAAATCATCGTGCGCGTGCCCATAAATGTCTTCTTTCGGAGTTCAGCTTGAAGGCAACAGTTTAATTCGGTGCGCCACAGGGTGCGTACCCAGCGAAGAAAATGGCGTCGTCCGCGCCACAGCAGGTGCTTCAGTCCCGGGAAAGATTACGGGGAAGCTGCGATGCGCACAGCAAATATGATTTTCCATATGTAGATTCGTAATCACGTATATGCGGTGGAAAAAGGTGCTGTCAAATCGGCTAATTTATTAAAACTAAAGGGTATTCAAAGTGATTCAGACCCATTTACAAGTTAGGCGATGAAATTGCATACTTTTCCACAATGGGACTTCACGGGAGGCCATCGCACATGCGGAACCTGTTTTTCAAGTCGCTTCTATTGATCTTTGTCTTGGTTCTTTCTACTCAGTTGAGGGCGCAGGATGTGGCCTCGATTACAGGAACTGTCACGGATCCGACAGGCGCGGTGATCCCCGGCGTGAGCGTCGCACTGCAGAGAACCTCGACGGGAGCAACGTACAACGCGATCACCAACGCCTTGGGCTCGTATACCATCCCCAACCTGCCCCCGGGACCCGGCTATAAGATCACGTTCTCGCGCGACGGTTTCGAGCCTGAGGTCATCACGGACTTATATCTGAATGTCGATGCCACCCGCACCCAGAACGCCAAGCTGATCGTGGGAACCTCCTCGGAGACCGTTGAAGTGTCGGCAGCCGCGGAAAGCGTGACCCTGGATACTACTGACGCCACCGTTGGCAACAACTTCCAGGTCCAGTTCGTGCAGGATTTGCCGGTTATGGACCGGTCCAATCCCACAGCGCTCTTCTATCAGCAGCCCGGCGTCACCCTGGATGGGGCAGTCACCGGCGCGCGCGTGGACCAGACCAACGTCACACTCGATGGCCTGGACGTAAACGAAGAGTCGACAGGTGGCTTCGGGACGATCGTCGGCGATGCGCCGGTGGACTCCGTGCAGGAGTTCCGCGGGGTCACCGCGGGTCCGCTTTCGAGCGCTGGCCAGGGCGGCGGCGGCCAGTTCGAACTGGTTACGCGTAGCGGAACCAACGATTTCCATGGCGCGCTCGTAGAGTACCATCGCGACACCGACCTCGAAGCGAACGACTGGTTCAACAACAACACCACACCGGCTGTTCCTACCCCTCCGCTGATCCGCAACCAGTTCGGCGGCAACGTTGGTGGCCCAATCTGGAAAAACAAGGCATTTTTCTTTTTCGACTGGAATAGCCGCCGTGACACTCTCTCCTTTGTTGAGGACCGCACGGTTCCCATGGGCGACTCTACCACCGGTTTTAAAGCCGGAATTGTGTCGTACCAGAATACTCAAGGTTCCGTCGTTCCATTGACAACGACCGAGCAAAACAATCTAGATCCCCAGCACATCGGCTTTAATCCCGCCATACTGGATTTGTTTCAGAAGCGATATCCGACGGCCAACGACCTGTCGGGCGATGTAGGAGACCTGATCAACACGGCAGGCTTCCGATTCAACGCGCCCACACCTCTAACGCTGAACGATTTTGTTCAACGGGTGGACTACACGCTCAACGACAAGATGAAGTTGTTTGGACGGGGCACCTTCACGAGGGAGAACAGAACCTACGACGCGGTGCAGTTCCCAGGAGATCCACCGACGTTTCTCGAAATCGATCACAGCTACGCGTGGGTGGGTGGCCATACCTGGACGATCAGCAGCACTAAGGTTAACCAGGCTTCTTACGGGGAGACGGTTCAGGACATCGCGTTCGACAAGGTCTACAATCCGCAAGGCGCCTACGTGTTCGCCTTCTCTCCAATTAATAGTTTTCTTTCGGCTCCTTATTACCCCGGCAACAATACCCAGATCCGCACCTATGCAATTCCCGTCGTGCGCGACGACTTCAACTGGCAGAAGGGCAGACACAGCTTCACCTTCGGCGGTACCTTCAAATGGCCGACACCGGATGAATACCTCGCCGAGAACTTCAGCTTCCCGTCGGTGGGCGTCACCGGAAATACCTACTTCTCGGCCCTATCGCCCACCCAGCGGCCTCCGGATATCGACGGCGGCACCACCACCCAATACGACAGCGCCTTTTCCACGGCCCTCGGAACCTACGCCGATATCGGCACCAACTTCGACTTCGACAACAAGGGCAACACCCTGCCTCAGGGCGCGGGCACAACCCTTAACTATAAAAACTACGAAACGGAACTCTATTTCGGAGATACCTGGAAGCTGACTCCCGATCTGACTCTCTCCTACGGCGTGCGCTATCAGAACTACACCGTGACCTATGAAAAGAATGGTCAAGAGTCAATTGCCAATCTCTCCTTCAATCAGTATTGGGGAGATCGCGTGAACCAAAGCCAGCAGGGAGCTCAGGGCGATTCGGCTCTGCCGTTTTTCCAGTACCGTTATGGCGGCAAGGCCAATAATGCGCCGGGCTTCTATCAACCGCAGAACAAAAACTTTGCGCCCCGTGTCGCCTTCGCTTACAGTCCCAGCTTCGACAAGAAGACTGTCTTCAGCGGCGGGGCTGGCATTGTCTACGATCACACCATCGTCAACGCCCTGGAATTCGTGCAGTTCCAGGCCGGATATTTGTTTGAGGGAAACAACGAGAATCTGTTTGGAACCCCGGGCAACGTGACGCAGACGCTCCTCAATGCGCCCCGTTTTTCGGGCATCAGCAGCCCTCCGGCGTTGCCGTCCGCACCCTCTGTGACGGTCCCGGTAACTCCCTACGTCTATAACGGCTTTCCGTACGGTCTTCAATATGGCGAGTACAACATCCTCATCGACCCCAACCTGAAGATCCCTTATTCGATCCAGTACGACTTTGGATTCCAACACGAGTTCCCCAGGGGACTGCTGTTCAAGACATCGTATGTCGGGCGGTTGGGGCGTCGGCTGCTAGCCGAGTCCGATGCCAGCCAGTTGCTCGAATTCCCGGATAATACCGGCCAGTCGACCCAGACCATGTCCCAAGCCATGGCTGGCATGACTAGCCAATTACGTCAGCTCTCGCCGCAGCTTGGAGTCCTCGGGGCAATTCTGAATCTCGGTCCACAGTCCTGGTTTGAAGATATGCTGCCCGGGTACGCCAGTTTCCAAACCGGTAACCAGGGCTATCAATTTGCGAACAACACACAGGCGATTGCGTTTGCTCAATATCCTTATCCGGAAAGAGGAGATTTCGCGGATACCATTCAGGGCATCGCGACGACAGGATTTCTACCCTCGAATGTCGGCATGGCTTCTCAGTTCGGTATTAACTCAATCTGGACAAACCAGGGATTCTCTGACTACAACGGAATGCTGGTTACGCTGCACAAGAATGCTGGGTTTGGTTTGCAGTTCGACCTGAACTACACGTGGTCACACTCGATCGATAACCTCTCCGAGCCAGCCAACACAATTGCCGGAAGCGGCGGCTACGGGTTTGTCTGCGACATAGCCCGGCCTCGGGTATGCCGGGGCAACTCCGACTTCGATGTGACCAACGAGCTGAATGGCAACTTCATCTACGATCTGCCCTTCGGTCGAGGCAAGGCGATCGGCAGCGCGGCGCCGCTCTGGGCCAACGAAGTAATCGGCGGCTGGAAGATCAGCGGTCTACCAACCTGGCACTCGGGCAATGCCTACCAGGCCTTCTCAAATGCCTTTGTGGCGGGATTTGCGAACAACGCGCCGGCGACGCTGACCGGCTCCATCGCCAATCTGAAGACGCACATCAACGGAGGCAAGGGTGCACCCTTGTTTGCCTTCTCCGACCCGGACGCCGCCTTGAACTCTTATACCGGGCCTACCGGCTTCAACGTCGGCACCCGCAACAACTTGCGTGGACCGGGCTTCTTCAACATCGATTTGGGGTTGGGCAAGACCTTCCCAATCTGGGAAGACCGGGTTAATCTCAAGTTCCGCGCCGATGCTTTCAATGCCACTAACCACCCCAACTTCGCCACGCCTGAAAACGACATTACGGAGGCAAACGGCATTCAATTCGGAACCGTGACCGGTACCGTGTCATCTCCTGGCTCTGACCAGTCGGCCCGCGTGCTTCAGTTGGCTTTGCGGCTGGAGTTCTAACCCATCGTCTCTTTTGCACACGCAACACTCAAAAGCCCCGGCAATTGTCCGGGGCTTTTGCTTTGACGCAGAGGGCGCAACTGGCGGGGCCGGAGTGCGGACCTCAGACCTTCAGGAAGTCCAGTGCGCGGATCAGATAATTCTTCAGGTCGCGGCGATGCACGACAGCGTCGAGAAAGCCCTTTTCGAGCAGAAACTCAGAGCGCTGGAAGCCCTCGGGCAGCTTCTGACGAATCGTCTGCTCGATAACCCTGGGACCGGCAAAGCCGATGAGGGCGCCGGGCTCGGCTATGTTTAAATCGCCCAGCATGGCAAAACTGGCGGTGACTCCGCCAGTGGTGGGATCGGTCAGGACGCAAATGTAGGGGACGCGGGCGTCGTCTAACTGCGCCAGCGCGGTGGAAATTTTGGCCATCTGCATCAGGCTTACCACGCCTTCCATCATGCGCGCTCCGCCCGAGGCTGCCACGATGATGAGCGGCTTGCGGCCCAGGCGCGCACGGTCCACGGCGCGGGCGATAGTCTCGCCAACTACGGCACCCATTGAGCCGCCGATAAAGGCGTACTCCATGGCGCTGATCACCACGGAGTGAGGGCCGAGCTCGCCCACCGCATTCAGGATCGCGTCGTCCAGGCCGGTATCCTCCTGGGCCCTGCGCAGCCGCTGCTTATAGGGCTTTACATCGGTAAAATTCAGGGGGTCGGTTGAGCGCAGGCCACCATCTACCAATTCGTAGCCCGGCTCGAGCAGCAGGTCCAGGCGCTGGCGGGCGCCAATCTTGAAGTGGTGCTGGCACTTGGGGCAGACGTTGAGATTGGCCTCCAGGTCAGCCTTGAATATTGTCTGACGGCAACCCAGGCATTTGATCCATAGGCCCTCAGTGCGCACACTCTTCTCAGCGGCGTCCGCAGAGCCTTCGGCGCCCGCACCGGATTCGAACTCGCCATTCTCACGTTTGAACCAGGACATCAAAAGCTCACTCTCATCTTGAGGAAACTGCCAGACCGCGTAGCTGCCGGTCGAGGAGGGCTTCCGGCTCTATAGCCGGTGTCGCATCAATATTCTATGCCGCGCTGGGCCAGAATGCCTTTCTGGTAAGCATGTTTGACTTCGCGCATTTCGGTGACAGTGTCGGCCAACTCCACCAGGAGCGGGTGAGCGTTGCGGCCTGTCAACAGGACGTGCACCATCTCCGGACGCTGGCGCAGGGTTTCAGCCACCACGGCGGGGTCCAGCATGCCGTAGCCGATGGCGTAGTTGATTTCGTCGAGAATCACCAGGTCCCATTCACCTGAGAGGATGGCCTCACGGGCCTCGGCCCAGGCAGCTTCCACTAGCCGAATGTCCTCGGGATCGGTTTCCGCGCCGCCCACCTTCACAAAGCCCCGGCCCATCTGCTTCAACACGAAATTCTCGCCGAAGGCTTCGACCGCGTCCAGCTCGCCATAGTGCCAGGAGCCCTTAAGGAACTGGAGCATCAGCACCCTCATGCCGTTACCCACGGCGCGCAGGGCAGTGCCCAGGGCCGCGGTGGTCTTGCCCTTGCCCGGGCCGGTGTTGATCAGGATAAGTCCTCGACGGGAGTCGGTCATACCAGTTGTCAGCGATCAGGACCACTCCTCAGTGGCCGGTGTGATAGGGGTGTCCAGTCAGAATTGTATATGCCCGGTAGAGCTGCTCGGCCATGACCAGGCGGGCCAGGGAGTGAGCCAGCGTAAACGGCCCCAGCGAGAGCAGCAACTGAGCACGGCTGCGCGCCTCGTCAGACCATCCGCTGGCTGGGCCAATGGCGAGAACAATATGCTGCGCGCCCCCATCCCGCCGGGCGCCCAGCCACTCGGCAAAGATCTCAGAACTCATCGGTCGGCCGCGGCCGTCGAGCAGCACAGTGACGATGGGTACGCGGCCCTGTTGCCGTCCGAGCCACTCCAGCAGCACCTCTTCACTCCGAAAACCCTCGGCTCGGCAGTGCGCAAAGCCTGCGCATCGTTTGAGATACGCCTGAATGTGGGCGTCGAAGTCGTCCTTGGCGGGTCGGGTGCTGACGTGAGCCACAGTGATCTGCATGGGAGGGAGAATATCGCAACCGAGGCCTGTCCGGCAGGTCAGAGGCAATTGCCCCAAAAACGAAAGACGGTGTTCATTTTTGGTATAAGTACCAGAATTTCTACATATTTTCATATTCGTTAAACTAACGGTCCATGCGGCCTTGTTGATAAACGCCTTATTTTCAACAGTTGTTACATTCATTTCCGCTTTAGTCGAGATTGGCAACCGACATGCACATAAGTTCCGCAGAATCCTTTTCTAATTGGGAAACCGTTGTCACCGCGGGTCACCGCGGCGATGGCGCACGTCTTCATTCATTTTTTGCGCACACGGTAATGTTTGCGATTTAACTGCGGATCGGCTTGACTCCCTCATCAGGACCGGAACGCCGTAGCACACGAGACGGATTGTAGGGGTTCCACCCAGCCTTCCGATTCTCATCGATATTGGAGGAGTTCAATGCGATTTTTCCGGATTCATGGTTCTACTCTCACTCTAGGAATCGCGCTGGCACTTATGGTTGCTACCCCCCTGTTGGAGCGGGCGGCCTATAGTCAGGCGACTTCGGCGTCGGGCGCCATTCAGGGAACAGTTACCGACCCCAGCGGCGCTATTGTGCCCGGGGCGCAGGTTCTCATTACCGAACTGGGAACAGGTGCGACGAAGACGGTGATGACCAGCTCGTCGGGCTTCTATAGTGTGGCGTCTCTAGTTCCTGGGCAATATCAGATCTCGGTTGTAGCTCCCGGCTTCGCCAAAGTGACCACGACGATTACCGTGCAGATTGGAACCACCACCAGCGGCAACCTGACGCTAAAGCTCGGAAAAGCGACCGAAGAGGTTGTTGTTAGCTCCGAAGCCCTCCAAGTCAATACGGTGCAGTCGACCGTTGAGGGCGTTCTGACCGAGTCGCAGATCGATAATCTGCCCATCAGCGGCCGCAACTTCCTCGATCTGTCGCAGTTGGAGCCGGGCGTGCAGTTGCAGAGCGGCGAAACATTCGATCCGACCAAGGCCGGCTATTCCTCGATCTCGTTTAACGGCGTCAACGGCCGAACCGCCCGCATCATGCTGGACGGCCAGGACATCTCTGACGAGACCGTCGGCACCACCACGTTGAACGTGAGTCAGGGCTCGATCGAGGAGTTCCAGATCAGTCGCTCCTCACTCGACATCTCGAACGAACTGACCAGCTCCGGCGCTGTTGCCGTCAGCACCCACTCTGGCACCAACCAGTTTCACGGCCAGGGTTTTGGGCTTTTTCGCGATCAGCGCTCGGGCGCTGCGGACACGCCTGGCGGCGCAGATTTGCCCTTCCAGCGCAACCAGATGGGTGGCCGGCTTGGCGGGCCAGTGGTCAAGGATAAGCTGTTTCTTTTCGGTAGCGTCGAACGTGTCAAGCAGGACTCGGACAACTTCTACCAGGTGGCTACCCCCTTCACTTCCTATAGTTCGAACTATGGCGCTCCTTTCCGCGACAACTACTACGCCTCCCGTGCCGACTACAACGCTCCCAAGGGCATTCATATGTTTGCCCGCATCGCTTACGAGGACAACCTCAACGACGCGACGTACGGCTACGGCTTCTCGCGTTACGGCAACAAGGACAACACGCCAGCCCTGGCGGGCGGTGCCGACTTTGTCACCGGCAAATTTACTCACAGCATCCGCGGCAGCTATCTGAAATTCCACAACCAGATCGCAGACGAGTCTGCAGGCCTTGAGAATCCGACCCCGGGCGTGGAACTGGACATCGGGAACCTGTGGACTGGCCCCAACCTTCTCGCTCCGCAGCAAACCTATCAGTCCGACAAGCAGATCCGTTACGACGTTGGTCTGACCTTTAAATCTCATGTCTTCAGCTTCGGCGGTAGCGTCAACCGGATTCTGGGCGGTGGATATGCCAGCTTCTTTGGAATTTCCCCGTTGGTCGTAGGCGACCTGGGCGACGGTCCCCTTGATCCGACGCAGACTGGCAATCCGGCAGACTACACCATGGCTGGTGCACAAATCGGCAACGGCCTGGGCTCCAGCACCGAGAAGCCAGGATTTGGCTATGCCGGTGGCGGCCAGGGCGACTGGCGCATAGGACTCTACTTCGGCGATACCTGGAAAGTCTCTTCCAAACTCTCGGTCAACTACGGCGTTCGCTATGGACGCGATACGGGCCGCAGCGATGCTGATCTTGCCCCGATTCCCTGTTCGGCTGCTGTTGCCTTGAATGGCGCCGCCTCACCCTGCACTTCTGGCAACCTGCTCGATGCTCTGGAAGCTGGCTTGGGCGATCAGGTTCGCCAGCCAAACGACGACTTCGGACCCAAGGCCGGTTTTGCCTATGACCTGAAAGGGAATGGCAAGACCGTCATCCGTGGCGGCCTAGGTCTCTACTACGAGAACAACATCTTCAACAACGTGCTTTGGGATCGCCCGGCAAAGCTGGCCAAGGGGCTCTTCCTGAGCTACCCATTCGTTAACACTGGCACAACGTCCTTCACCATGCCGGACGGCAGTGTCGTCTCCTCGCTCAGCGGACCCAGCGGCACTTTGACGCTTGGTCAGATTTTCGCCCCATTCTCTTCGGGGAACGCGCTCCCAATTAGCGAAGTCGCGCCGTATGTCGCCCTTCTCCAGCAGCAGTACCAGTCCATCACCAACAAGGTGGGCGCCGGCAACAACGCCGGATATGTCGCTAACTCGCTGGCCATTGGCGCCAACAGTTCGAGTTCCGGCAGTTATATCCTCTATGCGCCGAAGTTCCAAACCGCACGCTCGATCCAGATCAACGTAGGCGTGCAGCGCGAAGTGTGGAAGGGTGCAGTTTTCTCTGCCGACTACCTTCGCAACATCGGCGAGCACTTCATGGTATTGATCGACAAGAACCATGTGGGTGATGTATCCACCCTGAACACCACGGCGGCTACCAACGCGATCAATGCGACACTCGCAGCGTGCAGCACCACGGCAGTCCCCGTCACCACCATCGATCAGGCTATCCAGTCCTGCCCTGGGCTCCATGCCACTGGTGGAGCTGTGATGGGCGACTTTGCCGGCTACGGTCTAGACTCGGGCAACGGTCCGCTGCTTTCCAGCGCCCCGGCCGCAAAGCTCGGACTCACCCCGGATACCGGCGCTGCATTTCCAGGCAAGAACCCGGCTTTTGGCGCTATGTATTTCAACTACCCCGGGGGCAAGTCGCTCTATAACGGCTTGCAAACTAACCTGCGCCAGAGCGCCCGGATTCCGCTGACTGGACTGAAAGCCTCCACCTTCGAGGTTTCCTACGCTCTCTCGCGCTTCATCAGTTCTGGCGGCTCAGACCAAAACTTCACTCCCAACCCTGTGGACTGGAACAAGCCGCTTGGCTTTATGGGTCCCGCGGGCACTGACCGCACCCACCAACTCTCCTTCGGTGGCAACTTTGGGTGGGTAGGTGGCATCAGCACCGGATTCATCGGCCACTATTATTCGTCTCTGCCCACCACGCTGTACCTTGACAACCAAGGCAATACGTCGGGCGAGATCTTCAGTTCCGACGTCACGGGTGATGGCACCATTAAGGACATTCTCCCTGGTTACAAAGCCGGCGCCTTCATGCGCTCGGTCAAGCCCAACCAACTGGCAGGGGTGATTGCAAACTACAATACCGTCTCTGCGGGGCAGCCCACTCCGGCCGGCAAGGCGTTGATTACAAACAACCTGATGTCTGCGGCGCAGCTTTCAGAACTGGGTGGCGTAATGCGCGGTATTGCCGCCCCGCCTTCAACTCCTGCCGCCAACGGCAGCCTGCGTACCTTTGACCTCACGCTCGGCCGGCCCACCAAGCTTCGCTGGCTTGGGGAAGGAACCACAATCGAGCCAACGGTCAGCGCCTTTAACATCTTCAACTTCAGCAACTACGGTGCCTATCCCGACGGCAACCTCTACAGTAGCCAACTGCCTGACAGCCCCAACGGCACAGACACTGCCTACAGCTCGAACGACCCGTACAACCGTAATGCCCTGCGGCTGGGCAACGGCTCCGGCGTCTTCGGCCAGGGCGTCGCCCGAGTGATGGAGTACGGCCTGAAGTTCAACTTCTAAACCTACCCTACCCACCAGCAAAGGGCGCCCTCCGGGGCGCCCTTTTGCGTCCCCGGCAGCCGAAACTGGTGCTGTCGGACAAACAACTCCTCGTCTCGCTGGTTAGCGAGGGTCACCACATCGGCCTATCGTGACGTGATCCGGCTATGGATTCCCCAAAAACGAGAGGGCCAAACAATTTTTGAAATATCCATCCCAGTTTATCCCGATTTTCATAGACCTTCTTTTCGGCGCTTTGATCACATAAACGGTAACTCCTTTATTTTCATCATAAAATCAAAAGCCAAAGCCACGTGGAGTTTGGCACCCGCCGTGCCTCTAGTAATCAAACAAGAACGCCCTTGGCTTTCCAAGATCACATCTCAAATGATGCGGTCGCAAGGGATGAACCCCCAACTGCTTGTCTTTATATCGCCTTTTGTTTTCGCACAATTGAACCGCTGACCCGGTCTATTTCTCCCATTGGGACCGGAACGCAGAAGCAGATGACATGGTTCGCAAGGTCCACGGCGAGCCAGCAGGTACTCGTCAACCTTGGAGGAGATCAATGCGATTCATTCGTTTGCAAGGCGCGGCTTTGGTATGCACCCTGGCGCTCGCCTCGGTATTTACCGTGCAGTTGATGCAGCAGCCAGCCTACAGCCAGGCGACAAACGAGGCCGGCGCGATTAGCGGAACAGTGACTGATCCCAGTGGCGCGGTGGTCCCTTCGGCCACGGTCACTATCACCAATGTCGCCAAGGGGTCGGAAAAGGTTCTGAAGACGTCGAGCGGAGGTTTCTATTCGTCTGAAGCGTTGGAACCGGGAAGCTACACGATTCACATTGATGCCGCCGGATTTAGTGCCGCCAACTTCAGTCTCGTCGTGCAGGTCGGCCAGACGGCCAACGGCAATGTGAAACTCGGCCTGCAAGGCACTACAACCGAAGTCCAGGTTGAAGCCACCGCAGTCCAGGTCGATACGTCCAGCTCATCGGTGCAGGGCGTGCTTAACCGCCAGGAGATCGAGGCCCTGCCGCTGAACGGCAGAAACTTCCTTGATATGGCCCAGCTCCAGCCGGGCGTTCAGATTCAGGATGGAACCAGCTTCGATCCCACCAAGAACGGTTTCGCCAGCATTTCGTTTGGAGGCCGCTTCGGCCGCACGGCGCGCATTACGCTGGATGGCGTCGACATCTCCGACGAGAACGTGGGAACCACGACCCAGAACATTTCTGAAGACGCGATTCAGGAGTTTCAGATCGCCGAATCGAGCCTTGATATCTCCACCTCGCTCACGTCCTCCGGGTCGGTGAATATCGTCAGCCGCACCGGCACCAACAAGTTTCACGGCGACGGCTTCTATAACTTCCGCGACCAGCGAGCCGGCAATGCCGAGCCGACCGGCTACACGGTGATTCCCGGCGTAGATTCCGATTACCTGCAGCGCAACAACATGGGCGCCGCTTTTGGCGGCCCGCTGATGCGCGACAAGATGTTCTTCTTCGGTCAATACGAATATTTCCGCCAGAATGTATTTAATCCCGTCGTTTTCGGCGGCGATTTGGCCAGCGAGGACGGCGGCTATCCGGTCAAGTTTCATGAGCATCTGACCCTTGGCCGTTTGGACTGGAATCTGCCCCACGAGATGCGCGCCTTCTTCCGCTGGAACTACAACAACAACAGCGACGTGGCGGCCTTCGGCGGGTCAAACTACTCGCCATTCCTCAACCGCGACAACACACCCGGCTATGCCGGTGGATTGGATTTTGCCTCGGGCAGGTTCACGCACAGTTTCCGCGCCGGATATTTCAAGTTCGTCAACCACATCACCGATGCGACGAACGGCTCGGGAATCTTCAATCCAACGCCGGGCATCAACCTCAACATTCCGGCAGACGGATTCTCAACTGGCGCCAATTTTCTGGCCCCACAGGCGACCGTGCAGAGCAACCGCCAGTTCAAATATGACGGAAGCTGGGTGAAGGGCACGCATACCCTGCGTTATGGCATCGGCTTTGCCCTGCTGCGCGGCGGTGGATACGCCAGCTTCTTCGGTCTGGCGCCGCAAGTCAACACCGTTCTGAATGCAGCCACTCTGGCTCAGGCTAAAGCGGGACCTTTCCCTGGTGGTTCTGCCAATCCTCTCAACTACCCGGCCGGGGGTGGTGGATCCGACACAGTGATTTTGGGAAATGGTGAAGGCTTCTTCACCGAGATTAAGTCATTTGGCTTCCCTGGCGGTGGCCAGTTTGATGACCGGTTCAATATCTATTTCAGCGACACCTGGAAGATCAACCCGAAACTGACAGTCAATTATGGTCTACGCTACGTCCGCGACACAGGCCGCGACGATGAAGACCTGCCGGCGATCCCGATATTGGATCAGGTACTGCCGGGCCTGGGAGACAGAACCAACGAGCCCAACCTCAATTATGGCCCACAAGCCGGATTTGCCTACGACTTGAAAGGCAATGGAAAGACCGTCATCCGCGCCGGAGCCGGCCTTTACTACGAGAACAACGTCTGGAACAACGTGCTTTTCGATCGTCCGCCAAAGCTGCAAGAGGGGCTCTTCTTCGGGACAGCAGAGGTATGTCCGGGCGGCAGCGTTCCGTTGCCGGGCGGCAACTCAATCACCACGGTGGATGGGGTTTCGATCGCCAGCCTTTGCGGTCAGCCGGTCGGCAATGTCTACAAGCAGTTTGCAGACCTTCAGACTGCGTACCAAACCGCAGTCAAAGCCGCGGGTCCCCAGGCAAACGGGAACTATCTTGGAAATGCCATGGCGGTTCCCAATGCTGCCGGACTGGAGCTCTTCTCGCCCAACTATAAGACGCCAAGTTCATACCAGATGAATCTTGGCGTGCAGCATGAAATTCGGCCGGGCATCGTTGTAAGCGCCGACTATGTGCGCAGCGTCGGCATTCACTTCTTGGTCGGCCAGGACGTGAACCACGTTGGCGATGCACGATACCTCAACCTCGCTGGAGCTAATGCTGCGATTGCGAAAACGCTCACTGCCTGCGGTGTGGCAACTGTCGACGAAGCCATTATTGGCTGCCCTGGATTGCATCCCGCGGTTGGAACCACTCCAGTAGGGCCAGCGGTAATCACTGACTTTGCCGCCAACGGTCTGGATTCGGAGGACGCGGTTGCCGGGGGATATCCGGGCGCCAATGCGGCATTCGCAGGCAATAACACGAATTGGGGCCAGGTCCTGGTGCTGTACCCTTCAGGTCGCTCTGTCTATAACGCTCTGGATATCTCTATTCAGGGCCAGGTGCATCATCTTGCGAAGGGGGCAGACGATGTGAGTCTGCAAACCTCCTACACGCTCTCACGCTATGAAGCTACGGGAACTACGACGCAAGGAGACGCGGACTTTGGTGGAAATGCCTGGGACAACAACAACCCCACCAAGAACTTTGGTCCAACTTCACTCGACCGCAAAAACCAGTTCTCAATCGGCGTGACGGCGAAGACCTTCGGCGGCGTGGAGTTCGACACCATTGCCCACCTTTACTCATCGCTGCCGACCAACCTTTTCCTGCCGACGGTCGGCGTGGGAGACATCTTCACGGACGATTGGACGGGCAGCGGCGCGCTGGGCATGTTCCCGTCAGGTACCGGGTTCTTTGTGCCGGGCTCCACGGTTGGCGCCTTTGGACGCAAATATAACGGCGCCAATATCAACGGGCTGATCAGCAATTACAACAAGCAATATGCAGGTAAACTGACTCCTGCTGGTCAGGCGGTGGTGACCGCGAATCTGCTCACTTCGACCCAGATGACCGAACTGGGCGGCGTTTTGGAGTCCGTGACGCCGGCACCCCAAAACCAGGCCAGCAACGATATCCTGCGCACCTTTGACATCACGCTGGGAAGAACGATCCATGTGCGCGAGCGCTTCAGTGCGCGGCCCACAATCGCGTTCTTCAACGTGCTCAATGCCGCTAACTACAACAATCGCACCGGCAACAACGGGTTTAACGTCATTACCGGCCAGCTGAACGGCTTGGCGGACAGCCCGAACGGTACCGCAGGGCACATCAGCGAGCAGAATCTGCGTGTGAGCGCTGGGTCAGGCGTTTACGCGGAAGGCTCGCCGCGCCAGCTCGAATTCGGGATGAAACTCAACTTCTGAGCCACAACTCAGATCAGCCACAAATAGAAATCGGAAGGGCATTTGCCCTTCCGATTTCTATTTGTGCGGAGCAATTGTCTATGCCTATTAGAGTGAAGCCTTCTTTGCCCGCGTCTTCGCCACTTTTTTCTTGGTCGGCGATTCTTTGGCGGCAGAGTGAGATGAGGCTTTCTTTTTCGCCGCAGGCGCCTTGGCGCTCGCCTTCTTCGCAGCCTTCTTCTTTGCGACTGGCGCGGACTTGGCCCGGACGGGCTTGTCCTTGGCAGCGGCCTTGCCGCGGGCGGCGCGGGTCTTGGCCGCCAGCGCGGCCTTCAGTTCCTCGTCGAACTCGACCGGGGTGAGCGGGCGAGCCGACTTGCGCAGGCGCTCGATATCGTAAAAGGCGCGGCGCTCGGCGAGGAAGACGTGCACCACGAAATCCACGTAGTCGAGCAGAATCCAATCGCCTTTGCGGCGGCCCTCCACTGAAGTGGGATAGACGCCGAACTCGTGCTTGAGCCTGAACTCGATCTCGTCGGCAATCGCCTGGGACTGGCGGTCGTTCAGGGCAGAGGTGATCAGAAAGAAGTCGGCCAGGCCGGAGTCGATGGGATCAAGTTCAAGAATGCGGGTGTCTTCGCCTTTCTTGTCTTCACAGGCCCTTGCAGCGGCCTGTACTTGGATGCGGGTCTGCTCGTGGGCTTGCGATGTCGTCATGCGGCGAATGCACTCTCCATGGCACATCGTAGACTGTCACCGCGACAGCGGCAAGTGACGGACGAGGGACCAGCCGAAACAAGGTCCTATCGGCACATAACTCTTCGCTAAGCTATTGATCATTACAACCTTGATGTGTCATCCAGGCGAGCGCCTGGTTCCCCTCCGTAGCAGAGAATTACGGCATAGCGGCGCAGAATATAGGAATGCACACTCTCCTCTCCCGCCTCGCAGTGTCTGATATGTCCCCGGCTCAGTCTGTCAGGCATGTCCCCGGTCCGCCCCGAGGGGTACCCACCCCCCTCCCCCTCGAAAACCCACCCTCTTGGGGGTCGTTTTTCGGATAACCTTTATGTAATGAATGTCTTAAGAATTGGCTCTATGTACTTATCGATAAACAGAACCCCCCGATTTTCCCCTGTTTTCGGCCCCAAATCGCCTTGAAACCTCAGAAAATGGTGCAATCGAAGCCATTTTCCTTAAGTCGCCTCAACCAGCCAGCCGGAGTGGGCTGAGCGAAGCCGTATCGACATACCACTCTTTGCTAGGTTATTGATAATTAAACTACTAATGCATTGAACTTCGGGGACACCACGCTAGCGGTAAAGTCTGTGAGCGGCAATATACTCGCAGACCGCGTCGGAAAGTAGCTCGTGTCCGGCCGGCAGCCGACCCAAAGCGGCGCGCACCTGGCGGCGAATCTGCGAGGCGCTGATCTCCACATGCAGGCCCGGCAATAGGTAGAAGGGGGTGGTGGCGCCGGAGGCATTGCGCAGCGTGTAGGACCGCACATCTTCGCCTGCGGCCGGTGCGGATTCCGCGTCAATCGAAAGCCCCTCTGGCAGCACCCCCGCAAGGTCGCCCAGCTGCTGGCCGGGGCGCGAGGCAACAATTAATGGCGCGGCAAAGGGGAGTTCCGCACCGCGATGCCAGCGGCGCAAACTAAGGAAGGAATCGGCGCCCATGAGGCAAAACAGCTTGCCATCCGCACGCAACTGGGCTCGCAGGCGCGCCAGGGTGTCGATTGTGTAGTTGGGGGGGGCCCCGGCCACTGGCGCATCGGCAAGCGAAAGACAGAACCCCGGTTCGTCCATAATGGCCAGCCGTGTCATTTCCAGGCGGTCAGAAAAGCTGGCGGTTGAACCTTGTGGCTTCAGTGGCTGCGCACCCACAGGGGCAAAAAGCACTTCATCCAGTTTCAGGGCCGCGCGCGCGGCGCGCGCTACAGCAAGATGACCCCTGTGGGGCGGGTCAAAGCTGCCGCCAAAGAATGCGACGCGGCGGCCGCTGGCTGCGGTCCGGCTCATGTGTTCATGGTAATGCTTTAGGATCGAACGCAGGACGATGCGATATTTGATTGCCATTCTCGCACTTGCCGGTGTGGTGGTTTCCGCGCTGGCCCTGCAAGTTCACTACTCCACCGCGACCGAGCCCTGCTCGATCAACGAGAAGTGGGACTGCGGCATTGTGAACCACAGCCCATATGCCGAGATCGCCCACGTTCCAGTGTCGGCGATTGGGATTGCCGGGTACCTGGTGCTGGTGGGGTTGGCGCTGGCGCGCCGACGTGCGCTGTTGACCGCGGCCGCGCTGGTCGGGATGGGATTTGCACTTTATCTCAGCCACATAGAGAAGGACATCCTACTCGTATGGTGCCTTTACTGCGTTATCTCGCAGGGAATCATCGCCCTGGCCACATTGCTGAGCGCCGGCTGGATGGTTTCCGGCACCTTCAGCAAAGGACGGGGAAAGGTTGGAGCGCCCGGCTCGCAATGAACTGAACATGGCCGAAGTTCCAGGCTATTCACCCTCCTCTTCGTGAGGCATCCAGCCACTCCGCCTCCGCTGATAAAATTGAATTTGACCAATGCTTAAAGAAAAATACGCACGCTGGATGTATGAGTGGGAAACCCGGCTGACCATGCGCGACGAAAATCGCGTGGTGCGTCCGCTGGAATGGGGTTTCGAGTGGATCGAGCCCTTTCTTGAGACGCATGGCTTTGGCGCTGCGGTGCCGCGTCCGGAGGATGTGCGCGACGATGCCGCGGCCGAGGCTGCCATGGTGCGGATCAACCAACTGCTGATCCGCCACAGCGAGGTCTTCTTTGGCTACGAGCGGCCAACGGACTTCCGCCTGGAAGAGCGGTATCCTCAGCTTTTCCCCACCAATGTGCGGCCTGAGACACTGGCGCAAGATGCAGCGCTCAAACAGCAGGCCGCCGAGGGCAAGTTGCCGCTGGCGCAATATTTGCGCTTCACCTCGCCGGAGCGGACGCCTTATCCCGATAACGACCTGGTAAATGCCCGCTGGTACCCGGCGCCGGCACACAAGGACCCATTGCGGCCCAAGCAAGCCATCGTGGTCTTGCCACAGTGGAACGCCGATGGGTTCAGTCACAACTCGCTGTGCACCATCTTCAACAAGATGGGCATTTCGGCGCTGCGCCTCTCCATGCCCTACCACGACATTCGCCGTCCCGTGGAGCTGGAGCGCTCAGACTACTCAGTAAGCGCCAACATCGGACGCACTATTTCGGCCTGCCGCCAGGCGGTGGTCGACATTCGCTGTTGCATCGACTGGCTGGAAGAGCAGGGCTACGAACACTTCGGCGTGCTGGGCACGAGCCTGGGTTCCTGCTATACGTTCCTGGCCAGCACCCACGATCCGCGCATCTGCGTCAACGCCTTCAACCACGCCTCGACCGCCTTTGGCGACGTGACTTGGGCCGGGCAAAGCACGCGCCACGTGAAGCAGGCGCTGGACGAGGCCGGCCTCACGCAGGACCGTGTGCGTGAGCTGTGGGCGGCCGTAAGCCCATGCAGTTATTACCCCAAATTCGCTGCGCGCGAGGCCGGCGTACCGGCGAAAAAAGTGCTGATGGTCTATGCCAATTACGACCTCACCTTTCCCAAAGAGTATTCACTGCAAGTGTTGCAGGCGTTTCGCCACTCTGGGGTCAACTTCGAGCCGCGCGTGCTCCCTTGCGGCCACTACACCACCGGCGAAACCCCCTACAAGTTCATCGACGGATGGTATCTGGGCTGGTTCGTCTACCGGGCATTCAAGTCCTTGCGCGAAGAGAAGTCTGCCGCATTGAAAGCCGCGCCCGTGCCAGCTGAAGCAGCCGAAGAGCAAGCCCTCTCGCGCTAGCGAATCGCACCCAGATTCAGCCGCAGCAGCTTTGCCGGGTCCAGATAGGCATCTTGCCAGCGAACGGCCCAGTGAAGATGTGGGCCGGTCACGCGGCCTGTCGCCCCACTGAGCCCTATGCGGTCGCCCGCCGCAATGCGTTGCCCTTCGCGGACCTCGATGCGGCTCAGGTGCATCGAGATCGTGAACAGGCCCAGGCCGTGATCGATCATCACACAGTAGCCTTCATAGTAGAGCGGGCGCGCCAGCACCACCAGACCGCTGTTTCCGGCCCGAACCACGGTGCCCGTCGCGGCGCGAAAGTCCATTCCCTTGTGAATGCTGGCCAGCTTGCCGCTGAAGATGCGCCGCGTGCCAAAGCTGTCGGTTGGCGCCGCTTTCACCGGAGCGCGGAAATTCCCGGCCCACAACGGCTCTGCGGCGCTGGCCGCAAACACCTTCGTCTTCAGTTGGCTGTCGGCCTCGATCTGCTTCAGTTCTTCAGGACCGGGCTCGACGAACTTGGGAGGCACACTGAGCGTCCCGGTGCGGTAGTGTGCACGATGAATCTCAACGGTGCGGCTGAGGTCGAAAGGGCCGCTGGTTGTGTGCGCGACGATGCGAAGGGTTGACGGCTCGGGAGCGGCTTCGACATCTACGCCGGCTAGCGCAAACCATGCGCGCCCCTTGCTTCCACGAAAAAACTGCAGCGTGTGTCCTAGCCATTCGCCTTCCACGCTTGTGGCATCATTAAAGCCGTCAAGGCGAATCAGCTCGGGCGAACCTGCGGTGACATCTGCGGGTGTGAGAACAACGGGATGAATTCTTTCCGGCGAGAGCGCCAGAGCGTGCGTCCCACACAGCGTCAGGGCAAGCAGTGCCAGCGGCCGCAAACAGCGTGAGCCGGTCATGCGCTTAGCATACCGGCTCACACTTTCCGAAAGTGTTCGCTATTTAGGGGCATTCGCGGAGTTGTGCTTCTGCCGATAAATCTGGCGGCTGGCTCCATTCTGCTCGCGGTTGACCTGGCGATGCTCCCGCGCGGTAAGCTTTCCGCCATTGGCGGCGCGATCGGCATGTATTTGCTGGTTGATGCCCTGCTCGCGATTCTCGGTGTGGGCAGCCTCGCCGGCGGTCATGGAGCCGCTCTTGATCCCATTGGCAATGCGGTTCTGTTGATTTTCGCGGCGCTGGCCGACTTCGTTATTGCCATAGTGCGCCTGGGCTGCGTTGTGCTTGTCGGCATAGATTGAGCGGCTCAGATTATTCTGCTGGCGATTAACTTGGCGGTGCTCCTGTGGGGTCAGGGTGCCTCCGTTGGCGGCGCGATCGGCGTGAACTTCCCGGTTCACATTGGCTTCGCGGGATTCCAGATCTTTGGTCTCGCCCGCAGTGAGCTGGCCGGATTGAACGCCGTTGCCGATGCGCTGCTGCTGATCGGCACGACGGTCATTGACGGAGCCTTCTTTGGGGGCGCCGCCGGCGGGTTGCGTCGCGGCGGGCTGTGGGGGCGAGGGCTGGCTCTGTTGAGCAAAGGCCGCGGCCGAGGCGACAAAAGTGGCCAGGGCAAAAGTCAAAAGGGTGTGATTCATGATCTTTCCTCCAAACATCACTTGTTTTGAAATTGGCCTTTCGGCCCACATCTGGTTCGAACACCTGCATTGCGGAAAAGTTGCAACGGTAAGCAGTCTTTCCTAGAGCAGTCTTTACAAAGGTCACCGGCTCACAAGAACGAAAAGCGTTTCCCGACTGGACGCAGCTCCACTGATTGTTTGTAACCGATGTGCACTGGCGGCCATCTGACTTACGTATGGCTTCCCCGCCCTTCAATCCTTTCCGTCGCGCGCAGCTTCTGGTGCTCATCCTGGTTGCTTCAGGAGGACTTGCGCTTTCCGCTTCGAGCCAAACCGCTCCGGCAGGCGCACCCGTCGCCCGCCAACCGGTGCTGGTGGAGTTGTTCACTTCGGAAGGCTGTTCTGACTGTCCCCCGGCCGACGCCCTAATGGCGCAGCTTGACGCAACCCAGCCTATCCCCGGCGCGCAAGCCATCGTGCTCAGCGAACACGTGACTTATTGGAACCGTCTAGGCTGGAGCGACCCGTTTTCACTTGCGGACGTAGATGAGCGGCAGGAGCAGTACAAAGACCACTTCACGCTCAGCTCCACTTACACCCCACAGGCAGTCGTGGATGGCGCCGCGGAGTTGGTGGGCAGCGATTCCCGCGCGCTTACCGTTGCCGTAGCCCGCGCCGCTCTCGCCCCCAAAGTTGAAATCGCCATCGGGGATGCGCACTGGACCACTGAAGCAGTTGTCTTTTCAGTGCGGGTTCCCGCCAGCGCGAGTGCGCTCCGGCCCAATGTGACGGGTGTGGTCGCGGAAGACGCTACTGAATCCAAAGTGACCCGGGGAGAAAACGCAGGCCGCGTTCTTCATCACGTGGCCGTGGTGCGCGTGCTCAAGCAGTTTCATGCCGATGCTCTCGACGGCCGCCCGCTCAAGCTGCAGTGGCCGGTCCTGTCTCATCCTGAGAAGGTCCCCAGCCAGATCCGCCTGGTCGTCTTCCTCACCGACCGCAAGACAGGCCATGTACTGGCGGTGGCGGAAAAGACGTTGAGCCAATAGCCCCTGCGTCGGCTTGAAACTTACGCCATGTCCAATGTGCCCGAGCTTCAACTTGCCGCGCTATTCCTCTCTCAACGCCGCCATTGGATCGATGCGCGCCGCGCGAATTGCGGGAATTAGCGACGCTGCGCCGGCGACCGTCCCAAGCGCCAAAACCGAAGCCAGCATCACCCAGGGATCGCGTACCGACGTTCCGTAGAGAAAACTTGCCAGTGTTTGTGAGGCCAACAGGGCAACAACCAGCCCCGCCAACGAGCCACCTGCGACCAGCCATGCATTCTCGCGAAACACCAGGCCCACCACTTCCGTTCGTCGGGCGCCCATGGCCATGCGGATACCAATCTCGCTGGTGCGGCGCGCAGTGGCATAGGCCAATGTGCCATAGAGGCCAATGGCGGTCACCAGCAATGCGCATACGGCAAAAAACATGGCAAGCATGGCCATCATGCGCTCGGAGCTGATAGATGCGTCGATATCGCTGCTCATCGTCATGATCTCGGGGGTAGGAATCTCCGGCGCCATCTTTGCGGCAAGCGAACGAGCGGCAGCAGCGAAGCCGACAGGCGAGCCTTCGAGGCGAACAACCGCCATGTAGGACGGCTTGTGGTCCTCGCTTTGCGTAATCGGCAAGTACGCTTCGGCATGTGCGCCTTCTCGAATGGATGCATAGACAATGTCGCCCACAACTGCGATCACTTCGTATGAAACATTGTCCATGGTTACATGCTGCCCGATTGCACTTTGCGCAGGGAACAGACGTCCTGCCGCGGTCCGACTCAGGACGATTTTTCGACTGGCCGCCGGAGTGTCACTCCACTCGAAGTCGCGTCCGCTTAGCAGCGGAATGCGCATGCTTTTGAAGTATGCGGGCGCTACCCTGTTCAAATACACTCCGCCGACACTGATACTCGAAGTAATGCCCAGATCGCCGGACCAGAGGCTCCCGCTCATTGGCGGGAAGGCTGCAAAACTCACGCTCTTGACGGCAGGCAGCCGACTGAGAGAATCGTCATAGGCTTGGTACCACTGGACAAGCGGCTGACCGTCCAACGATTGTTTGCCCATGTTCAGGCCGAGATTGACGACACTCTTGGGATCGAAACCCAGGCCAGTGTGATAGAGCCGCGCAAGGCTTGTGGCCAGAAGGCCCGCGCCCACCACGAGAGTCAACGCAAGCCCGACTTCAAGGCCCATGAGAATGCGTGGCAACAGGCGCCTCCGTTCGCGAGCTGTGGCTGCGTGGGAGCCCGATTTGATCTGTTCGTTCAGGTCTTTCGACGTGGCCCGCAGGGCGGGGATCAGTCCGATGGCGGCAATGACCACGCACGCAGTGAGCGCGACAAACGCAAACGCGCGCAGGTCGAGCGCAGTATCGAGCGTGGCGCTGCGATTGTTGCCAAGAACGAAGGCAGCCAGCGCGCGACTGACGATAGGCACGGTGATGAGTCCGGCCGCGGTTCCCAGCAAGGCAATCAGCAGACTCTCAACCATGAGTTGCTGGATGAGCCGTATGCGCGTGGCACCCATAGCCAGACGGGTAGCCAATTCGCGTTCACGTGCAGCCGAGCGCGCCATGAGCAGACTGGCGAGGTTCAGGCATGCGAGCAGCAACATGGCGGCGCACAAAGAAAACACCGCTACGAGAGGTTTGACGAAGGCCGAGCGCAGATAGGAGTAACCGTTCGACCCCGGTTCCGCAGCCAATTGAAAATGGCGACTTCGCGCATCTCGAATCCACTTTGCATCCGGAATTGACTCATCGAGGATAGGATTTGTGGCAGCACGGAGCGCGGCGTTAGCCTGCTCCAGCGAGACATCTGGATTCCGACGGGCAATCACACGCAACCAATGCATATGGTACCCTTCGGCAATGTTGCTACCGGGGGCGTTGACTACGGGCTCGGCCCACAGCGGCGCGTAGATGTCGGGACGCCGGGTAGGATCAGCTCCATTGAAGTGCTTGGGAATTACGCCCACAACCGTAAATGGGGCATTGGCAATGTACAGCCGCCGGCCCACCACATCGGGCGCTCGATTGAACCATGCTTGCCAAAGGCCCTCACTAATAACAACCGCGAATCCCGTCGAACCTCCGCCGGGTTGGTCGTCCTGTGGTGTCAAGCATCGGCCCAATAGAGGCGAAGTTTCCATTGCTTGAAAGAATTGTCCGCTCACCAACGCCGCAGGCATCTCCACGTTGCCCGAACCGCTGCGTACCAGGAATACATTGCTGCTGAACCCGGCGACGGACTGGAAAACTTCGTGGCGTTTCTCCAACGCACGAAACATCGGCGCGCTGAAGCTGTAGTTCGGACCGCGGTCACGGGACCAACTCCACTGTAGTAGCGTGAGTTCTTCAGCATGCGGCACCGGCAGCGGCCGAAGCAGCAGACCGTTAATCAATGAGAAGACCGCCGTGTTTGCACCTACGCCCAGAGCGAGCGTCAGGATCGCGGTGATTGCAAAGCCGGGCGACCTGCGCAATTGGCGATATCCGAAACGAAGGTCACGGCCCATCTGTTCCAGGAATGGCAAACCGCGCTGCACCCGGTATATCTCTTTGGTTTGCGTGAGCCCGCCAAACGCGCGCAGGGCTGCCGTTCGCGCCTCCTGCTCGTTCATTCCGCGGGCGCGGTTCTCCTCGACAGCGAGTTCGATGTGACTGCGCAACTCGTCGTCCAGATCCTCATCCAATCTGTGCCTGCGGAAGAGGGCAGCGCAGCGGCTTAGCAGAATCCGCACCCATTCCATTTGCAACTCCTATTCTGAGGGCGCCAGAAAGCGCGCCATGGTCGCGGCGATGCGTTCCCAGTTCCTGGTTTCAGTTTCAAGCTGCTTGCGTCCCAGCCGGCGCAAGGAATAGAACTTGGCGCGGCGGTTGGTTTCCGACGTTCCCCACTCCGACTTGATCCACCCGCGCTGCTCCAGGCGCAGTAGGGCCGGGTAAATGGTCCCTTGGTTCAACGCCAGCGTGTTGCCACTCACCTGCTCGATCCGTCGCGCAATGCCGTAGCCATGCAACGGACCCATCGATTCCAGTGTCTTCAGCACCATCAGGTCCAGAGTGCCCTGCAGAACGTCGGACTTGTTTTCTCCCATACCTTACCTGTTGTCTTTCTACACGTAAGGTGCGACGCGCATAGGCAGAATGTCAACAGGAAAGAGCAAAACGCTGCCGTTCAACTTTGGATGGCCTGTTATAGGCGCCGTAAACCGGCTAAAATTCTCCTATGACCGACCGCATGTCTCTTTCCCTTGCCCAGGCTGATCCAGAAGTCG
Organism: uncultured Occallatibacter sp.; assembly: GCA_964396795.1. Lineage (GTDB taxonomy): Bacteria > Acidobacteriota > Terriglobia > Terriglobales > Acidobacteriaceae > Telmatobacter. The sequence continues at coordinate 57,242 of CAYNGB010000015.1, read as the reverse complement.
CCGCCGCTCTTGACCACGAAACTCTCCGCCAGCATGAGGGGCTGGAGATGATCGCCAGCGAAAACTTTGTCTCTGAGGCGGTGCTTGAGGCGGCCGGCTCCATCTTTACCAATAAATATGCCGAGGGCTACCCGGGTCGCCGCTACTACGGCGGATGTGAGTACACCGACGTGGTGGAGAACCTGGCCCGCGACCGCGCCAAACAGATCTTCGGTGCAGAGCACGCAAACGTCCAGCCGCACTCCGGCTCGCAGGCCAACGCGGCAGCATATGCGGCCGTGCTGCAGGCGGGCGACACTATTCTGGGCCTGGACCTAGCACACGGCGGCCACCTGACCCATGGACACCGGCTCAGCTTCAGCGGCAAGCTCTATCGGCCCACGTTTTACCATGTGCGGCGCGATACGGAGCTGATCGACTACGACGAACTGGAGGCCATTGCCGAGCGGGAGAAGCCCAAGGCAATTATTGGCGGAGCCAGCGCTTATCCGCGCCTGTGGGACTTTGCCCGCATGCGCCAGATTGCTGACAAGGTGGGCGCGGTATACATCTTCGACATGGCGCATATCGCCGGGTTGGTGGCCGGTGGCGTGCATCCTTCGCCCGTGCCGCACGCGCACATCACCACCACCACTACGCACAAGACGCTGCGCGGGCCGCGCGCGGGCCTGATTCTGTGTGGCAAGGAATTGGCTGCAGCCGTGGACAAGGCGGTCTTTCCCGGCCAGCAGGGCGGGCCGCTGGTGCACATTGTGGCGGCCAAGGCGGTGGCGCTGGGCGAGGCATTGCGGCCGGAGTTCCGCGCCTATGCGGCGCAAATTGTGGCCAATGCCAAGGCCCTGGCCGCAACTCTGCAGCAGGCGGGCTACCGCCTCGTCTCCGGCGGAACTGACAATCACCTGCTGCTGGTGGACGTTTTCGAGAAGGGCATTTTGGGCTCCGAGGCCGAGTTGGCGCTGGGCAAGGCCGGCATCACCGTGAACAAGAACGCCATTCCTTACGACACTAATCCGCCACTCAAGCCCTCGGGCATCCGTATCGGAACGCCGGCCCTGACCACGCGCGGTATGAAGGAGGCGGAGATGCGGGTGATTGGGGCCTGGATTGCGAAAGCTCTGGAGCAGCGCAACGACGAGGCCGTTCTGGCGCTTATTCGTGGCGAGGTTGCCGAGCTGGCCGGCCGTTTCCCACTCTATGCATGGCGGCGCGTGCCGGCATCTGTGGAGGCCTAAGTCGCAGATTCCGCAACAAAGTTTTTTAGCTAACACAACTTGCCGAAAAGGGCGGGGTTGCATCTATTGTAGTTAGGATGACCTATCGGGCATAGGGGCACCTCTCTTTCCTGGTTGCTGCGCCCGAAGGCGTGCAGGAGGACACCATGCGTTTGGCGCAGATCGTTTTGACAGGATTGCTGGTCGTCTCTTTACCGGCACTTGCACAACATAATGAAGGAAGCCATGCGGCACCGCCGCCCCATGCGGCTCCTTCACGCGGGCCCAGTGAGTTTCACGGCACTCCCCTCCCGGCCACGCCGCAGCGTAACTATAGCGATAAGCAGGGCCATCCCAACGTTCCCCACGTGGACAAGGGCAATAAGTGGGTTGGCCACGACACCGGACGCGGAGATCCAAACTACCATCTGGACCATCCCTGGGAGCACGGCCACTTTTTCGGTGGCTTTGGCCCTTCGCATAGGTGGCGCCTTGTTGGCGGCGGTCCCGGTCGTTTCTGGTTCAATAACTGGTACTGGAGCGTTGCGCCGTACGACGTAGGCTTCTGCGACGGCTGGCTGTGGGACTCCGACGAGATCATCATCTATGACGATCCGGACCACGACGGCTGGTACCTCGCTTACAACGTGCGCCTTGGCACTTATGTGCACGTAATGTATCTGGGAGCGTAGGAAAATGGCGTAAGAACAACACCTCTTATGACATCAAGGGGATGGGCTGCGGCCTGTCCCCTTTTGTATCTGCACCTAGTTTGCAACGCGTGCCTGGGATGTACAGACGCATACTTAAAACGATAAGATAGCCAGTCCGTCCGGAGCAGCGACGTGGCCACACGGAATTGTGGCAGTGGCGTCGCAAAATCATCTCAAGCTGAAAAAGGATCTGGCATGAAACTTACGCTTGCACGCCATCTGGCGCGCGTTCCTGCGACGATTACCCGCACCTTTGTCGTGACTATCCTGTTCTGTTGGTGTGGCGCCGTGATTGCAACCGGGGCCGCGCCTACGGCTGCACCAATCGTGCTCACGGGTGCCGACCGGCGACCCGCCACATCGCTCGAAGGCGAGTGGGCCTCGATTGTTGATCCCTATTTCTCAGGACTCTTCAGCTTTCACCACGAGGAAAAGAAGAACGGGTGGTTCCTTAACCAGAAAGCCAAGCCCGGCGACCCATTTCCTACCGAATATGACTTTGCAAAAGCGCCCAGGTTGAAAGTACCCGGCGACTGGAACACCCAGCGCGAATCTCTCTTTTTCTATGAAGGGCCTGTCTGGTACGAGCGCGACTTCACTTATCAACCCAAAGAACGCACCCGCATTTTTTTGCACGTGGGCGCAGCCAATTATCACTCGTGGTTCTGGGTGAACGGACAAAAAGTGTGCGAGCACGAGGGTGGCTACACCAGCTTCAATTGCGATGTCACCTCAGCCGTTCACGCCGGCAGCAACTTCGTAGTGACCGCAGTGGATAACACGCGTCACGAGGACAATGTTCCTACCCTGGAGACCGATTGGTGGAACTATGGAGGTCTCACCCGAGAGATATCGCTGATTGAAGTTCCAGCAACATTCATCGATCAGTACGATCTGCACCTGCTTCATGGCCAGGACTCTGTGATAGAGGGATGGGTGCATGTGACGGGCAGCGAGGCTGGCGCGAAGGTTGACATAAAGATTCCGGAGTTAGGCACAAAGACATCCGCGGTCACGGACGATGGCGGGCGTGCTGCGATTCACCTCGCAGTGAAGGGATTAGAGCACTGGTCGCCGCAGACTCCGAAGCTTTACAAAGTTGTGCTGCGCGCAGGTCAGGACTCAATCGACGAACTTATGGGCTTCCGCACCATTGAAACGCGGGGAACAGAGATTCTGCTCAACGGTAGTCCTGTCTTCTTGCGCGGCGTGGCGATCCATGCCGAGTCGCCCTTTCGCACCGGTCGCGCCTATTCCGATAAGGATGCGGAGACGCTGCTGGGCTGGGCGAAAGAACTGGGATGTAACTATGTTCGTCTAGCGCATTATCCGCACGCTGAGACAATGCTGCGCGCGGCCGACCGCATGGGCATTCTTGTCTGGTCAGAGAATCCGGTGTATTGGGCGCTCGAGTTCGACAATCCCAAAGTGCTGGCCAAGGCTGAACATCAGTTAGACGAAGAGATCGGCACTTCGCGCAATCATCCATCTATCATTTTGTGGTCCATGGCCAATGAGACGCCGAACACCGAGGTGCGTACACAGTTCATTAAAACCCTCGTCAGTCGCGCGCGAGCGCTGGATCCCACACGCCTGATTACCGCGGCTTTGCTGGTGCGCTCCGAAGGAAATACCAAGATCGTGGACGACCCTTTGGGCAACGCTCTGGATGTAATCGGCACCAACGAATATATCGGCTGGTATGAGGGTCATCCAGATACGGCCGATGTTACTCAATGGCGCATTGCATACCAGAAGCCGATGATAATGAGCGAATTCGGCGGCGGGGCCAAGGCCGGCTTGCACGGCGACGAAAGCGAACGCTGGACTGAGGAGTATCAGGCCAATATCTATCGCCATCAACTGACCATGCTCAACGGCATTGCACAGCTGAGGGGTTTCAGTCCGTGGGTGTTGATGGACTTTCGTTCGCCGAACAGGCCGCTGGCCGGCATCCAGGATGAGTACAACCGTAAAGGACTCATCTCTGAACAAGGCCAGAAAAAGCAGGCATTCTATGTGCTGCAGAAGGCCTACAAGGAAGGGACAATTGGAAAGGCCGATTAGTGCTTGTACGCATGTGCTGCGCTAAGTGGGACGACTAAGCCCCAAAGGTATGCAGGAACGTCAAAGTGAGTTATCCTCAGGTTATGGTGATTGAATCAATTCTCGCCCAACTCGACGCGGAGATTGCACGGCTGACCCAGGTTCGCTCCCTGCTCGCCAATTCCGGCAAAGTCGCTGTTAAAATAACTGAGCGTAAAACCAAAGTGGCTCCGGTAAAGAAGCGGAAGAAACGGGTGTTGAGCGCCGACGCGCGGAAGCGCATCGCCGACGCGCAGCGTAAGCGCTGGGCCGCGCAGAAAGCCAAGTCCAAGAAGGAAGCATAATAAGGCGCGAGTCTTTTCTTCAAAGCAGTGTGGGCGATCGCTCGGATGTCTATCGTGCGAGGCATGAAATAATGCCGCGGAATGTACCGCGGAGTCGTATCTGCAGAGCGGGTGACGACGAGCAGTCAACGCCACCCGGCTGTGCAAGATTTATGTCACTAGTCCAGACTGAATCGGGCTCCGACAACTTTAGTCAGCCAATTATGAATTTAGGGTCAGTGCTTAAATTGCGTTCGAATAAATTAGCTTGAGCAAGGAATTTAAGACTGCTAGGTCAGCCTCAAAACTCAACCTGGAATCGACCCCTCGCGCGTTCAGCGCAGTGAGGGTGTCGCGTGCTGCAATGTCGCGGCAAGAGTCATTCGTGCATTTCTCGTCTAGGCTGCAACAGAGAGCCGGTAGAAACGGCGCGTGCGGGGGTGTTAGGAGTAGTCTGTCTGAGTTGGGGGTTGGCAGAATGGAAATACCGGTAAGACATGCCCCACTTGGTACCCAGTAGGCACAGGCCCGGCATGACGGTAGTCACGGCGCGGTAGCGTGCAATGAGATTCCGGTTAGGAAGATTGAACAATATATGGTGATGAAGAGGCGGTTCTGCTGGTTGAAAATGAAAGCATGAAAAGTTCGGTTAAATTTGTTGCTGTCGACCTCGGTGCGTCGGGTGGAAGGTTGATGGCGGGTCTGTGGGACGGCGAGCGTTTCGCCCTGGAGGACCTGCACCGTTTTCCCAATGGCGGAGTCACAGTGGGGTCCAATCTTTATTGGGACATGGCGGCCATCTGGACCAATCTGCAGAGTGGCCTGAAGGAATACCGTGCGCGTTTCAGCGATTTGCCTGCCGGGATTGGCGTGGATAGCTGGGGCGTAGACTTCGGCCTGCTTAACAAAGCCGGACACCTGATCGAGAACCCGTTCCACTATCGCGATAAGCGCACGGACGGAATTCCAGCCCTGGCGTTCGAACTCATTCCTGACCGCGATATCTTTTCCGCTACCGGAATCCAGACCATGCAGTTCAATACGCTCTACCAGTTGTACAGTATGGTACGCAGCCACCACCGGGCGCTCTACGAGGCGGACCGGCTGCTGATGATTCCCGATCTCTGCTCCTATTTTCTTTGTGGCGACAAGCGCGCGGAGTACACCGAGGCTACCACCACGCAGCTCTATTCGGCGTTTGCCGGAGATTGGGAGCATTCGGTGGTGAAGGCGCTAGATATTCCAGCAGCGATTCTGCCTCCTGTCATCAAGCCCGGGACAATGCTCGCCCCGCTGCGCTCGCAAGTACTGGAGGAATGCGGCTTCGGGCTGCCGTTCCCGGCCATTGCGGTCGCATCGCATGACACCGCAAGCGCCGTTGCGGCCATTCCCAGTATGGAAGCAGAGAGCGTCTTTATCAGCAGCGGCACATGGAGCCTGATGGGCGTGGAACTCGATGCGCCGAATGTTTCAGACGAGTCTTACCGCCTTGGGTTTACAAACGAGGGCGGCGCCGATGGTTCGACCCTTCTGATGAAGAACATTACTGGGCTTTGGATCATCCAGGAATGCATGCGGCACTGGAAGAGCCAGGGCCAGAACCATTCTTGGGACGATTTGCAGACGGCAGCGTCGCTGGCCACGCCCTTCAAATGCCTGATCGATTCAAACGCGCGGGACTTCCAGATGCCTTGCGACATGCCTGACGCGATCCGCCATTACTGCCATGCAACGCACCAGCCTGTTCCGGAGACAGTGGGAGAAATAGCCCGCTGCGCATTTGAAAGCCTGAGCTTGAAATACCGTTCCGTGCTGGATTCGCTCACATCGCTGACGGGGCGCGCCTTCTGCACCCTGCGCGTAATGGGCGGGGGCAGCCTGAACACAATGCTTTGCCAGATGACGGCCGACGCATGTGATGCCCAGGTGGTGTGCGGACCGGTGGAAGCTTCGGCTCTTGGCAATGTGATGATGCAGGCGGTGGCCACCGGACATCTGCCCAGCATTGCCGCAGGCCGGGCTGCCATCTCCGCGTCCATTCAATCCAGATCGTTTGAGCCTCATCGCAGCGATGCCTGGGACACAGCCTATGCGCGCTTCAAGCAACTGGAGTCAACTTAATGCGGCGTGACCTCGCGCAGGCCGCACGCAACAGTTCAAATGGCCCAGGGGGCCGGAGCTTTAGTCAAGGAGAAAGACGATGTCAGCTTATGCAGTCCCTGTAGTAGAAGAGCCCGTTTCAGTCGCCACCAATAAGGTGCTGTTGATCGCCAGCGGAGACCTGCGCCAATCGGCGAACAAGGTTTGCTGGCCCGCACAGCTTGCAATGGAACAACAGATCATTGCCGCATTCGCAGCTGAAGGCTACCAGCTTGAACGCGCGCATTCCTATCAACCGGAACTGCAGCACGGCTTCATCTACAGCCAGCGCATGGGCATGGATGTTTTCGAGCATATCCACCCGGATGCGCCGCTGGTAGTAGCCGAGGCGGTTTGGCAGTATAGCCACCATGTACTCGCAGGGCTTCTAAGTCACCGTGGACCCATTCTCACCATCGCGAACTGGTCAGGGCAGTGGCCGGGCCTGGTAGGCATGCTCAATTTGAACGGGAGCTTGTACAAAGCCGGTGCGAAGTTCAGCACCTTGTGGAGCAAGGACTTCGACGACGAATTCTTCCGCCGCGGTCTGCGCCAATGGCTCAAGGAACACAAGATCGATCACGATCTGAGCCACGTGCGGGACCTTGTTCTGGCGGCATTACCAGCGGCGGAGCGCGCGCTAGGCAGTTCGCTGGCCATGCAGCTCAAGACCCACAAAGCGATTCTGGGAGTTTTCGATGAGGGCTGTATGGGCATGTACAACGCCATCGTCGAAGACTTCCTGCTGAATAAGACAGGCATCTACAAGGAGCGGCTGAGCCAGTCAGCGCTGGTTGCAGCCATGCGCGAGGTCCCTGTCGCAGAGGCGCGAGCGGTGCGGACCTGGCTGGAGAAGCGAGGCTTCACATTCGTCACCGGCCCGACGGAAGAAACCGATTTGACCGATGCGCAGATTCTCGATCAGTGCAAGATGTATATCGCTGCGATACGCATCGCCGGCGAATTTGGCTGCGACGTCATCGGCATTCAGTATCAGCAGGGCCTGAAGGACATGGCCCCGGCTTCAGACCTGGTGGAGGGATTGCTGAACAATGTGGAACGTCCGCCGGTGCTGGACAAGAATGGCAAAGAACTCTATGCCGGCGCGCCCTTGCCGCACTTTAACGAAGTAGATGAGTGCGCCGCTGTGGATGCACTGGTCACCAATCGCGTTTGGACGGCGATGCATCTCGATCCCGCTACCACATTGCACGACGTACGGTGGGGCGAGCACTACACCGGCGCCGGCATCGATGATTTTGTGTGGACTTTCCAGATCTCCGGCGCGGTTCCGGCGTCGCACCTCATCGGCGGGTACGCCGGTGGGCGCAGCCTGCGTCAGACACCCATGTATTTCCGTCTCGGCGGAGGAACGCTCACGGGGATTTGCAAGCCCGGCCACGTGGTATGGAGCCGCGTCTTTGTAGAGGGTGGCGCGCTGCATGCCGACATCGGCCGTGCAACCGCGGTGGAATTGCCCGCCGAAGAAACCGAGCGGCGGCTTAACTCCGTCACTCCGGAATGGCCTATCATGCATGTCGTCCTGCATGGCGTCAGTCGCGACCAGTTCATGGCGCGCCACCATGCCAACCACGCCAATGTGGCCTATGCACCCACGGCGGAGGCTGCGGACAAGGCCCTGGCAGCCAAGGCCGCAATGCTTGCCGAGATGGGGATTCACGTCCACCTCTGCGGCAACTGATTCCGCGCAAACAATCGCCCCAAGTGCGGTTGCATTCGACCGCACTTGGGGACCAGATTAACTGATTCCTGCCATCACCAGCATGCGGGGTTCGGTCATCTCCTCGATGGCCGAGCGCAGGCCTTCCCGGCCCAGGCCGGACTCTTTGACGCCCCCATACGGCATGGGATCGAGGCGCCAACTGGGGGTGTCGCCCACGATGAGCGCGCCCACCTCAAGTTCGCGATAGGCGGTGAGGATGCGGCCGGCATCGCGAGTCAACAGGCCGGCCTGCAAGCCGTAGCGCGAGTGGTTCACGTCGGCCAGCGCCTGCTCAAAGTCTTCATAGGGCTCAATGGCCACCACCGGCCCAAAGAGCTCTTCGTCCCGCACCTTCATCCCCGGTTTGGTTGCGGTCAGAATAGCCGGCGTGATCACCGAGCCGTGGCGCTCGCCGCCGGAAATGAGCTTGGCGCCAGCCTCCACGGCCTCCTTGATCCATGCTTCCACGCGCTCGGCTTCGCCCGGCCGGACCATGGGACCCACTTCCGTCGCTTCGTCGGAGGGATCGCCGGAAATGAGCTTGGCAGTGCACTCCACCACCTTCCACAGAAATGTTTGAAAGACACTGCGATGCACAAAGACACGCTGCACGCTGATGCACGACTGGCCGGCATAGCCAAAGGCCGCGTGCGCGGTACGAACGGCCGCTTCGTCCAGGTCAGGCCAATCACCGTGCACGATGAGCGCCGCGTTGCCGCCCAGTTCCAGCAGTACGCGCTTGCGGCCGGAGTGGGCTTTGATTTCCCAGCCCACCTTCGACGTGCCGGTAAAGCTCACCAACTTGATGCGATCTTCCTTTTCGGCCAGCCATGCTGTGTCGGCGTTAGAGAGCGGCAGCACCGCCAGCGCCTCCTGGGGCCAACCGGCCTTGAGAATCACCTCGCCCAGGGCCAGCGCGGTAAAGGGCGTCTGTGGCGCGGGTTTGATAATCAGCGGACACCCGGCGGCCAATGCAGGCGCAGCCTTGTGCGCCACCAGGTTGAGTGGGAAGTTGAACGGGGTGATGGCCAGTATCGGCCCGACGGGAAAGCGCTGCACCAGCCCCCAGCGATTCTCATTGCCCTCGGTCAGGTCCAGCGGGATACTCTCGCCGCCCAGGCGTGCGGCCTCTTCGGCGGCGGTCTTGAAGGTGAGCACGGCCCGGTCCACCTCGGCGCGGGCCAGGCGCACGGGCTTGCCCGCCTCGGCTACGATCAGTTGCGCAAAGCGCTCCTTTTGCTCGATCAGCGCGCCGGCCACGTCCTCCAGGATTTCCCTGCGCTTCCAGCGGGGCAGGGCGCGGGTGCGGCGCATGCTGGCCACGGCGTGGTTCACGGCCTGGCGTGCATCGGCGCGAGTGGCCACGGTGACCCGGCCTACCAGCCCCTGGTCCCATGGAGAGCGGACTTCCAGCGTCTCTCCCTCAATCCACTCCTTGCCGCATAGCAGAAATCCCGTTTGTGTTCCCGGCCGCATCTTCATGGCGTTGCTCCTGTTCAGTGGCTACGCTCTGATGTTACAAGGGCGAGCCGGATGCGGGCAGGCTCGGCCCCACAGGTCTCTGACACTGGCCGATTTGGGCGCGTTACACTGGTCCCGTATGATCCACGACGGCCGCAGCCGCAAACTTCCCTTTGACCCCGCCGAGGCGATCGCGCACTTGAAGACGAACGACCCCAAGCTGGGCGTGCTCATCGACCGGGCAGGCGCATTTACGCTGCGCCTCGACCCCTTGCCCTCACCCTTCGAGTCGCTGCTGGAGTCGATTCTCTATCAGCAGTTGCACGGTAAGGCCGCGGCCACCATTCACCGCCGGGTGCGCGAGTACTTTGGCGGTGACCCCGCGCCGCAAATGCTGCTCGACACTCCGGATGAACCACTGCGCGCCGCGGGCGTCTCCGGCAACAAGATCAAGGCTCTGCGCGATCTGGCTGCGCGCACGCTTGACGGCACGGTGCCCACCCACTCGGCCATTCTCAAGTTGTCGGACGCCGAAATCATCGAGCGGCTTACCGCGGTGCGTGGTATCGGCCCATGGACGGTCGAGATGCTCCTGATCTTCCGCCTGGGGCGGCCTGACGTGCTGCCGGTGACCGACTACGGCGTGCGCAAGGGGTTCGCGCTCACGTTTCAGCGCCAGCCCAAATCGCGGCCCATCGAGGCCTCCGATTTGCCCAAGGCGGATGTGGTGCTCAGACGCGGCAAGCGCTGGGCTCCGTTCCGCTCCGTGGCCAGTTGGTATTTGTGGCGGGCATGCGACCTGGCCAAACCCTTGGCTACGGCACCCTCCGGACGCGCCAGCCTACAATAAGCAGGATGGCCGCGCATCCAATGATGGAGCGCCGGCGCGCGATTGGATTTGTGCATGCCTCCGAGTAAACGCTTTGTCTGCATTCACGGTCACTTTTACCAGCCCCCGCGTGAGAACCCCTGGCTGGAGACAGTAGAAACTCAGGACACAGCCGCGCCCTATCACGACTGGAATGAGCGCATCTGCGCCGAGTGCTATGCGCCCAATGGCGCGGCGCGCATCCAGAATGAAAAAAATCGGATTACGCGCATCGTCAACAATTACGCGCGCGTCAGCTTCGACTTTGGCCCCACACTGCTGAGCTGGCTCAAGGAGAACGCGCCCCGCACCCACCGCATGATTCTGGACGGAGAGCGCCGCAGCCGCAAGAGCTACAAGGGACACAGCTCGGCCATGGCGCAGGTTTACAACCACATCATTCTGCCCCTGGCCAGCCGCCGCGACCGCATTACCCAGATTCGCTGGGGAATCGCCGACTACCAGGACCACTACGGCCTGCCGCCGGAGGGCATGTGGCTGGCCGAGACCGCGGCGGATACCGAAACCCTGGAGCTGCTGGCGCTGCACGGCATCAAGTTCACGCTGCTGGCGCCGCACCAGTGCAAGCGCATCCGCCCGCTCAGTGACGATGCTGCCCAGCCCGAGACGAGTTGGACCGACACGCCCGACGCCAAGGTGGACACGAGCCGCCCCTACCTGGTGCGCTTCGAGTCCGGCGTATCCATCGCGGTGTTTTTCTATGACGGGCCCACCTCCCGGGCCATCGCGTTCGAGGGGCTGCTGAACTCAGGCGAAGGATTTGCGGCGCGCCTCAAGGCCGGCTTCAAAGAGGGTTCGCAGCCTCAGTTGGTGCATGTGGCCACCGATGGCGAGTCCTACGGCCACCATCACAGGTACGGCGAAATGGCGCTGGCCTATGCGCTGCGGCTGCTGGAGCAGGACAAGACCGTCAGGCTCACCAACTACGCGAGTTTCCTGGCCCAGTTTCCGCCCGAATACGAATGCGAGATTGAGGACAACACTTCGTGGAGTTGCATGCACGGGGTGGAGCGGTGGCGGTCAGGCTGCGGCTGCAACGGAGGCCACCCGGGTTGGAACCAGGCATGGCGCGCTCCGCTGCGGCAAGCACTGGACGAACTCCGCGACGCCCTTGCGCCGCTCACCGAGCAGGAAGGCGCAAAGCTCTTTCACGATGTGTGGGCCGCGCGCGACGGCTATATCCAGGTGATTCTCGACCGCGGCGAAGAATCGCAACAGCGCTTCTTCGAGGCTTACCAGAGCCATCCGCTGACTGCGGAAGAGCGGGTGCGCGCCATGGAGCTGATGGAGATGCAGCGCCACGGCCAGCTGATGTACACCAGTTGCGGCTGGTTCTTCGACGACATCTCAGGCATCGAGACGGTGCAGGTCATCGCTTATGCAGCGCGGGCTCTGCAACTGGCCAGGGAAATTTTCGGTGAGGCAGGCGGGGCATTGGAAACGGCATTCGTCGCGCGCCTTGCTGAGGCCCGCTCCAACGTGGCCAGCGCCGGCGATGGCGCGCGCATCTACAAGGAAAAGATCGGCCTGCTGGAACTGGGCTTGGAGCAGGTTGCCGCACACTACGCTATCAGCAGTGTTTTCTCATCGTATTCTGAGGAGACCGAGCTGTTCTGTTACCGCGTCCGCCGCATCTCCCACGACATCTATACCTCAGGCCGTGGGCGCCTGGCACTGGGCCGGGCGCACATTGCCAGCGCCATCACCGAGCAGGCGCAGGGCTTTTCATTTGCCGTGCTCCATTTTGGCGACCAGAACATTACCGCCGCCGTCAAAGCCTACAGCGAGAGCGATGCCGCAGAGTTCGACGCCTTTGCCGCCCAGGCCGCGGAATTCGTGCAGCACGCGGACTTTCCCAAGGTGATTCGCCTGCTTGATCGCTACTACGGTCACGTGGATTACTCGCTGACCTCGCTGTTCACTGACGAGCAGCGGCGCATTGTGCAGCTTATTCTCAACTCCACGCTGTGGGACATCGAGAACTCGCTTACCACCATTTATGAGGATCACGCGAGCCTGTTGCACTACCTGTCGCAGGCCGGGCTGCCCAAGCCGCCGGCGCTCACCCTGGCCGCCGGATTTGCGATCAATGCGGGTCTGCGGCGAGCCTTGGAAGGCGACCCCATCGACCAGGCGCTGCTGCGCTCGTTCCTGCAACTGGCCAAGGCCGACCAGGTGCCGCTGGAGACGGCCACGCTCTCTTACATTGCCGACCAGCGCATGAAGCGCGCCATGGTGGAGCTGCAACTGTCAGCCGGTTCGCTGGAGATGCTGGACCGCGCGCTGGGGCTGGCACACACCCTGGTGGAACTGCCCTTTGAGCCCAACCTGTGGCAAGCGCAGAACATCTGGTACGAGATTCTGCGCACCTCGCGCTATGCGCTCACCACCTTGGCCGCCGAAGATCGGCCCCGCTGGGACAAGGACTTCAGCGAGCTGGGAACCTGTCTTTCGCTCGATGTCACGGCCATTACGGCGCAAGATCCGCTGGCGCAGACGACGGGGGACTAGCAAGGAATACCAATCGAGTCAGCCGCACGAGTTGTGGAGAGATGCTAGCTCTTTAACGCCACCCGGATGTGCAGTTCCTTCAACTGCTGCTCACTGACTGTCGTTGGCGCGTCGGCCATTAGATCGATGGCTTTGGCGGTCTTGGGGAACGCGATCACTTCGCGCAGGCTGGGTGCGCCGGCCAGTAGCATCACAATGCGGTCCAGACCCAGCGCAATGCCGCCGTGAGGCGGTGTACCGTACTCCAGCGCATCCAGGAAAAACCCGAAACGCGCGCGCGCTTCGTCGTCGCTGATACCCAGCGACTGGAAGATCTGCTGCTGCACATCCTTGCGATGGATGCGGATGCTGCCGGAGCCCAATTCGAGGCCGTTCATCGCCAGGTCGTAGCAGTTGGCGCGGACGCTCGCCGGGTCGCTGAGCAGGTTGGCCATGTCAGCCTCAAAGGGCGCGGTAAAGGGGTGGTGTGCCGGCATCCACTTCGCACTCGGCAGATCGTACTCGAACATTGGAAAGTCGGTGATCCAGATGGGGTGGAAGGCCGCACTGCCCTCGATTGTGTTACCGCTCTTCGGGTCGGCATCCGCAACAGCTTTTTCGGTCACATGGAAGGCACCGTGCTTCTCGGCATACTTTTTGGCCAGCTCGGTGCGAAAGCTGCCTGCTGCGGAGTAGACATTGATTTCGCGCTCGCTGAGACGGCCGGGGAATTTGGTATCGCTGGCTTTAACCGGATGTGCCGGATCGCCCGCTACTACCACCACAAAGTCGCCATCAGCCGCGCCCGTCAGCTCTCGCACCTTGCTCGCTGAGTCGGGAAAGCTCTTGGCCAAGCGCTTAAAGTCGTCGATAAACTTCGCGCCCTTCTTCTGGTCGAAGAGCGGGTGGTTGTCTTCGCGCTCCTTGCGGCTCAGCTCGCCCACGCCGGGAATGCGCAGCGCCACCACCGGCAGCGCGGGATCAATCTGCAGGGTGGCCAGGGCAGCGTCAGTGAATGCGGAGCGCACATCGGTCAACCCGGGCAGGCGCAGATCAGGCTTGTCGCTGCCGTGCTGACGCAGGGAGTCGTCGTAGGTGATGCGCGGAAAGGGCGTCTGCAACTTGACCCCGGCCGCGGCAAAGCCCGCCGCCAGAAACTGCTCCACCACGGCAAACACCGTCTCCTGGCGCGGGAAACTCATCTCCAGATCAACTTGCGTGAACTCCAGTTGGCGGTCGGCCCGCAGGTCCTCGTCGCGGAAGCAGCGGGCGATCTGAAAGTAGCGGTCGAAGCCGGAGATCATGAGAATCTGCTTGAAGATCTGCGGTGATTGCGGCAACGCGTAGAACTCGCCGGCGTGCACGCGGCTGGGCACTAGAAAGTCACGCGCGCCTTCGGGAGTCGATTTGGTCAGGATGGGGGTCTCAATCTCAAGAAACCCTTGCTTACTGAGGCTCTCGCGGATGGCCAATGTGATCTCATGGCGCAGCCAGAAATTGCGCTGCATCTCGGGGCGGCGCAAATCAATGTAACGGTATTTGAGCCGAACCTCTTCGTTCTGTATGGCTTCTTCCGAGGGCGAGAACGGCGCCAGCCGCGTATCGTTCAACACCAGCAACTGGGTGGCTTCGATCTCGATCTCGCCGGTAGGCATCTTGGGGTTAATGGCGTCGTGATCGCGCAGGCAAACCTTGCCTACCGCGGCTACCACGTATTCGGGCCGAATCTGTTCGCCCTTGGCGTGGCCGTCGGGGGTCAGTTCCTTGTCCAGCACAATCTGCGCAATGCCGGAGCGGTCGCGCAGGTCGAGAAAGATCAGATTACCGTGGTCACGGCGGCGATTCACCCAGCCCATCAGGACCACTTGTTGACCAGCGTGGGCAGCGCGCAAGTCGCCGCATAGATGCGTCCGTTCAAGATTACCTAAAAAATCGAGCACAACGAGTGTCCTTTATCCCTTCAGGGGCTCGGCAAGAAATGCTGCCAGCTCGGCGCGAGGGACCTTTGTTTGTACGCCGGTGGCGAAGGTCTTCACTGTCAGGATACCGGATTGAAGCTCGTCTTCGCCCAGGATGACGATGGAGCGGGCGGTCTTGTCGGCGGCTTCAAAGGACTTCTTGAGCCGGAAGCTGCCTTCGCCAAGCTCAATGTAGAGGCCGGTATGGCGCAGTTCGCGGGCCAGCGCCAGGGCAGCGGAGTTGAGCGACTCACCCAAGGGCGCGATATAGGCATCCACCTGCGGTGGGGCAGATTTTTGGCTCAGTTCCTGGGCCAGAAGCGTCAGAACCAGCCGGTCTTCGCCCATGGCGAAACCGATCCCGGGCGCGCGAGGTCCGCCGATGGCTTCGCTTAGCCCGTCGTAGCGTCCGCCGCCCAGCAGCGCGTTCTGTGCACCGAGACCGCCGTGGGTGAATTCGAATGTGGTGCGGGTGTAGTAGTCTAGGCCGCGCACCAGGCGATGATTGCGCGTATAGGGCACGCCTGCTGCGTCCAGGGTCGCCGTCACAGCGGCAAAGTGGGCCTTCGAAGCTTCATCGAGCGAGTCGTAAATCTTGGGCAAGGTCTCGATGATGGGCTGGTCCTCCGGCACCTTGCAATCCAGCACCCGCAACGGATTGGTGACGGCGCGACGCTGGCAGTCGACGCACATCTTGGGCGCGAGAGGGAGGAGCGCTTCGCGAAGAGTTTGGTTATAACGCTCGCGGTCCGCGGCCGAGCCTACGGAGTTGAGTTCCAGCGTCCAGCCCTTGATGCCCAGCTCATCCAGCAGCGTGGCCAGCATTTCCAGGACTTCCGCATCCCGCAGAGGCGATTCGCTACCCGCCGAGGGTGGCCCGATGACTTCAGCACCGATCTGCGAAAACTGGCGATAGCGGCCTTTCTGCGGCCGCTCGCGGCGGAACTGCGGGCCAATGTAATAGAGCTTTTGCAACTGGCCGGTCTCGCCCAGCTTGTGCTCAATGTAGGCGCGCACTACGCCGGCGGTGTTTTCAGGGCGCAGAGTCAGGGTCTGGGTCTTTTCCGACTGCGCTCGCGCGCGGTCTTCCCAGGTGTACATCTCTTTAGAGACAATGTCGGTCTCCTCGCCCACGCTGCGTGCAAACAGCGCAGTGTCTTCAAAGACCGGGGTGCGAATCTCGCCGAAGTTGTAGCGGGCAAAGACCGAGCGGGCAGTGGCCTCGATGCGGTTCCACAGCGCGGTTTCCGGCGGCAACAGGTCGCGCGTTCCGCGCACGGCTTTCAGGGTTTGGCTCATGATGCTGACCTTTGGGGCAACCTCTTAGGATACTAGGTGGGAGCGGTGATCCTTCACGCCGCTTCGATGGCCTGTGTTTTCTAGCGGTTGGACAATCCCGCAATAGCCGCCCTTCCCGGTCGCGGCCTTGACTCGCGAACTCTCCAGCTCTCGCGGTATTCTTGACCGAACCGCAGGATCGAAGCGCAGAATTGAGGCGACGCCTCTTTCGCGCTTTCAGGAGGTCCCCCGGATGCGCTCGATCCAGGCAGTCTTCTTATTTGCTCTCGCGAGCCTTGCCATTCTCCACTACCGTGCGCAGGCGCAATCGGTCGCTGAGCCAAATTCGGGGGAGACGGTGTTGCACACTACCACCAATCTGGTACTGGTGGATGTGGTGGTCACGGACAAGGGCAAAGCTGTGCACGGCCTTGATCGGAACCGGTTTCACGTCTTTGAGGATGGGCACGAGCAGCCCATCGCCTCCTTCGACGAGCACCAACCCGCGGCTGTGCGGAACGATGCCTACACACCGCCCACGATCCTGGCTTCGTTGCCGCGCCACACATATAGCAATGTCCCTGCCTACCCTGAAGGCAGCGCGGCCAACGTGCTGCTGCTCGATGAACTGAACACCCCGCAGGAAAACCGGGAGTTTTTGCGTCAGCAGATGCTCGAGTACTTGGGCGCGGTCCCGCCGGGGACGTCCTTGGCAGTCTTTACGCTTACTTCAGAGTTGCGGATGGTGCAGGGCTTTACCGGCGACGGTTCCCAGGCGACAAAGGCCCTCGAGAGCATGAAGCATGTAGATTTCGGAGGCCACCTGAGCGACCAGAAACCAAGCGTAGATATTCCTGACTTCTATGTCCATGTTGGCCCGCCCGTATATGACCCGCTGACCGACGGCAGGCCACAGATGACTGTGCTGGCCGTACAGCAACTTGCCCGCTATCTGAAGCTCATTCCGGGCCGTAAGAATCTGATCTGGTTCGCCGGCACCTTCCCTGTTGCATTCGATCCCGGCGCCGCGCTGTCGGCAGCTCAGGTCGCCGTCTATCCCGTTGACGCCAGAGGCATCATGTCGGTGCGGGGTACGCTCGTGAGCGACCGGTACGGCGAATACGGAGGGGGAATGGAGGGTGACGAATATTCCAAAGATCAAATCAAGGCAGAACACGCGGCGATGGAGCAGTTCGCGGAGCAAACCGGCGGAGAGGCGTATTTCAATACCAACGGGCTCAAAGAGGCTGTTGCGGTCGCCGTTAAGAACGGGTCAAGCTATTACACAATTGGTTATGTTCCCGCCGCCAAGAAGCTGGACGGCAAGTTCCGCGCCATCAAGGTTCACCTTAACAATGGCGGTTATGAACTCGCCTACCGGCGCGGATATTATGCTGTTCCGCCGGATCAGCCTTCTACCCGCGACGACCCGCTGCAGCCGAGTCAATTGACCGCTTCCGTGGTGCATGGAGCTCCGGCGGCCACGCACATTCTGTTTCAGGCGAGGGTGTTGCCGGCGACCGACCCGCTGCTCCATGAAATGAACGTGCCCGCGGGTCCGGCGGGCGAAATGGCGGCTGACCTTAAAGCGCCCCTGCAGCACACCATTGTTGACCTCACCTTGGACCCTCAAGGTCTCGCCTTTAACGAAACGCCGGAAGGCACGCACCGGGCACGAATCGAGTTCACCCTGGCGGCTTACGACACAGGCGGCAGACGCGAGAATTACCTCGTCCGCGGCATCCAGTTGAATATCAAGCCGGACCAATTCGCGCGGATCATGGTTGAAGGAGTTCCCATTCGCCTCGCGCTCGATCTGCCTATGGGTCCAAGCTCTCTGCGCGTCGCTGTCTACGATCTGGACGCAGGCCGCGTAGGATCACTCGAAGTGCCAGTAACGGTTACGGCCGGGGAACACTAAAATCCAGTCCCCGGCCTCGATGCAGTTCTATAGCGCGGTCTCTCCGGCGGCAAAAAGTCGTGCGTTCCGCGCACAGCTTTCAAAGCACTCATAATCTCTTTGGTCTAAATGTTTGTCGTTAACGGCCTGGTACTTGGCTCTATGGAATACGGAATTGTGTCGTCAGCTGACTAAGCTCTCTTCTTAATCGACTCCAGCAGCGTACTGTCAATGCGCGTTTGCCAGCCGGGTCCGCTGGCTTTGAAGTGGTCAATCACCTCAGGCGACAGGCGTAGGGAAACCAGTTTCTTCGTCGGAGCCTTTTGCGGCCCGCGCTTCCCACGGCGCACTACCTTGCCCTTGCGGATCAAATCGGCCTGGGCGAGCCAGGCGCGTGCCGCGTCCGCGTCGTTCGGATCGTATGGACCGTCCTCGGGCTCATAGGGGATAGGGTCGCCCTCTTTGTAGGCCAGAACGCGCTTCCAATCGGTTTCACTCTTTGTCTTGTTCATACTGTTCGCGCTCCTCTCTTGAAGCGGGCCGGAATGAGATTACGCGGACATCGTCTCCGCGTTCGGTGTAAATCAGCGCCAGCAGCCTTCCGTGGACAACCGCCGTGGCCAGGTCTATCAATCGGCGTTCGCCCCTGTAGCCGCCTTCATAAGTGCATTTATCCGGATTGTCGTAGACAAGATGAGCGTCTTTGAAGTCGAGTCCGTGTTTCTCCAGGTTGGACTTTCGCTTTGCTTCATCCCAAACGAACACAATTTAATTGTAGCTACAATATGCGTCGAGCGCAAGCAAAATTATGACTGTTTTGCAGAAGCTGCCAACGTGCGATCTGGTGGATTTTGGTCTCCTGCATCCTCGCGCCGCGTGCCGCATCCAAACTGGCATGGATTACTGTCTTCTTGGAGGCTCAGGCCTCAAAGTTCCAGTTCTCAGTTTTGGCGCCGGCACATTTGGCGCGGGCAGCGATTTCTTCAAGGCATGGGGCGCGACGGCGGACACTGCCGAGGCTCGACGGATAGTCGATATCTGTCTCGAAGCAGGCGTCAACTTGTTTGACACGGCCGATGTCTATTCCGATGGCCGCTCAGAAGAGGTGCTGGGCAAAGCTCTCAAGGGCAAGCGCGACCGGGCGCTGATCTCCACCAAGGCTACCTTCCGGCTGGGCGACGGACCCAACGATGCAGGCTCCTCGCGCTACCACCTGCGCCGCTCGCTCGAAGGCAGTTTGCGACGCCTGGGCACTGACTACGTTGACATCTACCACATGCACGGCTTCGACGCACAAACCCCCATCGACGAGGTTCAGGACACTCTGCACACGTTCGTCCGCGAGGGCAAGGTGCGCTACATTGCAGCGTCGAATTTCTCCGGCTGGCACCTGATGAAGTCCCTGGCTGTGGCCGACCGCTACGGCTGGACACGGTTTGTGGCCCACCAGGTCCACTACTCGCTCATCGGCCGTGATTACGAATGGGAGCTGATGCCGCTGGGTCTGGCTGAGAAGGTGGGCGCCTTGGTGTGGAGTCCGCTGGGCTGGGGACGCCTGACAGGCAAGATTCGCCGCGGGCAGCCGTTGCCCAAGGTGAGCCGCCTGCACAAAACCGCTGATTTTGGACCCCCGGTGGCGGACGAGCACCTCTACAAAGTGGTGGATGCGCTGGACGTTGTAGCTGCAGAAACCGGCAAGACCGTCCCCCAGGTGGCGCTCAACTGGCTGTTGCAGCGGCCCACGGTCGCGTCGCTGATTATTGGGGCGCGGAACGAGCAGCAATTGCGGCAGAATCTGGGTGCGGTGGGCTGGAACCTGACCGCGGACCAAGTGGCGGCACTGGATAAGGCCAGCGCCACCCAGTTGGCTTATCCCTATTGGCACCAGCGTCAGAATGGTGAGCGGAACCCGTCGCCGGTGTAGAAACGGGCTTAGTCGGCACACTCTTTGAGATAAATCTCTGTGTAGTCCAGGTAGTTTTGCGCGTATTCGAGGATCAGGGCGCGGTCTTTGTCGTCCAGTTCGCGGCGCAGTTTGGCGGGGACGCCGGCCCAGAGCGTGCGTGGCGGCACGTGGGTGTGCTCCGGGACCACCGAGCCGGCGGCAATAATGCAGCCCTCGCCGATGTGGCTGTGGTTCAGAATCGTGGCGCCGATGCCGATCACTACCATATCTTCCACCACGCAGCCGTGCACGGTGGCGTTGTGGCCGATGGTGACCCAGTCGCCCACGATGACAGGGTAGAGGTTGCGTTGGCCGTGGAGCACACAACAATCCTGGACGTTGGAGTGCGCGCCCACACGGATGGAATGCACATCGCCCCGCAATACCGCGTTCATCCAAACCGAGGAGCGTTCCCCCAGGGCGACGTCGCCGATGACCTGGGCGGATGGATCGACGTAGCAACTGGCGGGAATCCGGGGAAGGTGACCCTGATAGCTGCGGATCATGAAATTGAGACCTCAGGGGAAGTTTAAAGCACAACCGAAGGCGGGAGACAGCCCCCCAACGCGCCCGATTCCAGCCCTTGGTGACGCTGAAAGAAGCCGCAAATCGTCCCAATCAGGGAAAATGAACGCGCCGACGCGCCAATTTGGGCTGGCAAGCAGCTACTTTGGGGTGGATAATGACGCTGCGATTCACCCAGCATTAAAGAATTCCAGTATCATTAAGGAGCCCCTTGGCAGGTTTGGAGGTGGGATTCTTTTGGCAGAGGTTCGCATACAGGAAGGCGAGCCGCTCGAAAATGCGCTGCGCCGGTTCAAGCGGAAGGTTCAGCAGGAGGACATCATCAAGGAAGTCAAGCGTCACTCCTACTACCTGAAACCCGGTGAGAAGCGCCGCGTAAAGGCGGCATTAGCGCGCAAGCGGAATCGCAAGAAGGCTCGCAAAGAGCAGGACTAGGGCAGAAACCGGAGTAGAATGCTTTCGCGGCATGTACTTGAGGCAACTTGTTCTCGAGAGAAGAGTCGCTTCAAGCAATTGCAGACGGGATGGATCTACTCAGCTTTCGCTTTGTTTCAACCGAATCGTGACGGCCGCCCCGGCGGTGCCTGCGGATACAGAGGCAGGCAGCGCCAGAAAGTTTATTAAGACCAGGGTGGCTCGTCACGATTTGCTGTTTTACCTTGATTGACCTGCCAAAACGCACCAGGGCAGGGTGAACGTAGTCCGTCCGCTTCTGCGGGCAGACAAACAATTTGCCGCTGTCCTTGTCGCGGCCCGGGCCCGGGTTATCGAAAGCAGCACGAAGACAGGGAGACGGGACCGGCAGAGCTCTCATGTTGAAGGCCGACGTCAGCGATTTTCCCACTTCGGGGGAAGCCGGCCATGGAATTTACCGACAGAGTGTTGAAGTGTATTGATTGCGGCGCCGAATTTGTTTTTACGTCCGGCGAGCAGCTCTTCTTCTACGACAAGCAATTCAAGAACGATCCCAAGCGCTGCAAACAGTGCAAGGCCAAGCGTGTGAGCGGGGGCGGCCGGGTTCGGTCGGAGACGCGCACCACGTGTTCGGAGTGCGGCACGGAGACCACGGTTCCCTTCAAGCCCACCCAGGGCAGGCCGGTGCTCTGCCGGTCCTGCTTCCAAAAGCAGGTGAAGCCGATCGCTGTGGCTCCTCCTAACGCAATGCAGAGCTGAAAAGCAGGTCCCCCTTGAATCCTGAAGGGAACCCGGCCGCACGGACCAGTGTAGCCAATTGTGCCCAGTGGCGCTGGCTGTGGAAGAGTGCGTGGGCCAGGACCTTGCGGCGTGACACGGTGCGGTGTTCCGGCGGAATCCAATCGAAATTCAGAACGAACGGGCTGTCCCAGGTTGCTTCAGGAGTGGCCAGCAAGTCGCTGAAGATTGCCACCGCCTTCAGATGCAATTCGAAGAGCGCGGGCAGCGGGCCGGAAGGCATCTGTTCGCGGGGCAATTCAGGCTGGCCCGCTAGGCGCTGACTCCAGCGCAGCTCCACTCCCCAAATGTGGCGCACGAACTCTTGCACATTGGCCGTGCCACCGATGCCGCAGGGTAGTTCGAGCAGCGCCGGGTTGGCGTCCAGGTGCAGCTTCCAGAAGTTGGAAGACTCCCGATTCCAAGCCAATAGCTCTTCAAACGAAATAGCGGTTGTCATGGTTTCCTCCTTAATGCCCGATGGCCGATGTCGCGACGATAGTAAATACCTTCAAATTGAATATTGACCAGTGCCTTATAGGAGCGGGCCAGCGCCTCATCCAGTGAGTCACCGGTCGCGGTAACGCCCAGAACGCGGCCGCCCGCGGTCACCAACTGGCTGCCCAGCCGTGCCGTACCGGAGTGAAAGATCTCCACCCCCGGAACCTGGGCTGCGGTGCCCAGTCCGCTGATCGGGAACCCTGTCTTGTAGCTGCCAGGGTACCCCGACGAGCTGGCCACCACGCAGGCTGAGGCGCCGGGGCTCCAGCGCAACTCCGTTTCCGCCAGCCGGCCGTCCACGCAGGCCTCCAGCGCTTCCATCAGGTCGCTTTCCAGCCGCAGTAGGATGGCCTGGGTCTCGGGATCGCCAAAGCGAGCGTTGTACTCCAGCACCTCGGGGCCGCGCGCGGTCATCATCAGCCCGCAGTAGAGCACGCCTGTGAAGGGCGAGCCTTCCTCCGCCATGGCGCGCACCGTGGGTTCGGCGATATGGCGCAGAACCCACTCCGTCATGCCGGGATCGAGCATCGCGTCGGTGGAGTAGACGCCCATGCCGCCGGTGTTGGGACCAGTGTCGCCCTCGCCGATGCGCTTGTGGTCCTGCGCGGGAGCCAGCGGCGCCACATGTTTGCCGTCGGTCAGGCACAGAAAGCTGATTTCCTCGCCTTCAAGGAACTCCTCGATGACAATCTGCTGTTCGGCCGCACCCAGCAGCGCGCCGCTGAACAAACCGTGAGCGGCCTCGATAGCCGTATTGCGCGACGCGCAAATAATGACGCCCTTGCCCGCAGCCAACCCATCGGCCTTGACCACGATGGGTGGATGGAAAAATTCAACGGCCTTTTCAAACTCGGCTGAGCTGGTACAAACCGCGTAGTTGCCGGTAGGAATCTGGTTGCGCTTCATGAACTGCTTGGCAAACCCTTTGCTCGATTCCAGCCGCGCCGCGTCGCGTGTGGGTCCAAAGACGCGCAAGCCACGTTCTCGCAACGCGTCTACAATGCCCAGCGACAGGGGCAGTTCCGGTCCCACGATGGTCAGGCCGGGCCGCTCCGCCTCGGCAAGACGAATCATGGCGTCCAGGTCCTTCAGGTCCACTGCAACGCAGCGGGCTATTTGCGCGATGCCGCCGTTGCCCGGTGCGCACACCACCTCTGTGACCCGCTCGCTGCGTTTCACCGCCCAGGCCAGCGCATGTTCGCGCCCCCCTGAA
Organism: uncultured Occallatibacter sp.; assembly: GCA_964396795.1. GTDB lineage: Bacteria > Acidobacteriota > Terriglobia > Terriglobales > Acidobacteriaceae > Telmatobacter. The sequence goes on along the minus strand of CAYNGB010000015.1, from coordinate 33,736 downwards.
CCCAGGATCAGAACTTTCATTGGTTTTGCTTTCCCCCCCGACAGGTTATCTGAGCAAACCGGGGGTGGGATGTCAAACCGCGCGTTTCGAAATCGGAGCAACGCCGCTCCCCTATACTTGTGCGTGGACCGCAGGCATCTTCATGCATCGGACCCGGTTCTAAGAGACGCGCCGTGACCGAACGCCGCATTAAGCCCTATCGCGAACAGGTGGCCGAGCAGGAGCGGCGCGAACAGCAGCGGCACGACTTTCGGCGCAACCAGGTATTTGGGCTTCTTCTCCTGGCTTCGGCCATCCTGGCGTGGTGGCTGTTCCATACCAATCCAAAATGGATTTTCCCCACAGGCTGGTGGCGGCTATGAGCACGGAGCGCGCAGCCAATGGCGGCCGTGCAGCAACGCAACCCCTTGCTGTGTTGCTGCTCGGTCCCACAGGCAGCGGCAAAACCGCGCTCTCGCTCACCCTCGGCGAACGGTTTGGCGGCGAGATCGTCAGTTGCGACTCGGTAGCCGTTTATCGCGGCATGGACCTGGGCACGGCCAAGCCCACTGCCGAAGAGCGAGCGCGCCTGCCCCATCACCTCATCGATGTAGCTCCGCCGGACCAGCCCTTTACCGCAGGTGAGTACAGCCGCCAGGCGCGGGCGGCGCTCAATCAGATTGCCGCGCGCGGCCGGTTACCCATTGTCACCGGGGGAACCGGCCTCTATCTGCGCGCACTCACTGAGGGGCTGTTTGCCGGGCCTGCGCGACAGGACGATCTGCGCAGGCGTCTGCGCCGTAGCCATGCGCGCCATGGTGCGCCGTGGCTGCATCGTCTGCTCGGCAGGCTCGACCCCGCTTCGGCCGCGCGCATCCATGCCAACGACACTCCCAAGCTGATTCGTGCCATTGAGATTTGCCTGGCCGCGCGCCAACCGCTGTCGCAAATGCTCTCCAAAGCCTCGGCGACGGACCCTCTCACCGGCTTTCGTCTCCTGCGCATTGGTCTCAATCCGCCGCGCCAGGCGCTCTACGACCGGCTCAACCGCCGCGCCGCCGCCATGTTTGCCGCCGGCTTGATTGAGGAAACACGAGGCTTGCTGGCCAGCTATGGGCCGGTCACGGCGCTTGACTCCCTCGGCTACCGCCAGGCGCATGCCGTGATCGCGGGCACTCTGCGCGAAGAGGACGCGATCGTGGCCGCGCAGCAAGGTCATCGCAACTACGCCAAGCGGCAGTTGACTTGGTTTCGCCGCGAGCCGGATGTGCATTGGATTGCGGACTTTGGCGATAAGCCCGAGACGCAGTCCACTGCCACCACGCTGGTTCAGGCCGCGCTCGTGCAGGGCTTTACTGGTTGATTGCTGTTGCTGCCGGTGCGCTGGCCGGCGGTGTCATGTCTGTTCTTATCCGCTCTCCGCATCCGTTAGACTGGACGCTGAAATCGCGCGCTCCCAATGATCGCGGCAAGTGTGCGGGCAAGCGGAACTGCGCCGCGGGAGTGATAGCTGGTTTTAGAAAGCTCGTGGACTCATGAATCGTCGCGTTGTCCTGGCATCCTTGGTTTTTCTGCTTATTCCCTTTGCGGGGTTGCAAGGCGCTCGCCAAGCCCTGGCCCAAACCCAACCCACAAACGCTGAACCGGCAAGCCTGAAACAGTGGCCTTCGCAGCCCCCGGCCGGCATACCGTTTGAGTCGTCGACCGAGCTGACCGGCATTGTGTTTACCGGGAGATATGCGCAATATGGTCATGCGGATACCTGGTATCCCTCCTGGGCGGCGGATGGAATCCTGTATTCACCATGGACGGACGGCGAAGTGAACGGCATAACCTCATCTTCCGGCGGTGATGCCCCCAGGACCGGTTATGCTACGATTCGCGGCGACGACCCCATGCATCTTGAAATTACCAATGCCGCAACTTATCCGGGCAGTGCGACTCCTTATGAAGGCAGATATCCGTCGGCCAACCTGACTTATAAGGGAGTTTGGTACTACGGCACTTACTGCCTGCACGAGACGCCGGGCAAACACTTGAACTGGGATGTGCTGGGCCCGTTTGTCGGCTTTCGTTACTCGAAGGACTACGGAAAGAGTTGGCACGAGACACGTCATACGCCCGCTCATCCGCTCTTCTCTGAGCCGGATCATTTTGCCGGCAAAGTCAAAATGGGTGCTCCGCATGTTGTCGACTTTGGCCGGGAGATGCAGTATTCGCCGGATGGCAAGGCTTATCTCGTCGCGCACGGTTCATCCGATCCCGACCCCAGTCCTCGCGACGCCGACCTGAGCTGGATTACCGGGGATGAGATATACCTGGCCCGCGTGAAACCGAGTCCGCATAACATCGACACCGCATCAAAATATGAATTCTTCGCCGGCTATGAACGCCATGGCAAGGCCATCTGGACTCATAACTTTGCTTCCATTAAACCCATGCTCAAGTGGGACAACCACATGGGCTCTGTCACCATGACTTACGATGCTCCATTGAAGAAGTACTTACTTGTAATCACCGACGGGGGAAGTACGATTTCAAAATTTGACACATATATCCTTGAGTCGGCCAAAGTTAGCGGTCCATGGAAGCTTGTAACTTATATGAAGGACTTTGGCGAGCAAGGTTACTTTGTCAACTTCCCGTCGAAGTTTATAAGTCAGGACGGCAAAGTTGCGTGGCTATCCTACTCGGCCAACTTCACCAACGGCCCCAACGGCTCTCATTACGAATCGAATCCCCCCGGTGGGGGATATTGGTGGACGCTCCAGGAGGTTCATCTGCTTGGACCTGCGCAGTCGCAGTAAGCGACGGGGGTTCTTCTTCGCGCATGGCCATCCCGCCTGGCGGGTTTGCGCTGCAATGCGTCTCCGGCAGCCATTTAAACTAAGCCATATCAGGCGCGCTGCCGGATTCCTGCGAGCGCCCGGAACGGAGTATCCATGGCAGAGACGATCTACGACGTGGCCATTATCGGCAGCGGGCCGGGCGGCTACACCGCGGCCATCCGCGGTGCGCAATTGGGGCTGAAGGTGGCTCTCATCGAGTCAGAAAGCGTGCTCGGTGGCACCTGCCTGCACGTGGGCTGCATCCCCACCAAGGCTCTCCTGTTTAATGCCGACATCTGGGACCACCTGAAGCACGCCGAGGAATATGGCATCGACGGCCTTGGTACGCCTGCGCTCAACTGGCAGAACGTGCTCAAACGCAAGAGCGCCATCATCGCCAGGCACACCAAGGGTCTGGAATTCCTGATGAAGAGGCTCAAGGTCACCATTCTCAGAGGTTTTGGTCGGCTCACCGGCCCGGCGCAAGATGGCGTGCACACAGTCGAGCTCTCCTCCAGCACCGGCGAAACCAGCTTGGTCAAGGCGAAGAACATCATCGTGGCCACGGGATCGGAAGCCAAAACGATCTTCGGCCTCGCACCCGACGACCGCATCCTCACCAACATCGAGATTCTTTCCATTCCCCAGCCGCCCAAATCCCTCATCGTCATCGGTGCGGGCGCGGTGGGCGTGGAGTTCGCTTCTATCTTCCGCAGTTTTGGCGCCGACATCACCATCGTGGAGTTCCTGCCGCGCATGGTTCCGGTCGAGGACGAGGAAATTTCGAAGGAACTGACGCGGCTCTTCAAAAAGCGCGGCATCGACATCAACACCAGCGCGAAGGTTGAGAAGATTGAGAAGACCGACACCGGCGTCAAGGTGACATGGACCGACGCCAACGGCAAGATCCAGGAGAAGGAAGCCGAAAAGGTGCTGGTGGCTGTGGGACGCGCCCCACGCACCGGGGGTATCGGCCTTGAGAAGACCCGCATCGAGCTCGACCGCGGCTTTATCAAGGTGAATGAAGCTCAGGAGACAGCCGAGCCCGGCGTCTATGCCATCGGCGACATTGTGTTCGGACTTCCGCAGTTAGCCCACGTGGGCGCAATGAGCGGCATCGTGGCCGTGTCCAGGATTGCCGGCCGCACCTTTCGCCCCGTGCGCCGCGACCGCATCCCCGGCGCCACCTACTGCGAGCCGCAGATCGGCTCCGCGGGGCTCACCGAAGCACAGGCTAGGGAGAAAGGCCATGCCGTCAAGGTGGGCAAGTTCCCCTTCGCCGGCAACTCCAAGGCCACGATTGTGGGCAATCACGACGGCTTTGTGAAGATTGTCGCGGACGCACAATACGGCGAAATCCTGGGTGTGCACATCATCGGCCCGCAGGCCACGGAACTCATCGCCGAAGCGGTAGCTGTGATGGAACTCGAAGGCACGGTCGACGAGCTGATGTTCACCATCCACGCGCATCCCACGCTGGCCGAATCCATGCTCGACGCCTACGCCGCAGTGGAGGGCATGGCCATCAACGCGTAAGGATTTACGCCAGACAACACGCTCGTGCCCGAAGCTGCCTGGCAGTCAAAAGCCGCCAGATCGAAGAGTTGCTTCGGGATTGGCGGTGATCCGCCCGGAACGAGTGTAGAGGGCCGAATAACGCGCGAAATTGTTATTGATGCCCTTCCCCCAGTCAAATAGACTTGGCGGTTCCGGGAAGGCGTCCTTAGGCATGCAGGCACTGAGAAAAAACCTGTGCTGGGTGTTCGTGCTCACGTCAATAATTTGCGCTGGGATTGTTGTTCAGAGCGTTCTTGAAGAAATCAACCGGTACTACGCTTCTCCACCCCTACTCACGCTTCTGGTTCCCACGCTCTTTTCGGTTTTGGCCATCGTCTTCGGCCTTGCGTGGTGGACCATTTGGAAAGTAAGGCCCTCAGCGAGAGGCTGGGGAATTGCCGCGAGCCTCATCAATGTGCTGGTTTCCCTTGTCCCGCTCGCCCTTTCCTCGCATACCGTATGGCGCTGCTCCGGGGCTACGCTGCCGATCGGGATCGCAGGGCTGATCGCGTACACTCGCCGTTGCGAGGAGCCACCTTTTGCCGCGAATGACAGCGGGGCGGTACGGGCTCCGGCCAAGCGGAAGGGCCTTGGATCGATTGCGGCGCTCCTTGCATGCGCAGCCGTGATCTGTGGTATTGCGGTCTCTTGGGTCGCATTTCGACAGAAGGCAACTCAGCAACACCTCGCGGAGGCAGCAACTGCATGCCGAATGAGCGCAGAAAAGGGAGACATGGCGTCTCAATCCGCGCTTGGGACAAAGTATCTCCGCGGCGAGGGAGTACGGCAAGACTACATCGAAGCAGTTCGCTGGTACCGTAGAGCTGCAGACCAGGGCTATGCGAAAGGCGAGTTCAACCTCGGCTACGTGTATGCGCGTGGTTACGGGGTTTCCCAAGACTACGCTGAGGCTGCCCGCTGGTACCGCAAAGCGGCCGACCAGGGCGACGCGTTTGCCCAATACAACCTCGGGCTCTCGTATTCCCTTGGTCAGGGAGTGCCGCAGGATTCAGGCGAGGCGGACCGCTGGTTCCAAAAAGCTGCCGATCAGGGCGACGAGTACGCCAAACGTGCATTGGGCCGGGAAAATGCGAGTCCGAACGCCTTGAGCATGCTACTCCCCTTGGTAATACTCGTAGGGAGCCTCGTGCTTTTGACAGGCGATTCGAAGCGAGTTTGGGGCTTCCAGAATTGGCGCAAGAGCACCGTACTGATGTCGATTGGAATACTCGGGATTCTCTATGCAGGACTGAGCTTTTGCGAAATTGCTAGGAGCCCAATGCGGAATTCTCTATACGCCGGCAACGCATTCTATTTTGCCAAGGGAGCCTTGATTGGAATGTCATGCGTTCTGGCCTTGTCTATATCAGCGAGAAACTTCGACCCGGAAGAGCCCGAGAGCTGTGTTGAAGATGTTGAGGCAACCGAGACGACGGAAGAGGACGAGAAAAGTGATTCCTTCTAGGGCTGCTTGGCGAAGGACAGCAGTACGAATTGGCATCGAGACTCTAGCGCGTTGTTAGCTCTTGGCGGCTCATGGTCCAACCGGCAGCTACTCTTCCGCCAGCTGAACTCCGATCTCCATTCGCCAGCACTTCTCACAGTTCCGTTGACTGCCCCGCCACCAGTTCTTTCGCCTTCGCGATGAACTCCGCCAGCGGCTTCGAGCCCTGGTCGCCTTTGCCCCGCGTGCGCACGCTCACCGTTCCGGCTCCCTCTTCCTTGTCGCCAAAGACCAGGATGTAAGGCGTCTTCTGATTGGCAAGGTCGCGGATCTTGGCGTTCATCTTCTCGTTGCGGCCGTCCACTTCCACGCGGAGGCCCGCTGCCTTGAGTTCTGCTTCGACTTTCTTCGCGTATTCCACGTGCCGCTCGCTGATGGGCACCAATCCCACCTGCACCGGCGCCAGCCATAGCGGAAAAGCCCCCGCGTAGTGCTCGATGAGCACCCCAAAGAATCGCTCCACTGAACCGAACAGCGCGCGGTGAACCATCACCGGCTGGTGCCGCTCGCCGTCCTCGCCCACGTATTCCAGTTCAAAGCGCGCCGGCAGGTTGAAGTCGAATTGCACCGTGGATAGCTGCCATAGCCGGCCCAGCACATCCACCAGCTTCACGTCGATCTTGGGCCCATAGAATGCGGCTTCGCCGGGAATGGTCTTGTAGGGGATGCCCTTGCGCTTCAGCACGTTTTCCAGCGATTGCGTGGCGAATTGCCAATTCTCGTCCGAACCCACGTAGTGGGCGCGGTCCTTGGGATCCCACGTCGAGAGTTCGACCTTGAATTCATTGAAGCCGAAAGTCTTCAGCACCGCTTCGGCAAAGTCAATGCAGGCGTCGACCTCGCTCTCGATCTGTTCCGGGGTGCAAAAAATGTGTGCATCGTCCTGCGTAAAGCCCCGCACCCGCAATAGCCCATGCATTGTTCCAGAGCGCTCGTAGCGGTACACGTTGCCCAACTCGGCGTAGCGCACCGGCAGGTCCCGATAACTCTTCGGCGAGTTTTTGTAGATCAGGATATGGAACGGACAATTCATGGGCTTCATGCGGTAATTCGCATCGTCCAGTTCCATCGGCGTGAACATGTTCTGCGAGTAGTAGCCCTCATGGCCCGAGGTCTGCCATAGATTCACGCGCGCCACGTGCGGCGTGTAGACCAGCTGATAGCCGCGCCGCAGGCACTCCTCGCGCATCCAGTCCTCCATGATCTTGCGAATCATGGCGCCTTTGGGATGCCAGAAGATCAGCCCCGCGCCAGCCAGCTCCTGAATACTGAACAGGTCCAGTTGCTTGCCCAGCACGCGATGGTCGCGGCGGGCGGCTTCTTCCAGCCGCGCAACGTGCGCGTCCAGATCCTTCTTCGAGAAAAATGCTGTGCCGTAGATGCGTTGAAGCTGCGGGTTCTTCTCGTCCCCCAGCCAGTACGCGCCGGCCAGGCCGGTTACTTTGACGGCTTTTACGCGGCCTGTGGAGGGCACGTGCGGGCCGCGGCAAAAATCCACAAACTTGCCGTTGCGATAGAAGCTGACCTCGGAGCCGGGCTCGGTGAACTTGGTCACGAAGTGCGTCTTCATGAAGTCGCCGTCGCGCTCAAACTCTTCCAGGCTCTTCTCTCTCGGCGCAAATTCGTGCAGGAAAGGCTCATCCCGCGCCACCACTTCGCCCATCTTGATTTCAATTGCCGCCAGATCCTCGGGCGTGAATGGCTTCTCCCGGTAGAAGTCGTAAAAGAAGCCCTGGTCGGTCGCGGGTCCGTGTCCCAGCTTGGTCTCGGGGAACAGTTCCAGCACCGCTGTGGCCAGCACGTGCGCAGCGGAGTGGCGCACCACTTTCAGCGCCTCGGGCTGCTTCTCGGTAACCAGCTCCAGGCGCGTGTCGGCAGTCAGCGGAGTGGCCAAATCCACCAGGCGCGGCGCGGCCGAGTCCTCGGCGGCATACATTGCTGCCTCCGCCGACTCGCCGTCGACGACGTGGCTTTCCTTGGCGGTGCCTGTAACGGGCGTGAGCCGCGCCACCACTGAGGCCGCGGCCAGGCGTGGCGAAATGGAGTTGGCAATCTCAAGAGGCGTGGTGCCCGCAGGCACTTCGCGAACAGCTCCATCGGGCAGATAAATTGAAATGGTTTGGATGCTCATAATGATGACGGGTCCTGTGGTTTCCGGCGGTAGTGTGCGCTCACAGCAAGTAGCGGCAACTCTTAAGGATATACCGGTAACGCTCCAATCTTGACCTGGGGGCAGGCTCTTTCCCGCGGCGGAAGCGCGGATTCAAGCCATTTTCAAACGCCGCCTCTTGCAATAACCCGCGCCGGGGGTCTAGGCTATCTCCATGCATCGATGTCGCTAACGCCGCCCTGGTGAGAGCTCCGATGCCCGATGTGCGCACTGTACGCGCGGTCTTTCCTGCCTGACAGCTCCACCACCATCCCCAACACATCAAAAAACATGGTCCAGGACCATTTTCCCTGAAATGAAGGAGAAGAACATGGCGCGTATTGCCGCGAATGTAACGGAACTGATTGGACATACACCGCTGGTGCGGCTGAATCGCGTGGCGGCTGGATTGCCTGCCACCGTGGTTGTGAAACTGGAAAGCCAGAATCCTGTGAGCAGCGTGAAGGACCGTATCGGCCTGGCTATGATCGAAGCTGCCGAGAAGGCCGGCAAGATCAAGCCCGGCGAAACCGTGCTGATTGAGCCCACCAGCGGCAACACCGGCATTGGCTTGGCGTTTGTAGCCGCCGTCAAGGGCTATAGGCTGATCCTTACCATGCCGGAGACCATGAGCGTGGAGCGCCGCGTGCTTCTTCGCGCCTTTGGCGCAGAACTCGTGCTCACCCCGGGTCCCAACGGCATGAAAGGCGCGATAGCCAAGGCCGATGAAATCCTGGCCAAGACGCCGAACGGCTTTATCCTGCAGCAATTCAACAACCCGGCCAACCCGGCCATTCACCTGGCCACCACCGGCCCGGAGGTTTGGGAAGACACCGACGGCAAGGTGGATATCTTCGTCTCCGGCATTGGCACCGGTGGCACCATTACCGGCGTCGCCCAGTACATCAAGCCGCGCAAGGCTTCGTTCAAGGCCGTCGCCGTCGAACCTACCGATAGTCCTGTGCTCTCCGGCGGCAAGCCTGGCCCGCACAAGATTCAAGGCATCGGCGCCGGCTTTGTGCCCGGCGTGCTCGACACCAAGCTCATCGACGAGGTCATTCAGATATCCAATGATGAGGCCATCGCCACGGCGCGGCGGCTGCCCTTGGAGGAGGGGTTGTTTGTGGGCATCTCTTCAGGTGCGGCGCTGGCGGCCGGGTTGAAGCTGGCGGCGCGGCCTGAGAATGCCGGCAAACTGATCGTGGTGGTGCTGCCCGACTTTGGCGAGCGCTACCTCTCCAGCGTCCTGTTCGACTCATTGCGCCAGGAAGTGCTGGCGTTGCCCACGCAACCGGTTACGCTATAGAAAGACTTGCCGGGTTGTGGGGCCCGGCAAGGTCGAACTTCATGGCCATGGATCTATTCCAACGCATGCGCGAAGATGTGAACTCTGTTCGGGAGCGCGATCCCGCTGCACGCTCCCGGCTGGAGATCCTGCTCTGCTACCCGGGTCTGTGGGCAGTGTGGATTCACCGCGTCTCCCACAAGCTGTGGCGTGTGCGCCTGCGCTTGCCCGCGCGAATCCTTTCCCAGGTGGGCCGCTTCTTCACCGGTGTCGACATTCATCCCGGTGCGTTGCTGGGTCGCAGGTTGTTTATCGACCACGCAACTGGCGTGGTGATCGGCGAGACGGCTATTGTGGGCAGCGACGTCACCATGTATCAGGGCGTGACGCTGGGCGGAACAGGCAAGGGCCACGGCAAGCGCCATCCCACTGTCTGCGATGGCGTATTTATCGGCAACAATGCCAACGTGCTGGGCAATATCACGGTGGGCGAGAACTCCCGCGTAGGTGCGGGCTCGGTCGTTTTAACCGACGTTCCGCCCAACTCCACGGTCGTAGGTGTTCCGGCGCATATCGTCTATCGCAACGGCGAGCGGGTGCTCATCACCGACCCACACGACGTCAAAGATCCACTCTCCGATGCCCTCATCGCTCTTTCTGTCCGCGTGGAGGAGCTGGAAGAACGGCTCGGCGCGGCAGCGGGTCGCGAGGAGCCTTTCGCTGCCGAGACGGCGGAGCGCGAAGCTTACCGTGTTGAGCTGGAGAACCTGCGCGATTACGTCTCAATGGGCGAAGGCATCTGAAGCGGCGCCGCCCGGTGCTACAGTGGTTTCGTCCTCATTCTTCCGCCGGGGTCCTTTTTCTTGCCGGGTTTTCGCGCCCTGTTCGTGCTCTTGCTTGCGCTTGCCAGCGCCGCCTTTGCCGCCCCTCGCGTTCAGCCCGTGCCGGTTCCTCCGGAGATGCGCTCTTCGGCCTTTACCGTCACAGTGAATGGCAAGCCGGTGGATGTGGCACATGCCGCGGCAAGCTATGAGTTTGCCAGTTTCGATATTACCGGCGCCGTCACCGTGGAGATCACCGCAGTCGAGCCCGGATTCTGGGATCGCGGCGTCGATATCCAACCCTGGCGTCTTGGCATTCGCCCCGTCCGGCAGGGTCAGACCATCCGTTTCAAACTGGCCGGGCCGGCCAAACTCTCCATTTCCCGGCCCGGCGACTTCCTCAACCACGCGCGGATGCTGTTCTTGTTTGCCGGCGCGCCGCCGCCACCCCAGCCAAGTGATCCTTCCGTCCATGCCTATCCGCCAGGAATCTATCGCCAGAGCCTGAATCCCAAAACCGGCGAGACGCTCTATCTCGCGCCCGGCTCCTATTTCTTCGGCAGCCTGAACCTGTGGAAGGTTCAGGACGTCAAGGTACTGGGCCGCGGCGTCATTGTCTACGACGGCCCACAGGACCCCGACAACGACGAGGGCTGGATGCAGAAACCTGACTGGCACTGTATCGGCTCGCTGGAGGCGCGCAACATTCAAATCAGCGGCCTCACCTGCATCGTGCGTTCGCGCACCTGGTCCATCCAGATGAAGGACTCGACCGGCTTCACCTTCGACGACCTGCGCGTGGTCGGTGGCAACCCCGGTAACGCAAACCAGGACGGCATGGACTGGCTGGGCGGCGGCGACGCCGTTGTGCGCAACTCCTTCCTGCGCACATCCGATGACGTCTTTGCCCTGCAGGGCAATTGGGACGGCTACTCCGACGAGGACATGGTGCGTCCCGGCCACGATGTCCAGAACATCCTCATCGAAGACAGCCAGCTCTCTACGAGCATCTCCAACATCGTGCGTGCGGGCTGGCCGCGCAAGACCTATAACTCGCGTAACTTCACCCTGCGAGACTCTGACATTTTGCATGCCGGCATCGGGGCTTGCGGCCAGACCTTCGGCATCCTCGGTTTCTGGGGAGCCGACGGGGCCAAGGGCGACCACACCGGCTTTACCTTTCAGAATCTGTGGCTTGATGACTGGTACTCGCTGGTCCAGTTGGAGCAGGAGTATCCCGGCCTGCACAACATCACTTTCAGAAACATCTGGGCCCTGGATCAGCCTCCGCTGGTCACATCCACACTCGCGGGCGACGTGGCAGCCGTCACCTTCGATAACGTGAAGTACGGCCAGATGCGGGTCTCCGGAAACGCCGACCTGCCGCTGTTAGTTTTAGACGGCGCGGCCCAGGCGCTATTTGCGCCCCCATCCGGCCCGCTGGCCTCTTTTATCGTGGACCCCCCAATTATCGTGCCCGGCGGTACCGTCACATTCACTGCCGTGCCCTCGCCGCATACTCGCTATACGTGGCTCTTCGGCGATGGCACTATGGCGCACGGCCCCCGCGTTCGCCACCACTTTCCAGATGCAGATGGAACCGCTCTCGATGGGGCCCACGGTGCCGGGCGCTTCCGGGTGCTGCTCCAGGCCAAGGACAGTCAGGGTCGCGAGGACTGGGCAGCGCAAGGTGTCGTGGCCGTGGCCCAGTGGCACGACGCCTCATTCATTGCCGGTCCAATGACGCCCGGCCTCGCCTTCCATATCTACCCCGGCGCGTGGACCTTGCTGCCCGACCTCGCGGCCGAAACACCGGTCTTTGACGGTGAGTCGTCCAATCTAAGTGCCGATTCCCACGGATATACGCGCTATGCCACTGCATGGGATGGGTTTATCGATATTCCCGCGGACGGTGGTTACAGCTTCCACCTGATGGCCCGCGACGGCGCGCGCCTGCTGATTGACGGGGTCGAGGTGGCGAAAACCGGCCCACCCTTTGCCCAGGTCTGCAAGTCGCCGGGGAACGCCATGCGCTACGACCGCGGTTCGCTGGGTCTGCGCGCCGGCTGGCATCAATTTCATCTGGAAAGTTTGTACTTTGCCAGCCAGGGCTTGCCGCGCCTGTTGTGGGAAGGCCCGAGCCTGCCCCTGTCCGACGTGCCGCCGTCGGCCTTCAGTCATCTGCGCCTCGACGCGGTAGGGCGCTGATACGCGAAGCTCCGCAGTAAGAGCCTGATTGTCCTGTTTTTGTTCCCTGCTTCACTCGTACCGCAGCGCCTCGATCGGGTCCAGGGTCGCAGCCTTCCACGCCGGATAAATACCGAACAGCAGCCCGATGGCGCAGGAGACACCAAAGCCGATCAGCACCCACATGGTGGACATGGTGGCGGGCAGTCCAATGGGCAGCAGATAAATGATCCAGGTGAGCACGGCGCCCAGCACGATGCCGACCACCCCGCCCACCGCACACAACGTCACAGCTTCGGTGGTGAATTGGGTCAGCAAGTTTCTCTTGGTGGCGCCCAGGGCCTTGCGCACGCCGATTTCCCGGGTACGTTCGGTCACGCTCACCAGCATGATGTTCATCACGCCCACGCCGCCCACCATCAGCCCCACACTGGAGACGGCAATCATAAACAGCACCAGCCCGCCCGTAAGCTGGCTCCATAGCTTTGAGAGCGAGTCCGGCCCGAAGATCTCGAAGTTGTCGTCCGCCGATACCTTCACCTTGCGGCGGATACGCAGCATTTCACGAATCTCCTCCTCCACCAGCGACTTGTTCCTGGGGTCGTCGTACTTCACGCTGACCCACAAATCCAGGTCCTCCGGGTGCAGGTTATGAAAAGTGCCCTCGGGGAAATAAACCGCATTGTCTTCCGGGTTCCTGCCACCGCTAAAGGGCTGCTTGCGCTTTGCCAGCACACCAATCACGGTGTAGAGGCCGCTTTCGACTGCGACTTCCTTGCCCACCGCTGGCTGGTCGCCGAACAACTGCTCCCAGGTATCGTGGCCCAGCACGCAGACATGCGCCGCCCGCTTGTCGTCGTCGTCGGTATACAGGCGCCCTTCTTGCAGGGTCAGATCCGTCACATTGGCAACTTCTGCGGTCGTGCCTTGCAGCATGGTTCCAGCTGCCTTCTTGCCCTCGTACTTCACGCTTACGGCGCCCACGCGGAACTGCCCCGTATGCTGGTGGGCGCCGTCGGCGGCAACCACGTGGGGCAAAGTGCGCAGGGCCAGCACGTCATCCATGGTCAGCTTTTTGCGCGTCAACTGCTCGGTGGTAGGCCGTACGCCCATCACCGGCATATGGAAGACCCAGAAGACATTGGAGCCCAGCGAACTCACAAAGTCGTTCACCCGGTTATTGACCCCGTTGATGACCGACGAGATGGTGATGACCGTGGTGACTCCGATAACAATGCCCAGAATCGTCAGCCCCGAGCGCATCTTGTTCGTCCTCAGGGTGTCGAGTGCCATCTTGACGGATTCCCCGGTTTGTCCTTTTGCCATAAAAAGAGCTCCGCAATTCTTAGAAAACAGCTAACAGTAGACAGCTAACAGTTGTCAGTTCTCCCGAAGTTGCTCCTTGAGCGATTCCAGAAGCGAGTAAATCATCTTTCCTATTTCGTGGGACAAACCTTCAGTCTCATTCAGTGACGCGGGATTGCCGATTTCAAGGGCACGGGCGATCTCCAGTTGAGTTTGCAACTCGCAATTCGATCCACGGGCGATGCCCAGAAACTGACGGAATTCACCGGCATTCAATCTTCCTTGGCCTTCGGCAATATTGCTTGGCACTGAAACCGCCGAACGTCTGATTTGGCTCGTGAGGCCATATTGCTCATCACGAGGAAAATCCCGGGTCAATCGGTAGATTGCGACCGTCAACTGCATCGCGCGCTGCCAAACCACCAAATCCCGAAACGACCGCGCCATCGAAGAGCCCAACTTTCCCACTTCTGACTTTTGAAACCTGTTAGCTGTTAGCTGCCTTTCTCACATCTCTGCTCGCAGCGCCACCACTGGGTCCAGTCGTGCCGCCTTACTGGCCGGATACACACCGAAAAAGATGCCTACCGCGCTGGCCAGAATCAATCCCAGGAAGATGGCCCACAGCGGCACCGCGGTCGGGAAGCCTACAAAAATCGTGATCAGCTTGCCCACCAGCACACCGCTCATCACTCCCAGGATTCCGCCCACCAGGGAGAGCGAGGCACTTTCGATGAGGAACTGTATCAACACATCACGCTGCTTGGCGCCCAGCGCCTTGCGCACCCCGATCTCCCGCGTGCGTTCGGTCACGCTTACCAGCATGATGTTCATAATCACCACGCCGCCCACCACCAGCGCGATCGAACCCAGTCCTAGCACCACCCAGGCGAATACTCCCAGCAGTTGGTTGGCGATGTCCAGAAAAGTGTCGTTGGTCTCGATCTCGAAATCGTCCGGCGTGCCTGCCGCCACATGCCGCCGCGTCCGCATCAGCACCCGCGCTTCATCTTTGGCCTCTTCCATTACCGCGGCGCCGCCCGATACGCGGGCGTAAATATCCACTGAATCGTTGTTGCCGTAGGTCTGTTGGTAGGTGCTGATGGGCACTCCCACCCAGTTGTCCTGTGACTCTCCTAGTGTCTTGCCCTTGCGATCGGCCACCCCAATGATGGTGTAGGGGATGCCGTCCACTCGGATCTCCTGGCCCAGCGGATCACCCGCCCCCAGCAGGTTGTCCACAATGTCGTACCCCACGATGACGTTATGGGTCGCGTGGTCCTCATCGGCAGGCGTGAAGCCGCGGCCCAAGGAGATGTCAACGTTGTTCAGCGATACCATCGTCCAGGTGTAGCCCCGCACCTCGGTGTTGTTACTGGAGTGTCCGTTGGCCACAACATTTGTTGACTTGCTCAGCAGCGCACCTACTTCACTGCACTGCGTGCAACCTTCGCGCAGCGCTTGGTAGTCGTCGAAGTGCAGCAACTTACGCTTCTGAAACCTGAGATACTCCTCCGGCCCCATGATCACGCTGGACATCCGCGTCACCGTGAATACATCGGCCCCGTAGCCTGAGAGCTTGGTGCTTACATACTTCTTCGCGCCCTGCACCAGGGTCAGGACCATGATTACCGAGGCCACGCCCATCACTACCCCGATCAGGGTCAGAATGGACCGCAGTTTATTGCCCCACAGGGACTCCAGCGCGAGTTTAAAGGCCTCAATCAGCTTCATGGTTCTGCTTTCTCTTCTTTGTCCGGCTCTTCCAGTGTATGCAAACCAATCACTTCAGGCGGCCGAGGGTTCGATTGGGCCGCCAACTGCTCTGCTCGGTATTGCCCGGCAGGGTGAAGGGGAGAAATTGCGCTGCTACTCCTATATGGACGGAACACAACGCCATCTGGCCGCGAATAACTGGCCGCGACCCCGTGCCAGGTCCCTGCTCTATCTCTATTTGCTTCATACGCAGGCGGCCACGCCCCGGTTCCGGAGCTGATCCCCTGCGGCTAACGGCGAATGGCCTTCATACACCGTGATTTACGTCACTGGCAGGCCTGTCGAGCCGGGCCTAGTATGGCAGACACTCAGCGAGAAAAGGACCCAAATGAAGCCGGTTACAAGGCGTCGATTCATGGCTGGCGGAGTGGTAGCGGGTGCGGCGCTTGCCGCCGGCTGCGCTTCGCGTGGACGGGGAAACTGGGATTTTCTCAACGACGGCCAAGCCCATACGCTGGCTGCAATTTGCGACCAGATCATTCCTGCCGATGACTTTCCCAGCGCTTCCCAAGCCGGTGCAGTCACCTACATCGACCGTCAGCTTGCGCGCCATTACCGGCGCCACCGCGAGGCATACCGGGCCGGACTCGAACAGGCTGAGCTGCTTAGCAGGAAACTGGCTGGTGTTTCCCTGCCGCAGGCCCCGCCAAAGGGTCAGTTTGACGTGGTGACCGCCCTCGAAAAGGAGCAGCCTGCATTCTTTGCCTTGGTGCGCAGCCACACCTTTGAGAGCTTTTACGGCAACCCACGCCATGGCGGAAATCGCGACGCCGTCAGCTGGCGGATGCTGGGTCTGGACGAACCTCCGGTGCGGGGGCGTGCGCAGTACGACTTCACGAAGGGCGCGCAATCATGAAGCGTGTAAATGCGGTAGTGGTTGGATCCGGCGCGGCAGGAGGCATCGTAGCCAAGCAGCTTGCCGTCTCTGGAATGAGCGTGGTGCTCTTCGAACGCGGCAAGTGGTATACGCCTGCCGATTGCCGTAAGGACGATCTGCGCAATCAGCGCACCACAGTGCTCGGCAACGCCTTCGGACCGGAAGATGAAGGCAATCCCCGGGTCCTGGTCGATGCCGCAGGCAATGCGCGCGTAGTCCTGCCTAGCGAGGGCGCTTACCAGAACAACGCCGCCTGCGTGGGCGGTGGAACCCTCAGCTACGGAGCCCAGGCCTGGCGCTATATGCCCCAGGATTTTCGCTTGAAGTCGACTTATGGCGCACCGCCGGGAAGTTCTCTTGAGGACTGGCCCATCTCCTACGACGATCTGGAGCCCTTCTACGACCAGGCCGAGTACGAGATTGGCGTTTCCGGCGACTATTCGCCAACCCCCTTCCGGTCGCCACGAAAGCGGCCGCTTCCAATGCCTCCGCTGCCCGCCAACCGCGAGTTTGAAATTCTGGAGCCCGCCGCCAAGCGCCTCGGCCTGCATCCATTTCCGCTGCCCATGCTGCGCAACAGTGTGCCCTACAACGACCGCGGACCCTGCATGCGCTGCCGCTGGTGCTGTGGTTTTGCTTGCGAGGTGGATGCCAAGAACGGCTCCCAGAACACCGTGATCCCCATCGCGCTCGGTACGGGCAACTGCGAACTGCGCATGAGTTCCACGGTCAAAGAGGTCCTGGTAGACGACAAGGGCCGTGCCCGCGGCGTTTCCTACTTTGATGAAGGCGGCCATCTGCAGGAGCAGTTGTCTGACGTTGTTGTGGTCTCAGCCTGTGCCATCGAGTCCGCGCGCCTGCTGCTCAACTCCAGAAGCCGCCTGTTTCCCAACGGATTGGGAAACCGCTATGACCAGGTGGGCCGGAATCTGCAGGGCCATCACTACACCGGCGCTGTCGGCTATTTCGACCACGACACCTACGACGACATGGGCCCGGGCGCCAGCATCGCCGTGATGGACTATAACCACGGAACTCCCGGACTGGTTGGCGGCGGAATGTTGGCCAACGAATTCATCCGCCTCCCTATTCACATGGTCGACCGGGTTCCCAAGGACACGCCCCGTTGGGGACTGGCGCACAAGCAAGCCATGCGCGCCTGGCACAAGCGCTCCATCGTCATCATGGGCCCCACCCAGCAGATTCCTACCGCCGACGCGCGGGTCATCCTCGATCCGGCGGTCAAAGACCAGTGGGGACTGCCGGTGGCGCGTATTCAAGGCAACTGCCACCCCCACACCTTCGAGATCGGAGCGGTGCAATCGCAGCGTGCCGAAGCCTGGCTCAAAGAGGCAGGCGCGATTTTCACCTCGCGCACAGGCGGCAAGCCCGCTACTATTTCGGCCGGTCAGCATCAGGCCGGTACCTGCCGCATGGGCAACGATCCGCGAAGCTCCGTCGTCAACCGCAATTGCCAACTTCACGACGTCGACAACGTATTTGTCATCGATGGCAGCGTTCATGTCAACAACGGTGGCTTTAACCCGGTGCTCACCATCATGGCCATCGCTTACATGGCGTCGGATGCACTGGTTCGCAACTGGAAAGGCACAGGGCTCCGGTCTTGAAACGGATTCTGAAAATATGTGCTCTCGCAGTGGTCGCGGTGGCGGCTCTTATCACCTCCGGCATGTTTGGGGCGTCCTACTACTACACCACGCAGCATGGAGCAGGCTGCGCCGGCTGCCACGAGATGGCCAACTACACCAGTGCCGTCCATTCCTCCGCCCATCAAAACGCGACAACCTGCCTGGACTGTCACGATGCCAGCATGGCCACCAAGCTGCGCCACATCGCCATTCACCTCAGCGGCAGGATCCCTGAAGCCATTCGCCTGCGTGACGTGGACGTGGTGGCGATGACCGCGAACTGCCAGAAATGCCATCAGAAGGAATACGCCACCTGGCACGCCGGCCCGCACAGCGCCACTTATCAGCAGATCTTCGCCGATCCCAAGCACAATTCGAAACGCCGTCTCATGGACGACTGTTTCCGTTGTCACGGCATGCACTACAGCGGTCCGGTCCGCGAACTCGTTCAGCCCCAGAACATTACCGGGCCATGGCATCTCGTCCGCGCAGGCTTTGCCGATCAGCCGACCATGCCCTGCCAGTCGTGCCATTGGGTTCACCGCGAAGGCCAGCCTGAAACCAAGCCTGCCACGCGCATCTCCGTCGCCTCCCCGGCAATGGACGATTCGCTTGCCTTCTTCGACCGCCGCGAGCAGATGCACTTCAGCGCCGCCAGCCTTGCCCTCCCCCAGCTTTATGAAGGCGCAAGGCCAGTGCACGCCAGCCCCGACCGGCGCCAGGCTCTCTGCTACCAGTGCCACGCGTCGCGCATGCCTGAACCCAGCACAATCGCTGACACCAATCATTGGGGCCCCCAGGTGGGCTCGGGTGACGATCGCACGCCGCTCGGCGTGCACGAGGGGCTCAGTTGCTTCTCCTGCCACACCGGGCACAACGAAAACGCGCGCGCATCCTGCGTCACCTGCCATCCCCAGATGTCGCATTGCGGCCTCGACGTGGAAAAGATGGACACCACCTACGCCAACCCCGCCAGCAAGCACAATGTGCATTGGGTCAAGTGCGTAGACTGCCACACCCACGGCGTGCCCAAGCCCAAGGTGAGTCAAACCGCAGCCCTGGCGGCAGGTCAATAAGCCGGCAGCCTGATCAATTGCCAAGGTGGTTCGAAACCAGGTTCGGTTCGCGCCATCCACTCTTTTTTGCCCGTAAGCAGATAGGTGGCGCAGTTCCATTTCCCCTTGCGCCTTTTCCTCGCATTTTTTCACTTGACCCGCCTGAATTCTCGCAGTAGCATCTCTGACACATGTCGTAGATAAAAAGACTGGAGTCGTAGACATGGCTGGCGCAAGATTGACCAGATTCGAGATGCAGATCATGGAGACGCTTTGGGCCAGAGGCGAAGCGTCCATCCGGGAGATGCAACAGGCCTTTCCTGAGAAGAAGAGACCCGGGTACACGACCGTCCAAAAAATGATCTATCGCATGGAGGCGAAGCAGGTAGTGCGCCGAGTGCGAAAAGTCGGCAATTTTCATATGTTCACCGCCACTGTCTCGCGCAACGCGGCCGAGCGGCGACTTGTGGATGACCTGCTTGCCATGTTTGGTGGGGAGTCCCGCCCCGTGGTGGCTCATCTCATCGGGGCCGGCAAGCTGACACTTGAAGACGTGGAGTACGCCGAAAAGACGCTGAAGAGCCTCGAGAGAGGAGGCAAGCCATGATTACGGAACGCCTGCTCACTTTGGCGAGTGGTCTGGGACCGGCACTCGGCAATCACCTTTGGCAATCGACTGTCTTTGCCACAGCGGCATTCCTTGCAACCCTGCTTCTGCGCAAAAACCAGGCATCGGCGCGCTATGGGCTCTGGCTGGCGGCGTCGCTCAAGTTTCTTATTCCCTTTTCGCTGCTGGTTGGGCTTGGCGGTCTCTTGCCCCATCCACGCCCGGTGGTTATTCAGCCGCAGATGACCGTTTACTCCGTGATCGACGTGGCGAGCCAGCCATTCCGCGCCACAATGTCCATCCCTTCGTCGACCCATGACGCAAGTTGGATAGATCGTGTTGTGCCGCTGCTGCCGGCATTGTTGGCCGCCGTGTGGCTCTGCGGAGTTGTGACGGTGTTGCTAGTGTGGTTTGCCCGCTGGCGTCGGGTCTCTGCCGCGCTGCGTGAGTCTGCCCATGCAATCAAGGGGCGCGAGCTGGAGATACTGCGCCGGCTCGAGTGCAATGCGAAGGCAAAAGGGTGCATCGCGTTGGTGCATTCGCAGCAAATGATGGAACCGGGAATCTTCGGCATCATTCGTCCGGTGTTGTTGTGGCCTGCGCGGCTCACCGAGCGACTTCAGGATGAGCATATCGAAGCCATCCTTGCGCACGAGCTGTTGCACGTCCAACGCCATGACAACCTGGCCGCCGCCACTCATATGGTGGTGGAAGCTCTGTTCTGGTTCCATCCGATGGTGTGGTGGATGGAGTCGCGCATGGTGGAAGAGCGCGAGCGCGCGTGTGATGAGGCCGTCGTAGAGCAGGGAGCGAGGCCGAACGTTTATGCCGAGAGCCTTTTGATGGCCTGCCGATTCTGCCTGGAGTCGCCTTTGGTCTGCGTGTCCGGCATTGCCGGCGCGAACCTGAGAAGGCGAATTATCCGCATCATGGGCGTGCGCGTTGCGCAGAAGTTGGATTTCACGAGAAAACTGATTCTTGTTCTGGCTGGATTGGCGGCCATATCGCTGCCCGTTGCGTTTGGCCTGATGCATACGACGCAAATCCAGTCCCAATCTCCCGCTTCGGATTGGCAATCAGCGGCAGGGGGCAAAATGGAATTTGAATCTGCCTCGATCCGGCTAGGTACACCGGGCAGCTTCACGCCGCCGAACTTCGCATTGGACGCCGGAGACACATTCGGAAGCAGCGCGGATCCCAATGGGCGCTTGTCGGCCGATTTCAGGCTACCGGAGTACATCACGTTCGCCTACAAACTGTGGCTTACCCAGGACCAGATTCAGTCGATGATTGCACAACTGCCGGCGTGGGTGGCCAGGGACAGTTTTGTCATCGAGGCTCGCGCGCCCGGCAACCCCACCAAGGACCAGATGCGCCTGATGATGCAATCTCTGCTTGCCGATCGCTTCAAGCTCGCCGTTCATTTCGAGAGCCGTCAAGTTCCCGTGTTCGCCCTGGTTCCAGAGCAGCCCGGAAAGACGGGGCCGAAGCTTCGCCCGCATGCCGACGGCCCTCCTTGTGCTGTCCCAAATCCTTCATCGGACCCACCCTCCTCGTCGAATGCTGCTGATGTGTTTCCGCCTTTCTGCGATGGTTACTGGGTGAATCCTGAGCCTGGTCATAAGATTTTGGCGGGCTCCCGCGACACCACCATGAAGCTGATTGCCGCGTTCCTTCCTTCTGTGGGACAGTTGGGTCGGCCTGTAGTCGATCAAACTGGAATGAGTGGTAGATTTGATTTCATTATCGAGTGGGCGCAAAATCCGGCTGACCCACCGCCTTCCGGCAGTGGATATTGGCCTGATGCACCTTTGCCCGCTTTATTGCAAGCTCTGAAGGATCAACTCGGATTGAGGCTGAAGCCAACAATTACTCCGCTCGACGTTCTGGTGATCGATCATATCGAGCGGCCCACCGATAACTAACAATGAGCAAAGAGTGTAGCCTCAACCTTAAGGGTGAAATAAGGCAGAAAGCCTCCATCTTGAGAAAACGAATTGAAGAATCTCCGGTCGGCCTGAACGCTTTTGGCAACGGAAACGACCAAGCGATGGCCAGCACAAAAATGCGAATTCCTTTGCTGATTACCAGTCTCGCGCTGTGCTGCACGGTGCTTCTTGCGGACGACGCTGCCAAACCCGGCGTCACCCCTATCCAGGCGGAATTGATGGCGGATGTGCGTGCGCACAAGTTGAAGGTGGGCGAACCGGTATACGCGCGGGTCCAAATCCGTTGGGAGGGTACCGATTGCATTCTAAAGAATGGGGCGATTCTGGGGGGACAGGTGGTTTCGGTGGTTCCTCACACCAAGACTGCCGCAGATTCTCAGCTCGGTCTTGAGTTTACAAAGGCTCAATGCAGCGGCCTGAAGATGGACGACTTCAAGCTGCTTGTTGCTGCGGTGGCGGCTCCGCCGCCTGATATGGATCGCGGCGTATTGACGGACGCGCTGCCCCTGAACACAACGGCCTCTGGTCCTGGGAATACGGGCATTGGTGCTCTGAAGACGATGCAGGAGAGCACCAACATGAACCTGCAGACTGACCTCATGGGAGGTGGGCCTCCGCCGCTTCCGCCCATGAAGATGGGCGATGTCGTCGGCATTCGCGGAATGAAGCTGAGCATCGGCAGCGGGCCTGACAACAGCTCCGTCCTCACAGCGACCAACCACGATTTGACGCTGCTTGAACACACGGTGTTCCTGATGGTTCCCTTGGAAGGAACATTTCCGTTAATGCGGGCTCATGCCGCGGTGGCTCAGCCGGGAGCCGGGGGAGCTTCAGGACTGAGCGGTGGCACAACGACAACTACGGCCCCACCGGCAGATCTACCAGTTCTTCCCGATATCGACCTATGCGTGCCTCCACAGTGCGACGTGGCCCTGCCTCCAGGCAATGCGACTGCAATAGGCAATGCACCGGACAGTATTTCCATCGGCCAGCTTGGCTATACTCTTCGTCCGCAAAAAGTGATGAAGTACTTCGATTACGAGGAGGCGCTGGCTTATCTCGGTCCCAGAGAATTGCTGGTAACGTTCAACCCCCATCAGCTCATGCCGCGGCATCTGCTGGGATCGGGTGAGCGCACGGTACGGGTGATCCGCGCCGCGCTTGTAGACACTGCTACCCATAAGGTGACACACACTGTCGACTGGGAAATGCCCGACAACAATCAATACCTCTGGCCATTGTCTGAGGGCCATGTGCTGGTGCATGTCGGCTCAGAGCTGCGCGTTTACGGCGCGGGATTGAAGATTCAAAATCGACTCGGACTTACTGGCCCGCTGGCCTTTGTGCGCGTGACCCCCGACGGGAGCTTCTTTGCCATTGGTGTGATCCACGAACGGCACTCGGCAGAGTTGCATGAGCAACTGCGTCAGCATCTCGATGCTGAGCCGGAAGAAGATCTGGATATCCTGGTGCTGAATCGGAACTTCGAGCCCATCGCGGCAACAAAGACGCATTCGGGTCTGTTACCGCCTACCCTCCTCAACGAGGGTCAGGCCAAGCTGCTTGCACAGCCGGATATGCGCTACCGGATCCTCATGCAGGGTTGGGACAACCATACCTCGACCTTTGCCCGCTTCGACTCGAGCTGCAAACCGGAGCTTTCGAGTATCGCCCCGGACCTTATCTTCCTGGTCAGTTGCGACAGCCATACTGAGGAGTACCAGTATCGCGTGGTGCGGCCGAATGGGAAGCTGGCGCTGAAGAGTTCCACCAATTCGAGCGACTTTGGCTACGCGGCTCAAGGCAGCGCCAACCATGAGGTCTTCGTGGTCAAGACCGTGCAATCCACCCGGCCGGTGCCCGAGGGAGCCACCTTCAGCGCGGCCGATCTCACTTCAGAGGCGCTGGGGGTCTATCGCGCTGCGGATGGGAAGCGGCTGCTCAATGTGCTTGTCGGTTCTCCGTCCTCCAGTCGCGACGGGTTCGCGCTGGCGCCGGATGGGTCACAACTGGCAGTCCTCACTCGCGACCAGATCGCGGTCTATCCCGTGTCTGTAAAGTGACCCTCCAGCGGTGCCGCATTGCGGTCGTGAAAGCAGGCAAATAAACTCGAAGCCTAAGGGTCGGGCCGATTGGCTCTGCAAGAGCGAGCCGCGTCCCGGCCTTCGTGTCTGCACTGGCTTCGCAATCCGGTTCCCAACCAGCATTTACAGGAGCCTTTACCCGCTCCCCGGCGTACGATACAGTGTCACCGTGTCCACAGACGTTCTCACAGTTAAACTGAACCTGCTCAATACATCGGAGGCCCGATGAATCGCAATTGTTCCCGGCTTGCGCTTGTTTCTCTTGCGCTGGCCACGCTTCTGCCCGTCTTTGTTGCCGCCCAAACCCCCACCGCGCAACCGCCCCTCCTGCTGCGCAACCCCTCGCTCTCGCAGGACAGAATTGCCTTCCGCTACGCCGACGATATCTGGACAGTCAGTCGTCAGGGCGGCGATGCCGAGCGCCTCACCTCGGATGGGGAGGTAATGGCCGGCCCGTTCTATTCGCCGGACGGCACCCAGATCGCTTACTCCGCCCACCTGCACGGCAATACGGATGCCTACATCATCTCCGCCCAGGGCGGCGTGCCGCGGCGCATCACCTGGCACCCGGCGGGCAGCGGAGTTGTGGGCTGGTCGCCCGACGGCAAGGATGTGCTCATCGTGAGCGGAGCTGTCAGCTACCGCCATTTCCTCAAGTTCTTCAGGGTCCACGCCGACGGCTCCGGCATGCCTGAGCCATTGCCCCTGCCCTCCGGCTTCCAGGGATCTTATTCGCCCGACGGCCAATCGCTGGCCTACCAGCCGTTGACTAAGTGGCAGCCGGCGTGGAAACGCTACGTAGGCGGCCAGACCACTCCCATCTGGATCGTGAACCTGAAGACTCTTGACTTGGTTAAGGTGCCGCGCGACAACTCCAACGACTCCGACCCTGTGTGGGTGGGCAACCAGGTTTACTTCCTCTCCGACCGCAACGGCCCGGTCTCCCTCTTCCGCTACGACCTAGCCTCAAAGCAGGTAAACCGGGTTGCGCCCAACTCCGGCTACGACCTCAAGTCGGTCCAGGCCGGCCCCGGAGGGCTGGTCTATGAGCAGTTTGGGTCTATTCATCTGGTAGACACCTCCACCAACGCCGACCAGGTCGTCTCCATCCGGATTCACGGTGAGCTGCCCAACCTTGCACCCCATCTGGCCGCCATCCCGCCTAATGAAATCCAGAACCCGGGGCTCTCACCCACCGGCGCCCGTGCCGTCTTTGAAGCCCACGGCGAGATATTCACCGTGCCCGCCGAAAAGGGCGATACCCGCAACCTGACCAACACTCCGGGGATTGCCGAGCGCAACCCCGCGTGGAGTCCCGACGGCAAAACCATCGCTTACTTCTCTGACGCTTCCGGCGAGTACCAGCTTTTCCTTCACGACCAGACCGGCTTCAAGCCTCCCACGGTCATCGACCTCGGCCCTGAACCCAGTTACTTCTACAATCCCACCTGGTCGCCCGACTCCAAACACATCGTCTACGCTGACAAGCACCTGCGCTTGTGGGTGGTCGATGTGCCCGCGGGCAAGCCTGTACTCGTTGATAAAGGCACTTACGGCGGGTTCGATTCCAATTTCAGTTATACCTGGTCGCCTGACTCGAAATGGATCGCCTACCAACGCGACCTCAACAATCAGTTAAACGCGGTTTTTCTCTACTCCATTGATACCCACAAGTTCACCCAGGTCACTGACGGCATGAGCGACGCTGGCAACCCGGTCTTTGACCCGGGCGGCAAGTACCTTTACTTCATCGCTTCAACTGACGATGGCCCTTCACGCGCCGGCATCGACCTTTCATCGCTCGACCGCGCCCAGACAAACGCAGTCTACGTCGCAGTGCTGGCCAAGGATGGCGTCTCGCCCGTGCCCCCCGAAAGTGACGACGAAAAGATCAAGGACGACAAGAAGGACGACAAGAAGGACGAGCCGCAGAAGTCTGCCGACGACCAGAAGAAAGACGACAAGTCCGCCGCCAAAGATGAGGCCAAGCCCGGCGACAAAGACAAGGATGCCTCCAAAGACAACAAAGATAAGGAAAAGCCTGTTCAGGTCACCGTCGATCTCGACGGCATCGGTAACCGCATCCTTTCGCTGCCCATTCCACCCCGCAACTATGCCGGCATCGCGGTGGGCAAAACCGGCGTCCTGTTCCTGTCCGAGAGCGCTCCTTTCGGCCGCCCTTCCGATGAGGATGGTGGCTCCGGCATCCGTGCCGTGTGGCGCTTCACGCTGGAGAAGCGCAAGCCCGAGGTGGTGCTCAGCGATCTGGATGGCTTTATCGTTTCGGCGGACGGCTCCAAGGTGCTCTATGGCCGCAAAGGGAGCTTCATTATCGCCCCCTCCGACGATCTCAAGCCCGGCAACGACAACCCCGGCAAGCCGCTGAACCTGGGCGGCATGGAAGCCACCATCGATCCCCGCGCCGAGTGGCGTCAGATTTACCACGAGACCTGGCGCATCGAACGCGACTTCCTCTACGATCCCAACACCCACGGCCTCAGCATTCCCAAGGTCGAAGCCAAGTACAAGCCCTACCTAGACGGCCTCGCTTCCCGCTCTGAATTTACCTACCTCTCCACCGAGATGCTGGGCGAAATCACCATCGGCCACATGTTTGTGGGTGGTCCGCGGCATCCCGACACCGCACCCAAAGGTGGCCTTCTGGGTGCCGACTACACCGTGGAAAACGGCCGCTACCGCATCGCCAAAATACTCGGCGGCCAAAACTGGACCCCCGGCCTTGCTTCTCCGCTCACCATGCCCGGCGTCTACGTCAAACAGGGCGAATATCTGCTGGCTATCAATGGCCGTGAGCTGCACGCCGCCGACAATATCGATGAGTTCCTTGACGGCGCCGCCGGCAAACAGACCGTGCTTCACGTCGGTCCCAATGCCGACGGCAAAGACTCCCGCGATGTCACCGTCATCCCCATCGACGACGAAGATGGCCTGCGCAACCTGGACTGGATTGAAGCCAACCGCCGCAAGGTTACTGAGCTATCCGGGGGCAAGGTAGCTTACGTCTACATGCCCAACACCGGCGGCTCCGGCTACACCAACTTCAACCGCTTCTTCTATTCCCAGCTCGACAAGCAGGCCCTGGTCCTCGACGAGCGCTGGAACGAGGGCGGTTTCATCGCCGATTACGTGGTTGATGTGCTCAAGCGCTTCCCGCTCTCCAGCGCCATCGAGCGCGACGGCAAACCTGTCCACGATCCCGTCGGCGCTATCTTTGGGCCCAAGGTCATGCTCATCAACCAGAATTCCGGCTCCGGCGGCGATGCTATGCCCTGGTACTTCCGCAAGGCTGGCATTGGCAAGCTGGTTGGCACCCGCACTTGGGGTGGTCTGGTCGGCATCGGCGGCTATCCCTCGCTGCTTGACGGCGGCCACGTGACTGCCCCGCGCTATGCCATCTACGGCTTACACGGCGATTGGGAAGTGGAGAACCACGGCATCGCCCCCGACGTGCCCGTCGAGGAACTGCCCAAGGACGTGGCTGAGGGCCACGACCGCCAGCTCGAAACCGGTGTGCAGTTGGTGCTCGACGAACTCAAGGCCAACCCCATCCCCGATATCCCCATCCCGCCCTATCCCAATTACCACAAGAACGACGGCCTGGGCAGAAACTAGAGGCTCAACTCAAGCGCCGAGTACACGGCCCTTGACCCAACTTTGAATACGGGCGGGAGAGCACCACCCCCGCCCGCATCCCCTGATCTCTGCCTCCACCGTTTCGAGCGACCGACAACCCCTGTCTGCTCAGAGCCCTGGACTTCCGCCCTCCATTCTGCTGTGTCCCGCCTGTTCCTGCCCTTACTTTGGTGTCTAACCCCCTTGTCTATAAATCTGTTAGGCTGAGGCCAATTTTCGTTGTTATGCCCTGCCGTCCGGCAGCTTCTTCAGGAACTGAGGGCTTATGGAAAGCAGAAAATACTGCGCATACAACAAGACTCAGGCAAGCTTCCTCAGCTTGGGAATCACGGTCGTCGATACCGTGAACGAGCCTTTCAAGGGGCAGATTCACGATCTCGCCCGAAGCGCGCCCGCAGGCCTCTGGCTCAATCCTTGCCGCGAGCTCCCAGTCGGGTCTGGGCTCGTCGACTTCGACGTTGTTTATCTCGACGAAGACTTTCAGGTTGTTGAAGTCGTCGAATCATCCACGGACCTTCCTTTCGAGTCGCCGAAAGCTTCGGCTGCCAGTGCCCTCGCGCTACCGTCCCACACCATCGCCTCATCACAGACCCAGTGCGGCGATGAACTCATCATCTGGACGACCAACGGAACGGGGCAAAAGTCCTCGCAAACCACCAAGTCAGTCGCTCAGGTCCTGAAGCGATTCGTTCCATCCCCTGCGGAAGAGGACTCCGAAAAGCCGCAGCCGACAAGCGAGCAACTGGACGACAGGGAGAAGCCATCGTTCATGGCGCGGCTCAAGGTCTGGACAGCCGCGAAGACCACTCATCGGGTTGCCGACATCCCTCCGTCAATTGCCCCTGCGCCAACTATCGCCGCGCCAACCACTCCCGCTCCCGTCCCCTCTGCTCCGGCCATCTCGGCGGCTGCCACTCCAGCACCAGTTAAGCCTGTTCCAGTCGCCCCTGTTCGAGCCGTTCCAGAACCAATTACCCCGGCCCTGGTCACCTCCCTCCCTGTCATCTCGGCGGCTGCCACTCCAGCGCCAGTTGAGCCTGCTCCAGTCGTCTCTGCTCGGGTCGTTCCCGAGCCAATTACCTCTAGCCCGGTCACCCCTGGTCCGATCACTCCGCCACCGGCCAGACCGCCCACCGTCACCCAGAGCACAGAATCCGTCGTCGCGAACCGGGCCGCGCACCAAGCCGGTTTCGCCCTGTCACCACCCGCCGAGGACAGCGCAAAACCGCCTGCCGCAATCCAGCCCTTGCAGGATGGGCAGCAGGCTGAATCTGAGCCGCAATATAGGCCTTCGCTGATGTCGCGGTACAAGACCTGGGCTGCCGAGAAGGCGGCGCATCGGGCTGCGGACGCTTCCATCTCGATCGTCCCCGCTCGATCCGTCCCAATTCCAGTCGTTCCAACTCCAATCGTTCATGCTCCTGTCGTTCCAGCAGCAGTCACTCCAGCACCGGCCAAACCTGCTCCCGTCACGCAGAGCGACGAATTTCTGGTTACGAAGCCGGCCACAGCCCAAGCCGGTTTTACCCTTTCACCAGCCAGCCATGACGCCGCAAAACCTCCCGCCGCAATCGGGATCCCTGAGGTCGAGCAGACGCCTCAATCCGAGCCTCATCACAGGCCCTCGCTGGTTTCCCGATACAAGACGTGGGCTGCCGAGAAGGCAGCGCATCGGGCTGCGGACATTCCCATCTCGATCGCCCCTGCTCCAACTCGTCCTGCACCAACGGATCCGGCTCCAGTAGTCCCGATTCGGGTCGCTAGTGCTCCCGTTGCACCTCCTGCCCCGGCCGTTCCGGCTCCAATTACTCCAGCCGCAGTCGCCGCTGCCCCGGTCAAGCCAACTCCGGTTACTCCAGTTCCACTTACACCTGCTCCGGTCGCACCAACTCCCGTCCAGTCAGCTCCATTCCTACCAAGCTCAGAGACCCTCTTCGCAAAGAAGCCCCGGGCCGAAAGATACTCAGGTGAGTCACCGGCCGGCCATGTCACCGCAAAGCCGCAAGCTATGGTCGAGCCGTCTGACGATAAGCAGGATGCCGAATCCGCATCGGAGGAGAAGCCTTCGCTCAGTATCCGACTCCTGCGTTGGCTCAACAATCCACGGCCCGTCGCCAAACGACAAAGTAAGCCGGGACTGGTCGCCTATTACTGGACAGGGGGCCCTCCGCAGGCCCATGAAGTCGTCAATATCAGCGCCACCGGACTCTACGTGCGCACCAGGGAGCACTGGCTGCCCGACACCGTGATCCTGATGACCCTGCAACGAACCGGAAGCAATCCAGACAATCCAGAAGATTCAGTCTCCGTACTGTCAAAGGTCATTCGTCAGGACGAGGATGGCGTGGGACTGGAGTTCGTCACGTCCGAGTCGGCGGGCCTCAGTGGCAGCCAATTCGTGCCCGGAAAAGGCAAAGACAAAGATGCGCTGCAAAAATTTATGCGACGCATGAAGTGAAAGGATTAGAGCGTTTTCGATTTGAGTGTGAACAGAACTCTGGGTGCCCCATTCTTGAATCGCTTTGTGATTCAAGGGTGGGAGACCACAGATGCCCATCTCGACTGCAAGCAGTCAAGCCGAAAACGCTCTAACAGAACCCATAACCGGTCGTACTCGTCTACTGGCTCCTCACCTCTTCGGCCCCGCGCTTGCCCCTTCATTTCCTCTGCGTTTTCTGCGCGGTGCGAAGTGAATCGTAAAGCCTCCACCGAATACGGTCAGAAAGATACCGCCCCACAGGCTGGCGTGATAACCGGCCAGCACCACCGCCGGAGGGTGATGGAATTCACGAATCCCCACAAACAGAATCACCAGCCCGTAAAACAGCAGAAGACAACCGATAAAGAACCACACCGGCAGCATCTCGTGATGTGCGCGATGCACATGAAGGGTTGAGTCGTTGTCTTCCATAGCTTCTCCTCACGGCAACCCGCCGGCTCCGTTTACGCACACTACCAAAAAACGATTTGCAATGTCGCGAACAACACCGCCACTCCAACAGCCCAGAATATCGGCCGCTTGTAGAGTGGTACTACTTCCTCATCCGTAGCGGCAAGATGGCCCAGCACCAGGTTCTTCAATTCCGCAATCGGCTTAGGTTCCGTAAACAGGCTCACTCCCACAGTAACGAAAATACAAATGAGGCAGGACCACAGGGCGCGGTAGAGGTCGTCGGCGATGGGCTTGGCCTGTGCCGAGAGAGCAACGTAACGCAGCGCTTCCGGATGAATCGTCACCACCGCATACATCCCCACAGACGAGAGGGTCCCGGCAAGCAGCCCCCAGAACCCCCCTTTGGGAGTGGCGCGCTTCCACAGCATTCCTATAATCACGGTGGCGCCAAGCGGGGCGATAAAGAAGCTCACCAGCGCCTGCATGTAATCCATAATGCTTCTGAAGTGCGTCACCAGGTATGCCGTGCCAATGCTCGCAATCACTCCCAGAATCGTGCACCACCGCCCCACCAGCAAGTAATGTCTGTCGCTGCCGTGCTTGTAAATGTGCGGCTGATAGATGTCGTAGGTCCACACCGTGGCGAAAGCGCTCACGTTGCCCGCCATGCCCGACATGAACCCCGCGATCAGCGCCGTCACACCCAGCCCCAGCAAACCCGGCCCGCAGTAGCGCGCCAGCATCAGCGGCAGCACCTCGTTGTAGCTGTGCAGCCCCATCCCCACGGTGTTTGCCGGAACCAGCTTGAACGGCAGCACTGCGATCCCCAGCAATCCCGGCAGAATCACGATCGCTGGAACCAGCATCTTGAAATACGAGGCGATGATGGGCGCCAGCCGTGCCGAGCGCAGGTCCTTGGCCGCCATCGCCCGCTGCACCACCAGGAAATCCGTCGTCCAATAGCCGAACGCAATCACCCCGCCCAGGCCGAAGACGATGCCCGTCCAGTGAACGCCCATCGGGTTGCCGTTAAAGGTGCTCATTGGCGCCCACAGGTGCACGTAGTCGCCCTGCACCCGCTCATGAATCTTCGCTACCAGCCCGTTCCAGCCCCCGGCTTCGATCATGCCTAGGATCGGAATCGAAAGCGCGCCAAACCAGATCAGGAAGAACTGCAGCACCTCGTTGAAAATGGCCGAGTACAGCCCTCCCAATGTCACATAGATCGCCACCGTCAGCGACGACACCCAGATGCTGAAGTGGAAATTCCAGCCCAGCACCAGTTGCATCACCAGGGCCATGGCATACATGTTGATGCCCGACATCAGCACCGTCATCACCGCAAACGAAACTCCGCTCAGTGCGCGCGTGGCCTCGCCATAACGCAGTTGCAGGTAGCCGGGCACGGAGTGGGTGTTTGAGGCGTAGTAGAACGGCATCATGACCAGGCCCAGGAACACCATCGAAGGAAACGCCGCGATCCAGTAGAAATGCGTGGCTAGGATGCCGTACTGGTACGCCGCCGCCGCCCATCCCATCAGCTCCAGCGCGCCCAGGTTGGCTGAGAGAAAGCTCAGCCCCGCCACCCACGCCGTCATATCGCGCCCGGCCATGAAGAAATCGTCTGAGGTGGTCGCATAGCGCTTCAGATAGAACCCGATGCCCAGCACCATCGCGAAGTAGGCAACGATGATGATCAAATCCGGGACCGAAAGCGTAATCAGCCGCCCCGTGCTCTGCCACTCCACGGCCGCAACCATATTTGCGAGAATCACGAACCCTCCAGCAAGCCTCCATCCGCAGGCCGCTACCCATCCTTTTCATTGGCCAACGAGCGCCGGTTCTCCGTTCAGTCAAACCGCACGCGCTGGGTCTCTTCGATCCTCCCAGGATCAGGGGAGCGTGAGTACTTTTGCGGATCGTAAAAGTATACGTCGGCCCCGTCGCCCCTGGCTGCGGGGCTACATCCGCACTCCGTTGGTCTTTATCAGGTTGTCGGGCACTCCGGCCAGAAGTCTTGGTTATCGCTGTCAGGGCTTGATGGCCGGATAGGAACCTGTGAACATCTAAACTTCACCCGACTTGGATATACTTTGTGTCAATTTCAAGGAAACTCAGAGGTGCGCTTGTTCTCTATCTGTGCGAGCCACTCCGCAATGCCATGCCGCATCGCCTTCTCGTTGCTTGCGCTGGCGTGCTTCAGTCTCGCCTCCTCCTGCCACAAGAATGATATTGGAAGCGAGTTTCGCGGCGCGGCCGCAAAGGGCGACTTGGCTAGAGTCCGGTTGTTGCTCAAGGACCATCCCGATCTCATTTTTAGCAAGAACAAGAAAGGTAATACAGCTCTGCACTGGACGGCGGCATATGACCACAAGGACGTAATGGAGTTGCTTCTGGCTAACAGAGCCGACGTCAACGCCAAGAACGACGGAGGTGCGACGCCTTTGCAGTGGGCGGCTTTCGATGGCCACAGAGACGTTGCGGAGTTGCTGCTGGCCAACAAGGCTGATGTCAATGCCAGGGACAAATACGGGTATACACCTTTGCATGCGGCAGTCGCCAATGGCCACAAGGATGTGGTGGAGTTGCTGCTGAGCAACCAGGCAGACGTCAATGCCAAGGCTCACAAGGGCGCTATGCCTTGGCAGCGGGTGATGGAGTGGCTTCTGTCCGGAAAGTTTGGCGCCGATACTGCTACAGGCAGGGGATGGACGCCATTGCACTCGGCGACGCTTAAGGGGTACAAGGACGAGGCGGTGTTGTTGTTGACCCACGAGGCGGAGGTTGACGCAAAAGACGACGACGGCTGGACACCTCTACTCTGGGCTGCGTTTAAGGGAGAGAGAGACCTAACGGAGCTGTTTTTGGCCCATAAAGCCGACGTCAATGTCAAGTCCGATGACGGCTGGACTCCATTGCATTATGCGGCGGATAAAGGGTTCAAAGACGAGGTGGAGTTGCTGTTGGCCAGCGCGGCCGATGTCAATGCCCGGAGCAACGAGGGTTCGACGCCTTTGCACTGGGCGGCACAGAAGGGCCACAAAGAAGTGGTGGAGCTGCTAATAGCCAAAGGGGCCGACGTCAATGCCAAGACGAAAGACGGTTGGACGGCTTTGCACTTTGCGGCGAAAGCAGGCAACAAAGATGTAGTGGAGTTGCTGTTGGCCAGCAAGGCCGACGTTAATGCGAGGACCAACCCATTTGAGGTGTCAGACTTTCTCGCGGGAGCAGCACACGAGGGTTGGACACCCTTGCAGCTGGCGACGCGCAATCGCCACCCAGACGTCGAGCAATTACTCCTCCAGCACGGCGGCAACAATTGATCTGCCGAGTGGAGGAGCACGAACCCCCTGCTCCGCGGGCTTTTCGGCCACACCTGACTTCGCCAATTAAGCCGCGCCAAGAACCCCCTTCAGTTCGCTGCTATTGCCCTTGCCGAGAATTAGGTCCCAAAGGCGCACAATCTCGGTATGGGAGCCATTGGACAATCGATCCGGTTCAATCTGTCTGGCATGTCCCCGGTCCTGAACGGCCGGGCAGTTAACCGACATTTTAGACCGGGCACATCTCCGACACT
>CAYNGB010000014.1:0-84634 GCA_964396795.1 uncultured Occallatibacter sp. | reverse complement strand
TTTTGAGGGCCCCCCCCTCCCCCCGCCACCGAAACGGCGAAACGGTGAGCCCGCAGTTGACTGTGAAGCGCCCAAAAATCAAGAAACCACACAATAAATACAACTCGTTGCGCTTTTGAGAGTTCTAATTGGCTCAAGGAGAAATCATGTTCCACGGTAATGTTTTTCCCTTCACGCGCCTGACCGCCGCGAAGATCTTCGCGCTCTCTCTTCTCGCCACTGCCTTGGTCAGCTGGGCTCCCGTCGCACAGGCCCAGATTGCCGTCAACATTGGCGTGGCGCCTGTGTGCCCCTATGGGTACTTCGACTACGCTCCCTATGACTGTGCCCCCTACGGCTACTACGGCCCCGATTGGTTTGTGGGCGGCTTGTTTATTGGTGCCGGCCCCTGGTTTCATGGCCCACGCGGCTTTTTCGGCCACGTTGACAACCGCTACGACCCCCATCACGGCTACCATGGTCCGCTGCCGGGACGCGGGGAGCAGCAATTCAACCACTTCCACGGAAATGAGGCGCGCGATGGGCGAGGCCACGAAGGTCCTGCCGGTCATGATGCGGGTAATGAACATGCCTTGCCCGGATTTCATGGTGGTGGCCACGGCGGCGGACATCGCTAGAACCTGATCCAATTGAGATAAGAGATGAGGCGCCCTCGGGCGCCTCATCTTACCTGCGTGCTACGCAGCAATGGGTGCCCCATGTCTCGCTTTTGAGACATGGGAAAGCACGATCTGGATGGTAGGCGTTGTCTCAGTGCTGCCCGTACATCGCCATCACATCCTTGCGCAGTTCCGCGCGGCTCGCCGGCCGCGTATAGAACATGTGCCCGCCCGGATACTCCCGCACCGCGACACGCGCCGGATCACCCATCACCGGCATCTGGTCCACGGTCAAAATCGATCCCATGAAGGGACACGATAAATCGTTCCAGCCGTGCACAATCAGCACCCGCAGTTTTGGATCGGCCGCTACCGCCTGCCGAAGTTGCGGTACTGACCCTGTGCGCAAGTCATCTCCGCCTTCCCACAGGCGATTCACCTCACCTGACAGCGCGTTGTACTGCGCGTCCACTTTCCACCCTACGACCCGGGTCACAAAATCCACCATCGCCGTCGTCACCGGCGCAATCATGCTGGCCAGAATCGGATCGTTGGCCCGCTGCTCCGGCGCAAATGGAAACGGATCGAAAGAAGTCACGTTCGAGTCATACACCGAGCCCAGCTTGCCTTCCTCGCGAAAGACCTCACGGAGATACGCGCCCGTTTCCAGCCGCCCTCCCGAGTACTTCACAAATGCCGGATCGAGGCCGGTCAGTTCCGTCACATGCTCGATCATTTTCTTCGTGGCTTCGGGGTCGGAGCGGCCTTTCAGCAGTGCGGCCGCGTACTCCCCGCGCGTGTACGCAATCACATCGGCCATGGTCTGCGGAGTCAGCTTGTTCTCGCGTTCCATGTGTGCCGCGGCGATTGAGGGCAACGTCATCATCCACGGCATCGGCGATAAGTCGCCGTCGTCCTCGATAGTGGGATTCAGATACGGCGACACCAGCACCACACCGTTCATTGCCACGCCCAGTTGCGACTGCAGATAGTAGGTAATCCGCGGCCCGCGAAACCCTCCGTAGCTCTCCCCCGCCAGGTACTTCCTCGATCCCAGCCGGCCGTTCTTCACCAGCCAGTCGTAGATCACGCGGGAAAGATACTGAATGTCGGGCGTAGTGCTGTAAAACAGCTTCTTTGCGTCCGTCTCTGGCACCGTCGTTCTGCTGAACCCCGTACCCACCGGGTCGATGAAGACCAGATCTGTAAAGTCCAGCCATGTTCCCGGATTGTCGCTCAGCATTGGTGAATCGGATGGGCTGTCACCTTCGTTGCCCGCCTGCAGGTGCTTCGGCCCGATCGCGCCGAAATTCAGAAATACCGACGACGCGCCCGGGCCGCCGTTCAATGCAAATGTCACCGGTCGGTTCTCACCGTCCATTGTGTAGGCGGTCACCACCACCTGGCCGGCGATCTTCCCATCCTTGTCGCGCACCGGCAGTGCGCCCACCGTTACGGTGTATTTCAATGTCTTGCCGTCTAGTTGCATGGTCTGTTGCACATGCGCATCGGCCGGCAGCGGAGGGAGCGCTGTCTTGTCGTCGGCCGCCTTGTCCGCTGCTGATTTCTCCGCGGCTGCCGGCTTCTCCCCTGTCTTTTCGTTACTGACCGTTGTCTTGTCTGCTTGAGCCACAACAGGCACAGCCGGAAATGCAAGGCAATAGAGAGCGCCTATCAGAACAGCGAGGCGTCCAAGCGAAGGTCGTTTGCTGAATACAGTCATTGGATTAAGATACATTGCCTACGCTCGATGCTGGCAGTCCACCCGCCGCATGATTTACCCTCAAGTTCGGCATGAGAACCAAATATGTGCTTCCCGGATTAGTCTTGGCCGTTGTTGCGGCTGTGTCCATCTCCGCCCTCGTCCAGCAGTCCACCAAGCCCGCTGAAGAAATCCCCGATGCACCACAGGCTACCGCCGCTGCAATGGTGCGCCCCAACGGTCCCTCGGTGGTTATGGATACCTCAATGGGCCGCATCACCTGCCAGTTCTTTCAGGCGCAGGCGCCCAAGGCGGTCGCCAACTTCATCGGTCTCGCCCAGGGCACAAAAGACTGGACTGATCCCGACACCAAAAAGGTGCAGCACCACAAGCCCTTGTATGACGGCACCACATTCCATCGCGTCATCCCCGAGTTTATGATCCAGGGTGGCGACCCCATGGGCACCGGCATGGGAGACCCCGGCTATCAGTTTGAAGATGAGTTCGATCCCAACCTCAACTTCGACGTGCCCGGGCGCCTCGCCATGGCAAACAGCGGCCCCAACACCAACGGCAGTCAATTCTTTATTACCGAGAAAGCGTACGACTCGCTCAACCAGCACTACACCATCTTCGGTCAGTGCGACGAGGCCAGCGTTCTGGTCGTCCAAACCATTGCCCGCGTAGAGCGCGACAGCAATGACAAGCCGCTCACGCAGGTGCTGCTCAAGAAGGTGACCATTGTCCCCGAAGGCCAATCCGTGCCTTCGTCACCCACCGCCGCACCTAAACAGTAATCCGCACCCTGATCCCGAATGCCGGGTGCATGATTCTCTCCCCATTTTTTGCGGAGAGGGCAGGAAACTACGAATCACAGGAGTTTGATATGGCCCTTGCAGCAGGTACTTACGCCGTCTTCACCACCACGGAAGGCAAGATCACCGTCCGCCTCTTTGAGACCGACGCGCCCATCACTGTCAAGAACTTCATCGACCTGGCCGAAGGCTCACAGGAATGGGTTCATCCCACCACCCGCGCCAAATCCACCAGCAAGCTCTTCGACGGAACCATCTTTCATCGCGTCATCCCCGACTTCATGATTCAGGGCGGCGACCCCGCCGGCACCGGCATGGGCGGTCCGGGTTACCGTTTCCAGGACGAGACCAAAGGTTCGCCTCACAAGTTCGACAAGCCCGGCAAGCTGGCCATGGCGAACAGCGGCCCCGGAACCAATGGTAGCCAGTTCTTCCTCACCGTCGCGCCTACACCGTGGCTCACCGGCAATCACACTATCTTCGGTGAAGTCGTCGACGGCCAGGAAATCGTGACCAAAATCTCCCTCGTCCCTCGCGGATCGCAGGACAAGCCCCACAAGCCCGTGATCCTCGAATCCGTCGTCATCGAGCGCGTCAACTAGGGTTTGCATAATTCCAGAATCGCCCCGCCAAACTTCTCTACTTTGGCGGGGCCCATCCCTACAATATCGAGCAACTGTTTTGGATTCACCGGCCGTGCCAGCGCCAGCGCTGTCAGCGTTCTGTCATGTATCACCAAGTAAGCCGGAACCCCCAGCCGTTTCGCTTCTGCCGCGCGCCACTCTTTCAGCCGTGCCGCCACTGCATCGCCCCCCTCCGGCAATCGCGCTGGCCCCGGTTCAGTCTTCTTCGCAGACTTTCTCGCAGCGGTCGAACTCCTCTTCGTCGCG
Source organism: uncultured Occallatibacter sp. (assembly GCA_964396795.1). GTDB lineage: Bacteria > Acidobacteriota > Terriglobia > Terriglobales > Acidobacteriaceae > Telmatobacter. The sequence continues at coordinate 80,628 of CAYNGB010000014.1, read as the reverse complement.
CCCAAAGCCGCTCGTCCCCCGAACTCTTCCACCATCCCATCGCCGATCAACAGTTCCACCACCATCCCAGACCGCAACTCCATCCCTTTCTCGGTCAGCCGCACTTTCCGGAACCGGCGCACCTCGCCGTCCTTCTCATATTCGGAGTCTTCCATCGCGATCAGCCCTGCCCGCACCATCGCATCCAGGAGACCTTCAAACTCCTTCCGGTTCAATTTGCCCGCCGGGTCCAGTCCTCGTTGCAGCGTGCCTGTGGCCTTGTAGTCCACCTGCCGTAGCTCGCCTGTAATCGCCAGCGCCAGCGCCCGCTCCGCAACTGTCGCTCTACGAAACAGCCTCAGGACCGCTCCCGCTGGATCGCACACATCGCAAATACCGCAAGACCGGCTTGCATCCGCCAGGTCTCCGAAGTGGCGTACCAGAGCCGCCATTCTGCACTCGTTTGAAGTGGTGAACTGCAGCACTTTTTCAAACTGTTCCGCCCGGTACTTCGCCTGCACCGCGTATGTCTTCTTCCAGCCCGTTCCACCGCTGGTCACATTGCCACCAAAATCCACCCGCGCGCCGCCGTGAATCTCCAGCTTCTCCAGCGCTTTGTCGAACTCCTCTTCGCCTAGCTTCGATGCCCCCCGCAGCTCATCCACCGCCCTTGGCTCTTCGCCAAGCACTCGAAATACCTGCTCCAGATGCCCCACCGGCGGATAATCACGGTTCAGAAAAAAGTCGTGCGTCCGCTGGTCGGCATAGGAGTGCATCAGGTAGGTTCGGCTTAGTGCTCCGTCACGCCCTGCGCGCCCAATCTCCTGGTAGTACCCCTCCAGCGTCGACGGCAGCCCCGCGTGAATCACGGTTCGGATGTCCGCCTTGTCAATCCCCATCCCGAACGCGATCGTCGCCACCACCACTTCCATTTCGCCAGCCTGGAATGCCGTCTGCACCCGCTCCCGCGTTGCAGCATCCAGACCCGCGTGGTACGCCGCAGCCGGAATTGAAGCCGACAGTTCCTCCGCCAGGCGCTCCGCCAATTTTCGCGAAGGTGCGTAGACAATTGCCGGTCGCCGCCGCTCATCGCCCAGCAGGCCACAAATCGCTCGCGGGCGCTCAGGCACTGACACCTCGACCACCTCGATCGCCAGGTTCTTGCGCCTGAAGCCGTGAATGAACCGCTCCGGTTTCACCATTCCCAATTGCTGCAATATGTCTGCCTGCACCGAAGGCGTCGCCGTAGCTGTCAGGGCCAGCACTGGCGCATCGCCTCGCAGGCCCGGCAAATACTGCCCCAGCATCCGGTAATCGGGCCTGAAGTCATGCCCCCATTGCGAAATGCAGTGCGCCTCATCGATGGCGATCAGCGCCAACTTCCCTTTCGCCAGCATCTCCACAAATCCCGGCACCCGCAGCCGTTCCGGCGCAATAAAGAGGAACTGCAGATTCCCTTGCAGATAGTCGATGCAAGCCTGCCGTGACGCCCCCCGCTCCATTCCAGAGTGAATCCGCGCCACCCTCAGCCCCAACGCCGTCAGCTTTGCCGCCTGGTCCTCCATCAGCGAAATGAGCGGCGAGATTACCAGTGCCGTTCCTCCCAGCACGAGCGCAGGAAGCTGATAGCACAACGACTTCCCCGCTCCGGTCGGCATCACCAGCAGCAGGTCCCGCCTCGCAATCGCCGCCCGGCACACTGCTTCCTGGTTCGCCCTGAAATGCGCAAACCCGAACACTGTCCTCAGAACCGCAATGAGATTTTCCGGATTGGAAGGAGTCGTCAAGAAACTGGAGCCCGAATCTACAACGAACAGAGAATCAGAGATGGAATGCCTGTTCCAACTCTACAGGAAGCACAAACGCGCCAGCCGGGGGCGCCGTGCCGAGTTGTCCACTCTCTGCCGGTTGTGATTGAACCTGGCCGCAGACGGGTTCGATTCCCACCACTTGGGTCGTTCATTTTCTTTGAGGTTTCTCTCGGCCTTGAATCGCCAGTCGGCCATCATGTATAGTCCATTGCGCTTTGGAAGTATGCCGGAGGCGTCCATGACATTGACCAGCGGCAAGGGAATCGTCAATTCCCCCAGCAATCACTCGGTAGACGAAACAGTCACCAGGCTCAAGTCAATCCTTCATGCCAAAGGAGTGACCCTGTTCGCATTGATCGACCACAGCGGAGAAGCGGAAAAGGCGGGCTTGAAGATGCCTCCCACGAAGCTGTTGATCTTTGGCAGTCCGAAGGTCGGCACACCCGTTATGCTGGCCACTCCCAGCATCGCCATCGATCTCCCGCTCAAGATTCTCATCTGGGAAGACAACCACGGGAAGGCATGGCTCTCCTACAACAGCCCGCAGTATCTGCAGGAACGTCACAATGTCCCGGCAGAATTGCTCCCGGGCATCGCAGTCATTGAGTCGTTAGCCGCCAACGCTGCAGCGTAGCCCCGATCCCGTTCTCCGCATTCGCACCTTATGGGAACTCGATGATTCGCGCAGCCTCTACCTGATCCGGGATAACCCGACGCCACGTAGCGGCTGCGCTTTCTAGAAACTTCCCTTTGCGATCACACGAGGTCGAAGCGATCGAGGTTCATCACCTTGCTCCAGGCCGCCACAAAGTCGCTCACGAACTTCTGCTGCGAGTCGCTGCACGCATAGAATTCCGCGAGAGCTCGCAATTGAGAGTTCGAACCGAAAACAAGATCGACTACGGTTCCCGTCCACTTAAGCTCGCCGGTCGCCCGATCCCGCCCCTCCAACACGCCTTCTGAAGTGGCCGACCTCTGCCATTTCGTCCTCATATCGAGGAGGTTCACAAAGAAATCATTGGTCAAGGTTTCAGGCCGCTTGGTGAAAACGCCAAGTTTGGACTGTCCGAAGTTTGCATTCAGGGTGCGCAGTCCACCGATCAGAACCGTCATCTCCGGAGCGGTCAGCGTCAGCAGGTCAGCCCGATCCACCAGCAGCTCAGCCGCTGATCCCTCGGCTCCCTTTCGGATGTAGTTGCGGAACCCGTCTGCTGTCGGCTCCAATACGGCGAAGGATGCCACATCGGTCTGCTCCTGCGATGCATCTGTGCGCCCTGGCGAGAAGGGAACCTTTACCTCGTGGCCAGCCTTCTTCGCAGCTTCCTCAACAGCTGCGCAGCCGCCCAGAACGATCAGGTCAGCCAGTGAGACCTTTTTCCCGCCGGATTGCGCGCCATTAAAATCCTTCTGGATCGCTTCCAGCGTCTTGAGAACCTTCGCCAGTTTGGCCGGCTCGTTGACTTCCCAATCCTTCTGCGGCGCGAGGCGAATACGCGCCCCGTTGGCCCCGCCGCGCTTGTCGCTGCCGCGAAACGTCGAAGCCGACGCCCAAGCGGTCGCAACCAGTTGGGAAATGGAAAGCCCAGATGCGAGAATCTTGGCCTTCAGGGCAGCAATATCCTTCTCGTCGATCAATGCATGTTCGACCGCGGGAACAGGATCCTGCCAAATCAGGTGCTCCTTGGGAACCAGCGGGCCTAGGTACCGGGAGACGGGTCCCATGTCGCGGTGTGTCAGCTTGAACCAGGCCTTTGAAAAGGCATCTGCGAGCTCCTGCGGATGCTCTAGATAGCGCCTCGAAATCTTCTCATAGACCGGGTCCAATCTCAGCGAAAGGTCTGTCGTGAACATGATGGGGGCGTGCTTCTTCTTGGGGTCGTGAGCATCCGGCACCTTGCCCGCTCCAGCTCCGTTCTTGGGTGTCCACTGGTGAGCACCGGCGGGGCTCTTCGTGAGTTCCCATTCGTAGCCAAACAGATTCTCCAGGTAGTTGTTGTCCCACTTCGCCGGGTTCGTCGTCCATGCACCCTCCAAGCCGCTGCTGATGGTATCGAAACCATGACCGCTGCCGAAGCTGTTGTTCCAGCCCAGACCTTGTTCTTCGATTGGCGCGCCCTCGGGTTCACGACCGACGTACTTGATCGGATCGGCAGCTCCATGCGCTTTGCCAAACGTATGTCCGCCTGCGATCAGGGCCACTGTCTCTTCGTCGTTCATGGCCATGCGAGCGAAGGTCTCCCGAATATCCACCGCCGCAGCCACTGGATCCGGCTTGCCATTCGGTCCTTCGGGATTCACATAGATCAGACCCATCTGAACAGCGCCGAGAGGATTGTCGAGCTGACGGTCGCCCTTGTAGCGCTCGTCTCCCAGCCACTTGGTCTCAGATCCCCAATAAACGTCTTCCTCCGGCTCCCAGATGTCCACGCGCCCGCCACCGAAACCAAAGGTTTTCAACCCCATCGACTCCAGCGCCACGTTGCCAGTGAGAACAATCAGGTCGGCCCAGGAAAGTTTCCGACCGTATTTCTGTTTGATCGGCCAGATCAACCGGCGCGCCTTGTCGAGACTCACGTTGTCCGGCCAGCTGTTGAGGGGAGCAAATCGTTGTGCCCCTGAGCCCGCGCCGCCGCGACCATCGGCGATACGATAGGTGCCAGCGCTGTGCCACGCCATACGGATGAAAAACGGCCCATAGTGGCCATAGTCCGCAGGCCACCAGTCCTGCGAGGTCGTCATCAAGGCACGCAGATCCTCGATCACCGCATTCAAGTCGAGGCTCTTAAACTCCTCAGCGTAGTTGAATGACTCGCCCAGAGGATTAGACAGTTGCGAGTGCTGGCGCAATATTTTCAGGTTCAGTTGATTGGGCCACCAGTTTGCATTGGATTGGGTCCCGGCTACTGTGTGTTTGTGGGCGCCGTTCGAAAACGGGCATTTTGCATCGCCTGACATGGCATTCTGATCGTCGACTATGGGTGGTCCGGGGGTCTTTGTCTGGCTTTCAGGCATGGGCAAATCTCCTTAGATTCCGTGTTGCAATTCTGTTGAAAATCCGCGGTGCGCGGCAAGAATTCAATATTTAACCTGCTCGGCCGCGCAACTTCTCCCGCCGCAATAATACGCCTGCTTGTTAAACCTAGACCGCACACTTCCATAAGTAAAATCAATTGTTTCTACGATGGCGATTGCCATGCTCTATGATGGATTCGAGCAACATTTCCCAGGACGGCACATGAATCTGCAGGAACTTCGTTATCTGGTAGCAGTGGCCTATCACCGGCATTTTGGACGTGCCGCCGAGGCTTGCAACGTAAGCCAGCCGACTCTCAGCAGCCAGATTCGCAAGCTCGAGAACGAATTGGGCGTCACGCTCCTTGAGCGCACCAACAAGCGCGTGGACATCACGCCGGTGGGCAGCCAGATTCTCGCCCATGCACAACACGCTCTGGCGGAGGCTGGCCAGATGGAGGCAGTCGCCCGGGCCGCGCGCGATCCACTCGTGGGGCCACTGCGGCTGGGCGTGATTCCGACCCTGGCGCCCTATCTGATGCCTGTGATCCTGAAGCCGTTGCGGCAGGCATACCCGGGGCTGACCATAGAGCTATGGGAGGACCAGACACGGGCACTCGTCGACGGCCTTCGCAACCATCGCCTCGACGCAGCACTGCTGGCCACTGCTGCCGAGGCGCCGGAAATTACTGAAATCGTTCTATTTGATGAGCCCCTCGTGGCGGCTCTGCCCCTACACCATCGGCTGGCGGCAAGCGCCACAGTCAATGAGGAAGCCATAGCCAGCGAACTGTTAGTCTTGGCCGATGGCCATTGCCTGGCAAACCATGCTCTTGCTGCCTGCGGCTCGAAACACGGCCAGCCACGGAGCAAGTTGCAAGCATCGACCCAGGTGTCAACCCTTGAAACCCTTGTCAACCTGGTCGCCGCCGGGTACGGCGCCACCCTCATACCCACCCTGGCAGCGGATTCCTTGCGCCAGCGCGGGATCGCGATCAGGCCGCTCACGGGGCAGTCTTTTCGCACCATTCGCCTGGCCAGCCGGCCCGGTTATCCCCGTCCACAGGCCCTGCGGGCCCTGGAAAGGGTGATTCGGAAGGCGGTGGGCTCCGCTCTGGCTCAGGCCTGAACTTCAACGTACACTGGCTTGTGGAAATCACGGTCGAAATCGGTTGAAATCCCGGAGATTCGCCCATAATTACGGAGATTCCCCAAGAACTCGAATTCTGGCCTCCCTTATCCACAAGAACCCTCTTTGCTGCCGTTGACCCTGCCCCTCCGTCTCCTTAGAGTCTGTGATTGAAGACAATTGTTTCTGCCGCTGGAGCGCCCCTGTTCGTTCACCTCGGCGGCCTCGATCTCCTGAAGTTGTGACCCTCGTGAACCCGGAGCCTACATGCTGAAACTGAAAAAGATCCACATCCTCGGCTTTAAGAGCTTTTGCGACCGCACGGAACTCACCGTGCCCGGCACAGGCATTGCCGTCGTGGTGGGTCCGAATGGCTGCGGAAAGTCAAACATCCTGGACGGGGTGAGCTGGGTGCTGGGCGAGCAGAGCGCCAAGACTTTGCGTGGCGCCAATATGCAGGATGTCATCTTTGCCGGCACACGCGAGCGCAAGCCCCTGGGAATGGCCGAGGTCACGCTGACCATGGTGGACCCCGCCGCCTACGAGGGACCGATACCAGTCGAGCCCGAGGTGGTGGTCGATCACGGCATTGCGACGGATTGGGACGAGGACGAGGCGCGCCGACAGAGTGCAGCAGAGGCCGAGGAGATCGCAGCCTCTGAGCAGCCCGGCCAAGTACTTGACGAGGAGTCGCCCGACCAGCCGCGGGCCGCCGCCGAGGGACCGCAGGAGGTAGTGCTAAAAATTCGCCGGCGCAAGTTTCAACGCACACCGCAAAAAGGCGAGATCGTAATTACCCGTCGGCTTTTTCGCACCGGAGAAAGCGAGTACCTGCTGAACGGCAAGTTGTGCCGCTTGCGCGATATTCAGGACATCTTCATGGGCACAGGCCTCGGTCCGGAGAGCTACGCCATCATCGGACAGGAACGCATCGGCCAGCTCCTTAGCTCCAAGCCGCATGATCGCCGCGCAATCATTGAGGAAGCCGCCGGCATCACCCGCTTCAAGACCAAGAAACGGCTTGCAGAACTGCGCCTTGAGAGTTCCAAGCAAAACCTGGCCCGCGTAGACGACATCTTTGAAGAAGTCACGCGGCAGATGAACAGCCTCAAGCGGCAGGCGTCGAAGGCCGAACGATATGCGGCGGCGCGTGAGGAACTGCGCCGGCGACTTCGCGTGGTGCTGGCCAGCCGCATGGCGCAGATGGATACGGAACAGGCGCGTCTGGCTGAGGAGATCTCCGCTCTGACAGAACGAATCAATGGCGCCGCGGCCGAAATCGGCACGTTGGAATCCAACCAGCACACCCTTACAGAGCGCGGCTACGATCTTGACCGCGCGGCACTGGAGGCGCAGAACCAGGCCAATGCCGCGGCGGTCGAACTGGAGCGTGCCGCAGCTCGCGAAAGCAGCAACACCGAGCGTGTAAATGAATTGGGGGTGCGCCTGGCCGCGGCAGCGGCTGAGCTCGAACAAACCCATCTGCAACTCACCGGCATCGCGGAAGAGCGGGCCCAGCAGCGCGCATTCATGGACACTGCCGCAACCGAGGCCAAGGTCTTCCGCCAGAATGTGGAAGCCTGTCAGCAAACCGCCCGCGCTGCAGCCGACGAGGTTTTCGATGCTGAGCGGCAGTTGGAAGTGGGCCGCCGCCATGCGGTTCATCTGCTTACCATGGCCGTCAATGCGCGCAACACCACCGCCCAGGGAGAGGAGAGCCTGGCGGCCCTGGAGCGCGAAGCGCAGCGCTTGGAATCTGAGATGGGCCAGGCACAGCACGAATTGCAGAACCTCGGTGTGCAAAGCGGCCAGGCCCGTTTGCGTTTCGACTCTGCCGCCGAAGCCTTACAGCGGTTGGAAAGCGAGATAGCCGCTCTGCGCGAAAAGCTGCAGGAACTCCGTGCCCATGAGAATGGCGTTCGAGGGCGCGCGAACCAGTTGCGCAGCGAACAGGCCACCACTGCAGGCAGGCGCAATTCGCTTGAAGCATTGATTCACGACCACAGCTATTCCACTGACACCGTACGACGGCTTCTGAAGCCGGGTGCGCTGGCGAACGGGATGACCCCAGTGGGCACGCTGGCTGACTTTATTGAAGTGAGCGGCGAGCACGAGGATGTGGTGGACGAGTTCCTGCGCGACGAGCTGAACTACGTGGTGGTTGAGAGCTGGGGAGCGGCAGAAGAAGGCGTCCGGCTTCTGAAGTCTGGCGTGGATGGCCGCGCTACCTTCCTGATTCATCAATCCGCGCAAGGCAGCCTGTGGGAAGAAGGCAACGACCTCATCAGCGCGCAAGGAATTACGCCACTCAAAGACGCCATCCGAGTATTGAACGGGTTCGGGCGATCGCTGGAAGCAATTTTGCCCAAGCTGCGATATGGGTATCTGGTCGAGAGTTCTGTTGAGGCCCAACGACTGGCCGGCGAATTCGGCCACGCCTTCTTTCTCACCCCCGAGGGTGAGTGCTTTCACAACGCCACTGTCACCGGCGGCAAACCTGCAAGCGAAGGCCCACTGGCCCTGAAGCGCGAACTGCGTGAAACGGAAAAGCGCCTTGCCGGCATTGAGTCCAGCCTGTCCGTGGCCGAGGCAGAAGCCACGGAGCTCACGCGGACCATCGCAGAACTCGATGCGCAGCTTGAAGCACGCAGCTCCGAGCGGCGGCAGGCCGAGCACGACACTGCAGACCAGGGCGCGGCACTGAAGCAGATGGAGACTGAGGCACAGCGCGTTGAAAGGCGTCTGCAGGATTGGACCTTGCAGGCCGCCCGCAATAAGGACGCGCGCGAGGCCAAGTCCATCGTGATTGAACAGAAGCGCGAGGAAGCATCGCGCCTGGAGGCCGAGCGCGTCACCGCCGAAGCGGCCCTTGACGAGCAACAGGCCCAGTTGACTGCCCTGCGGCAGAAACGTGAAGGCTTGCAGCAGGAGGCGGCGCGTGTAACCGCGGAGTTGGCCGGGCTGGAAGAGCGCCGACGCGGCGCCGAGGCGGCTTTCCAACGCATTGATCGCCTGCATAGCGAGTTGGAGCGTCGTGTGCTCGCCATCGTGCAACAGCGCGCCGCGGCAGAAGCGGAGCGCGATCAGCGCACCCGCGAAAGCGCGGAACTGGCAAGGCGCGAGCAGGAGCTGATTACCCTGCGCGACGAAGCATTGGCCACGGCGCAAACATTGACCACCCAGGCCCAGTCTCTCCGCCAGCAACTGGCGGCTATGGAGACGGAGTTGAAGACCGCGCGATCTGCGCTGGACCAACTGCGCGAGGACCGCGCCAATCGTGCCAGCGAAGCGGCCAAGCTGCGAGCCGATCTGGAACATCTCGAGGCCAGTTGCCTCACGGAGGTAAATGCCGAGGCTGCGCTGCTGCGCGCAGACGAGGAGATTGTGCGGCTGGCCAGCGAAGAACTTGCCGCCGAGGAAGAGACCTGCCGCACGCTGCGGCAGCGTATGGAGCAAATGGGTCCGGTGAACATGATGGCGCTCGACGAGTACAAAGAGACGGCGGACCGTTATGCATTCCTCGATACACAGCGCAAGGACCTGATGGAGTCCATCGAAAACACTCAGGAAACGATCAAAGAAATCGACCAGATTTCACGTACCAAGTTTGATGAGGCCTTCGCCAAGATCAATGAGAATTTTGGCCAGGTCTTCACGCGGCTCTTCCATGGTGGGCAGGCATTTCTGCGGCTTACCGACGTGGAGAATCAAGCCGAGAGCGGATTGGACCTCGTGGCGTCACCGCCCGGCAAGAAATTGCAGAACGTGCTCCTGCTCTCCGGTGGCGAAAAGTCGATGACAGCTCTAGCGCTGTTGGTAGGGATTTTCCAGTTCCAGCCCAGCCCCTTCTGTGTGCTCGATGAAGTGGATGCGGCCCTGGACGAGACCAATGTGGGCCGGCTGGCCGACCTGTTGGACTCGATGAGCAAGGAAACCCAGTTCCTCATTGTCACCCACTCCAAGCGCATGATGCACTCCGCGGACATGATTTATGGCGTGACCATGCAGGAGCCGGGCGTGTCAAAAGTTGTCAGCGTGCGACTGGGCGGGCAAGACCAACAGCGGGCCACTGCGTGAAGTGGGGCACCGCGTAAAGCGGGTCAGGCGCAAGCCAGGCTGCAGGTCATTAGGTTCAATTTTGCGATTGAGAGCAAAAAATCGCCCCCGAAGGACAGCTTCTCTTCGGAGGCGCTTGCTTTATGACAAGAAAAAGACGGGGACCAGTAGTCGGCGCTGGAGGTCGGTAGCGCGCGACTACTGGCGATCCCTTATGAAACGAAGCTAGCCGCGGCTTCCCCTTTCCACTGCTGCCTCGTGTCTCCCGGCTCAAAGAGGACTTTCGTACACGCCCTCCGAACCATGTTGACAACTGGAGTTTCGCCCATGTCGGCGACTCGTTCCGTGACGGCCGTCACAGGGCTTTGTGGATTTCCCCGTAAAGCGAAATCAGTGGCTTTAATAAAGGGCGCGAGGTGTTCACCATACATTGACAAACCGAAGCTTGCGCCGGAGAATCGGAGCTTCAGATTCCGCCGAGGTGACGCCTCTCCATGAATGCTCTTCTTGCTACGAATGCCCTGTTGACAACCAATCTGGGTGCAATTCCATTGCTCGGCCGGGGTAAGGTGCGCGACCTGTACGCCGTTGACGATGCCCTGCTCCTTGTGGCTACGGACCGTATTTCGGCCTTCGATCACGTTCTGGGCACTGGCATCCCCGGCAAGGGGAAAATACTGACGCAGATTTCGTTGTTCTGGTTTGACCTGTTGTCAGACTTGACGCCGAACCACCTGATTACCGCCGAAATATCCGAATTCCCCGCGTCGCTCAAGCCCTATGCGGATCAGTTGCGAGGCCGCTCCATGCTGGTGCGGCGAGCGCGGATGTTTCCCGTGGAATGCGTGGCGCGAGGCTACCTCGCCGGTTCGGGGTGGAAGGAATACAAGACCAGCGGTACAGTGTGCGGCGTCCCGCTGCCCGATGGCCTTAGGGACGGATCGCGTCTTCCGGAGCCTTTGTTCACACCGGCCACCAAAAGCCAGGACGGGGCACATGACGAGAACATCTCGTTTGAGGCGACCGCAAAGCTGATTGGCGAGGATACCGCACGCGAACTTCGCCACCTGACCCTAGCCATCTATCGGCGCGCCGCGGAACATGCGGCATCGCGCGGCTTGATCTTGGCCGACACCAAGTTTGAATTCGGATTCACAGACGCCGGAATCATCCTTGCCGATGAAGTGTTGACCCCGGACTCCTCCCGCTTCTGGGAAGCTGGGGTATGGAGGCCTGGCGGTGCCCAGCCCTCCTTCGACAAACAGTTTGTACGCGACTACCTTGAGAGCATCCAATGGAATAAGCAGGCTCCAGCGCCCGGGCTGCCCGCCGAAGTTGTCGCGCGCACCCTGGACAAGTATCTTGAGGCATTTCGGCGACTGACGGGGCACGATCTCAATCTTGCGTCCTGATGTGGGATATTTATGACACTGGTGGATTGGATCATCGTGGTGCTTCTTGCTGGAGCTACCTTGGGAGGATTTGCGCGGGGCTTTTTCCGTTCCGCCTCGTCCCTGATCGGCCTGCTGCTCGGCCTCGCCCTCGCAGCGTGGAATTATGGCCGTTTGGCGGCTTACCTTAGACCCATGATCCACAATGAATCGATAGCGGACGCCATCGCATTCCTTCTCATCGCGCTGATTGTGATGGTCGTAGCAGGAATCTTAGGGGCCTTCTTGTCCGATGCGCTGCATAAAATTGGCCTGGGATGCCTTGACAGGCTGGCAGGAGCGGTCTTTGGCTTATTTGAGGGCATGTTGCTCGTGACTCTGTGCATTCTGGTAACCGTAGCCTTTTTTCCACAGACCCACTGGCTGACTGAATCAAGACTGCCCCGCCGCTTCTTTGCTGCCTGCCATCTAAGTACGCAGGTCAGTCCTGAAAAATTGGCAGCGCGAGTGCGGCATGAGTTGAAGACCCTTGAGGCGGAATCGCCTCCCTGGATGCATTCGAATGAGGCTCATTGATTTTTAGCGCCTTCATGTGGCCGAATGTGGCAAAGTATATGAGCAAGGGGTTGAAGTGAGACGAGAACTGGACAGCCTTGTTACGCAGATGCACTCCAGCGGAGTTCGCTATGATGATGCAGTGCGAGATTTCAAACGGCAATATTTGCGCGAAGTGCTGGCAGCGAATCGGGGCAACCAGTGCAAGGCAGCCGAAGAGTTGGGAATGCACCGTAATACCCTGAGCCGCACCATGGCGGAGTTGGGCCTCAACCTTGCGGAAGTCCGTGCCGGACTCAAGCGTCCGCCCCGTGGCGAACGTCTAGTGTATGGAGCGGCGCGCCAAGGCTTTCGCCAAGGCTGACAAATCTGCCCGAGCATGAAGACAATCGAACAAAACAACGAAGCGCGCATCGCGGTTGAGCCGGGGTTTGTCTGGGATCAACAGGACGCCTACCTGTTCGATATCGATGGCACTCTGCTGCGCAGCCGTGATCGCGTTCATTTTGAGTCTTTCGCGTCCAGCGTAAAGCGCATGACTGGGTTTGAAGTCACGCTGGCCGGTGTCATTCTGCATGGGAGCACGGATACCGCAATCCTGCGCGAAGCGTGTGATAAAGCAGGAATTCCCGCTGAGATCCTCGAACCACAGGTGGCCGCAATTCTGGAAGGAATGTGCCGCAACGTCGCTTTACGGCGGCGCGAGATGGACTTGGTGCTCATGCCGGGAGTCAAGGAGGCATTGAGTCACCTGGCCCAAGGCGGCGCCCTGCTGGGCGTGGCTACCGGCAACCTGGAAATGATCGGCTGGATCAAGATCGAGGAAGCCGGGCTTCGGGAATGGTTCCGCTTTGGCGGCTTCAGTGACCAGTTCCCAGTCCGCTCAGAGCTCGTCCGTCACGCCGCGCACAAGGCCCGCGAACTTGCCGGTGCCGAAGCCCGCGTATGCGTAGTCGGTGACACCCCGCGCGACATCGAGGCGGCGCACGCTGAAGGGTTGCCTGTCATTGCAGTGGCCACTGGTCACTACACCTTTGATGAGTTGCTCGAATACCGTCCCGAGGTCTGCGCATCCTCATTGGCTGGCCTGCTAGAGATGTCTCGGAATGTGACTTGAGAAGAGTATCCACACAACCGGGCGCATGGATTGCGACGATGCTGGTGTGTTTGCCTGCCTGGGCAATCGGAGCACAGGAGACGGTTCAGCCGGCGCAGACCCCAACGAACTCCGCCCCGAGCGCAGTAACGAACACCACTGCGGATTCGGTCCGTGCTCCGGCTCCATCAGAGAGGCAATCCAGGCCGACCGGAGCCAGAGACCGGCGTCGCGCGGCGAAGCTGTTCCTTGATGCCAGCAAGCTCTTTCAAAAGGAGCAGTTCGACGATGCCCTGCGGGAATATCAGCAGGCCGCAGCGTTGGACCCGGAGAATCACGACTACCCCCTGGCAGCGGAGGTGGCACGCAGCCATGCTGTGACGGCGCTGATCCAGGCGGCGGCCAAGGCAAGGCTCCGAGGCGATCCTGCTGCCGCGCGCGCCGCCCTGCAACGCGCCCACGAGCTTGACCCCCAAAGCGCAGCAGTCGCAGAGCATCTGCGCGAACTGACCACAGAATTCGCGCCTACGCAACAGGAGTCAGTCTATGAGCAAGGCGCGAGCGATCTGGGTGTGGCTCCGGTGCTTTCGCCTACCGCTAAATCGAATAACTTCCATTTGCGCAGCAGCACGCGACAGTTGATCCAAACCGTCTTCAAGGCCTACGGAATCGACGCCACCGTGGACTCGAGCGTGCCTACCACCCAGGCGAGGCTCGATCTGGATGACGCCACGTTTGAGCAAGCCACGCGGGCTCTCGGCATGGTAACCACATCCTTTTGGGTTCCCGTAGACGCGCACCGCGTACTGGTGGCTCGGGACACCAACGAGAACCGGCAACAGTTCATGCGCCAGGAACTGGAGACCGTCTACCTTTCCGGCCTGACCGCGACGGAAATGACCGACATCGGCAATCTGGCCAAAAACGTCTTCGAAGCTCAGCATCTGGGCGTGGATCCCACCGCAGGGACCCTGTCGATCCGCGCCCCGGCAAGCACGCTGGATGCCTTTAACGCCACGCTGCGCGAACTCCTGGATGGGCGCAGCCAGGTGTTGCTTGAGGTACGGCTTATCCAGCTTGCTCACACCAATACGCGCAACACCGGCACACAGTTGCCCCAGCAGCTTACCGCCTTCAACGTCTATGCCGAAGAGCAGTCCATCCTGAATTCCAACCAGGCCCTGGTGCAGGAGATCATTTCGTCCGGGTTGGCCGCACCCGGTGATACTTTGGCAATTCTGGGCATTCTGCTCAGTTCCGGCCAGGTTACCAACTCAATCTTCTCCAACGGAATCGCACTCTTTGGCGGGGGTCTCACCCTATCCGGCCTGTCGCCCGGCCCGGCTTCGGCAAACCTGAGCCTCAACTCCTCCGACTCCCGCGAGTTGGACCAGATGCAGTTGCGGCTCGGCGATGGCGAAGAGGGAACCGTGCGCACAGGCATGCGCTATCCCATCATGACAGCTTCATTCTCCAGCCTGGGCGGTAGCAGTCTGAACATTCCAGGACTCACCGGCGCGGGCAGCTCCAGCAGTCTCTCTTCCCTGCTCTCCTCATTTGGCGGAACTGCACCCAATATTCCCCAGGTGCAATACCAGGATCTGGGCCTCACTCTAAAGGCCACGCCAAAGGTGATGCGCAGTGGCGAAGTCGCCCTCACCGTCGATCTGAAGATCACCGCCCTTGCCGGCCCTTCTCTGAATGGAGTTCCGGTGCTGAACAATCGTGCATACTCCGCAGTGGTAACACTCAAGGAAGGAGCCGGAGTGGTTGTAATGAGCGAACTGAGTAAGCAGGAGACCCGCGCTTTGAGCGGCACACCTGGCCTCAGCGAGATTCCCGGGCTGAATGACATATCCAGTGTCAACGCAGAGAAGGACTACGCCACGCTGCTCATCATCATCACGCCCCGTGTGATCCGCGGCGCCCAAGCCGCGGGCCACTCGCCCATGATGCGCATCGATCGGGGCAGGCCCACGCCATAAGGCAGTCTCCCGGTACTACGAACAAAAGAAGAGCCCCTACCTTCGCGCAGCTTTTCAGGGGGCTTGCGCGATGGCTCGGGGCTCGGATGTCTACACCTTGTACAGGAGCACTAGGGGGCGATGCCGTCCTGCGTCGCCTGGAACTGGACGACCTTCTTGATAGTCTCGTAGGGCAGTCCACCTATGGGCAGCTGGCGCCCGTTAATTACCAGCGTAGGCGTCTGGTTGATGTTCACGTCCTGGGCCAGCTTCACTGAGGCTTTGACCTGCTCTGCAATTGCGGGCGTGGACGCGCAGGCAGCGACCTTCGCCGGGTCGAGCCCCGCCTTTGTGACTGCGCTGTTCAGCGTCAGCGTCACCCCGTCGGCGTTTGTCAAGCCATCCTGGCCATCGAAAACCGCGGCGGAATACAGGAAGAAAGCGTTACTACCACCCAGCTTGCTCACGCAGGTACCGTAGGTCGCAGCCTTTTCTGAAGCAGGATGAATGCGCGTAAGAGGAAAGTTCTGGAAAACAATGCGAGCCTTCGGAAAGTCCACCGCCAACTTATCCATGTTGGCTTGCGCCTCCTTGCAGTGCGGACACTGGAAATCGGCAAATTCCACCAGTTCCAAATCCTTTGAGGCAGAACCGCGATACGGGCCATCGGCACTCCGCTGCAACTCGGCCCGGTAGTCCGCATAGGGATGCTCGCCAAAGGGCATGATGTCGTCGCCAGCAATGATGTGCTTGCCGTCTGGCAGCACCATGAACGGAAGGGCGGAAGGCTTCTGCTTGCCGCTCTTTTCGCCAACGAAAACCACCACCTTGGTATACCCTTCCAACTGCGTTTTCATGATTGCCTGAACCTGCCAGATACGATCGTCGTCATAGCCCCAACTGGCATGCAGAAATGCGTTAATGACTTCCTTGGTGGGCGATGAGGCGGTAAAATTCGCAGGATCGGGGGGCGGGAAGACAGGTGCTGCGGAGGGTGCCGGCGCAGAAGGCTGTTGCGCTGGGGCAGGTGCTACCTGCTCTTGCGCAATGGCCTTGGAAAGGGGAAGGATCAGAGAAACCAGCGCGACGGCGCTGGCAAGACGAGCAGACGGACGAATCAAGCGTTTTCTCCTTCAGCAGCGGGAAGTCTCCCGCTTTTAGCTTATACCTGAACCTTGACGGCAATGGGAAATCGGCGGCCCATGCCAAACGACTTGGAAGTGACTTTCAATACCGGGGCCGCTTGTTGGCGTTTGTACTCGGAGCGCTCCACAAGACGGACCACCTGTTGGACGAGTTCAAGTGGAAATCCGTTTGTCTGCGCGATGTGTTCCGGGGTCTCATAGCGCTCCACATAGGCTTCCAGGATGGGATCGAGCACGTCGTACGGCGGCAGCGAATCGGTGTCCTTTTGTTCCGGCCGTAATTCTGCCGAGGGTGGTTTCTCCAAAATCGCACCAGGAATGATTTCGCCCTCGCGATTGAGCCAGCGGCAAATCGCATACACACGCGTCTTTACCAGGTCGCCTATCACCGCCAGCGCTCCCACCATGTCTCCGTAGAGAGTGCAGTACCCCACAGCCATCTCGGACTTGTTGCCCGTGGTCAGCACTAGCGCCGAGAACTTGTTAGAGAGCGCCATCATCAGGCTTCCCCGAATGCGCGACTGAATATTCTCTTCCGTTGTGTCGGGTTTCAGGCCGGTAAACAACGGCTCCAGAGCGTGGGTAAACTCCTGAAACAGGCTGCTGATGCCGATCACTTCGAAGCGGATTCCGAGATTGGCGGCCAACTGCCGACTGTCGTTGATGGAGCCTGCCGACGAGTAAGGGCTGGGCATACCGATGCACAACACATTTTCGGCGCCAAGCGCTTCCGCGGCAATCGCCGCCACAAGAGCCGAATCGATGCCGCCGCTCAGACTCACAAGCACTTTATGAAATCCGCATTTGCGCACGTAATCGCGGGTGCCCATCACCAGGGCGCGATAGGCCGCCTCCGAGTCGTCCTCGGGCGGATCGGGAATCACTGCCGCGTCGAACGGATCCACCAGCACCAAATCTTCCCTGAACGAAGCTGCCTGGGCGATCAGTTCGCCATTCGCATTCAAGGCCAGCGAGGAGCCGTCGAAGATGAGACTGTCATTGCCGCCGGTCTGGTTACACATCAGCACCGGCACATGATCGCGACGGGCGATGGCAGCCAGCATTTCGCGTCGAATCGCACGCTTGGAATGCCAGAACGGGGACGAGGAAAGGTTGATGTGGACGGCGGGATTCTGCCGCATCAACTCCTCGATTGGATCGACGGAGTAGAGACGCCGCGGCCAGAAGTTCTTGTCGTTCCACGCGTCCTCACAGATGGTGACCGCAAGGCGCACGCCTTCCAGCTCAATCACCTGTTGTGGACGGGACGGATAAAAATATCGCTGCTCGTCAAATACGTCGTAAAACGGAAGGAGTCTTTTGTGCTGTTCCAACAACAAGCGCCCTCCATCCAGCAAGACAGCGGCGTTCACGGCGGGCTTCCCAGCTTCGTGTGGGGCTGCCAGTGCCACCCCCGCCAGCACTGCGGTAGGCAGGCTACTCGTGGCGGTTGCCAAATCCTCCACAGCGGTCCGGCAGCGGGCCAGGAAGCTAGGCTTCTCAAGAAAATCGGCTGGGGGATATCCGCACACCGCCAATTCCGAAAATACGGTCAGACGAGCTCCCTGTTCCGCTGCCCGCTGGCTCGCCGAAACGACCTTTTCAAGATTCCCGGTGAAATCCCCGACCGTGGGGTTGATCTGAGCCAGTGCGATCTTCACCCTTTCAGTTTAATCCCCCACGCAGACAGGCCGCCTCGCTTGGGGGCGGCCCGCGATAGGTTCAGGCGCAAGGCTCAGGTACCGGTTCGTCTAAGTTCCAGTTCCCGAAATTATCACACCGATCGTTCGCACCACGATCTTGAAATCCAGCCATATGCTCCAGTTCTCAATGTAGGCCAGGTCCAGCGAAACATAGCTGTCAAAGGACGGGTCCTGCCGGGCCTGCACCTGCCACAAGCCAGTGATACCGGGGGTTACATCCAGGCGGCGCAAATGGCTCAGCTTGTACTCTCTCACTTCGCTTGCGATGGGCGGGCGAGGGCCAACTACGCTCATCTCGCCGCGCACCACATTCAGAAACTGGGGCAGCTCATCTAGGGAGTATTTGCGCAGAAGACGTCCTATTTTGGTGATGCGAGGATCGTTGCTGATCTTGAATAGGACACCGTCGCGTTCGTTCATGCACATCAAGTCGCCGCGACGGGTTTCGGCGTCGCACACCATGGTGCGGAACTTGAAGCAGGGGAAGACACGCCCCTTCTTGCCGATGCGCTCTGATGTGTAGAAGACCGGTCCGTGCGAGCCCAACTTGATCGCGATCGCAATGACAAGAAAAAAGGGCGACAGAAGCGCCAGCGCCACGCAGGAGAATGCCACGTCGACAACGCGCTTGATGACAAATCCAATTTCGGGCACATGGCCGCGGTGCAGTGGAATAGTTGGAAACTGGCCAACGTACTCGATGGGGCTGTTCCACGCCAGGCCATCGTAAAGGTCGGGAATTACACGCAGGTCCACACCCTGTGCCCGTGCCTTTACCAGGACTTCCTGCACAATTCCGCGCTCGCAAGGCGTGGTAAAGAATATCTCGTCCACGAACTGTCTGCGGGCATTCTGAAACAGCGTCTCGAACGTTCCCACCACGTCGCTCGAACCGGATGTGGAATAAGAACCAACACCGGGAAATTCTATGAAGCCCTTGAACGTGTATCCAAGATGCCGAATGCTCTCCAAATGGTGGCGAAGGGCGTGCCCTTCCGGTCCGGTGCCCACGATAAGCACATTACGAGTCCCCATACCGCGGTCAAACCTGCGATAAAGCGTGATGCGATAAACCAGCCTCCGCAAGCTCAGGGTAACTGTGACCAGCCCCAGCGTCACCAGGACAATCCCTCTTGAGATATCTTCGGCGCGCACCAGATAAAGCGTGCCAGTAAGCAGCAAACCTGAAGTGAAGCAGGCCTGCACGCTAAGGCGCTGCTCATTTAGCAGGCTGGTGATGCGCATGGGAAAGTAGAGATGCAGTCGGCGGCTCGTAATGATCAGCGCGATCGTGAATCCAAGCAGGAGGGCGAGCAGCACGCCCATCGACCGCCCATAGAACAACGTCCCGCGGTAAAACGCCCTTGCCCCCAGCAGCGGACTCAGGTGCCGCTCATACGTTGTTGCCACAACCGCTGACACCAAGACAGTAATCGCATCCAGAAACATCCAAAGCTTCGCCGTGCCTTGTGATCGGCGCGCAAAGTTCCCCGTGGCATCACCTGCCCACTCCGGGGAAGACGAAACCGAGGCGGATACTCTTTGCCAGAAATCGGATGTTGCCATATGCCTTCGCAGACCTCAAGAATTCAAAAAAGCAGATGAAAAAGTGGAGGTGCCTTTTCTTGGGTGAAGCTGGCAAACAGCAGGAAGACCCCATGCCCCCATGTCTGAATGCGCATAGCCTGATATCTTGTTGGATGCCTGATCGCGAACTGAGTTGTAGGCGCCAGACAGTCCGAAACTTGCTTCGCACGTCATCAGCCGCAATTGACGCTTCTTGCTTCTGTAAAATCTCCATTCTCTGCACTCTTCGGTTGCCATTGCCGGGCGACTAAACCTCAGAATTCTGCACCTTTGGCTCACGTTAAGCTATGGTTACCAAAGTTGTACATGGCCCGGAAGTTGTATTTGCACACACAACACCCCCGAACACCTGATTCACTTCCCGGCCAGCTGAAATCTCATAAAAAACGGATCACTAACCCCGTGACTGCTTTCGGCCAGTTCCAACCCCAAAAGTTCAAAATGTGTCCCTCCACTCCGGCCGGGGTAAGTAACATCAGCTCAAGAATGGTCCGACTCGCAAATCAATGGCAAGGAAATTCCGATCTGGGCCGACTAAGTGGTCATTGGTAATCAAGCCGAAGGTAACACGTAGGCATCAAGCGTCAGGAATTGCTGGATTTGGGGATCGGTAGACGCCATGAAAGCCGCGAGTGGGCCGAAAAATGTGCTCCGTCCCTGGTGCAAGAACAACACTACATCTGCAAGTTTCTCCGCAAAGCGCATATCGTGAGTCACCACAATGCTAGTAAAGCCCAGTTGATGCTTGAGCCGCTGAATGATATCCCCAAGCCGCCGGGCAATCAGGGGATCCACCATGGTGGTTGGCTCGTCGTATAACACCACCTCCGGCTGCGCAGCCAAGGCTCGGGCAATGGCTACAGCCCTGCGGCGGCCGGTGGAGAGGCTTGCCGGCAAGTCGTCCTCTACATCCTCGGCGCCTACCATGCCGATAAGACGCTCGACAATCTGCTGCACCTGGTCCTCGTCCAGACCGCCGCGCTCGCGCAGCGGAAACGCCACATTCTCTCGCACCGTGAGGGAGTCGAAGAGTGCGCCGTTCTGAAAGACCATGGTGACGCGCTTGCGGATCTCCTGCATTCCCTCTTCGCTCAGGCCGTTGATTTCCTCGCCATTGACGAGGATGGACCCCACTTGCGGTCTCAGAAAGCCCATCAAGATGCGCAAGGCTACCGACTTCCCCACTCCGCTCCTGCCTAGGATGCAAAGTGTCTCTCCACGGTTCACTTTGAAGGTCACGTTGTCCAGGACTTTGTGTTCCCCAAACCACATCGAGACATGGTTAAAGGAGATCATGGGGACAGCGTCCTCTGACGCCGCCTTAGAGGAAGCCTGCTCCCGCATCAGCTCGAGTTCTTCAGGCAGCGTTTCGGGAAATTGCGGATTGGACAAGCCATCGGCCATCTTCTTTGATTCAGCTTACCTGATGATGAGTTTCGAGGATCGCTTGAGCGCGCTCTAGATCCTGGGGAGTGTTCACATTCAGAAACCAGAGTGACGGGGGCAAGCTGTCCGGATGGTCAATTTGGCCGCACTGTGCCAGCAACTCGACTGCAACCGCCGAAAGCGGCTTACCCAGGTGAAGAGCGGCTACTTGAAAAGCCGTGAAGCAACCGCCATCATCCTCTGTGAGGCTGCATTGAAGGGTCCCCAAAGCGGCCCGATCTACCACCGCTGGAAAGGTCTGCGCGAATCCGTTGACCGTAGGCATCGTAACCGCCGCGCCGGTGACACTAGCGCGAAGCAAAAGGAACGTGAGGAGAGATGCGGGAAGCAGAGGCAGGTCGACGGGCAGAAAAACCGCATACTGGGCGGAACTCGACGAAAGAGCTGCGCAAATTCCACTCAACGGACCCTGGCCGCAGTCTTCAATCACCGGCGCATAGTTCGTCAGCGTTGAACGGGCTCCGGCAATCGACGTCGTCAAGCCCGCTTCCCGCAAAGTATTGAGAGCCCGCACCACCAGGGCTCGGCCGCCAAGCTGAATTAGGGCCTTGTCCGCACCCATGCGAGTCGACTGCCCGCCGGCCAGAACAAACCCGTCCGCATTGGCTTCCGGGCGCACTTCCGGCCGGCTCAACGTCCAGTCTCCTCCATAAACCGAATCAACGACTCGATACCCAGCTCGAAGTTTTTCAGGTGAAACTTTTCGTTAGGAGCGTGCAGGTTGTCGTCGGGCAGCCCAAAGCCCATCATGACGCTGGGGATGCCTAGATGGCGGGCAAAATCGCCCACGATAGGAATGGAACCACCTGAACGGATGAAGACCGTGTCCTTGCCCCAAACCTCGTGCAATGCACGCGTTGCCGCCTGAATGTAGGGGTTGTTCACGGGGATGAGACTCGGCTCGCCAGAGTGAACCAGCCGCACTTCCACATCCACGCCCGCCGGAGCAATCTTCTCCACGTAGCGCTTGTACTGCGCAAAGGCCTTGGTCGGCGTCATGCCTGGAACCAGGCGCATCGACACCTTGGCCACCGCCTTGGCGGGAATCACCGTCTTCGCCCCCGTGCCCGTAAAACCTCCCTGGATGCCGTGCACGTCCAGCGTCGGCCGTGCCCACGTGCGCTCCAGCACGCTGTAGCCCTTTTCGCCCACAAGCTGCCGCGCTCCGACCTCTGAAATCCGGTACTGCTCCTCGTCAAAGGGCAGACTGCGCCAGGCCGCAAGCTCTTCCGGGCTGGGAGGGATGATGTCGTCGTAGAATCCGGGAATCAGGATGTGTCCATCCTTGTCCTTGAGCCCACTCAGTATCTGCGCGAGGGAGAAAAACGGATTCGGAGCCGCACCTCCGTACATGCCGGAATGCAGGTCGGTCTTTGCGCCGCGGACCTCGAGTTCGGTGTAAATCATGCCCCGCAGCCCTACGCATAGTGTTGGCAAACCAGGAGCGAACAGTTCGGTATCGGAGATCAGGGCAAAGTCCGCCTTCAACTCGGCCGGTTTCGAGGCCACAAATTTCGCAATTCCCTCTCCACCCACTTCTTCTTCGCCTTCCAACAGCACGCGCACATTCAGCGGCAGGGCTTTCTTGGTAGCCAGCAGCGACTCCAGTGCCTTCACCTGTGCGCACACTTGCCCCTTGTCGTCCACCGCACCGCGGGCATAGATGTTGCCGTCCCGCACCGTCGGCTCGAAGGGCGGCGTATGCCATTCATCCAACGGGTCGGGAGGCTGCACATCGTAGTGGCCGTAGCACAGCACTGTGGGCTTGCCCGCCGCATGCAGCCAGTCCGCGTACACCAGCGGATTGCACTCCGTCTCAATCAGGTGCACATTCTCCATCCCGATGCGCTTCAGTTCGGCCGCCAGCACATCGGCGGCGTGACGGCAGTCGCCCTTGTGCTCGGGCAAGGTTGAAATCGAGGGAATGCGCAGCAAGCCCATCAATTCATCGAGGAAACGGGGATAGTTTTGGCGGGCAAATTCAATTGCCGGTGAAGACATAGGAAAACTCCCTTCAAAATCAGACAGAAGAGAGTATAGACCGTAGAGGCCGTCCGCCGCGCCCGAAGCAACTGTTACAGCGGCTCGACAATTGCCCTGCAGCGGATGTAAACGCACATCGCCGCGCGGAAGGAAAACCGTGTTTTCCACAAGGCGGCTTAGTAGAATAAGGTGCCGACTTTAGCAAGCCTGGCCGGCTCTCGGCACATTTGCATCCCCCTCACATGCACGGAATCGTTTCGAATTCGCGTATCGCATTCCCGGCAGACGGCAACTACAGCAAATGGGAGGTCATCCATGGCCAACTACTACGCCATCGAGAGCAAGCTCAATAAGAATGTGATCGATATCCTTGGAGGCGCCACGGCGCCGGGAACGGCCCTGGACTCCTTCACTGCCAACTCACCCATATCGAATAACCAGCTTTGGGAATTCGTCGAAGATCCCGCAGGCACCGGCTATTACTTCATCAAGAGCAAGCTTAGCGGCAACGTCATCGATATCGAGCAGGGTGACTCGACCGCAGGCCTCAAGGACGGCGCGCTGCTGGACGCCTATCCTCAAAAGCCCAGCAACTACGCGTGGGAAGCCGATAACCAGCTCTGGCAGTTCGTTGAGGATCCAGGCGGTTCCGGCTACTGCTTCATCATGAGTCGGCTCAATGGAAATGTCGTCGACATTCAGAAGGCTTCGAAGGCGCTGGCGGCGCCGCTGGACGCCTATCCCATGAAGGCGAATGGCACCGACAACCAGCTCTGGAAGGTTGTGGGTGGAAAGTTTCCCAAGACCGTCTCCACCTTGGCGGATTCTAACCTGGGCAGCAACTCCAACTACATCGTAAGCAGCAGCTGCAATGCCATCTACAACGTCACCGTGCTCTTCGATATCACCGAGGGCATAGCTTGCAAGTCGGTGGCGCCGCCGGCTCCGAAGCTATGCAAGCCTCCGTCCGGCAGCGCGGAAAACGTAGTCGGCTTCTCATTCCAGGTCAATTGCTACTCGAAAAAGGGCTTCACTTGTGCCTGGCAGCAATACGTCATGAACTTCTACCAGAACTCCTCCGGCGGCTACACCGTTGTCTATGGAGTGAACGACTGGCCGGCGAGCGGCGGCAACACCCCCTTGATCAATACAGGCTTTCCCACCCTGGCCACCCTGCCCGGGAATGTTCTGCCCGCGGGATATCAAGCCTTCATCGGGTGGAGCAATAATGCCCCCACCACTGGAATGGAGCCCACTGTGACCGGCGCGTTCTGGGAGCTGCGGGACAATAACGGCAATCAACTTGGTTACGCCGGGCAGAATCTCGGAGAGAACTCTAGCTATGTGCCTTTCCTCGCGCCCATCACTGCTTTCGAGGTAAACATCGTGGGACCCATCAACGGGGAGAGCGCCGTGCTTTCGTCGGGTGCAGGATACATCTCCTATACCTCGCTCAAGCCTCCGCTCTCGGTGGGGACTACCTTGCCCGGTTCCTGCACGGAGACTGGGGTCGTGACCTGCGAGACAGCAAACACCTTCTACGGACTGATGCCGAAAGGCTCGAACCTGAACCTCAAGCAGTCGTTCCAAGTGAACACGGCCAAGGCGATGATACGCAAAGAGGGGAAGCCTCGGCCCTCCGTCGCCATGTCGGCTGCGGACATGCAGAAGATCCTCGCCGCCCCGCCAAAATCCTGACGCCGGCATCGGGCGGAGCCTCGCTTGAGACATCGTTGCCAGGAGTTTGGGATTGTGATCGGTTGACTGACCAATTGTCAGTACTGCTTCACCGCCGGATCCACCTCCGCCGACCATGCGCTGATGCCGCCGCGCAGCGACTGCGCCTGCTCGAATCCCTGGCCGCGCAGCCACACTGCCACGTTCATTGAGCGAATGCCGTGATGGCAAAGAATCACCAGGCGTTCGTCGGGGTCCAGTTCCTGGTGAGCCCGCATGGGCACCTCGCCCATAGGCATCGGCATACTGCCCTCGATACGGGCGGTGGCAAACTCCCACGGCTCACGCACATCGATAAACCGCGCCTTGTTCTCGCTCAGCAGCGCGGCCGCATCGGCCGGAGAGATTTCGTAGTCCAACATACTCTAAGTTTATCGGCTAAACCGGCCCCGCTCGAAAGCCTACCGGCGATAGCCGGCAAATGGCTCGTCCCGGCCCTACATGCGCTCATCGAACTCCGCCGGAAGTTGAATTGGATAGTTCCCAAATTCGCGCACCAGTTTCACGATAAAGTCATAGGTCTGGCCTGACACGCCGCTGCTGACTGAATGGTCGGATTGAAAAATGTAACCGCCGCCCTTCGCCGCATTCAGCTTGCGCAGCACCTCGCGCCTGATCGCGTCGTAATCACCGGACTCCCAAATCTGTATCTCGCTATTGCCGCAGAATCCCATCCCGTGGCCGTATTGGCGGCGCAGTTCCACGCAATCCATTCCCGCCTTCGCCTCCAGCGGATTGTATGCATCGATTCCGATCTCCACGTAGTCCTGGAAGATCGCCTTGCAGTTGCCACAACCGTGATAGATCACCGGCAAGCCATTCGCGTGCGCGTACTCCGTCATCTCGGCCACCCACGGCTTGAAGTACTGCCGCCAATAGCGCGGCGAAAAGAGCATCCCTTTCTTGTAGGCCACGTCGCCCCAGATCACGAACCCATCCAGTAATCCCTTGCCCGCGTCGATTTCCGCCTTGGCACATTCCACGTAATACGCACCGATGCGGTTGGCCACCATGCCCATGCGTTCCGGAAACTCGCCCATCCACAGCATTGCATTTTCCTGGCCGATCAGCCGTGTCAGGCACTCGCTTACTTCGATCATGCTGCCATAAACCGGAAAGTCGGGACGCAGCGACTTCACTGTATCGATCCACGCCGGCGAGTTGCGCTCAAACCCATCGCCGACGCCGGCAATCTGGTTGTCGCCGCCCTCAAAAAAACGCCTGCTGTCGCGCGGGTCGTCGAACTCGGCACGCTCCAGCTTTTCAAACGTATCGACCTCCCACGCACGCATCTCCGGCATGGGAAACTCGAATCGCTTGCGCAGAATGGCCCCGAAACCGGTCTTTACCACCACCTCCTCCGCCGTTTCACTGATCGTCTCAAAGGGGCGAATCCACGGATCCATGTTGGGCACTGTCGAGATCCAGTCCAGGTCGTAGTAGTAGTACGGATTCGCGTCATCCGGCAGGCTCAGTTCCTTCCGCCAGCGCCGCGTAAAGTCGCCCCAGAAAAAGTCGCTGATGGGCACGCGATCCGGTTCCTCGTGGCGCAGCGCCTTATTCATCCTCTCCAACTTGTGCAGGGTGTTTTCCTTCCGGCCTGTGGAATCAATGCTCTGGCCGAAGGTGGCGAACATGCTCATTGGCTGCATTCTCCTGTTTACCCGTGAAGCGCCAAGTCTACACCGCGGCGGCAAACCCGCCGTGGCATCGCACAGTATCCTTGAGAAAGATGCCACCGATTCTAAACGCGCAATCGTTGACTAAACAATTCGGCGCACGACCCCTGTTTCGCAACATCTCGTTGATTGTGGAGGACGGCGATCGCATCGGGCTCATCGGACCCAATGGCGCGGGCAAGTCCACTCTGCTCGCGATCCTCGCCGGCCAGGTCGAACCGGATTCCGGCGAGCTTGCCGTCCGCAAGCGGGCCCGCGCTTCCTATGTGCCGCAGGATTCGCGTTTTGCCTCTGGAATCTCGGTGCGTCAGGTGCTCGAAGCCGCGCTTACGGCAGGCCATGTGAATCAGAACGAACGGGAGGGCCGCTTGCGCACTCTTGCCGGACGCGCCGGCTTTGTCGATCTCGATGTCGAGGCTGCCGCTCTTTCAGGCGGCTGGCGCAAGCGCCTCGCCATCATCGAGGCCCTGGCCGGCGAGCCTGAAGTGCTGCTCCTGGACGAGCCCACCAACCACCTCGACTTGGCGGGCATCGAGTGGCTTGAAGAGTTGCTCATGTCCTCGTCGTTCGCCGCCGTAACGGTAAGCCACGACCGCTACTTCCTCGAATCCACATCCAGCCAAATTATAGAGTTGAACAAAATCTATGCCGACGGCTTGCTGCGCGTTAAAGGCAACTTCAGCCGATTCCTTGAGGAGCAGCAAGCGGTTCTGGAATCGCAAAGCCGCCAACACGAGAGCCTGCGCAACCGTGTCCGCACTGAGATTGAATGGCTGCGCCGTGGACCCAAGGCGCGCACCAGCAAGTCCAAAGCGCGCATCGACACTGCCCACGCGATG
This sequence comes from uncultured Occallatibacter sp., assembly GCA_964396795.1. Taxonomy (GTDB): domain Bacteria; phylum Acidobacteriota; class Terriglobia; order Terriglobales; family Acidobacteriaceae; genus Telmatobacter. The sequence continues at coordinate 53,516 of CAYNGB010000014.1, read as the reverse complement.
ATTGGCCGCCTTGCGGAGATGGATTCCCGTGCCGCGGTTGGCACGGCCGGAATCGACTTTGACGCCAGCCAGCGCAAAACCAAGAGGTTGGTCGAGTTTGAGGGCGTGGCCTGTGACGTTCCCTCCAGCGACGGCGCTGCCACCCGACGCCTTTTCAGCGGCCTTGACTTCATCCTGACAGCGGGCATAAAAGTCGGTCTGGTCGGCCCCAACGGCAGCGGCAAAACCACCCTCCTCCGCCTGCTTCGGGGCGAACTGGAGCCCGCCGAGGGCAGCATTCGTCGCGCCGAGGCGCTGCGGCTTGTCTATTTCAGCCAGATGCGAGAGTTGGACGAAAGCCTCACCTTACGCCGCGCTCTCGCCCCGGAGAGCGACTCCGTTATTCACCAGGGACGCACGGTCCACGTAGCCAGTTGGGCCGCTCGCTTTCTGTTCACCGGTGAGCAACTTAACCAACCCGTAAGCAACCTGAGCGGTGGCGAACGGGCGCGTGTGCTCATTGCCCGCCTCATGCTCGAGCCGGCAGATGTTCTGCTGCTCGACGAGCCTACGAACGATCTCGATATTCCCACTCTGGAAATTCTGGAAGAAAACCTGCTCGACTTCCCCGGCGCACTGGTGCTGGTCACCCATGATCGCTATCTGCTCAATCGCGTAGCCTCCACCGTGCTGGGCCTGGATGGCAAGGGTCACACCGGGCAATTTGCCGACTATGCCCAGTGGGAGGCTTGGCTTGAAGAACAAGACAGCCTTGCTTCCGACAAGGCCAATCAGCCCACATCGTTAAAACGTGCCGCATCGGAATCGCAAGAGTCTCACTCGCCCGGCGTGGGTCAAAAGAAAAAGCTCTCGCACCTTGAAGCACGGGAGTTTGCCACCATGGAACAGCGTGTGGAGGAGTCGGACGGGCGACTCGCTGCGGCACGCGAGCGTGTCCAAAACCCCGCCATTGCCACCGATGCGGCGGCCCTCCAGGAAGCACTGGCCGAGCTCGATCAGGCGCAGCAGCAGAGCGATGGCCTCTATGCCCGCTGGGCTGAGCTGGCAGAAAAGACTGGCTAAACCAGCCATTAAGCGTGGTAGAACATACGCTGCAGCCAATTCCCGGGCCTGGCTGCGCACTGCTGCTCAGCGCAAGCTGAACAGATTGAATAGAATGCCCATATGCAGAACGCGGCAAAGGTCCTGATTGTCGAAGACGAGCCCCACGCGCTGCTGGGACTCGCGGAACTGATCTCCGGGTGGGGATATCGGACCGAGACTGCGCGCGACGGCATTGAAGGCTGGGAGAAGGCCTTGGTCTTTGAGCCGGCCATTGTGGTCACAGACCTGAAGATGCCACGGCTCGACGGAATTGGCCTGCTGACCAAACTGGCTGAAGAGGGGTCGGGCATCAGCTCCAATGTGGCTGTGGTGCTCCTCACGGCGCAGGGTTCCATCCAGGTGGCCGTGGATGCCATGAAGCTTGGCGCTTACGACTTCCTGCAGAAGCCGGTGGACGCAGCTCGTCTGCGCACCATCCTCGCCAATGCCACGCGACAGCGTGAAACTACCATTGAACTTGAGGTGGCGCGCAGGCGCTTGCGCGAGACCGGCATTCTGGGCTCCATGGTGGGCACTTCCAAAGCCATGCGCGAGATCTTCGCCCTCATCGAGCAGATTGCCCCCTCCAACGTGTCCGTGCTTATCACTGGCGAAAGCGGGACCGGCAAGGAGATGGTGGCTCGCACTCTGCATGACCTCAGCCCACGCAAACCCCAACCCTTTGTCGCCGTGAACTGTGCAGCCATTCCCGAAACTCTCATCGAGAGCGAGCTCTTCGGCCACGAGAAAGGCTCTTTTACAGGCGCGGTGGATCGCCGTGCCGGATGCTTCGAGCTGGCTTCAGGCGGCACGCTTCTGCTTGACGAGTTGGGCGATATGCCAGTGGGCACACAAGCCAAACTCCTGCGCGTGCTTGAGGAGCGAAAGCTTCGCCGCCTCGGTGCGCGCACTGAACAGGACGTGGACGTGCGGGTCCTGGCCGCCACCAACCGCAACCCCGAGGACGCCGTTGCCCAGGGCCATTTGCGACCCGACCTCTACTACCGGCTCAACGTCTTTCATATCCACATGCCGCCGCTTCGTGAGCACATCGAGGATCTGCCGGCCATGGTTGAAGCCATGGTGCGCGAGATGAATCAGAAGCACGGGCGCAAGGTTTCCGGCGTGGCAGCCTCGATCCTTGACCGCATGATGGCCTATAGCTGGCCGGGCAATGCCCGCGAGTTGCGCAATACCATTGAGCGCGCAGTGATTTTGTGTTCTGACGGCGCTCCGCTGGACGCTGGTCACCTGTCTCCGGCTTTCGGCAGAAGCCAGGCTCTAGCCGCGCCGGTCGGCAGCGATGCCAGCGCCGTGCCGGTGCGTGTCGGCATCACGGTAAACGAAGCTGAACGCCTGCTGATTCTGCGCACGCTTGAAGCCACAGGACAGAACAAGACCCGCGCCGCGGAAATCCTGGGTGTCAGCCTGAAAACCCTCCACAACAAGCTCAAGGAGTACAGCCAATTGCGAGAAGATCAGCCGGCCTGAGCCATGCGACTGCACACCAAACTCGTCCTGGCCATCACCGCCCTGGTGTTTCTCATTTCCGGGCTGCTTTCCTTGGTCTATGTCACCCAGTTGTTGCGCGCCGCGGTGCAGCAGACTTACGACACCAACCACATGGTGGCCAATCAGGTCCGCTCCGCCTTGCAGAACGCGCTTGAATCCGGTCTCAAGGACCGTGTCGTCGACCCCGACAACCCCGGCCAGCTTCGTGCCCTCGCCGCTGAAGCAGTGCGTAACAACGACGCCTTGCAATCCGTGGTGGACTCGGTAAACCGCTACTCGCTCACCGTCTACGACATCAACATTGGCGACAGCCAGTCGCGCACCTTGCTCAGCACCAACCCTGAAAACGAAGACAAGCCCCTGCCTCTGCGCCCCGACTACAACCAGCTCCTCGATGCCGATCCGATTCAGAGAATTAAGACGGTCTTTGGACCGCCCCAGGTCTTTGATGTAGTGGTGCCGCTGGACCGCAACGGCCAGCCCTTTGCCACGGTCCACGTCGGGGCGCGCACTACCCTGCTACGCGCCTTCTATGCGCCCTGGTTGTCTGAGGCTCTTACCCTGATGGCCTTTGCGCTTGGCACTGCCCTGGTGGTGGCCTTCCTGCTCAGCAACCTGGCCCTCCGGCCACTTGAACAAATCAGCATGCAGTTGGACCGCTGGACTGCGGCCAGCGAAGGTGCGGATGCGAAGGAAAGGAATGCCCTCAGGCAGGACACGGCGGAACGGGTCTCCACCAAGATCGAGTTGATCGGCCAGCGAATGCGCAATGTGGAAGAGGTGTTTTCCGCCCTCAAGGAAAATCTTGACCAGATCCTCGGCAACCTGCAGGACGGGATTCTGCTCTTCACCGGTGACGGGCGTGCCGTCCTCGTCTCTGAAGCCGCACGCCGCTATCTCCAGCTTCAGAAAGAAAGTGCTCTGGGCATGCACGCGAGAGAAATCTTCGACCGCTCCACGGTGTTAGGCAGGACACTGAGCGAGGCCTTCGATGCCGGAATCAACCTCATCGAAGAAGAGATCCGCACCGAGACCGGGCGCCGTATTCAGGCCTCGATGGATTTCATTCACGACGATGTGACCCAGCAGGGGTTGGGCGCTTTGGTCCGCCTGCACGACCTGGAGTCGGTGGAAGAGATCGAGTCGGAACTGGAGCTTTCGCGGCGGATGGCGGCAATCGGTAGGCTCACTGCCGGCGTAGGTCACGAGGTGAAGAATCCGATCAACGCCATCGTCGTGCACCTGGAACTGTTGAAGAACAAACTGGGTGGCGAAAACGCACCTGCGTCTCGCCACCTGGAAGTGATCGACGCTGAGATCCATCGCCTCGACCGCGTGGTGCAGACTCTGGCCGACTTCTCTCGCCCGGTGGAACTCCAACTGCGCGAACAGGACCTGCGCGAGGTCGTCGGCGATGTGCTGGCGTTGGCGGCCGACGAGCTTTCGACACGCAATGTGACCCTGGAAAGTCGGTTTCCTGCCAATCCTGTGGTCGCCAATGTGGACGCCGATCTGCTCAAACAGGCGACTCTCAACGTGATCCAGAACGGGGCTCAGGCCATGCCCGAGGGCGGCATCCTTCGGGTGCTGCTGGAGGAGGACCGCAAAACCGCCGTCTTGCGCATCATCGATGAGGGCGCAGGCATTCCCGAAGAAATTCGGGAGAAGATTTTCGACCTCTACTTCACCACCAAGAGCGATGGCAGCGGTATCGGTCTGGCCATGACCTATCGCATTCTCCAGCTTCATCATGGCAGCGTGGAAGTAAAATCAATAGTAGGCAGCGGCACGGAGTTTCGTTTGTTGATTCCTCTCGCCGCCATGGATTGGGGACGCCGGCATCCTCTGCAGGCGAGTATAGAGAGCACGAAGGGGCTTACTGGATGAAAGCGCGCACTATCAGTGTTGCGTGGCTGCTGCCGTTGCTCTTGACGGCATGCTTTCACCGCACCCAGCCAGTCCAGAAGCAGGCCATGGCGCCGCCCGTTGTGGATACCAGGCCTCTTGGCCCCGAACCCCCGCCGCTTGACCTGACTCAATTCGCGATCCTCCTTCCCAGCCCCGCGATCACCCCTGGCGCAGGCGCCCACAAGACGCCTGTCAAGCCTGCCCCCCATCACCGTAAACCCATCAAACAAAACGTCGAACAGGCCTCCATTGAACCGCCGGGGGTGAGCGCCATTGGCCAGCTTTCTCCGGGAGACCCCACCGACCTGCGCCAGCAGACTGAATCCTCCATCGCCTCAACTGAGCGGGGGTTGAGCGGCATCACGCGAACCCTGAATGATCAGGAAATGAAGACATCCGCGCAGATCAGGGAGTTCCTCAAGCAGGCCCGGGCAGCCCTCGCCACCGGCGACGTGGACGGAGCAAACACCCTCGCACTCAAGGCCAAAGTGCTGTTGACCGAACTGAACCCCTGAAGTGGGCCCCCGAGCCGGCCCTCGCTTCCAGGCTCGTTACCGTTCTCCCCAGCTAAGCTTGCTGCGCAGCGCCTCAAAAAACCCGCTTTCGCTCAGCCGGACCAGGTTGACGGTGTAGCTGGACCGCTGACAGCGAACCTCGTCGCCCAAGTGCAGTTCTAGGGCTTTCTGGCCGTCCACAGTCAGCTGCGCCTGGTTGGGCGCGCCTTCCACGCGGACTGTGAGCGAAGCGTCGCCGCGCACCACAATGGGGCGCAGCGTCAGCAGATGCGGGCAAATGGGCGTTACTACCATGGCATCTACATCTGGAGTGAGAATCGGGCCATTGGCGGCCAAAGTGTAAGCCGTGGAGCCGGTAGGAGTGGAAACAATCACGCCATCGGCGCGGAAGCGGGCCACAGTCTTGCCGTCCAGTTCCACTGCAAAATCGCCCATACGCGCAATGTCGCCTTTTGAGACCACCACCTCGTTCAACGCCTCATACCCTGAGTGCAACTGGCCTGAGCGCCACACTGTCGCGTGCAACATTGCTCTTGGATCGAGCGTGTGGCAGTCACTGCACCATCCCTCGAGGGTCGCGTAGAGATCGCCGAGGCGGACTTCCGTGAGAAACCCCAGGAATCCCAGGTTTACGCTCAGGATGGGCGTGCCGGTTGCGGCGAATATGCGCGCTACTGACAGCAACGTCCCGTCCCCGCCCAGCACGATGACCAGTCCCGGCGACTTCAGAGGCATCTGTGTGCGATCGACCACCGGTGCGGTCGAGCAGAGCGCACCGCCCTCGCGGTCCAGGAACGGCTCAAATCCACGCGCACGGAGCCAGGCAACCAACTCCGGCAGAAGCCGTGCGAGCTCTTCTTTGTGCGGTTTGCAGACAATTGCTACGCCAACCATGCGGTCCCAGTGTAACGGATGCGAGTTAAATGAGAGTTTGACATCAATCAGTTGAAGGTTCACTCCGCCGGGCATGGAGCAGGAACTCCCTGTTGCCTTCGATCCCGGTGATCGGCGAGGGCATCATATCCGTCACCTGCCAGTCCAGCGAACTCACACAGTCAGCGACCCTGTCGACCGCCAGTTTGTGCACTTCAGGATCGCGCACGATGCCACCCTTGCCCACGTTTCCGCGCCCCGCCTCGAACTGCGGTTTGACAAGGATGACAGCTTCGTTCAGCTTGGGTGCCGCGGCCAGCACCGGCCCCAGCAGCAGAGTGGCCGAGATAAAAGAAACATCCATGACCAGAAAGGTAAGTTCGGGGCTGCCGGGTTCTGCCAATGCACCTGGGGCAAGAAAGCGGGCATTGGTTCTCTCCACCAGGCGGACACGTGGGTCGTTGCGCAGCTTCATCGCCACTTGGCCAAAGCCCGTATCGACGGCGGTCACATGAGCAGCGCCGTGTTGCAGCAGGCAGTCGGTAAATCCGCCTGTTGAAGCGCCCACATCAAGGCACGCGCGCCTCACGACGTCGATCTTCCACCCATCCAGCGCCGCCGCCAGTTTCAGTCCGCCACGGCTCACATAGGGCTGATCCTCGCCCAGCATGCGAATGGGTGAATCTGCGGGAATTGCCACCCCCGGCTTGTCGATCTTCTGCTCCTTCACCAGCACGCGGCCCGCGAGGATGAGGGCGCGCGCCCGCTCCCGGCTCTGTACCAGGCCCCGCTCCACCAGCAACAGATCCAGGCGGGTTCTTCCCCGTTCGTTCATCCCGCTCCCTCAGTCACTCTTCCCACTCCACAGCCCCAGTGCAGCTTGCCTGATCCATAAACGGTAGAAAGGGTCATTCCGCACCCGGAATGACCCTTCAGTTGCCTGCTCATTGATCTTGTATCAATCACTCTCTATGGCATGGTCCAGCAGGCAGCGGGGTTGGTTGCCAGAGTCCCCGCGCTCAGCAGCGTAGGCGGCAGGTAACAGGGTTGGCCACCGCCCGGCCGGCGGCTCGTAATGTTGTTGTTGCCGGTGTTGCCGTTCTGCGAGGTCACGCGAACATCCACAATATTACCCTCAACCAGAACAGTCGTGTCCACGGTGTCCGGAGCGGTGCCGCCGGTGCTGATGACAGTCAGATACGGGCTGTCGGGCGCAGCCGCGTACACTTTTCCGTATTCCGAGTTCGCAGTCGAAACCACCGTGCGCGGGTGGCCCACAACATCCAGCGTCTTTTCTATAGTGTGGCTGCTGAGGTTGACCACGGTCACGGTGCCGTTCGTCGTTCCATCACCCTGGTTGGCCGTATAAGCGCGCAGGTCGTCGTTCACATTGAGAACCGTAACGCTGGCCGGGTAGGGGGTAGCCGTATTCCCCACCTTTACTGTGTAGGTAGTGCCAAAGGTCGGGCTGTCGTTCCCGAATTCATCCAAGCTGACATCGATGATACTGATGCTTCCGCCGTCATAGTTCGCAATCACCAGTTGACTGGTAGCCGCGTTGTACTCGGCATAGACCGGACCGGCAATAGCGCCCATGCCGGTAGTTCCGTTAGGCGGGGTGATGCTCGTCGCATTCACCGCTGTCGTCGAAAGCGGAAGGGTGGGATGACAGGTCACTATCCGGCCGGCATTGGGATCAAAGAATGGGCTACACGAGTTCAGCGTATCGTCCTGGCTGTTGATGACCGTAACCGTGTCGCTGCCCCTGTTCAGCACGAAGAACCGCTTGTTATCGGTGCTTTGCACCGCATAGACAGGGCACTTGCCCAGGGGAATTTTCGCCGAAACGGTATAGTTGGCTACCTCCAACGCGTCAACCTCTCCGTTCTCAGTGACGGTGGTCGGTGCGATGTTGCAGGCCACACCAAAGGGAATCACCGCGCCCGGACCCGTGCTGGAATTGTTCTGGCTAATAGCGAAGTTTCGCTGCGCGGGCGAGAGAGGGCCCATGATGGCGACTGGGGTGGGCGACACGGGAATCGACCGCAAAAATGTTTCCGGAATGCTCTGAAAAACATCCGCGACATTGCCGTTTTGATCCGCCGCCCATAACCCCGAAGATGGTGAAAACAGTTGAACCGGCTGAGCGGTTGTCGGCAGGGTCGAATAAGTGATGTTTTTTTCCTGCAGGTTGGTGTTCGCGGGAAAGTTGGTCAGTGTGCCGTCGCTGTTCACGGTGTAGCCCGTGCCACCGGCCTCGTCGAGGGTAAAGGCAATAGGGGCTAGGCCGATTGCCGCCGTCGCCATAATCGTGTCGCCGGAGTAATCAATGATCGTCGCAATCCCGTCGGCTGTGGGCGAAGGGTACGACACCACCACCGCCAGCGACTGTGGCTGCTGGGCCGGGCCGCTGGGATTAATAGGCGTGACCACGGGCCGATAACTGGTCCCGCAACCGGCAACCAGGGCGGCAACACCAGCGGCCACCCCCACTTTAACCAACCGCGCACACGTCTGGCCTGGTTCCATTGAAAAAAGACTCATTCAGCTCTTTCCTGCTTACTGTGTGATTGTAAATCAGGCGGCCGCAAGTTCGAGCGTCTTCGCGGCTGCCCCAATCCCCGTCTGGAAGGAAAGGCAGGGATCTGAGCACAAACTCCGTTCAGCGCTCTTCGCACCGCGATGCCTCTCCCGGCCTGTTCCTGTTCCTTCTGCAGGTTAGACGCAGCAGCCGGGGATAGATAAGCAACCGGAAACGCTGCCTCCCTGCGGCCGTTCCCGCAAATCCTCAAGTGAATCCGCAGCGCCGCACAGGGCCAGAGCCTCAAGCGGACGCCGGCGCGTTGCGTTACCCTTGCACTGTCCGCGGAAGCGTTCCAGGCATTCCGACGGCGAGCATGAAAGTATGCAGAAAAAGGCGAGGGACTGAAATGTCGGGATTTCGCTTCAGGCGAAACATTAGTTTGATGGTGGTGATTGCTGCGTCACTTTGGCCCGCGTATGCGCAACCAGGCAAGGACTCCGCCACCGTCAACGCGCCTGATTTGCGCGATTCGATCCCCCAGACCATCTCGCCCGAAGCGCGAGCCATATTCCAGAAGCTGTTGCCCGTGGTCGCAGCGCGGCGAGCCCAACAGAAGATTCCCCAGACACTCGCCGATTTTGACGCCAACTATGCCGAGGTTCAGACCCGGGCCTTAGCCCAGACCGCTCCTCTGCTCAAGATGATGGGAGTCACCGCCACCGACATGCAACTGGGCGACGTCGGTGTCCTCGAAACCAGGCCGCCAAATTATCAGGATGATGGAACGGTACTCATCCGCGTTCATGGCGGCGGCTTTGTGCAGGACTCCGCCCGCTCCTCCGCCGGCGGAGACGCGCTGATGGCGATCTCTACCGGCAAGCGCATCATATCGGTGGATTACACCGTTGCGCCGCGCGGCAAGTGGCCACTGGTCACTGACCAGGTCATTGCTGTCTACAAAGCGCTCCTTGCCCAGGGTTATCAGCCGCAGAGCGTAGGATTCTTCGGCGATTCCGCCGGCGGCAACATCGTTCCGGCCAGCATTCTCAAGCTGCGAGACAATGGCCTGCCCCTGCCCGGTGCCGTTCTGTTGCTTTCACCGTGCGTGGACCTCCATCTCAATGGCGACACTGAAATAACCCTGGCCAATGCCGATCCAGCGCTTGATGCAGAACACGTCGTGCCGGGTCTTAAAGCCTATGCGGATCCCGCCGATTGGAACAATCCCTACGTCTCGCCGATCTATGGCGATTTCAAAAAAGGCTTCCCGCCGCTGCTCATTCAAGTGGGCACAAAAGAAATTCTACTCAGCGATTCGGTCCGCCTCTATCAAGCCGTTAAGGTTGCCGGCGGTACTGCCGAACTCGACGTCTACGAAGGCATGACGCATATGTTTCAGTCCTACATGATGAACACTCCCGAGCAAAAAGCCGCCTATGCCGAGATGAAGAGCTTTTGGGCGCGTAATCTCCATCCCACAAAGCGATAAACGCTTACAAACCACAGGCCTCATTCCCTGCCGCGCTCTGGAACGATACGATAAGGCGTGGCTCAACTGAAGCTTGTGTGGCAATCAAAGTTGGTCCTTCTGCTGGTGCTTCCCGCTGTGGCTGCCAGTGTGGTGCTTGAAACCCACTGGTGGGCAGAACAGATGACGCCCGTCGCCATCTGGACCATCGGCCTGAGCCTGGTACTCGGGCTTGTCGCTCTCGAGACACGTTCAGCCACGCTCGGTGGAGCGGCTGCGGGCGCTGCCATTATGGCCAGCCTCATGTTTTCCACGGTGATGGTTCCTTACCTGCCGTGGCAAACTGCGTTGCCCCCGGTGCTGATGCTGCTCCTGCTCACCTCCGTTGCCACCCGCGTGGGCCGTGGTCGCAAAGAAGAGTTGGGCATCGCTGAAAGAAAGGAAGGACGAGCCGCATCCCAGGTAGCCGCCAATCTCGGGCTCGCCGCGCTTGTGACTGGCCCCCTGGTGCAATCCTGGCTTAGCGGGACAAACTGGTTGCCTAAGGCCACCTTCACGCCAATGCCCGGGTTTGCCCTGGGCTTGGCCGCGCTTGCCGAGGCAGCCGCCGACACGCTCTCGTCTGAAATCGGCCAGGTTCTCGGCGGCCGTCCGCGAATGATCACCACCCTCCGCTGCACGGACCCGGGAACCGATGGCGCCGTAAGCCCGGCCGGAACGTTGGCTGGTGTGGCCTCCGCAGGTCTCGTGGCCGTAGCTGGCAGCATGGCTATGCGCGGAGGTCCTGCCATGCTCTGGATTAGTTGGTCCGGCGGCGTCTTCGGCCTGTTCTTTGACAGCCTGCTGGGAGCCACTTTCGAGCGGCGCGGCTGGCTCAACAACGACATGGTCAATTTTCTATCAACTGTCAGCGCGGCGGCCTTTGCCTTTGCGGTGATGGCCTTTCTTCGCTGAAATCCCGCCTGGTCCGCTCACTCCAGGTGTAGCCGCCAAAGAGTGTAGCTGAGCACCTCGTGATTGATGCGCTCCATCTCATCGGAGCTGTCTTCCACGCCTTCGCGAGGCCGCGGCGAGGTCAGCACATCCAGCCCATCGGCAGCACAAATCGCATGAATGCGAAACAGGTGCGTATCGTCGCTCACCACCACCAGCCGGCGAAGCCCGTTGGCGCGGGCGATCACCGCAATGCGGCGCGCGGATTCCGCGGTGCTGCGGCTTTCAGTTTCAGCGATGATGGCCGATTCAGGGATTCCTGTGCCCATCAGGTACTCGCGCCCAACACCGCCTTCCGAGTACTGGTCGCCCCCGTCGCCGCCCAGCGTGATGATCAGCGGAGCAATGTTGCGGTTATATAGCGCCCTGGCGTGATCTAGCCGCGCGCGGTATACCGGGGAGGGGCGACCGTCGTACTCCGCCGCGCCAAATACGCAAATGGCGTCTGCCGTTGCGGCCTGGTCCCGTGCCGCGTAGCGCTCGATCTGCACGTCCACCCAGCGCCACCAGCATGCGCTGCCCACAACCAGCGCCAACAAAACGATGAGAACGGTGCCCAGGACCCGTCGGCGCTTCTTCGGTCTGACCCTGGTCTTCATGGAAGCATCCTACCGCTCGAGAACCATGACAATTTCGTGCGTGGGGATCGCGCCCTCGCGAAGAATCTCCCAGCGACCCGGGCCCAAGGACAAGTCCACAATAGTGGTGGGTTGGGTGCGGCTGGTGGGACCGCCATCGACGATTAGCGGAATGCGTTCGCCGATCTGGTCGCGGACGCACGCGGCGTGAGTGCACTCCGAAGCGCCCTGCAGGTTGGCCGAGGTTGCCGTGATGGGCAACCCGAATCGCTCCACAACAGCCCGCGGAATGGCGGCATCGGGGACGCGTAGCGCCACATTGCCCGTATTCGCCGTGGAACGCAGAGGCAGCTTGCCTCCGGCTCGCACAATGATGGTCAGCGGGCCGGGCCAGAAGTGTTCCGCCAGTTTGTCTAGCAGCGCATCTGAGTCCCGCGCCAATTCGTACGCCTGGGAAACTGAAGAAATCAGCAGTGAGAGCGGCTTATGCTTTTGCCGCGTCTTGATCTGATAAATCCGCTCCACGGCATACAGATTTACCGGGTCTACAGCCAGGCCGTAGAAGGTGTCAGTGGGCAAGGCGATTACATCGCCTTTGCGCAGACAGGAAACTATGTAATCGATCCGGTCTGGTTGGGGTTCATCGGGATTGACGCGCAAGATTTCCGCGGACAAGAAGGTCTACCTCGGTTCCCTCAGACGTTCCGGCAGGTGCCGTGTGCCGGAGCTCATACAGTCAAGCGTCTCCCCCCGGAAACGCCATCTCGCAGCCGGTCACGAGCCACAGCCCCTGTCCTAACGCCGCAATCGCAAACGCCACAAAGACGGAAGCTATCACAGCACCGGCCAGGGTGCAAGTTGAGCAGCGGCAGCCGGCTCTTCGCGAGGCATCAAAACAGCATAGAATCGGCTAAGAGACTGAGACCAATCGCATCGATGCCTGTTCGCATTGTACAGAGTACGCAGAATGGCCGTCTGAAGGAACTGCGCCGGGCGATGGCCCACCCAGGCCGTGAACCTCGGGGATTGGCCGCTATCGAGGGTCCAAACCTGCTTTGCGAGGCCTTGCGCACCGGACTCAGCATCAGCTGCGTTTTTGTGGCTCAGGGAGCCGAACACTTGCTCGACGGACTCAACCTTGCGCCGGAGACCGACGTGCTTCTGGTCCCAAACGAGTTGCTGATCTCCGCATTGGCCACCGAAACACCCCAGCCGGTTGCGGCTCTCGTTGAGCCGCCCGATTGGATTTGGCGCGACATTCTTGAATGCGGTGTCGATGACTCAAACCAGGCCCCGCCGCTGATCATCGTTCTTGCCGGCCTGCAGGATCCGGGCAACCTGGGCGCCATCGTCCGCTCTGCCGAGGCATTCGGTGCCTCCGGCATCGTTTGCCTTCCCGGAACCGTGAGCGCGTGGAACCCCAAGGCCGTGCGCGCCTCCGCGGGCAGCGTTTTCCGCGTTCCGCTCCTCAACGTCTCCGCCAAAGAGGCCTTTGTCCATCTCCGCGAGGCCCGCGTCAAGGTTCTCACCACCGCCCTGCGCGATGCGGAACTCGCCGATCATGCGGATCTGGTCGGCCCCGTGGCGTTCCTCATCGGCAATGAGGGCAACGGCGTGCCCGATGAGCTCGCTGCGCAGGCCGGCTCCGCGGTCACCATTCCCTGTCCCGGTCCGGTCGAGAGCCTCAATGCATCGGTGGCCGCCAGTGTCCTGCTCTATGAAGCCTCCCGCCAACGTTCCGCCGCAACGGCCCCGAGGAGGCGCGGATGAGCCTGTTTGACGGCGAACCCGAAGGCCCGAAGGGTCCACTGCGTTCAGCGCCTCTGGCCGAGCGCATGCGCCCGCACAGCCTCGAAGAATACAGCGGCCAGGAGCATCTCCTCGGCCCCGGTAAGCCGCTCCGTGTGCAGATCGAGCGCGACGACCCCGGCTCCATGATCTTCTGGGGTCCGCCCGGAGTGGGCAAAACCACTCTGGCCAAGATCATCGCCGAGACCACTCGCGCCAGCTTCATTGAGTTCTCCGCCGTCATGAGCGGCATCAAGGAGATCAAGCAGGTCATGGCCTCCGCCGCGCAGGCCGCCGAGCTGCACTCCCGCACCATCCTCTTCGTGGATGAAATTCATCGCTTCAACAAGGCCCAGCAGGATGCCTTTCTGCCCTACGTCGAGCGCGGCACCATTCGCCTCATCGGCGCGACCACCGAGAATCCTTCATTTGAGATCATCTCCGCGCTTCTCTCCCGTTGCCGCGTCTACGTGCTGCACCCGCTCGGCGAAGACCTCATCATTGCCCTTTTGCGTCGCGCCGTGGAAGACCCTGCGCACGGGTTGGGTTCGCTGGAGCTCAAGGCTGACGACGACGCCCTGGAGTTGATCGCCAGCTACTCCAGCGGCGACTGCCGCAATGCCTACAACACCCTCGAAGTGTCCGCGCAACTGGCCTTGGAACCCACCCGTGCGGACATCAAACATATTGACCGCGCCCTCGCCACTGAGGCCGTCCAGCAGCGTGTTTTGGTCTACGACAAGTCGGGCGAGGAGCACTACAACCTGATCTCTGCGCTGCACAAAAGCGTGCGCAACAGCGATCCCGACGCCGCCCTCTACTGGCTGGCGCGCATGTTCGCCTCCGGAGAAGATCCGCTTTATCTTGCCCGCCGCGTGGTGCGCATGGCCGTTGAAGACATCGGCCTCGCTGCGCCCGAAGCGCTCAACCTGTGCCTTTCCGCCAAGGAGGCCATTGATTTCCTAGGCTCTCCTGAAGGTGACCTGGCGCTGGCCGAAGCAGTGGTCTATCTCTCCCTGGCTCCCAAGTCGAACTCGGTCTACACGGCCTACAGTGCCGTGCAGCAGGAGATCGAGCATACGCGCCAGGAGCCGGTCCCACTGCACCTGCGTAACGCGCCCACCCGTTTGATGAAGGAACTCGATTACGGCAAGGGCTACCGCTACGCCCACGACGAAGAGGGTCGCGTTGCCGACATGGACTGTCTGCCCGAATCGCTCAAGGGACGCAGCTACTACCAGCCCACCCAGGAAGGCCGCGAAAAGCTCCTCGCCCAGCGTATGGAAGAAATTCGAAAGATTCGCCACGGAAAGCGCGCGACTTAGCCTGCAGTCCTTTAGGGCCTGTTGCTGCTCCCCGACTCAGATGCTAGCCTGAGTCTGTCGTAGCGCCGGAAGCGCATTCCACAAGGAGCATGGCGGAAGTGAAGCTTACATTTATATGGCAATACAGTAAGTTTGAGGCCCGTGATTGGATAGCAGATTTGTTTAGGCCCTTGGCAGGCGAGCAAGTCTACGACGAAAACTATCGCATTGTTCTGGACAATTCACTTCTTATTGATGCCTTCCTTCACGGTCGTCCGCGCGAATACTACAGAATGTTTCGCGGAAAGAACGCATTTCTTCTTCACCTGAATGATGAGACATATGAAGGTGGATACGATCATTACGACAACTTTCGCGGCGTGTTCCGCTCATATTGGAGCGGGATTTTCAATCCCCGCCGGGTCATGCAGATTCCTCTTGGATACAGCGGCAGGTTTGAACACAGGCCGAGCGAGTTAAACGCCGTGCGCCGCCCGTACCTTTGGAGTTTTCTCGGCGCTGCCGCCAAAAGCTCACGGCCTGAGATGCTCAAAGCTCTGCTTCCTATCACTCCGCAATTTGTAAAGATCACCGACCAAGGAACCGGCGCCAGCTTCGGCACGCAGGAATACCAGCGGATTCTACGTGATTCCATCTTTGTCCCATCTCCTATGGGTAATGTGAATCTGGATTGCTTTCGTACCTATGAGGCCTTGGAGTGCGGCGCCATACCTATCCTCGAAAAACATATTGGGTTCGATTACTTTACCAACCTCCTAGGCAGCCATCCGCTTCCCACATTCACAAACTGGAACCAAGCCGCGCGCTTTCTCACCACCATAAAGAACGACCAGACGGCCTTGATTAGCCTTCAAAATGAGTGCTCGGCGTGGTGGGCACGCTATAAGAAGAGTCTTACTGAAAGCATATCGAAATTTGTCGCCGCACCTCCCGGCGAAGATGCGGGGAGTTTCGTCAGATGGACGCGGTCGGTCCCCGGTTCTCAAGCGGTTGAGCTGATGCGGCATCATTCCATGCCCGCATTGGTACGACGCCTGAACTTGCAGCTTCAGCGGCTAAGAGCCGGTGGCAAATTGCGCAGAACTTTCGGCACCTAGACCGACCAATAGAAATGGGCGCCCTGGTTCCGGATTTTCAGACTTGGGACACCACGAACCTAAGCAGGTGGGCCACATCTCATTCCCGATTAGAGACTCCTGGCTCGGAATCTGCCCTGACCAATGAGTCGCATTCTCCTGAAGAGAACTTTGCAGATCATTTCCTCGGCCTCATGCACAGTCGAAGTGGAGAAAGAGAAGGCAGCCCAGGCGACCTCTCGGCATAGACACCGTAAGTCCTTTGTTCAGAATATCCTGCGGCCGCCTCCAATGTTATCAATATCTTAGCGACCAGTCCATTTGCTAAGTCCATTAAAGTTAATAATTTCCTGGCAGAATAGGGGGTATCCCCCGAAAGCCGGGTGCCCCCATCCTTGCGACGTCCTTGTTCTTGCCGCAAGGGTGGGAATCCACAATTCTAACCGCGCCTCAATCCGGGTACTTCACCGCGCACCCGTAAGACCGCGTAAACGACTTGGCGACTTGCTTCCCCGCCATGGCCGCGGTCAGCGCGTCGTTCACGTAGTTATCCGCACCCTGAATATCCGCAGGGTCGGGTGTGGGTCGGTCATCGATGGCTCCGTCATAAATCACCTTGCCCGAGGGATCGATCACGATCATCTGCGGCGTCGTTTTGGCGTTGTAAAGCCGCCCGACCTTGCCATCGGAATCCAGCAGCACTGCGGTCGGCGCGGCATGCATCTGCGCCACGTAGGCATTCTCCTGGTCTGCCGTCACATAGCCCTGCTGGCCGGGCGCCGAGGAAATCACCGTGAACCACACCACGCCCTTCCCGGTCCATTCTTTCTGTAGCGCCTGCATGTTGCCGGAGACATAATGTTTGCGCGTGTAGGGGCAGCCTTGGTTGTGCCACTCCAGCACTACATATTTGCCGCGATACTGGGCCAGGGTTTCCGCCTGGCCGCGTGAGTCGATGGCGGCAAAGTCCGGAGCAGGCGCGCCCACGCGCGCAGTCTGGGCGACCGCTGAAAGTGACGACAGCGAGGCCGCGAGGACCACGCATCCTGAAAGATGGGATAGGGATGACATCAGAGTCAACCTCCTGAGGGGAATTCAGACGATCAACCGATCAGCTTTCTGGGCCTTACTTTAATTCGTTGGACGCCGCCGAACTCGTCATGGTTTCAGAATGCGGCTGGGTGGGAAACCACGAATGCCCATGTTCCGTAGTTTTCACTGAATTCATCACGGAAGTGGGCGGCCTATATCTCGATTTTGAGATGTGGGAAACTACACATCTCAACCAGCCACTCCCTTAGTTCTTCTGCGCCACAGGCAACGTCCCCAAAGCATCCGTCACGATACCCGGAGTCAGCGCCTCCGGCAGCAGCCGCGGGTTTTCTTCCCCCGGCGTGTAAAGCGCATAAACTGGCACGCCACTGCGGCCCAGCGCCGCCAGCGCCTGGGAAATGGCCACGTCCTCGTGGGTCCAATCGGCGCGCAACAGGGCTACGTTGGCATCTGCAAATGCTTTCTGCACCGCTGGCTGATTCAGCGCCACCCGTTCGTTCACCTGGCAGCTCAGGCACCAGCTAGCCGTGAAATCCACAAACACCGGACGCCCCTGCGCCTGGTAGCGGCTCACCGCTTCGGCGGACCATGGCTCCCAGCCACCATGCACCGCCTGCGCGTTCTCTTTAGTCGCCGCAATCGCCAATCTTCCCGGCGCCACGACGCTGACCGCAACCGCTCCTAAAACAATCAAAGCGGCCACCGCAGTCGCCCAGCGCTTTGCTGGCCATCTCCCCAGGAACCACCCCGCCATCGCCAGCAGCAGCCAACTCACCAGCAATGCAGCCAATATGTCCGCGCCGTATGCCTGCGCCACCACCCATGCCAGCCAGATCGCGGTCCCGAAGATGGGCACTGAGACGGCCTGTTTCAGTACCTCCATCCACACGCCGGGCCTAGGCATCCAGCGCGTCCACGCCGGTTGCAGCGTCAGCGCCACGTAGGGCGCGGCCAGCCCCAGCGCCAGCGCCGTGAACACGGCGAAAGTCACCCCGGCAGGTTGTGCCAGCGCGTACCCGATAGCCGCCCCCATGAACGGTGCTGCGCACGGGGTGGCCACGACGACCGCCAGTACACCGGTGAAAAAGCTTCCCGTGTAGCCCTGCTTTGCAGCCAGCGACCCGCCCGCGCCCGTCCACGTAAGCCCTATATCGAACTGTCCCGCCAGCGACAGTCCCAGAAAAAACAGCAACCCTGCCATCAGCCCCAGAAACACCGGCGATTGAAACTGGAATCCCCAGCCCAGCCGTGCTCCCGCCGCCCGCAGTCCCAGCAGCACCGCCACCAGCACCCAGAACGAAACCAGGATCCCCGCCGCATACACATAACCATGCGCCCGCAGCTTATGCCGCTCTTCGTTACTCGATCGCACCAGCGACAGACCCTTCAGGAACAGCACCGGAAACACGCACGGCATCAGGTTCAGCAGCAACCCGCCCACAAAAGCCAGCCCCGCCGCGCGAAGGAGCGTGGTCGATGAAGAATCGGCAACCGCAGCCACCTTGCCCGGCAGCGCAGCCAACTCGTACGCCCTCCCGCCCGAAAGCTCGAGGACCCCTTTCAACTGCGCAGGACTAGCGACAAGATTCGCATCCTTCTTCAGCTCCAGAACGAATCCCGTCGAAGTAGGCGTGAGCTCTTGCGGGGCTGGGTTGTCCAGGATGTCCTGATCGGCAGGGAAAAACGTGGCCGTAGATTCCCGCTGGCCGGTCTCCACAGCGAGGCGGAATCCTGCCGCCGTCGCCTCGAAGATGGGCTTGTCACCCGCCGGCAGCGGTGTGGGCAGCCGATTGGCCAGCCGTTTCCAGATCGAGGAATCCGTCCCAGCTTCGGCAGCAACCATGGGCGCATGGAGCAAGATGTCTCGATTGACTTCCAACTCCGCCTTGCCTGGAATGCAGACTTCGCGGCAAACCAGCCAATCCACCTTGGCGTGCAGCACGGCCGGGCCCGGCTTCACAGTCGTGGCCAGGTCGAGCGCAAATGGAAACAGGACCTCGTCTTCGTAGCCAAAGTCCATCAGCGGCCCCAACGGTAGGCGCTTCGGCGCGGGAAATTGCAATGGCCCTGCGCTCACGCCCTCAGGCAGCGTCCAGTGAATGTGCGGCGGCTCGCCCGAATCGCCGGCGTTCTGCCAATACACATGCCAGCCTTGTTCCAATTTGAAGTAGAGCCCGCCGTGATCGCCTCCGCCGCCGTAAAGCTGCGCAGCGGGAAACACCAGTTGCACATGCACGTGCGGTGCGTCGGCGGAACTGGTCGCAGCCCGCACGGATACAGCCGCCGCCAGCAGCAACACAATCGCGAAGATCAGTCGTAATAGGCGCATGGGGACGAAATACTTTCTCGTTGGACGATTCGGCAGAACCATTGGTCGCGGAGAATCAACCCTTCTGCCGACCCTTGCCTCAAACCTCTACCGTTCTGTCATTTTCGCGCAGCCTCAACGATCCGCAGCCAGCCGCGAATGCTGCCGGAAGATGCAGTCGTTCTGTACACATTTCACACCCGCCGCGCGGGCCCGAGCCACAGCTTCCTCGTGAATCACTTCATCCTGCAGCCACAGGTAGGGAATGCCCAGCCGAATCACATCGTCCACGATCGCGGGCACATGTTCCGATGCACGAAACACGTCCACCAGATCGATGCCGGCCCCCGCCTCGCGCTGCGCCGCGGCTTGTGCTGCGTCCAGATCCGGATAGCAGGTCATCCCCAGGATTTCAGTCAGTGCGGGGTTCACCGGCAACACAGTGTAGCCATTTTCAACCAGGTACCTTCCAATATTGCGGCTGGCGCGCCATGGCTTGTCGCTCATCCCCACAACGGCGATGGTCCGCGCCGTGCGCAGCATCTCTTCTATCACCGCAGGATCGTTGTCCATGGATCCTCGTCCTCCACCTGTCTCTCAGACATCGAGATCATCGTCCGCGGCCACTGACTCAGCCGTACCTCTCCGCTTGGCCAGCAGAAATCCTCGCAGAAATGGTTCCAGGTATCCATCGAGCACCTTGTCCACGTCGCCCACCTCCACCTTGGTGCGATGATCCTTAGCCATGCGGTAGGGCTGCAACACATACGAACGGATCTGCGAGCCGAAGTTGATCTCCAGTTTCGAGTCTTCCAGCTTCTTGCTCTGCGCCCGCTTCTTGTCCAGCTCGTATTCATACAGCCGCGAGCGCAACATCTTCATCGCTCTCTCGCGATTCTTGTGCTGCGAGCGCTCATTCTGGCATTGCACTACGATCCCCGTGGGCAAGTGGGTCATGCGCACAGCGGAGTCGGTGGTGTTCACGTGCTGGCCGCCTTTACCGCCAGAGCGGTAAGTGTCGATGCGCAGGTCTTCCACCTTCAGGTCCACGTGAATCGTATCGTCAATCTCTGGCGACACGTAGACCGAGGCAAACGATGTGTGCCGTCGTTTGGCTGAGTCGAACGGAGAGATGCGCACCAGCCTGTGAACGCCGCTCTCCCCTGCCAGCAGCCCAAAAGCATAATCGCCCATGATGGTAAACGTCGCAGACTTGATGCCCGCCTCTTCGCCATCCTGATAGTCGTTGATCTCTGTCTTGTATCCCTGCTGCTCGGCCCAGCGCAGATACATCCGCATCAGCATCTCTGCCCAGTCCTGGCTTTCCGTGCCCCCGGCTCCCGGGTGAACGGTAACGATGGCGTTCAGCGCGTCTGCCTCGCCTGAGAGCATGGTGCGCGCCTCCAGCTCTTCCGCAAAGGTGGTCAGGGCCTTGATGTCGCGCTCCAGATCGGCCAGCACGTCTTCGCCCTCGCGCGCCAGTTCGAAATAGGCCTCGATGTCGCTCGAGCGGCGCACCAGTTCCTCGTCGTCGGCCACCAGCGCTTCCAGGCGCTTGCGGTCGCGCATCAGCGGCTGGCTGGCGCCTGAAGCCGACCACAAAGCAGGATCGGCCAGTTTGGTTTCGATAGCGGCTAGTTCCCTGCGGATCCGAGCAGGGTCAAAGATACTCCCGCAGGTCGCGAACCTGGTCGCGCACAGGAGCGTAAGCGAATTCGAGATCGTTTAACGCCATGGCTTTGCTCTTATGACCTGACTTTGTTTTGAAGGATGCGTCGCAGGCTCGTCCGCAAGGACCAGCCAACGATGCCCAAACCAAGTATTGCACAGGCCCACGCAAACATGTCGCCGTGGGCGCTGTAGAAGGTCACGTCGTCGCGAAAGCCATAGGCCGCCGGCAGCACATCGGTCTGGTGCCGCGGAATGCTCTGCCGCACCCGGCCCTCGGGATCGATGACCGCAGTCACGCCGTTGTTCGTATCGCGCAGAATCCAGCGGCGGTTTTCGATGGCCCTCATGCGCGCCATATTCAGGTGTTGCCAAGGAGCGCTGGTGTCGCCGTACCAACCGTCGTCGCTGATGTTCACCAGCACTTCCGCGCCAAGCTGCGAGAATTGCCGCACTTCGTCGGCAAACACCGCTTCGTAGCAAATAAACACGCCGTAGCGATGCCCGTTGAGTCGAAAGACCTTGCGCTCATCCCCTCGCGTAAACTCCGACACCCGGCCCGTGAGCTTGCGCGCAAACACCAGCAGATTCTTGAACGGAATGTACTCGCCGAAGGGTACCAGGTGGATCTTGTCGTAGCGGGCCACGCGCGCACCATCCGCGCCCACAATCAACGCGGAGTTGTAGTCGTGCCATGCCTGGTCTTCCACTGAATAGTCCACGCCAATGCTTCCCACTACCAGCGGCGCCTGCGTGGCTTGTGCAATGGAGATCAGCGCCTGCTGCAATCGCGGATCACGCTCCACAAACGGCGCAGGCGATTCAGGCCATGCCACCAAGTCTGGATGAGCGAGGGAAGTCGAACAGCCAGTCTCTCCCGTTGCCGCGCCGGTCTGCGGAATCCCCGCAATGTAGGTCTTGCACAGTTCCGCAGCCAGCTGCTTGAACTGGGCGATATGGCTGTCCCACTCGCCGGGGCCTGCCCAGTCGTTGTCGCCCGCCACGTCCAGGTTGGGCTGAATCAACACGGCAGTCGCTGTAGCCGCAGGCTTCGCTGCCGGTACCAGAATGCCCGCTGCGCTACCCGCGGCAAGCACCGCACCGTATAGGCCTAGCATCCATTTGCTCCGGCCACGTTCCAGCACCAGGCCACCTGCCAGCAGCGCATTCACGGCCACAAGCAAAAAGCTGATCCCGTAAACGCCCGTCCACGGCGCAAGCTGGCTCACCAGCGCATTGTCCACTTGCGAGTAACCCAGTTGATCCCATGGAACGCTGGTGATGCGCGCTGCGGCCAGTTCCAGCGCCGCCCACAGAATCGGCGCCGCAGCCAGCGCTAACCGCGTGTTTCCCGTCGCTTGCCGCACCAGCATGATGCCCCATCCGAAAAGTCCAAAGTAGAGCCCCAGCACCAGGCTGTAGCCCACCAGCAGCAGCGTCGGAGCCAGCCGGGGCATGTCCCCGTACCGCATCATCGTATCCCGCACCCAGTAGCAATTGCCCATGTACCAAAGCACACCGCAGACATAGGCGAGCAGGAAAGCGCGGCGCAGCGGCCTTGGCTGCTCCACTCCCTCCTCGTGCAGAATTGCCCAAAGCAGCGGGACCAGCCCGAACCACGCGAACACGCTGCGCCACACCGGCATTGGCCCAGCCAGCGGAAATGGCAACTCCAGCAAGCCTGCGGAAACTAGAGATCCCGCCCACATCTTGATTAGATTGCGCTGCATACAGGGCCGAGTTTAATCCATCAGGTCACGGAGTGCTGGTCGCGTCTCAAGTCATTGAGGAAATTGGGTGTCGAAAGAATGGGAAGTCAACTCGGGGTAAAACACGTAGAAGTCAGTCTGATTGCCGCATGTTATCCAGGATGCGCGCTGATTTTTCTACGTCATAATGTGGGAAAAGACTGCGAACCAGCTACAATCGAGTGCATGTTACTAGGAACTTTCGCGATTCGATTGCTCGAAGGGATGTTCTTCGTAGGCCTGCTGGGATCGAGTGTAGTCGTGCTCATCAGCTTCTTCGAGGACGCCAAGGAACTATTCGGTGACGAATAGCGGTTGCGTCGGAGACGGATGCCGCAACAAATCCTTAATTTTCATTGACTGCCGCGCATTTCGGCAATACACTCAGCCCAGGGCGGACGGCAATGTCGCTCATGGAAATCTGAACGACCGGCTGTCGTGCTGGCACACGTCTGATGGCATCCTTTAGAACGACCGTAGCCCCACCTTCCGACCGCGTACGGCTCATCGTGGCATCCTCCGTGATGCTCACGTTCATCTCTTTTTGGCGTGCGGCCGCCATTGTTCTCAATGATCTCGGTTCATCTGCTTTCTATGCCGGCGGCATCGCTGAACAGGCGGTGGGCGCGGCTGCTCCGTGGTTCATCCTCGGCATCATGCTCTTCAGTTTCGCGGTGCGCGCGGTCTACGTCGAGAGCTGTTCGATGTTTACCCGCGGCGGCGTCTACCGCGTTGTCAAGGAAGCCTTGGGCGGCACCTTTGCCAAGCTGAGCGTTTCCGCTTTGATGTTCGATTACATTCTTACGGGACCCATCTCCGGCGTTTCCGCCGGGCAATACATTACAGGACTGATGAACGAGCTCCTGGTTGTCGCGGCCAATAGCCACTGGCTTCCTCCGGCTCTGATGGACGCGCACAACCACCCCTTCCAGTTCAACATGAATTCCACCGCCGCCGTCTTCGCTGCCGCGGTGACCATCTATTACTGGTGGCAAAACATCAAGGGCATCGAAGAGTCCAGCGAGAAGGCTCTGCGCGTCATACAAATCACCACCGTGATGGTGGTGGTTCTGTTTTTGTGGGGCGGTTATTCGGTATTTATTCGTGGCGCGCATCTGCCCCCGCTTCCCACTCCGTCGAACCTGAAGTTCAGCGACGATGCGCTCGGCTTCCTCAAGAATTCCGGTCTGCCTATCTTTGGCCTTTTCGGCATTCTGATGGCCTTTGGTCACTCTATTCTGGCCATGAGCGGTGAGGAGAGTCTGGCCCAGGTCAATCGTGAGATCGAGCATCCCAAGCTCAAGAATCTCAAGCGCGCCGCCATCGTCATCGCCATTTACAGCCTCATCTTTACCGGCGGCGCCACCCTCCTGGCCTCCATGCTGATCCCCACGTGGGAACGCACCCACATCTACCAGGACAACCTGATTGCCGGGCTGGCCATGTACATGGTGGGCCCGGTCTTCTGGCGCATTGCCTTCCGCATCTTCGTCGTCGTGGTCGGTTTCCTCATCCTTTCCGGCGCGATCAATACCTCCATGATCGGCTCTACCGGAGTGTTGATGCGCGTGGCCGAAGACGGCGTCCTCACCGACTGGTTCCGCAAGCCCCACGCCAGATTCGGCACTAGCTCTCGTATCGTCAACCTGGTGTTTGGCCTGCAAATGTTCACCATCATCGTGACCAGGGGCAACGTCATTACATTGGGCGAGGCATATGCCTTCGGCGTCATCTGGTCGTTCACCTTCAACAGCCTCGCGATGCTGGTACTGCGCTGGAAATACCACGGCGAGCGCGGCTGGAAGGTCCCGCCGAATTTGAAGATTGGCAGATTCGAAGTCCCGGTTGGCCTGTTTTCAGTCTTCCTGGTCCTCCTTTCCACTGCCGTGGTGAATCTCTTTACCAAGTCCATTGCCACTGTCAGCGGCATCGCTTTTGCCGCCATCTTCTTCGTGATCTTCAGCGTCTCCGAGCGACAGAACCTGCGCAAGCATGCCCTGACAGCTCGCCAGATGAAGGACCATTTCCAGCTGGAGCATCAGGACACCATCAGCAGGGAGTCCACTGCGATCCGGCCCGGCGGTGTGATGGTGACCATGCGCGACGCCGCCAATCCCTTCGCTTTGAAATGGGTCCTCGCCCGCACCAGGACTGAAGACCGGGACGTGGTGGTCATTAGTGTGCGCATGATGGGCGTCGGTGGCCCCGAGTATCTCAGCGCCGAAGAACAAAGCTTTAGCGAACATGAGCAGATGCTCTTTACCAAGGCCGTCTCCGTCGCGGAAAGCTTCGGCAAGAAAGTCTCGCTGTTGGTGGTTCCGGCCGGCGATGTTTTTGCCGCATTGGCGCAGAGCGCAAATTCGCTTGAGATAGATTCGGTCGTTTCCGGTCAATCCACTTCCATGACCGCCGAGGATCAGGCGTTTCATTTGGGACAGGCTTGGGAGGCGCTGCCCGAACCCAAGCGGCAATTCAACTTCTATGTCATTAGTTCAACCGGCGAAACCAAGGTCTTTTATATCGGACCGCACGCCCCTGCGCTAAGTCCAGACGATGTACAACTCGTGCACCGGTTGTGGCTCAACATGCGCCGCGATCCTTCCGTCCAGGATCTGCATCACAGCGACATCATCACCTATGCGCTCACCCGGCTTGCGGGTCAATATGCTCGCGAGAAGGTTGAAATTATCCGCGATTTGCGAAATTACCGTGCCGCCGAATCCCCCACTCTTCGCATTGGCGGGCAGGAGCTATCCGGCTCCGCGGGAGGCGCACCACTTACCGAGCAGCCTCAACAACCGCCCAATCCCCCTCGCCGGCTCTGAAGCGCGGCAGTTGCCGTCCGTGGTTCTCCTATTTAGAAGCCGGACTCGCCGTGAAGACCGTCCGTTTTGAGCAAATTATCTTCACTTTTATAGTGCCCTTTCAGTAATACTGATGACTCCGGCCTGACTTATACCGCTTCTACAATACTTCTTGCGGTACCCCGGCGACCGGTCTTTCTCGCTGGGGTGGAAGTAAAGGCCACTCTGCATGAGACTTGCTAGAGGACGCTGATTGTGGAGACGCCCTGAGTTACCCCGGAAACTTCTGTCATCGCCACCCTGTCTAAAAAGCAAATTTTTTGTTTGTCAAAGGGCACATACTTGCGTATGGTGTCTTTGAACGTAAGTGGCTGCCCGGGGGGTTGGTCATAATAACAGCAGAGGGAATAGACCACTTATAGGTTCGATATGGGAGGAACCGTGGGAGTATCTGAGATATTGGCAGACATTGATCGCGAGATTGCGCAGCTACAGCGGGCGCGCGACTTGCTGGCAGGCGGACCCGTGAAGGCCAGCAAGAAAGCCGCACCTGTAGCTGCCAAGAAGGCTCGCAAGAAGCGGAATCTGACCCCCGAAGGGCGAAAGCGGATTGCCGAAGCCGTCAAGCGGCGTTGGGCCGAGCAGAAAAAGTCCGCTGCAGCAAAGTAACTCTAATCGAACAAAAGAAATGGGCTGGCCCTCAGGTCAGCCCATTTCTTTGCTTACAATCATCCGGGTAACTCCCGCCTACATAGTTTCACCAGGCTCAAGCCTCATTACCTGCACTCCGGCCTCAACCTGCGCAGCTAACTCCTCCGGAGTGCCCTTAAGCGGTGGAAAGGTTCCATAGTGCAAGGGAAGAACGATCTTTGACCCCAACAGCCGCGTTGCCAGCGCCGCTTCTTTGGGTCCCATGGTGAAGTGACCTCCGATGGGGAGCATGGCCACCTCGGGATGATAAAGGTCGCCAATCAGCTTCATATCGCCGAAGACTGCTGTGTCTCCCGCGTGATAGAGCACCGGCCCGTCTGAAATCGCCAGCACGAATCCCGCCGCCACGCCGACATAGTGCGCTCCGTGCTCGTCCTGCGCGGCTGCGGAGTGTTTGGCATCCACCATGGTCACCGCGACATCCTCTAATTGCACCGTGCCGCCAAGATTCATCCCCACAGTGTTCTCTACTCCCTTGCTCTCCACATAGGCGGCCAGCTCGTAGATTGCCACCACGGTCGAGCCATGCCTTTCAGCCGCCGGCACTGCATCTGCAATGTGGTCACCGTGCCCGTGGGTCAGCAGGATGTAATGAATTCTTGCCGGTAGGGCATAGTCCTTTGGGTACTTGGGGTTTTGCGCGATGAACGGATCAATAAGAATGTTCGTGCCCCTGGCAGTTTGCACCAGTACGGTTGCATGTCCCAGCCAGGTAATGCGCACTCCCTTCAATGAACTCATACTGCCTCCGTTGTGAGGTTTCTCCCTTCGAGAGGATCGTTGATGGAAAAGAAGCTGGCAAGTTGTTCCCTTGGTCTCTGACCGGCTGTTCTTATAGCAATTTGAGTGCTCCATCCTTTTGGTGTATTAGTATTCGCCGCAAAGGTGAGAAAGCACGAAATCACACGGCCCGGGCCTAGCGCGTGATAATCACTTCGGAGACGCTGTCCTTGGCCAGAAACTGCTTGAACCCCGACCAGTCTGCAAACAAGGTTTGAATGCTGCGGTTGGTGAATATCCGTTGCAGCGGGAAGGGCTCTGCCAACTGCATTTCAACAGAATCGGCATCCATTACGTGAAAGCGGCAATATGCCGTATCAGGGCCCTGGGTCCGGGTGTGAAAGAAGGCCAGCACTTGTCCTCCCGGGTTCATAGCCGCGTGTAGGCGCTGCACTACCGGCTTGACGAACGCCTCAGGCAGGTAATCGAGCGTCGTCCATAAGAGCACCAGGTCGAAAGTGCGGCCGGCAAAGTTCAGCGCCTGGTCGAGATAGCCTTCGACGTTCCAGATCGGCTTGTCGTCCTCGTCTTTGCCGATCTGCCATTTGCCATCGCATGCCTCCGTCGCCATGTCGGCAAGGAACACGCTGTGTCCGAGATTGGTCAGGTAGTTGATGTTGGTGGGCGATGTGCTGCCGGCATCGATTACGCGCAGTCCCGGTTCGGCTTGGAGCCGCTTGCGCACCGTCGCCCAACCGCCCGAATGCCGGCCCACCCTGGGGCCGGAATGGCCCTGTGCCGAGGCGGATTGATTGGAGTCGTGTTTCTTGTCAAACCAGCTGCGAAGCACCCTGCTGTCCCCTTGCGGCCGTGCGGGCTGCACCTTTGCCGGCCTGCTTGCGGCGCCAAGTCAGTTTAGGACTCTGGTAGTTCACGCACCGGGGCCATCGTGGCCCTTCGCCCCTTGTGTCAGATCCACCTTGCCCCGAAAAACTGCGTTGTCTTCCACTGCCAGACGTAGCGCTCGCACATCGCCTTGCACCACGCTACCCGCACGCAATTCCACGCGCCCTGAGGCCACAATGTTGCCCTGCACCTGGCCCAGAACCAGTACATCCTTTGCGGTCAGGTCTGCGGTTACGTGGGCATTGGGTCCAATGGTCAGTCGGCTCTCCGCCAGGCCGATGGTTCCCTCCACGTGTCCGTCGACGATAAGGTCTTCGCTACCTTTTACTTCGCCGCGAATCACTACCGTCTTGCCGATTCGGGCAAGACCATTTTCCGTCGCCATAGTGCAATTCCTCCCGAGGCACTCATTTAAGCATGTTTCAGGGTAGGTGGAGAGGCCCAAACATACTGCTCCCCCACCCGTTACCGGAGCATCTGTTCACAGAACAGAGTACCGGCAAACCGATCCCTGAAAGCGCCAGAGGCCCTGCCCGAACTATACGCAACCCGGCTCGTGACTTCAATTACAGCAACCGTCTTCGGTTGCACGAGTCTAATACAACATGGCACCGGACAATGTTGGGTGGACGGCGAATGACAGCTAAACTGTTTGTAATGCGCCTCTCTGTCTGGCTGATTCTGGTACTTCCGATGACCCTCGTGGCGCATAGCCCATCGCAGGCGCCGTCGGCGCAGAGTGATGCTCTCGTCAGGAGGGCACTGGCCGCCGAGTTGCGCACCGCCCAGGACTCACAACACCCTATGCGCTACCAGTTGCGCAAGTGGAGTCCGCGCCTCTCCTCGACCAAGGAGATCCTCGAAACCCGGGACGGTGCCGTGGCGCGGCTGCTCCAGATCAACGACCAGCCGCTGAACCCGGCAGATGAGCAAAGGGAGCAGGCCAGGCTCGACGGATTGCTCAGCGATCCCAGCCGTCAGCACCACCGCAAGCAGGCTGAGGACAGTGATGCAGGTCGCGCCATGAAGGTTTTGCGCGCTCTGCCAAGTGCATTCCTTTACCAGTTTGCGGGAACTGGGATGGGACCTGCGGGTAAGGTGGAGAAGTTCACCTTCAGACCCAACCCGGAGTTCATTCCCCCGGACCTTGAGACCCAGGTCTTGACCGCCATGACGGGGGAGCTTTGGGTGGATGTGGCACAGGAACGCGTAGCACGTCTTGAAGGCCATCTGGGCCATGATGTTGACTTCGGGTGGGGCATTCTGGGCCGTCTCAATAAGGGCGGATGGCTTGTCATCTCCCAGGCTGACGTTGGCGAGCGTCAATGGCGTGTAGTACGTTTCCAGATGGCCATGACCGGCCGCGTGCTCTTCAAGTCCCGCAGCTTCGACACCACTGAAGAAGAATCGGGATTCACTCCCATTCCCAAGGGACTGTCCTACCAGCAGGGCATCCAGATGCTACGTGCCGACCAGGGCAACGCTTCACACTCCAGCCGCTAAGAAGCTTGAGACTTGCTGCGGGGGGAGCCGGCCATTCGAGGCTGTTCCTCCTGCAGAAAAGCCACCCAGCGGAACATTCGAAGCTCTGTACCTATCTCGAAGTCTCTTTGTAGGCCAGCATTCAAACAAAAAAGCTGCCCCACCGCTCGGGTGGGGCAGCTTTGTCATAAAGCGTCAAGCCTTACTTGGCCACCACGGCGAAGACGATCACCAGGGTAAACAAGCTGAGGGACTCCATGAAGGCTAGGCCCAGAACCAGCAGCGTCATGATGCCAGCCCTCGCCCCGGGATTGCGGGCCAGTGCCTCGGTAGCTGAAGCTGTTGCCTTGCCCTGGCCAAGGCCGCAAAGACCGGCAGCGAGAGCCATGCCGATGCCGGCGCCGATCGGCACCATGTTGATAGCGGCTGAGCCGCCATCTGCAAAGGCCGGTACGGCGAAGCAAAGAACCGCCATGGCCATAAACACAAATTGAAGTTTCCGCATATTTCTCCTGCTTCCTTTAGGATTGACCGCCAGTAGGTGGTTGAAGCTCACCGTGCTGGCTCCCTCACACTGGCGGCCGTTCGTTTACCCGGAGCAGAAGCGCTCTCCGGCGAAATTCTTTGTCTCTCATCAAGCCGGGTTTAACGCTCTCTTTGCGCCAAACTCAGCCCGAATGGCTAGCTCTTTCTTCGCCCGATTGATTTACCGCCTTATCGGGACATCATCCTAGTGCTCGTGCGCAACCGCCTGCGACAAGTAAATCATTGTCAGGAGCATGAAGATGTACGCCTGGATAGTCGCGACGAAAGCATGCAACCCCAGAAAAACTGCCGGAATCGCGAAAGGCACCAGCGAGAAGAACACCAGCGCTACCAGATCGCTCGCGAGCATGTTGGCATAAAGACGAATGGTGAGCGACATGACGCGCGCGCAGTGGGAGATGATCTCGATGGGGAGCATCAGGGGAATCAGCCACCACATCGGCCCCAGGAACTGCTTCACATAGCCAAATCCGTTGGCGCGAATGCCTTGATAGTGGTAATAACCGAAGGTGAGCAGCGCGAGGCCCAGCGGCACCCATGGGAACTTGGTGGCCATCTCAACGCCCGGAATCAGTCCCAGCAGATTATTGATTAAAACGAACAGGAAGATACATGTGGCGTACGCCTGGAACCGCTCGTACCCGTGGCCGATGACCTGCTCTGCCTGGCTGCCCGTAAACTCATGAACCATTTCCACAACCTGTTGCAAGGGCGCGGGCTTTTCCACCGATAAAGTGAGTCGTACGATGATGAAAAGAAGGATGAGGCCGCACACGACCAGCAGTTCCAACCCCAGGGCCTTATTCACCGCGATGGCCTTCTCAGCCGCCTCGGCAGGGTGAACGCCGATCGATTGATATGCCTTGACCTCCACTCCCATGAGCAGGCTGTTCAGTAAACGCACTAATGCAAAAGTTTCCGG
Source organism: uncultured Occallatibacter sp. (assembly GCA_964396795.1). Classification (GTDB taxonomy): domain Bacteria; phylum Acidobacteriota; class Terriglobia; order Terriglobales; family Acidobacteriaceae; genus Telmatobacter. The sequence continues at coordinate 23,005 of CAYNGB010000014.1, read as the reverse complement.
CATCGGGACTATAGTCTTTCTGTTTCCGGCACGCGTTACGCAAAAAAAAGCCGCTGTGACTGCTCAGGTCTTAAGCAGCCTGAGCGCCCCCCAGGCTATGGTCACAAGTGCCAGGCCCAGACCGCAAAGAAGCGCTAACACCGAACCTCGGAAACATTTAAGGCTACCATAAATCGCCCCCGCAAAGAGTGTGAGCCTGAGCACAAAGAAGATGACCACCCTCAGCACGCCCCCTGGCATCTTCTGGTGATCGAGCTGGGCGTTGACAAACTGCACCAGCCGCTGCCATTCCAGAATACTTGCGGCCGAAATAGCGGTTCCCACCGCCAGCATCGCCGCGTTGCGCCAGCCGGAGGCGATCCACAGCACTGCTGCGGAAAGCAGCCCCAGAATCAGCGTGTCGCGAATGGCCCGCTGCAGCAGAGACTGCAGCGCCTCATCTGTCATGCCGGCCAGAGGGTGGGTTTCTTCAGTCATGGCTTCGTTTTTGGGCTTTCTTTTTCGTTTTCACTCTCGGCCTGATCCTCGATTTCGGAGTCTTTCACCGCAGCCTGCGCCAGTCGAATCACGTAGATCAGCCCCGAAACTCCGCCAAAGAGTGCCCCTGCGATACCGATCCATGACTGGTGAAAGTGCCGGTCAGCCCAGGCGCCCAGCAGCCAGCCGATGCAGGCCGAGGAGGGCAGCAGCAACGCAATTTGCATCAGCTTCTCCGCCTGCACCAGGGCTCCGATCCCGCTGTTGGACTTGGGCCGTGATTTGGACTCCGGAATGGGGCGGTTAAAGGGCATGGAGGCTACTCACAAGCATACAGGGCATCCCAACGAGCGGGTATACTTCCCTTTTGGGCTCTTGCCCGCTGAGTGGAAGGAAACCAGAGTGTTCGATTCGGAGTTTGAGCGCAGTCTGTTCGACCTGCGCAGGGCAAAGTTGGAAGAGATTCAGAAGCTGGGCCAGCCGGCTTACCCTAACCAGTTCCCTGCTTCCCACACGGTCCCGGCTGTCCGTGCCAAATGGGGCGAAACTCAAGCCGAGGACCTTGAAACCAACCGGATCACAGTGGCCGTCGCCGGCCGCATCATGGCCATTCGTGCCCAGGGTAAGGCTGGCTTTGCCACCTTGCAGCAGGGAGGTGAGCGCCTGCAAATCTACGTCCGGCTCGATGCGGTAGGAGAGCAGGCGTTCGCGCTCTACAAGCTGCTCGATCTTGGCGACCACATCGGTGTCAGCGGCTATCTCTTCCGCACTCGCACGGGCGAGCTCACGGTGCACGTCGAGCGGCTCACCTTTCTCTCCAAGGCCATGCTTGCCTTGCCTGAGAAATTTCACGGCCTGGCCGACGTGGAATTGCGCTACCGCCAGCGCTACGTCGATTTGTTCAGCAACCTCGAAAGCCGTGCCGTATTTGTAAAGCGCGCCAAGATTCTCAAAGCACTGCGCCGCTTCTTCGACGAGCGCGGTTACCTTGAAGTGGAAACACCGATGATGCAGCAGATCGCCGGCGGTGCGGCGGCTCGCCCCTTCAAGACCCACCACAACGCTCTGGACATGGACCTCTTCCTGCGCATCGCGCCCGAGCTCTATTTGAAGCGCCTCGTAGTCGGTGGGCTCGATCGCGTCTACGAGATCAATCGCAACTTTCGCAATGAAGGGGTCAGCACCCAGCACAATCCCGAGTTCACCATGCTGGAGTTCTACCAGGCCTACGCCAATTATCACGACTTGATGCAGCTCACTGAAGAGCTGATCGAGTTCGTAGCCCGCGAGGTCAACGGAACCGCCAAGGTTGAGTTCGACGGCAACACCATCGATCTTGCCCACTGGCAGCGCCACACCATGCGCGACGCCATCCGCGAGTTCTGGCCGGAGGAGGCGGGCGCCAAGCCGGCCCTGACTGCCTTTGACTCGGCGGTAGTCTTGCAGGCGCGTCTTCATGCCGCCGTTAGCTCGCTCGAAAAGGCGGCTGGCGAGACCACGCGGTTGACCCCCGAGCGCATTGCTGAGCTGAAGACACTTCGCGACGCGGTAGCTGCCGTTTACTACGACTCCGTGAAGGGCGCTCCGCTGGGCAAATCTGTCTACAACCTCTTTGAGGCGGTTGTGGAGCCATATCTGATTCAGCCCACCATCATTTACGACTATCCCGTCGAGGTTTCGCCTCTCTCCAAGTCCAAGCCCGATGATCCGGCGCACGTTGAGCGCTTTGAATTCTTTGCTGGTGGCTTCGAGCTGGGCAACGCCTTCAGCGAACTGAACGACCCGGTGGAACAGCACAAGCGCTTCGAGCAGCAAATCACCGAGCGTGACCGCGGCGACGACGAGGCCCACCAGATGGACGAGGACTACGTGCGCGCGCTGGCCTATGGGTTGCCCCCCACCGGTGGCGAAGGCATTGGCGTGGACCGTCTGACCATGCTGCTCACCGGCTCCAAGTCCATTCGCGATGTGATCCTGTTTCCGCTTATGCGCAACAGAGAACTCTGATCACTGTTCCCTGTTCTCTGTTCACTGTTCTCTGAATTCCAGGAGCTGTCTTTTTGAACATCCTTTTTGTCGGTGACATCTTCGGCAGCGCGGGTCGCAGGATCGTGCGTGAGCACATCGGTCACGTTTGCGAAGCACATCACGTAGAGCTCGTCATTATCAATGCCGAGAATGCCGCCGGCGGCTTTGGCGTAACGCCGCAGATTGCCGACGATCTGTTCGATCTGGGTGCGGACGTGCTCACCACCGGCAACCATGTCTGGGACAAGCGCGAATTGCTCGATTACTTCAACTCCGTGCCCGCGGAGAGCCAGGACCGTCCCCGTCGCGTGCTGCGCCCCGCCAACCTGGCGCCCGGCCTGCCTGGCTACGGATACTTTGAAGGCACAACCCGTAGCGGCGTGGACTATGCGGTTCTGAACCTGATGGGCCGGGTATTTATGACCGGCACCAACGATCCCTTCCACGCTGTCAATGACCTGCTCGCGGGCATTAAGGCCAAGGTCATCGTACTGGACTTTCACGGTGAAGCCACCAGCGAAAAGGTGGCCATGGGGTGGCATCTTGACGGCCGCGTAACGGCTGTCCTGGGCACCCACACCCATATCCCCACGGCAGACGAACGGGTGCTGCCGGGCGGTACGGCATACCAGACCGATGTGGGCATGAGCGGACCCTATGACAGCGTGATCGGCGTCGAAAAGGATCTTGTGCTGCACAAGTTTCTGACTGGAATGCCCGGCAAGTTCGAAGCCGCCAAAGGCAATCCGAAAATGTGCGCAACCTTGGTCACATGCGATCCGGCGACGGGGCGCGCGTCCGCCATTCACCGAATCATGTTGGGAGAGTGAATCTCTGCTGTTCGCCTACTGTGGAACGGGAGTGCTTCGCAGCACCGCCGACTTCTGCTCCACGGGAGTAGCGCGAATCAGCTCTGCGGGCGAATGGGTCGCCTTCAGCAGTTTGCCCTTGCGCGTGAATGTCATGGTCCATTCCATCGGCCTGGGCGTCCCTGCTGCATCGGCAAACCTGATGACCTCTCCGCCGTCGAACTGGGTTTCCATCACCGCGCTCAGTGCCGGCGTGTGCTTGAGGCTTCCCGGGCCCTCCGCGGGGAACACCACCTCTGGGCGCGCTCCGGCCAATGCCGCGTAACAAAGTCCATTTCCCAGCCAGTCGGAGGACACTCTCTGTGGTTCTTCAGCTCGAATGTGGTTGAATGCCGAAACTGTAAGCGCGTTGATAGGCGCCGGTGAAAACAGCGAATATCCACGACGGAGAATGGGGATGATGCGCACCCTCCCATCGCCGTTGCGCGGAATGGATGCCGAGAACACCGTCACGTCACCCGCTCCGTGGTTGCGCGTGTACTGCAAAAAGAGATGGTTAGGCAGAGCCGGGCACACCACCTGCTGGTAGTTCCAGCCTCCCTGCTCCAGTTCAAACCCCGAGTAACCGGCGTGCTCGGTAATCGAGGACTCGGCGTTTGCCGCCAGGCTGCGATCTTGCTCCGTCATTTGGGCGGCGGCGCGGAACTCGATTGAAAAAGCCGGCTGGCGATACGGTGCGTCGATTGAAAACGGCGCCGGAGGAACGGCCGCAGGTACCGGCTTGCCGCGGAACGCATTGCCCTGGGCCGCCTCAACCGGCGTTTGGGCGTGAAGCGCAACACAGAGTATTGCGGCGCAAACAGCCGCCAAAACAGGGGGGAGTATTCCGAGTCGGACCATGCTGGTCCCAGACTAACAAAGTAGTGCGATTTGCAGCCGCAGAAACAAAGAGGGCAGCCTGATTCAGGCTGCCCTTTGTAATCCCAGGAACAGGTTGCCGTGCGGCAGGCTCATCAGAACCCGCCGCCCGGAATTCTCGATCAAGAGCCCAGGATTAGTGGGCTGTGTGAGTCGTCTTGTGCGCCGCCGAAGGCTTGTGCACCGGAGCAGTTTTCTTCGGCACAATTGAGCCTTCGCGAAGGACGATTTGCGCAGTCTGCGCCATGGTCGCCGTGGCCGGTACCTGAGTGTAGCTGTCGTAGGTCCCATCCAGTTCGGCTGCCGGTTGCAGGCCAAATTCTGCGCCAACTGCTGGAATTTCCTTCTCATCCAGCGGCTTCTTCATGTTGACGATGAAGTCAGCGACCTTGGCATCCTTGGCATCCTGCGATACCGCCAGTTTCAGGGTCGATGCGGTGGCTTCAATTACCACTCCCGGACAAGGCGTTGCCTGGTCCTTCATCACCTCCCACAGCTTGTCGGCATCTTCCTTCGAGCCCGAGCCCAGAATGAACTCCTTGTCGCTCAGGTTTAGGCTCTTCAGGTCCGTAGTCTCCACCATTGCCTTGTGAGCCATCTCAGCCGGCGTTGGGGCGGCCGAGATAGTAAAGGTACCCGGAGGAAATAGGGTTGCCGCCGACTGGGTCTTGATGTCGTCCAGCCCCTTCAGGTCTCCGTGGTACTTCTTGTAGTAATACTCCAGCTTGGTCTCAATCTGGGCCTTGAGCGGGGTGGCGTAGTTCCATGCGCGCGCATAGAACCAGCACGCCTGCACCAGGTCTCTGCCGTCGGGCTTCACATAGGCTTCTGCCAACTGCAGCGTGTCCCACAATCCCGCTCCGCTGGTGGTCTGCTCGGGAGGATAGAGCATCAGTTCCGTGCGGTACTCTGAGATGCCTCCCTTGATGTCCTTCTTTGAGATGATGTCATCCAGGGCGATCGCTGAATGGAAGACCGGATAGGCCGCGCCTATCTCTTTCTTCCAATCCTCGTCTTTCAGATCGGCTGGCTTGGTAGCCGCCAGGCCCTTGGTGGCCAGTGCCGCGGTATCGTCGCATGTCTGCGCGTCGCTGGTCTTGGCGCACTGCCCTTTCTTGATGAATACCGAGATGAAGAGGGCCTTCATGTTATTGGGATCCACCTGGAGCAGCCGGTTGGCAGCGCCCAGGGTCTTGTCGGCATCTTGCAACTGCTGGTAGGTGTCGACCAAGGCGTCGAGAACCGCATTCTTTACCTTGCTTTGCGGATAATTCGTCAGAAAGGACTCCAGGGCCGTCGCTTTGGCCGTGGGATCGGTCTGGGTTGTCGCCTGTGAATAGGCAGCGAATTCGGCTGGAGGCAGGGCAACTTGGTCCTGCGCTCTCAGCACGGGCGCTACGGCGAATCCAATGCTCGCCAACGCCATCACAGATGCAAAAACAAACTTCTTCATTTAGTGCTCCTGGGAAATGCCGGAATCGAAATCCTTACTTAAGCGCTCACTCGCGAATTGTACAACCGTACCGTATGCACAGTTATATGCCGAGGTGACGGAAGAACTGTACCACGGTTTCCAATGCAGTGATGGGAGGATTATAGAAAGCCACGCCGCCCCTGACAAGCTATCACCTTCAGCAAACGCCATTTTCTCGCCGCGGAGCCCCGCGGGGCACCGCTGCAAGGCCCGCCCCAGCCGGTCCAGGCACCGCCGCAGCTTTCGCAAACGCGCAGTGTTCAAGCGCCTTCCCGTCCCCCTGGCGGTCCCCATGGCAGCGCCGCTCGAGCGGCATCGCATATCCGCTTAGACACCGGAAAGAGCAGAACGGTTCCCTGTTGTTTTTTTGAGGCTGGAGGAAACTTATTGCAGAAGTCGTACCAGCTCCGCCTGCTCGGCCAGAAAGGCGTCGTGGCCGTGGGAGCTGAACATTTCCCGGTAGTCTGCCTGCACTCCCGTGGAGCGAATCGTGGCCGCAAATTCGCGCACTGAAGCCGGAGGAAACAGCCAGTCGGAGCTGATCCCCACAAAGTTGATCCGGGCCCGAATCCGCCGGAATGCCTCTTCCGCGGACGCACGGCCATTCAGCGGGTCCCAGGTGTCCATAGTGCGCAGGATCGCCAGGTAGGAGTTGGCGTCGAACCGCTCAATGAACCGCTCCCCCTGGTGGTCAAGATATCCGGCAATGTCGAAGCGCCCCCCGATAAGCCCGCCGCCGGCGTTGTCCAGCGCCCAGGGGTCTTCGCCATTCCGATTCGGATTGCGCCCAAAGCGCTCGTCAAACAAGGCTGCTGACTTGTAGCTGAGCATCCCAATCTGCCGTGCCAGCCCCAGGCCCTGACGCGGTTGACGCTGCGGCAGGTAGTAGCCGCCCGCCCAGTCCGGGTCGTTCTGGATGGCCAGCCGCTGCAAGTGGTTCAGTGCCAGTCCCATCGCCGATAAGGGCGCAACCCCGATAATGGCCGCCCGCTCCACCCGTTCCGGATCATGCATGGTCCACTCCAGGGCCTGCATGCCCCCAATGGAGCCTCCCAGAATCAGCCGCAGCCGCCGGATGCCAAGCGAATCCAGTAGCTGCGCCTGCGCCCTCACATTGTCGCGGATCGAAACCAGGGGAAAGTCCGGGCCGTAACTCCGCCCTGTCTCGGGATCTACCGATCCCGGCCCGGTTGAGCCATAGCATGAACCCAGAAGGTTAATGCAGATCACAAAATCGTGATCCAGTGAAAGAACCGCGCCCGGAGCGAAGATCTCCGGCCACCACGAGCCCACCAGCGCTGAACCGGACAGCGCGTGGCACACCAGCACTGCGTTGTCACGGGCAGCATTTAGCCGCCCGTACACCGCATAGTGAAGCGTGGGATTGGCCAGCGTGCGCCCGCTCTCCAGCAGCAGGTGCCGGTCCAGCACAAAGTCGCCCTCATATGTGGGCTCCAATCCTGCTCTGCCGGTTGCCGCGGTTCCGGTTTGGGCTTCGGTCATAACGTTCATTGTGCAGCAAGACCCGCCGCCTCCGCTTTACTGGTGAAAGCGTGGCCGTTGGCCGCCTCGATTGCCTGGTCGAGATCGGCGAGAATATCGTGAATATCCTCGATGCCCACTGACAGTCGCACCAGCTCCGGAGTCACACCCGTTCCGGCCTGCTCCTCCACTGACAGTTGTTGGTGCGTGGTCGATGCCGGGTGAATCACCAGTGACTTGGCGTCGCCAATATTGGCCACCAGCGAGAACAGTTCCAGCCCGTCAATCAGCTTCTTTCCCGCCTCGTACCCGCCTTTGATCCCGAAGGTGATCAGCGCTCCCTGCCCGGTCGGCAAATACTTCTTGGCGCGCTCGAAATAAGTGCTCGACTTCAGGCCCGGATAGTTCACCCACTCCACGCCGGGGTGCTGTTCCAGGTGGTCTGCCACCGCCAGAGCATTCTCTGAGTGGCGCTCCATCCGCAGGTGCAGCGTCTCAACCCCCTGCAGCAGCAGGAACGCACTGAATGGCGACAGTGCCGCCCCTGTGTCGCGCAGCCCTTGCACCCGCGCCTTCAGGATGAAAGCCAGCGGACCGAATGCATCCACGTACGACAGGCCATGATAGGAGGGATCAGGCAACGTAAAGTCCTTGAAGCGCCCCGATGCCGCCCAGTCGAACTTGCCCCCGTCCACAATCACCCCGCCAATAGTGGTGCCGTGCCCGCCCAGAAACTTGGTGGCAGAGTTCAGCACGATGTCCGCGCCCCACTCGATGGGCCGCACCAGGGCCGGTGAAGCCGAGGTGTTGTCGATTACCAGTGGCAGTCCGTGCTCGTGGGCAATGCCCGCCAGCCTCTCAATATCCACCACGTCCAGCTTCGGGTTGCCCAGCGTCTCGGTGTAGATGGCGCGGGTCTTGTCGTTGATCAGCGCGCGCAGGCCGTCAAAGTCGTCGGCGTCCACAAAACGCACCTTGATGCCCAGCCGAGGAAACGTGTAATGGAAAAGGTTGTAGGTGCCGCCGTAGAGCGAAGTCGTTGAGATGATCTCCTCTCCGGCTGAAGCCAGGGTCGTCAGGGTCAGCGTCTCCGCCGCCTGGCCTGAGGCCGTGGCCAGCCCGGCCACTCCGCCTTCCAGGGCCGCTACCCGCTTCTCAAACACGTCCGTAGTGGGGTTCATGATGCGGGTGTAGATGTTGCCAAACTCCTTCAATGCGAACAGCCGCCCCGCGTGGTCCGCATCCTGGAAAAGGTAGGAGGTCGTCTGGTAGATTGGGACGGCGCGCGCTCCAGTCGTCGGGTCGGGCGATTGGCCGGCATGAACGGCGAGGGTGGCGAACTGTTGTTTCTTGGCGTCGGACATTGTGATCTCCTTCAATTTCAAAGCGGGTTGAGATGCGGCGCGGACGGGGCTTTCAAAGAGCCGCACCCAAGCCGGAAAATGCAAAAGCCCGAATCCACTTCTGGATCCGGGCCGCCTGGTTTCTTAATCGGTTGCGACTAGCGCATTCGCCGCTCAGAAGCCATACGGATGGATCCGCATGCGCGACACATGCACATGGCCATGACCCCAATTCCGTATTTCCCTGAGCTCTGCATAGTCCGAAGTATCGACCGCCGCCGCTCCCCGTGTCAAATAAACTTCGCTTCAAAAGCCCAAACGCATCCGTCTTCTATCGACCGAGTCGCCGCCCAAAATTCGCTCCTCCTATGCCCCGCTTTCTGATCCTTGGTCTCTGATCCCTGTTCACTGTTCCCTGCCTTGGGGTGGCTATTGTTCCGCCTTCCACACATACGCCCCCGGCTGCGCCAGCCCGATGTGCGCCAGCACGCGAAAAACAAACTGCCGCGCCATCTCCGTCGAATCCACCGGCTTGCAGTAGAACGCCGGAATCACCGGAAAAATGGTCGCCCCCGCCTCGGCGGCCAGTGTCATATTCCGCAAATGAATGCGGTTGAACGGCGTCTCTCTCACACAGAGCAACAGCGGCCGCCGCTCCTTGAGCGTTACATCCGCGGCCCGCGCAATCAGCGAGTTGGCCAGCCCCAGCGCGATGGCCGCCAGCGTCCCCATCGAACAGGGCAACACAATCATTCCGTGCGAAGGGTGACTGCCGCTCGCAATCGACGCACCGATATCCGCATCGGAAAGCTGCACCGTCTTTGTCGCTGCCTTGCCCAGCAGCTTTTCCACCAGGTCGTTGCGCCCCGATACGCCCAGCTCCTCCGCCAGCACCCGCAGCGAGTTCTCCGACGCCACAAAATGTACACGCGCCACGCGCTCATCCGCCTCTAGCGCACGCAGCAATTCGCGCCCAAAAACAGCTCCCGACGCGCCGGTGATGGCAACCGTCAGATGCGCCGGACTCGATTCTCTCGTCGTCATTCCTCCGCGCCGTCCTTCGCTTCTTCCACGGGTTTGCCCTCATTCCAGTCTTGCATCATGCGCTCGTACTCCTCTGAGCGCCCGTACGTCGACAACCGTTTCATTTCGTCGAACGCCTGCCCTTGTTCTCCCGCGCTCCATAGCACGCGGAAAAGCATGATCGACGACATCTCCGACTCCGGCGACAATCGCACCGCAACCCGACCGTGCTCGATCGCCTCCCTGTGCTTGCCTCCGCGCGACAGAATCCACGCCATGTAGCTGTGCACAATGGATGTCTCCGGAAACTCATCTACAAGGGGCTTGAAAAACAGCGCAGCCTCGTCCGTCTTACCCTGCGCATCCATGTCCATCACTTCGCGGATCATTCCCAGCACTCGTTCGGCAGCGTCGTCTGGTATCTGTTTCATACCTCGCTTACTCCTCCAACTGGGTGCCCCAAGTCTCGCATTTGAGACCTGGGAAACCGCGAATCATCTACTCACGTTGGGTGCCCCATCCTTGCGCGTTTTCGGCGCAAGGGTGGGAAACCGCGAACTTACTCACCCAGCACACGCTTGAAAATCGCATCCACATTCCCCAGTTGCCGCGTGTAGTCAAACGTCCGCGCCAGCTTCTCCGGACTCAGCAGCTTGGTAATCGCCGCATCGCGCGCCACCTCGTCGCGGAATACCAGGTCCTCTTTCCAAGCCCGCATAGCATGTGCCTGCACCAGCCGGTACGCGTCCTCGCGCAACATGCCCGCCTCCGCCAGGTCCAGAAGCAACTGCCCGCTGAAAATCAGCCCGCCCGTGCTTTCCAAATTCCGCTTCATCCGCTCCGGATACACCAGCAATCGGTCAATCAAGTCCGTCGTCTTCGCCAGCAGGTAGTCCACCAGAATTGTCGAGTCGGGGAAAATCACCCGTTCCACCGACGAATGCGAAATGTCCCGCTCGTGCCACAGCGGAATGTCCTCAAACGCCGCCTGCGCATTGCCCCGCAACACCCGCGCCAGTCCGCTGATCTGTTCCGGCGTGATCGGGTTCTTTTTGTGCGGCATGGCCGAGGAGCCCTTCTGCTTCTCGCTGAAATACTCCTGTGCCTCGCGCACTTCGGTCCGCTGCAGGTGGCGCACCTCCACTGCGATCTTGTCCAGCGTGCTGCCTATAATCGCCAGCGTCGAAATATACGCGGCGTGCCGGTCGCGCTGGATCACCTGCGTCGCCACGAGCGCCGGCTTCAGCCCCAGTGCCGCACAGATGCGCTCCTCGTGTTCCGGCTTCAAATGGCCAAATGTGCCCACCGCGCCGGAAAGCTTGCCCACCCGCATGTCCTCTGCAGCCGCATCAAAACGCGTCAGGTTGCGTTCCATCTCTGCGTACCAGTTCAGCAGCTTCAGCCCAAACGTCGTCGGCTCCGCATGAATCCCGTGCGTACGGCCGATCGTCGGTGTGTGTTTGAACTCGACCGCCCGACGCTTCAGCACCGCCAGCAACGCAACCAGGCCTTCCCTGATCAGCTTTGACGCCTGTTTCACCTGCAATGCCTGCGCTGTATCCACCACGTCGTTCGAGGTCAGCCCATAGTGCAGCCACCGCGACTGCTCTCCGAGCCCCTGCGCCTTCAGGTTTTCTGCAACCGCGGTCGTGAAAGCAATTACGTCGTGCTTCACCTCCGCCTCAATCTCCTGAATGCGCGCCACCGAAAACTTTGCCTTGGTCGCAATGGCTAGTGCCGCCTCGGCAGGAATAATGCCGTCTTCGGCTAGGACTGCGCTCGCCGAAGCCTCCACAGCCATCCAGCAACCAAACTTGTTCTCGTCCGTCCAGATGCGGCCCATCGCAGGGCGTGTATAGCGGTCGATCACGGGCAAACTCCTGGCTAGGCCCTTTTCAGGCACCCTTGCCAACTCTTGATTGTACGAGGAAAACCTGCTTAGGTCCGTGCAATGCCAAAGCGCTGATTCAGCTCATCGTAAAGCAGCCCGCGCCCCGGCTTGTAAGGCTGAAACCATTCGCCGTCGATGACGAACTGAGGGACAGCCCGCTTGCCCACATGGCGCACCACTTCAGCCGATGCGGCGGGATTGGTATCCACATTGATCTCGGTGTATTCAATGCCGTGAGAGTCCAGAAACTGCTTCGCCGCCCGGCAATCCCTGCACCAGGCAGCAGTATAAACTTGCACTTTCATGCATCCATTTTACCGCGTCTACGCTGCTAACATCGGTGATGATGACTGCCAGCGAAATCAAGGCTCTGTTACATCTCGAACCACATCCCATTGAAGGTGGTTCCTTCCGCCGCACTTATACCTCGCCCGGCGTTGTAGACCTGCCCCGCGGCAGGCGCGCACAGGGCACAGCCATCTACTATCTGCTTGAGCCCGGAACCTTTTCCGAGATGCATGTTCTCGACTCCGATGAGATATTCCACTTCTATCTTGGCGACCCGGTTGAGATGCTCCAGATCTTTCCTGATGGCGGCTCCGCCGTTTTTACCCTTGGATCGGATATATCGGTTGGGCAAAACGTCCAACTCGTCGTCCCCGCCGGAGTCTGGCAGGGCACGCGCCTCGTCGGCGATGGAAAAGTCGCCCTCTTGGGTTGCACCGTCACGCCCGGCTTTGACTACGCCGACTATCGCAACGCAAGTTATGCCAACTTAGTCGAGTTATGCCCGGCAGAAGCAGAACGCATCAGGGCCCTTACCAGAAGTTAGCTTTGCCGGCTCTGATCTCAGACCGCGTAATGTTATACCTGCCTCGGTTTCCCATTCTTGACCCGGCAATGAAATGGGTGCCCCATCCTTGCGGCGTATTTGTCTTTGCCGCAAGGGTGGGAAAGCAAGAAATCAACCCGTTAGAGGCTCCGTTAGCTTTATCTCCGCTCGCGAAAGAAGCTCCGCAATAACTCCCCAGCTTCCTCACCATTAATCCCCTGCTCCACCTGCATCTGGTGATTCAGCCGCGGGTGATTGATCACCGCCAGCACTGACCCGGCTGCGCCTGCCTTGGGATCGGAAGCCGCGTACACCAGCCGGTCAATCCGCGCATGAATCATGGCCCCCGCGCACATCGCGCATGGCTCCAGCGTCACCAGGAGCGTGCATCCGCCCAGCCGGTGGTTATCCAGTGCTGCGGCCGCCGCGCGCAGAGCCACCATCTCCGCGTGCGCAGTCGGGTCGTTGTCGCGCAGCGTGCGATTCTGTCCCCGCGCGATGATCGCCCCCTCGTGCACCACTACCGCGCCAATCGGCACCTCGCCGGCCTCCGCAGCCAGGCGAGCCTCGGCCAGGGCTTCCTGCATCGCTTCTTGGTCGCCGATCATGGTCACTATGCTAGCCCGGCCGGCTGCTGCTGGGTCATGCAATGCAGCGCACCCAGTCCCCATATAAGGTCCACGCTGTGAATCCCGATCACTTCCCGTTCCGGAAACACCTCGGCCAGAATATTCAGCGCCACGCGGTCGTTTTTATCGTGAAAGGTCGGCGCCAGTACCAGCCCGTTGGCCAGGTAGAAGTTCGCATAGCTTGCTGGCAACCGCTGCCCGCGAAAGATTACCGGCCGTGGAATCGGCAGCTCCACCACTGTGAACTGCTTTCCGTCCCTGGTGCGTGCGGCCTTCAGGCGGTCCAGGTTTTCGGCCAGCGGCAAGTGATTGCGGTCGCTCGTATCCGGCTCGACTGCGGTGACAATCGTCGTCGGCCCAACAAATCGTGAAATGTCATCCACATGCCCATGCGTGTCGTCGCCCGCAATCCCGCGATGGAGCCAGATCACCTGCTCGATACCCAGAAAATCGTGAAACGCCTGCTCCAATTGAGCACGGCTAACGCCGGGGTTGCGTTGCTGCGTCTCGCTCAGCAGGCACTCCTCCGTAGTCAGCAAAATGCCCTGCCCATTTGTGTCGATCGATCCGCCTTCCAGAACCAGCCGGTGCTTGGAGCCGTCCTCAAGCGCGATTTCCGGTTGCCACTCTTGCACGCCAAGAAGCTCCGCCACCCGCCCCGGGATCTGGTCGTCCAAATGCCAGTCGGGATACTTGGCCCAGGCATTGAAGCGCCAATTCGTAACTCCGACGCGCCCCTCCGCATTCCGCACAAAAATCGGGCCGGAGTCGCGCATCCACACGCGGTCCGTAGGCCACGCATGAAATTCCACCTCATTCAGATTCGCACTCGCACGGCGCAAAATTCCCTCTGCGCGCTGCTGCGCCTTTTCATCCTCCACAAGGATATGCACTCGTTCGTGCGCTGCAAGCAGCCGCACAATCTCCGCGTAGATCCACCGAATGGGTTGGAATTTACCCGGCCAGTCTTCGCGGTTGTGCGGCCACGCCAGCCATGTTGCGTCGTGCGGCTCCCATTCCGCGGGCAGACGGTTGCCAAGTTCGCGCGGCGTTCTGGCGGGCGTTTGAACTGGCATTGCTACTTTGGCTCTCCGTCCTTGGCCCACGCATGCACGGGGTCCAGAAAGCGCTTCGTGATGGGCTCGTAGGCGTCGATGCGCCGGTCGCGCAGAAAAGGCCAGTTGCGCCGCGTATCTTCAATCAACGCCAGGTCGATTTCGCCTATTAGGATCTCTTCCTCGTCGTGTGAGGCCTTGGCAAGGATTCGCCCGAAAGGATCGGCCAGAAAGCTGCCGCCCCAGAACTCCAGCCCCGGCCCCGCGGCGCGATTGCCCAGGATGTCCCCGTGTTCCAGGCCCACGCGATTCACTCCCGCCACGTACACTCCGTTGGCGATTGCGTGCGCGCGCTGGATGGTCTGCCATGCATCGTATTGCGCGGCGCCAAATTCGTCTTTCTCCGCCGGATGCCACCCTATCGCCGTGGGATAAAACAGCACTTCGGCTCCTTGCAGCGCCGTCAGCCGCGCGCCTTCCGGATACCACTGGTCCCAGCACACCAGCGTGCCCACGCGGCCAAACGCCGTATCCACGGCCTGAAATCCCAGGTCGCCTGGTGCAAAATAATATTTCTCGTAGTAGAGCGGATCGTCTGGGATGTGCATCTTGCGATAGACCCCGGCCAGTTCACCATCCGCATTCAGCGTCACCGCAGTGTTGTGGTAGAGCCCCGGCGCACGCCGCTCAAACAGAGAGGCAATAATCACCACCCGAGCTTCCCGCGCCACCGCCGCTAGCTTTGCCGTCGACGGTCCCGGAATCGGCTCCGCCAAATCGAACAGGCGTGTGTCCTCCCGCTGGCAAAAGTACTGTGCGCGAAAAAGCTCCGGCAGGCAAACAACGTTTGCGCCCCGCTCCGCCGCATCACGAATGTGTTCCACCGCCGCCGCAAAGTTGGCCTCGGGATCGGGGCCCATGCGCATCTGCACCAGCCCCACTTTGTATTTGCGCGTGCTCGTCATCTTCCTTCCCGCTGTCTTATGCCGCCGCCATGCAGCAAGGCCAACCCCGTGTCCGGGATTGGCCTCCCTTGCCTTTCGCGCCGCCGCTACTCTGGCAGAATCAGAACCGCCGCGGCAATCGTCGTGGTCCACAGCCCGCGCTTGTCGCCCACTGCCGACTGTGTCACGTTGCTGGTGCGCACGATCTTGTTTGAGATGCGATAGATCTCTTTCTTCTCGTCCCAGCTCTTGTCGGGGTCAAATTCCACATCCAGCGTTGTGGCCAGCATCTCTGCGGCCAGTTCCTCGGCATATTCACCCGCCTGTTCCTCGGTCTCCCCAAAGCTGTGGTGCTCGCTCAGGTAGCCGTAGGTGTTGCGGTCCGCCGGAATGGCTACGCCGATGCTGGCTACTGCCAGCCGGTGCGGCTCACGTGTCGAGTTCTCTGCGATCACGGCAAATACTACCTCACCGTGATTCAGATACTTAAGACCCTCCTTGCGCGTAATCACCTTGCACTGCGGTGGAAAGATCGAAGACACGCGGACCAGGTTCTGCGAGGCGATTCCGGCATCCCGAAGGGCCAGCTCAAAGGATGTCAAGCGCTCCTTGTGTTTGCCCACACCCTTGGTAAAAAAGATCCTCCTCGGGACCATGCTTTTTCCCAATTTCTATGTATCCTCCGTCAAGTTGACAGTCGTGGTTTTCGTTCAACGTTCCCGCATGAGTTTATCCCATCCAGGCACGTAAAAAACGGCTGCGATCAGAAAAGACGATGAATTTCTGATTTCCTCAGGCACGACTGAATCCGCACGGGTTCAAGATCCAGCTCAGCGTGTCGACCTCAAGGGAATCTTCAATTCACACCTTCGAGCCGTCGATGATGAGACATTGAATCTTACGCTGAGAGTTCCTTTTTCCGTGAAGTGCGCTTCGCGGAACCGAGGTCGACAATTGCAGTCATCTTCTTTCTCGCATCCGCGGTCAACCTGCTGCCGAGGGCGCGGTGAACCATATACGCGGATCTTGAGAGACGGTGCTCTTTGGCGAGACGATCAATCTCGGCAATCTGGCTCTCGCGAACTGTGATGTTGATGCGAACCGTCTTTTCCGATTCCTCCGGCTCGACCAGGAACGCGACCGCCCCTTTCATGGTCGGGTCATTCCGCAATTCATCCAGTGTAGAGGGCTCGGGAATCGCCTCTCCGTCCTCCCGCATACCCGCCATATGCAGCGAGAGGGCTTCGACCGCCATCCGGCGAGCCTCTTCCAAGGTGGACCCTGCCGTTATACATCCCGGAAAATCGGGGAAGCTCACGCCGTAATCCGAGTGACTATCCCGGTGCAAATATGCGATGTACTCCATGCCTTTACCTACCTGTGAGTTTGATCCCTGCCTGTTTTTCGATTGAACGAAGTGTCCCAGCCGGAATATCCTTGCGCGGGAATGGAACTGTGACGCGCCCAGGTTTCGTCGGATGCTTGAATTGTTTATGACTTCCGACCCGGGCAACCTCGAACCATCCTTCCGCTTTCAGTTTCTTGATGACTTCCCGGCTGTCCATCGTTCGCCCGCTTCCCGCTACTGTCATAATACACACTCAATACACACCGCGCAAATCCCGATAAACCCTTAAACTTGCACAAGCCCCATGGCTGCCCACTGAATCCGCCCCTCCACCGTAACTTTTTCCTTGCTTCGGCGTTTAACCAGATATGAAGACGTGGATGCGATTGGTCACAGTTCCTGTGCTGAGCGCCGGGCTGGGCTGTGTATGTGCAGCGGCTCAGGCGCCCGATGGTTCACAATATCCCGCCGCCTCGCAACCGGCTCCCGACCCGCCGCCTGCTGCATATCAAGCCTCGCTCAGTCCGGTCCCTCTTGAGTGGACGCCCCCAGCGCTGGCCGAGCTCAGCTCACAGGCCAAACTCAGGTCAAGCTTTACCCTCGATCGAACCATGCTCAGTGTCGCCGCAGGCCTGGTTCCCGATTCTGAGCCTGGGACGCGCCAGGCCATCAACAAACTCGATGGTGTCAGCGTCCATGTCTTGCGCTTCGGCGCTCCGGGCATTGCCGACGAGCGTCAGGTAGATGCAGTTCGCGCCGCCTATCACCTGCGCGGCTGGAAGCACCTTGTCTCCACCACCAATGCTGGAGGCCCCGTGCACAGCGGAACCACCGATGTGTGGCTCGTGCTTGATGGTGCCAATGTCCGCGGTGCCGTAGTGCTGGCTGAGACCCCGGCCAGTCTCACTCTGGTCACCGTCGCCGGCAATCTCAGCCCCGTGGACCTGATGCATCTGCGTGGCCACTTCGGCATTCCCAGTTTCGAGGGCGACGGGTTCAAGGATGCTCGCGTACGGTGAAAGTCGTTCCTTCCGCGCCGTTGCCACTCCTAATTTGCAGATGGTAGCCTTTCCCTTGAAGTGACGCAGGGAAGGAAATCCACAGAAATTATGCAAAAGACCTACAACGGGCTGGAATTGCCCCAGGACGGCCAGCCCATCGAGTACGCCAACGGCCAGTATCAGGTTCCCGACCACCCCATCATCCCGTTCATTGAAGGCGACGGCACCGGCCGCGACATCTGGCGCGCTTCGCAGCGTGTCTTTGACGCCGCGGTCCAGAAAGCCTACAGCGGGAATCGCAGCATCAAGTGGTTTGAAATCTTCGCTGGCGAAAAGGCCTATCGCCAGTTCAACACTTGGCTCCCCGACGACTCCGTTGCCGCCGCACGCGATTTGCGCGTCTCCATCAAGGGGCCGCTCACCACGCCCATCGGCGGTGGCATCCGTTCCCTCAACGTGGCCCTGCGTCAGCTCCTCGACCTCTACGCATGTGTCCGCCCGGTCAAGTATTACCAGGGCGTGCCCAGTCCCGTGAAGCACCCCGAGAAGCTCGACATCGTGATCTACCGCGAAAATACCGAAGACGTGTACGCGGGCATCGAATTCAAGCAGGGCAGCTCTGACGCCGCGCGCCTCATCTCCTTCCTCAACGACGACCTGCTTAAAGGCGGCAAGAAGAAAGTACGCACCGACTCCGGCGTGGGCATCAAGCCGATCTCCGTATTCGGCACCAAGCGCCTCGTTCGTTACGCAATTCGCGCCGCACTTGAATCCGGCCGCAAAACCGTCACCCTCGTCCACAAGGGCAACATCCAAAAATTCACTGAGGGTGCTTTTCGCGAGTGGGGTTACGAAGTCGCAGTCCAGGAGTTTCGCGCCCAGACCGTCACCGAGCGCGAGAGCTGGATCCTGGGTAACGTCGAAGCCAACCCTGGCCTCACCATCGAGCAGAACGCCGCTCTCATCGAGCCCGGCCTCGAGTTCGGCAATCAGAAATTTCGTGACGAGCTCTACGCTGAGATCAAGGGCGTCCTCGACTCCATCGGTAAAACCCACGGCAACGGCGCATGGAAGAACAAGATCCTCGTCAACGACCGCATCGCCGACTCCATCTTCCAGCAGATCATCATTCGCCCCGCCGATTACAGCGTCCTCGCCACCACCAACCTCAACGGCGACTACATCTCCGACGCCGCCGCAGCGCAGGTAGGCGGCCTCGGCATCGCGCCCGGCGCCAACATCGGCGACGGCTTCGCGGTCTTTGAAGCCACCCACGGCACTGCCCCCAAGTATGCTGACAAGGATGTCATCAATCCCGGCTCGGTCATTCTCTCCGGCGTCATGCTGCTCGACTTCATCGGCTGGAAAGAAGCCGCCAAGCTAATCGAGAGTTCCCTCGAAAAAACCATCCTTCAGAAGTTCGTAACCTACGATTTTGAACGCCAGACCGCAGGGGCCACCAAGGTAGGCACCAGCGAGTTTGCCACCCGCATCATCGCCAACATGTAACGACAGTGGTCAGTGGTCAGCCGTCAGTAATCAGTTTTGAAGACAAGCACGAAAATGGGTGCCATCCATCCGACGCTTTTGTCGGATGGGTGGGAAAGCAAGAAACCCAATGTCGCATGAGTTAGCAAAGACTTTGCAGTACTCCCTCGATAGGGCAAGAAGTGTCAGGCATTGAGCACCATCGCTTCCACTCAACCAACCGGGCTTTGCAGTACTCCCTCGATAGGGCAAGAAGTGTCAGGGCACGGCTTTAGCCGTGCCGCAAGAACTTCCAAAAAGGCAACGGGGCTTCAGCCCCTGAGGGACGATTCACCGTCCCCACGGAGAAAAACGAATGCGGAAAAAAGTAAGCATTGTCGGCGCCGGCAACGTGGGCGCCACGGCCGCGCACTGGATTGCGGCCAAGGAACTGGCCGACGTGGCGCTGATCGACGTGGTCGAAGGTGTTCCCCAGGGCAAGGCCTTGGACCTGCTTGAAGCCATGCCCATTGAAAAGCGCGATGTGCACGTCACTGGCTCCAACGACTACGCCGCCACCGCCAACTCTGACATCGTGGTCATCACTGCTGGCCTGCCTCGCAAACCCGGCATGAGCCGCGACGACCTGCTCCACACCAACTTCAAAATCATGTCCGACGTGGTTCAGAAGGTGGTCGCCCAGTCGCCGGAATCTATTCTCATCATCGTCTCCAACCCTCTTGACGCCATGGCCCAGGCCGCCTATCGCCAGGCCGGATTCAACCGCGAGCGCGTCATCGGAATGGCCGGCGTGCTCGACTCCGCCCGCTTCCGCAGTTTCATCGCCGAAGAGCTCGATGTCAGCGTAGAAAACGTAACCGCCTTTGTCCTCGGTGGCCACGGAGATACCATGGTTCCCCTTGCCCGCTACTCCACTGTGGCCGGCATTCCCATCACCGAACTCATCTCCGCCGAACGCATTGAGGCCCTGGTCCAGCGCACCCGCGATGGCGGCGCAGAAATCGTCAAGTATCTCAAGACCGGCAGCGCTTACTACGCTCCTTCGGCGGCCACCGTCGAAATGGTCGAAGCCATCCTCAAGGATAAGAAGAAGATTCTTCCCTGCGCTGCGTTCCTTCAAGGGGAGTACGGCATCGACGGCTTCTACATCGGCGTCCCCTGCAAGCTGGGCGCGGCTGGCCTGGAAAAAATCATCGAGATCAAGCTCACGCCGGAAGAGGATGCAGCGCTCAAGAAAAGTGCGGAGGCCGTCAAGGAACTCTGCGCGGTGATCGGCGTCTAAATCGCCCTCCTGCCGGGTGCCCCATTCTTTCCACAGTCACATCGTGGAAAGGGTGGGAGACCACAGACGTCCATCTCGCCCGCTAAACAGTAAGCCGAAAACACTCTAGCTAGAACAAAGGGCCATCCCGCCACCAGGGATGGCCTTTTTTGCGTTCCCATCCATCAAAGGGTGGAGTCTGCCGTCCATCTGTGGAGCGACGACAACCACAACGCTGGCAGGTAGAGTTCGGACGAACCTGATTCTGAAATGAAAGGCGCGCTCAGCGAGACAGTACAACGCCGCAAGCGTCCATGCCGAATCCCACTTGTGCGCACACCGTATGCGCACGGCCAGGGGTGCACAGATCGGTTTCCATTTTTCTATGAGGCCATTCAATGAAACGCATTATTCTGCTTTTATGTATCGCCTTGACTCTCACGGTGCTGTCCAACGCAGCCATGGGTCAAAGCGCAACTGCCTCTCTGAGAGGCGTCGTGACGGATACAACCAAGGCTGTTGTCCCGGGCGCAGAAGTCGTGATCACGTCGATAGGCACAGCCCAGCAGCACGTGGAGCGAACCGACAACAATGGTGAGTTCTCGTTCCAGGAGTTGTTCATCGGCGATTACCAGGTGGAAGTACGGTCTACGGGCTTCGCAACCTGGGTAAACTCGCGGATCCACCTGGATGTTGGAAACCAGTCTCAGATTGCCGTGCAGCTAGCTCCCGCGACTGACCGGCAAACCGTCGAGGTAAGCGCCGAGGCCGCTGGACTGCAAACCAATGAGATTGCGCAAGGCGCGGTGGTGAGCGAAACCGAGATTGCGAATCTTCCGCTCAATGGGCGCAACTTCTCTCAGCTCGGCATTCTTCAGCCTGGAGTACGTCCGACCTCCTCGGGTTTGACGGTGCAGAATAACTTCCGGAGAATTGGACAAAATTATGAAGTCAACGGCATGCGTCCGGAGTCCAATACCTTCCTCGTGGATGGCATGCGTAACATCAACCGCATGGACGGAGGGTACGCATACCGGCCGCCAGCCGACTCGATGGCTGAATTCCGCATTCTGACCACGACCGCGCCGGCTGAGTTCGGTGGAACCAGCGGTGGCATTACCACCATTGTCACCCGTTCAGGAACGAATCAGGTCCACGGAACGCTGTATGAGTTCCTGCGCAACGACGCGCTCGATGCCAACAACTACTTCGCGCCGCGCAAGGAAGAGCTCAAGCAGAACCAGTTCGGCGGCACCATCGGCGGCCCCATGGTGCACAACCACGCCTACTTCTTTACGTACTACGAAGGTCTTCGCGAAAATCAGGACATCACGCATGGCGTGGTTGTGCCAACGGTGGCGGAACGCAGTGGCGACTTCTCGGCCGATGCGCCTATTCTTTTGAATTCCACACGAGCGCCCCTGGGCAACGATCTTGGCGGTCAGGTCAACGCCATCACCGCGAAATACTTCCAGTACTTTCCCGTTCCCAACACGCCGGAAAATCCGCACCTGGCCCAAACCACAAACCTGAGCCAGTTAAACAGTGACCAGGGCGGCGCAAAAGCCGACTGGCTGCTGCGCAGCGTGGATGTTTTGAGCGCGCGCTACAGCTACTCGACGATGGGACTCCACAGTCCGTATTCGGAACTCGGCGCCGATGTCCCAGGGTTTCCTGTCGGCTACTTCTCCAACACACACCTGGGCGGACTCACTGAAACGCACACCTTTTCTCCGCATACGGTGCTGACTGCCAATGTCAGCTTCTTCCAGAACCACGTCGTACTGGATAAGCGATTCTCCGGCTTCAGCCCTGAGGCGTTCGGCTTCGGATACTCCTCCACATGGGCTTCGGCCACGGGCGCGCCACTGATCATAACCCAGGGTTACTCCAACGTGGGCGACCCGGTCATCAACCCGCGCGACAGCGTCCAGAACGACTACGCATTCAGCGCGAACCTGGCCCACACGCAGGGCAAACACGTCACCAGCTACGGTGGCCAGTTCCGCCGGACCCAGCTCAACGGGTACCAGGCAAACTTTGCCTCGGGCACCTTTTCCTTTACCACTCAGGGCTATACCAACAACTCGTTGGCTAACTTCCTGCTGGGTAAGCCGGATATATTTACTCAGGCCGGGGGCGACTTCACGCGTGATCTGCGTGGCTGGGAGTTGGGCTCCTACGCACAGGATGAGTACCGCATCAGCTCGACGCTTACGCTGAACTACGGCGTGCGTTACGAGATCACGACGCCTTTCCGAGACATCCACAATCGCATGATGGAGTTTGCGCCGGGCCACCAATCCACGGTTTACCCTGGCGCTCCAGACGGGCTTCTTTTCCCCGGCGACGCCGGTGTACCCGACACGATTGCGCCCATCTTTAAGAAGGACCTCGCCCCTCGTGTCGGCTTCGCATGGAGCCCGCTGGGCAACAGCCGCACAGTGATCCGCTCAGCCTATGGCGTCTTCTACGACGAACTACTGAACGGCGTGGGCATGCCGTTCCGCGCCACCAGCTCCGCGCTGGGACAAACGGTGGTTCGCACTCTAACCGGATACGCAAAGATCAACTATGCCAACCCCCTCGGTACCGTAACCAACCCGTTTACTCCCGGTCAGTTTGCTCTTCCAGCATCCACCTTCACCATCGATCGCAACCTGCTGCCGCCCTATGCGCAGGACTGGAACTTTACCATCGACCAGAGCCTGGGGAAACAAAACCTGTCGGTCGGCTACATTGGGTCCAAAGGAACTCGCATGCCGAGGTTGGTCGAGGCGAATCCTGCTGTCTATGAACCTGGTGCGACCTTCGCTAACTCCCCTCGGCGCCGGGTCTACTCCGGCTGTACGCTGACGACCGGCACCTGTACGTTGGGCACTGCCGGACTGGTTGAAGGAAATGCGAACTCGACCTTCCACTCCGCACAGGTCTCACTGACTCGGCGCGGCACGCCGGACCTGAACTACACGCTGGCCTACACCTATTCCAAGGATCTGGAC
>CAYNGB010000013.1:0-86197 GCA_964396795.1 uncultured Occallatibacter sp. | reverse complement strand
CGTTGGCCGGTTTTGAACTGATAATGTATGGCCGGTTTTAAGGTGATCACCGAGGCAGTAAGAGCCTATAGCTCGGTCGGTTAGAGCAGAGCACTCATATTGCTTTGGTTCCAAGGCTCCATGGACTTCAAATCCACGTGCCTAAAAATCTCATACGACGGCCCGTCGCTGAGTGTCACTCGATCCGCAATAGAATCCCACCACCCGGTGCTAGCCAGTTCTGTTCGCCAGTAAAGGGTTCCTCCTGGCCTGTGTATGGGTTGATGCGCAGAATGCGATGCACTTCGTGCTTGAATTCGATGTCGAATCGGAAGGAGTACGTCAGATCTTTGTTGACGATCATCATGTACGTACCACCGTTCTTATTTTCGAATTCACCCACAAGAAAACGGGCCTCAACTGAAGGGGGTACATAACCGTCTTCATCCTTGACCATGCTGATCCATCGAACCAGGCCACTCTCGGAGAGTGGCCGCCCATGCTTGGGCACATCAGGATAGTGGTAGACACCCGTGCTCCGCAGTTTGGCAAGTGTTGGTGCGAGCGCATTGATCTCACTGTTGACGCGGCGCAGAGCGTCCCAAGTTGGAGTCCTGTGACCGAACTGATCGATCGCCCCCATACGGTAATTGCCACGTTGAGGCGTAAAGTACGTAAAGTATTGAATTCCTCGCCCGCCATAAGCAAGCGTGCTGTACACCTGCAGGTGAAGGGTGGCGTCTGATGGTACAAGATAGCCAAAATGCGCCACGGCCTGAATACAGCTCCAGAAAGGAGTTTTGCTTTCTAATCCTGTCTTACGCACGATCTCAAGATTTGTGAAGAATTCATCTCCCATTCCTTCATACGACAATGAATAATTGTCGAAACTCAGAAACGGCCCATGCACCGCATTAATCAGCGAATTGACGTAGTCCTCATAATCTGTGTACCACCCCACTTCTCCCTCGCGATACGGGAATAGGTTCACATATGCAAGCTTTCCTGGCATTGCTTCGCGAAGCAACTGGACTACGCGCCCGATAGCAGGCATCTGATTGATTCGGGGCTCGTCCGTCAGAAAGACTCCCAATACAGCAGGATTATCTCCAAAACTGTGTGCCAGAGCTTCGACGTCTTTGCGCACGCTTTCTTCTGCCGGAAGTGCGTCCCAGTTGTAGTTGCTCAGTTGCGGATCTTGAAGGAAACACGTGAGGCCGGCTGCCTGAATTCGGTCGACATCCTCCGCTTTGCAGAACCCTGCGATATTCATTCCCGCATCTTTGATTCCCTGTAAGAGCGCGGGGTCGGAGGGTGCGTTGTCCCAATCCATAATGGCGAAATCGCCAGGCGCTGCGGTTTGAATGTGAGGGAATTGCTGAGCAAGACTATGCCCGAGCGAAAAGGATACCAAGACAACTAGAGCCAACAAGCGATTCATCTGCGCCCCCTCGTTTGTTTTTCACTCACGACCTCGCTTTACGGATAAATACGCACCTACTACGGCGCGATTTTCGAACCAGCATCGGCGAGAGTCGCGAACTGTTTTTGCGGAATCAATTAGAAGGTCAGGCTGGCTCCAAGTTGCATGGTTCGGGCCGTGGCCGCGCTCGAAATTGTGCCAACCGCGGGCCCGGACCCGATCCCGGCATTCGGAAGTCCGAAGTTGGGGTGATTGAGCATGTTTGCGGCTTCTGCCTTGAATTGCAGTTTCGACTTTTCGCCCCAACGCTTGATGGAGAAATTCTTGAGCAATGCCCCGTTTATGTCATTCCATCGTGGGCCATACAAGATATTCCGCCCGGAATCGCCGAATGTATTAGCAGGGGGTACTACAAATGCGGCTGGATCAAACCATTCATTGATCGTCGGATTTGCAACTGTCCCTTTTGCGGTGCGGTTCGGACGCCAAGCCCCGGCCAGCGAACCAGAATTGTTGGCCCCGTAGACATATGGTGTAAACGCCATGCCCGAGTGGAGTTGGAACAAGGAGGAAACCTCCCATCCGCCCGCCACCGAATGCAACAGCCAGTTCTGAATCGGGAAGCGCATGCCTTCTCCGAATGGAAGTTCATAGACGAAACTCCCGTTGAAGAAATGCCGGAAGTCCGTTGTCGAAGGGGCATAGTTCGACCGGGGATCGTATTGGTTCTGCAGGGCCCCACCATGCTCGGCATGTCCGCCACCGCCGCCGACAAATCCGGAGTCGGTGATCTCGTCCATCGTCTTCGACCAGGTGTAATTGGCATTCAACAGCAGCCCGTGCGATATCTGCGCCTTGAGGCTCGTCTGCAACCCGTTGTAGTTGGAAATACCGTCGAAATATGCTGCGCTGACGGCTTGATATTGGGGATAAGGCTGATTCCCCGACCCCAATTCACTCTCGGGCACCTGGTCGATATTCCGAGTGTAAGCAAGATGGATCCCGCGATTCCCTACGTATCCAACGTCCGCGACTAAGCTTTTGAACTGATGCTGAATGCTCAGTTGATATTCCTCAGAGTAGCCCAGCGGACTGTGAAACAGCGGGTAGTTCACACTCTGGCCGTTCAGCATGTCCGAAGTCAGCATCTGAGAAGTGGGATAGACGGGTGCGGGTGGTCCATCGGACAGCTTGAAGACGGGCGTCAGTCCATCGAATGTGGTCAGGCTGCCGATGGGTGCCCAGCCCTGCCCAAAGCCCCCGGACGCATAGGTATTCCATCCCGCGATGACGTTGTAGATTCCGAATCCACAGCGAATCGATGTGTCAGTGCGCGGTGCCCAGGCAAATCCAAACCGAGGAGCGAAGAAGTCGTAGATAGTGTCAGTTGGCGCGGAGTGCCCTAGCTGGCCGGCAAACCACAATGCTCCCAGAGTGCCCGTGGCAGGGTTGACGATATTCGGTTGAAAACCGGATATTCGGTTGTTGACTTCGCTCCATCCGCTTTGAATGATGTAGCGCAGTCCCAGCGTCAGAGTGAGTTTCGGAGTGATTTTGTATTCATCCTGGACAAAACTCTGCGCGCTCCAATTGCGGGCCCCGACGACTGGTTGCGGGTCGATGTACCAACTGTCGGGCAGTCCAAGGAAGAAATCCGCATAGCCCGTTCCCTCAGACGGTGGGTTCGCGAGAAGTTGATCGGCGGGATTATTGGTGAAACTGGCGTATCCGCCGCCGAAATCGAAATTACCCTCGTTGGCTGTGGGCCAGCCTGTGTTTACTCTCCACCTTTCAAATTCGCCTCCGAGTTTAAAGATGTGCTTGCCCTTTACCCAAGTGAAGTTGTCGGAAGGCACGATGGTGGTTTCGGCATCCACCGCCGGTCCGCCAAAATACGCAGCGTCGACCCCAATTGTTGTGTAGAACACCCCCCCGATAGAGATGTCGGGGAAAAGGTCGCCAGCTGGATTGTTCAACCCCAATTTGACTGGATAGCCTTTGCCCATGCTTGCGTCGTTAGCGATGAAATGCTCGCGGGCAAGGGAAAGGCGAAATTCGTTCACCTTCTCCGCGCTGAACGTCCAGACATCGGTAATCTGGCCCTGTATGTCGTGTTGTGGGGTTGTCAGGCAATCGATGCTGCAGATGGGATCCGAATAGGTCGTGGTCTGACGCACCAGCATGAGCGATCCCGTCAAACGATTGGTAGGCGAAATGTCGTAGTCCACTTTGCCGGTGAACCACTTTGTGCTCACCGGATAGCTGATGCTGGTGTTGAAGTTGTTGTAAATCGCGGTTGTCTTGGGCATGGGGAAGTACTGTTGTATCGCTCCAGCCACGGAATCGATCCGGCCGATGGGAATCTGATTGTTTGGAAATGGCAGACGCGTTGAAATCTGTGTTGTGGGGTCGGTGGCAGTAGTTGCGGGGTCGTAAAGCTGGACAGAGGAGAGGCTGGATCCCGCCGCCGCAGGAATGCAAATACCGTTGGCATCGAAGCCGGTTTGACACAGCGCAGAGAAGTCGCCCCCACGCATCGCCTGGCTCGGGTAGGAATAGAAAATTGTGCTCGGAGTGCTCGTAGGGTTGCCCTGAAAACTGCCGTAAAAGAAAGCTTTATTACGCTTGATGGGGCCACCTAGCGTGAAACCGAATTCGTTCCACCGATGAGCGGGCTTCGGTTGAGTGGGATCGGCAAAGTAATTGCGGGAATCGAATAAATCGTTCTCGACGTATTCGAACGCTTTCCCGTGAAGCTGATTCGTTCCGCTCTTGGTGGTGACATTAAAAACGGACAGTCCCGTGCCTCGTTCGGCGCCGAAGTTCGACGTGCTTAGATCAACCTCCTCAATGGTATCCAGCGGAGGCTGCAGGATGTCTGGGTTCTGAGAAGCTCCGAGCATGGCGATTCCGCCATCGATCTGCCAATTGGACTGATATGCGGTCTGGCCGTTCACCCCAATGCCTTGTCCGGTAGCACTTGCACTGCCGCCGCCATTCACACCGGGGAGGGTTCCCAACAGTTCGTCCCAGCTGCGCCCAACATTCGGAACATCCTCAACTACCTGTGTGGACAGGGTCAGGCCGCGTTCGGAATTCTCGGTCTGCACAAGGGGCTGGAGAGCAGTAACAGTTACGCTCTCCGAAACTGATCCGACTGTCAGAGCGGCATCCACTTTGATGGTTTCAACGTGCAGGACAATGCCATTGCGGACGTAGGTTTGAAACCCGTCTTTCTCGAAAGCTATGGAATATTCGCCGGGGGGCACGAATGGCGCTTCGTAAACTCCGGTTGAGTCGGTTGTGAGTTGCTGCGCTACGCCGGTCTGCACATTTGTGATGATGACCTGAACACCTGCGATCAGGGCTCCGGAGTTATCTGTAACAGTGCCGCGGACCTCTCCGGATTGCCTGCTCTGCGACGTGGACGGGTATGACGAGAACATAAAGAAAAGAGCCAAGACGCAAATCCATCTCAATCCCCCGCTAAGAGAATGTTCGAATGACCAATTCTCATTGAATATCATCGGATTCCCCCTTTGAAGAGAAGCAAGAGCCGATCGCTTTATGTTGTCCTTATTGCGCAAACGTGACTCTGGATCTTTCAACCGGGCAAGTCAAGGCACGTAACCGTGTGTAACCGTGCGTATAACGGTCAACAAGTGAGGCGGTGTGTGTCACAGAAGCCTAATTATTTCAGCAATATACTCGAATCCGAGTGCACCTCTAAGGGGTCGACTACCAGTAATGGGAGGCGATGACTTGAGGGGAGGCCGGTGCGTTGGCGATCACTCTCATGTGCAGGACAAGCTGCAGGTTTTTACTTTGCCAACCATTGGGGGCGTCATGAAGAGCCTCTGTCAGTAACGCGGGATCCGTGATCACTTCCGCTGCAGCCTCTGTGCCGTACTGTGTAAAGCCGCTGACAAGAACGATCATTGTGTGGGTCTGGCCGTCAAATGAACGAGAGACCAGGGCATAGTCTTCGTCGGTGTGAAAATCGGAGCTTAGATGATGAGGGAACCAATCTGTGGGTTTCCCATTATCTTCAATTGTGCCCAGGTCATCGTCTATGTAGAAGCGAAATCCCTTGGTTACGTCTTTCCAGTGAGTGCTGGAATAGCCAATCAAAACAGCGGGACCAGACCGCAGATCCTCAAATGTGACCGCATTACCGACTCGAATCGCGAAGGGGCGTCTCATGCGGCCCAACATCCCTGCGACCCGGGCGGCTGCAAGCAGATCACCTCCGCCCACGTACTGGTCCGTTAATAAGACGAAATCGCTTCCTCGCGGAGATTCCACTGTGCGCGGAGGGCCTAGGTAACTACTGGGATAGTAGACTGGCGCATACGACGCTGCCACAACCACAGGAATCTTGCCGCGCAGAACCGGCTCCCAAAACTGGTCGAGCACGGATTGCGGCCGGTAGGCTCTCCATATCAAGGTCGCGAGTACGGCGAACACAACAAATAGCCCAATTATCCACGCAATTTTCCACACGATACCGTGAAAACCACGTTCCCCTAAGAGCCGCATTCCCCTGCCAATTGTGGCGGATGGAATATTCGAGCTCTCAATGAACGGAAGGGAATCGGCGTTGTGACCATTCCTTGGCAGAGCGGAGAAGGTCGGAACGTAGCTCCCCACAGGCAGTTCGATTTCGACGTCGTCATGGCTGCCAAAAGCGGAGTAATAGAGCCCAAGCCGCTTACGGACCTCTCCCGCCTTGATTCGAACAATTCCATCATCATTGGTGTTGTAAGACGCATCGCGGCCGAATACGCCGGCACCAATCGTGCGCTCTTTCAGGGGGAGGCCCGCTAGCGTTTGCTCAACAACGAAGGAGAGAAAGTCTTGGCAGCGTTTGCTTGTCCGAAACTCAGGGCTCTCAAGAATGCGCCGTAATTGCAATCGGATGGCCTCTTCCGGGACTACTCCGGAAGAAGACACGTGTGGCGACGACGTGCTCGTCGCCAGAGCCACATCATCATGCATTGCGCTGCCATTCTAGCACTGCGACTAGCGCAACGACTCCATCTGCATTGGCACATACCAAATATGGCCTGATTGATCGGCCATTTGTACCCAGATCGTCAGCCGCTTGGAGCGATCTGCCGGCTCATCACAGAATTAATATTGATGGGTCGGCTTCTCGAAAGCGATGTGTGGATGGCGTTTCTACGCGGCGCTCGTTTGTCGACCAGCGAGTAGTGGAGGTGATGATCCAAACCTTTAGCCTCTCCACCGATCGACCGCTCTCAACGGTCCACAGTCTTTGACGGAGACTCCGCTGAAATCTCCACCGCAGAGAAATGTTCCCACTATAAATCTCTTAACTTCAATCGCTTACAAGACATCTATCGAGGGTTCGAATGACTCCTCCGCTAAGCGGCACATCTCCGCCGTCGGAACACCCGCTTCCGACTCCTTTAGAATCCCTACAATCTGCTCCTCCGTGTAACGGCTCTTCCACATCTGAAGTCCTCCTCGTCAAGGCCTCATCGACCCAATTTATTGGAGAACCCTCGCTTCCGCTGAACTAAATAAAAGGATGCAGCTCACAACTCACCTAGATTCAGTTCCATAGTGGAAGATTGCGCCGGATTTTGGTGTCGCATTGAGAATTTCCCTGTGTTGTTCCCTCTTAGCAGGGAATTTGGCCTGGAGGACGGTTCGCAGGGGACTCCACCCACCAGGAATGTGACCAAAATGTGACCAACCCAAAAACGCACCCTCCTACAATCAACAAGTTACAACTACATTGGTCACGCCGTGCCGTGCGGGGTTCAGTTGTATAAGTCGCTAATTATGAGCGACTTACGGTTGATATCTAGGGTGAGTTTTCAGGACTCATAATCCCTTGGTTGGGGGTTCAAATCCCTCCGGGCCCACCATAGAATCAACAACCTGCAGCCATTTCATAAACTCGCGCCACTGCCGTGTGGCGCGAATTGTGACGTACCAGAACCGGCCCCGGTTTTGGACCAGTTGGCACGGGGTTCTTGTTCGCTATCGCGCGCGACCTTCACTTTGCCACGAAGAACCAATAGCAGTTCGATCTTTGATTGTCTGCACCTGCGGCTTAACAGCATTATTGGCAACGCTCCTTGAACTTATAGTTGCCTGAGCCAACCACAATTCGAACGCTTCCATCTGTTGAATCAACGTTCTCCACTCCCGGGTCTCGACTTGAAGCCGTCTTCGGCCACACCGCCGTCTTGCCTTCAACGACTGTGCAGCCTTCAGCCATCTGCAGCGGGATCTTGATCGTAGCGCGGGAGTTGAATGGAACTTCAATCTGGAGCGCTAGCTCATTCGGTCTCCGCTCCCAATTCGCCACAATCTTTCCACGGCTCGATTCATAGGTAGAACTGACCGAATTTAATCCTTCCGGAAAGATTGGAGCAATCTGGAACTGTTCGAACCCAGGATGTGCGTCGTCGGTGCGTATGCCTGCCAGGTAACGATAGAAATACTCCACTACCGATCCTTCCATCGGATGGTCAAACGAGTCGTCACCCGTCCACGACTCCCACATTGTCGTCGCGCCTTTTGCCAGCATGTACCCCCAGCCAGGAAACGTTGTTTGAGTGATCAGTCTGTATGCCAGGTCCACCCTGCCGTTATCGGTCAACACTTCCAGCAGCGGCTTGGTGCCGATAACTCCCGTGTTGAGATGAGAACCGCGCGTTTCCACATCGCGGCAAAGATTCATGAAAACCGCTGCACGTTCGCTATCTGGAACGAGATGAAGCCAGAGTGCAAGAGCATTGATTGACTGGCGGTATTCTGTCTTCTGCAGCCCCTTGTAGATATGATTGTCCCGGTCATAGAAAGCCTGGTTGAAGGCGTCGCGCACCAGTGCTGCACGGGCAGTGAGCCTGGCGGCTTCTGGCTCGTCTCCCAGGGCAGTGGCCATCTTCGCGGCGATTCCCAAATCCATATAGTAGGACGCAGTCCCATAGGACTCGTTGCCCTCGGGCGGATTCGAGTAACCGGGACTGGCCCAGTCCCCCAGTACATCCCGAATTAGATACTGATTGCCAGGCGTGCCGTTAATCTTCAGAGTCGCATCGAGAAATCGCTTGACTGTCTCAAACTGCGCTTCAAGAATTCGTCTATCTCCATGAAATTCGTACAAGCGCCAGGGAATCAGGACTTCGGCTGATGCCCAGGTTGGCGACTGTCCTCCTACATATCCAAACGATGGCGCGACAACTGAGATTCCGCCGCTTTCATCCTGTGTCTGTGAGACGTCCTGCGCGTAATTCTCATAAAAGGACGCAGTATCGAAGTTAAACAAAACTGCCGGCTCCAATACGTAAGCGTCTGCCATCCATCCAAGCTTTTCCCTGTGCGGGCAGTCGGTTGGAATGCTGTACATATTGTTGAGTTGTGTTCGCAGCCAGATCGACTGGATCTGATTCAGAAGCGCGTTCGATGAGTTGAATGTCCCGGCTGATTTCGCATCAGTATGGACCATCACCCCGGCCGCATGTACCAGTTCGACCGGGCCGGATGCATCGGAGACAGTGATGCGTACATAACGGAATCCCATATAGGCGAAATGGCTCTCCGCCGTCTCGTCGCCTTCACCCTTCAAGATGTAGCCGAACTGCTGAAAGTTATTTGTCGTTTCATCGATGAAGTTCTCGTCCGGTCTTTCCGCCATCTGCACCAGGACTCGAGCGCCTCTGGGTCCACGGACGGTGATCCGCATCCAGCCTGCCAGGTTGATTCCCATGTCCAGCGTCCACACGCCGGGCGAAATCTCTTTCTGGGTCACGGGCTCAACCATTTCATGCTCACGTATCGGCGGCATGATTTGCGCCGCGAGTCTTCCCGCCGGACCTGTGGTCAAATGTGCATGTTCCCAACCCGCGTCGTCATAGTCCACCGAATTCCATCCTGCGTTTTCTTCCCGCGCGTCGTAAACCTCGCCTAGCCATGGGTCGTCGTAGACAATCGGTCCGGGTGCAGTCCGCCAGGAGTCGTCACTCGCAACCGTGTCCCGCGAACCGTCCGCATATTCGATGATGAGTAGGGACTTCAGCGAAGGCTGATCGATCCACGGTGCATGTTCACTGAATCCCCAGCGGTCATTCGACAACATCCCATAGAAGCCGCGTCCAAGAGTCGTCCCTAATGCATTTCTTCCCATCTTCAATCGGTTGGTGACGTCAAAAGCACGGTACAGCACGCGCCGATCGTAGTTTGTCCACCCGGGATCAAGCACAGTGCGGTCCGTCGCCTCGTCCACTTCGGCGCCATTGATCGAAGTTACCGCGTAGCCCACGCCCGACACGTATAGATGCGCCTTGCGGACTTTTCTGTCGACCCGAAATGTCTTCCGCAGCAGCGGCGCCGGATCGTATCTTGGCGTCACTGAATCCAGCAACTGCCAGCTACTCATGTGTGCGGATGTCGTCACCGGTGTCATGTAGCTGTTCGCGTATTTCGCGTGCTCCTGGGCCTTCTGCTCTTTCCAGCGAGCACGCCAATCCGTCTCGTCGCGGCCGGCGATCCATCGCGCATCCAGCCAGTCCGCAGGGCTTAGAAGTCCTACTTCAAAATGGGCAATTTCGCTCCAGGCCCCGCTGCTTCCATGCCCGTCCCACAGGCGCACGCGCCAATAGTAGTCACGGTTGCTGCTTAAAGCCTCGCCGGCATACACCACCATCTCCGAGGAGGACTGCACCTGTCCCGAATCGAACACGGTCCCCTCACCCTTCGCTAGCTTTTGCAGATCGGTCGACACTTGTACTTCATATCCAGACTGGATTGCGCCGCGTTCTTTTTGCAGACCAATCCAGCTCAGCCGTGGCTGGGCCGTGTCCACGCCAAGCGGCTCCGCCTGAAACTCGCATTTCAATTCCGCCGCCATCGGGCCGGGCGTCCCGGCGCTCATTACCCGGCATCCAACGCCGGTTCCCAGTGCCAACAGAAGAACAACTCCCACCTTACGCATGCTTGCCTTCCAGCTTGACCATTCAATGTGAATCAAGCGCAGAGTCACAGAATTGTGTTGCAAACACGCTATTGTAGGCTCTTGTGTCCTCTTCTAATGTTCGTATCTTGTTTAAACCTCTAATTATGAGAGGCTTATGTTGGTGTCAGGGGCAGTTCTTGCGGCTCCCAATCCCTTGGTTGGCGGTCTCGAATCCCTCCGCCTCCAGTAGATTGCTGTTGCGGCCTTCCCTTTGTTTCCCCGCGGGGATCAGGCAGGTGTCAACGCGGCTCCACTTTCCTTTCAGCGGGTGCAACCTCTCGTCGGCTTCCTCGTATACTCAACCCAGCGCATGACAACCCAACTGGACACAATTCTGTCTTCAACGCGAGCCTTGGTGGCGGCGGCCAAGGTCCGTGTACCTGTTGCCGAACTCGAGCGCCGGGCTGCTGCGCACCAGCCGCGCGGCTGGGCGGCTTCGCTGCGCCGAAATGCAGCATCACGTCCGGCAATCATTGCCGAGATCAAAAAAGCCTCTCCGTCCAAGGGACTGATTCGTGCGGACTTCGATGCTGCCTGGCTGGCTGCTCGCTATCAGGCGGGCGGCGCTGCGGCACTCTCCGTCCTGACCGACGAGCCGTATTTCCAGGGCAGCCTTCGCAATTTGGAGCTGGCGTCGGCCGCAGTCGCTCTGCCGTGCCTGCGCAAGGATTTCATGGTTGACGAGTATCAGATCGTGGAGGCACGCGCTCACCATGCCGATGCCATTTTGCTGATTGCCGCCGCGCTCACTGATGCCGAACTCAAGCGTTTTGCCGCGACTGCGCGCGAACTGGCGCTCGATGTCCTGGTTGAGGTGCATACCGCAGCGGAACTCGACCGCGTGCTCGATTCTCTGGGCGAAGCCGGAGCGGACGCCATCGGCGTAAACAACCGCGACTTGAAGACCTTTGGAGTGCGCCTTGACACTTCGCTCGAGCTGGCCGAGCGCATTCCCGCCAGCGTCGTGCGCGTAACCGAGAGCGGAATCTCCACGGCTGATGATCTTGCCCGTCTGCGCAGAGCGGGGTTTGACGCCTTCCTCATCGGCGAGAGCCTGATGCGCCAACCTGACCCCGGCGCGGCACTCGCAACACTGCTTGCGGCAGTCGTGGCAACACCATGAACCTCTGGATCAAAATCTGCGCCAACACCTCGCTGCAGGATGCCCTTCTTGCTGCGGAAGCCGGGGCTGATGCCGTGGGATTCGTCTTTGCGCCGAGCCCGCGGCGCGTAACACCGGAAGTGGCGGCCGATATTGTGCCCCAGTTGCCGCCGGAAGTCGAGAAGATTGGAGTCTTTGTCGATGCCGCGCTGCAGCAGATCAAGTCTGCGGTAGTCGCCTGTGGGCTCACTGGCGTGCAACTGCACTTCGAGACCGGCCCTGAGTTACCTGCGCAACTGCGTGAATTCTTCGGTCCGGAACTGCGCATTCTGCGCGTGGTGCACTTTGGCTCCGATGCGCCGCCGCAGGTGGCAACGATCGCCCAAAGCCCGCACGTGGATGCATTGCTGGTGGATTCGCGCACTACGACTGCCGTGGGTGGCACAGGCATGGTCTTTGATTGGAAAAGTGCGCGCATGAATCTCTTCCAGCACGCCGAACCGTTGAATCTGCGCTTGGTTGCCGCGGGCGGACTTACCCCCGCCAACGTCGCTGAAGCTGTGAGCATCTTGCAGCCTTGGGGTGTGGACGTGGTCTCCGGCGTCGAGTACTCACCCGGCCGCAAGGACCCGTTCAAGTTGAGAGAGTTCATTGCCGCCGCTCGTGCCGCTGCGTCGCTCAAATTGCAAACATAGCTTGTGTACATCAGGGATGCCGCCCCCGCGCCAGGCCCCTAGTACACTGAATAGTTCCCTATCTATTGGTTAAGAGTTGGCAGGAGGTTCAGCAAATGGCATCGGTGATTCTTCCCTCAGTTCCATCGGAATCGCGGCCGGGGCGGTTCGGCGTCTATGGCGGGCGGTATGTGCCGGAGACGCTGATGGCCGCGCTGGTGGAGTTGGAGCATCAGTACGACGTGGCCAAGGCCGATGCAGCGTTTCAGGCCGAGTTGACATCGCTCCTCAAGGACTTTGCGGGGCGACCCACACCGCTTTACTTTGCCCGACGACTGACCGAAGAACTGGGCGGAGCCAAAATCTACCTCAAGCGTGAAGACCTGCTGCACACTGGCGCACACAAAATCAACAACGCGCTCGGCCAGGGCCTGCTGGCCCGCCGCATGGGAAAGAAGCGCATCATCGCCGAAACCGGCGCCGGCCAGCATGGCGTGGCCACGGCCACGGTGTGCGCGCTGCTGGGCATGGAATGTGTGATTTACATGGGCGATGTGGACATGGCCCGCCAGGAGCTGAACGTGCTGCGCATGAGGCTGCTGGGCGCTGAAGTGCACGGCGTCTCGTCCGGATCAAAGACTCTCAAGGACGCCATCAGTGAGGCCATGCGCGACTGGGTCACCAACGTCCGCACCACTTACTATCTCTTGGGCAGCGCGCTCGGAGCGCACCCTTACCCGACCATGGTGCGGGACTTCCAGCGCGTCATCAGCATTGAGATGAAGCAGCAGATCCTCGAGAAAGAAGGCCGCCTGCCTTCCGCCGTCATTGCCTGCGTGGGCGGCGGGTCTAATGCTATCGGAGCGTTTTATGAGTTCATTCCCAATCGCGAGGTGCGGTTGATCGGCGTAGAGGCTGGCGGCTGCGGAACTGCGCTTGGCGAGCATGCGGCGCGTTTCCGCGGCGGAGAGCCCGGAGTCTTGCAGGGCACGTATTCGTATGTGTTGCAGGATGAGAACGGCCAGATTGCGCCTACCCATTCGGTCTCCGCGGGTCTCGACTACGCCTCCATCGGCCCGGAACATGCCGCATTGCACGATTCGGGACGAGCCGAGTACGTCGCGCAAGACGATGCGGCCGCACTCGACGCCGTCGTAAAGCTGGCGCGGACAGAGGGCATTCTGCCTGCGCTTGAGAGCGCGCACGCCGTGGCTGAGGCTCTTCGCCTTGCTCCCACGCTGCCCGTGCATGACATACTGGTGGTGAACCTCTCTGGACGCGGCGACAAAGACATGGGCATCCTGGCCCGGGAGTTGCACATTCAGGGAGCGTAACCGCGGACTCCAATGGCGATTCATTTCAATCACAAACCCGGGCTGGTGGTGTTCCTCACCGTGGGCGACCCAAGCCTGGTAGCCACCCGTTCCATTGCGCTGCAAGCCATTGACGCAGGCGCGGATGTGATTGAGCTGGGTGTGCCCTTCAGCGATCCGCTGGCAGATGGTCCGGTAATTCAACGTGCCGGTGATCGTGCGCTTGCACGGGGCACGACGCTAAAGGATGTGTTGACGCTGGCCGCCGAGCTTCGTCCTGCGCGTCCCGGCGCGGGCCTCGTGGTTTTCAGTTATTTCAATCCCATCCTGCGCTATGGTCTTGCCCGCTTTGCGGATGATGCCGCAGCTGCGGGCGTCGACGGGGTGTTGGTGACTGACTTGATTGTCGAAGAGGCGGGTGAATATCTTGCGGAGATGGAGCGCGTAGCGCTTGCGCCCATCTTTCTCGCCGCGCCCACCAGCCCTGACCAGCGGCTTGAGGCCATCGCCACCCATTCCAAAGGATTTGTTTACGCCATCTCCCGCGTAGGAATCACCGGCAAGCAGCAGGCCATGACCACCGACGCAGCGGCCCTGGTCGCACGCATCCGGCGATGGACCAAGCTGCCGGTGGCCGTGGGGTTTGGCATCTCCAACGCGGAACACGTCGCCCAGGTGGCGCAGTTTGCGGATGCCGCGGTCATCGGCAGCGCGATTGTGGAGTTGATTGAGCAGTCGACTCCCGAAGCGGCGCCCGGGGCTGTGGCACGATTTATCAAGGGCCTGCGCATGCCTGAAGCGGCGCTGGCCCGATAAGCCAATACACCCCAGGGACGGCGCTTCAGGCCGCATGGATGGATTCAACTCTTGCTCTTAGCACCCCGCGTGCCGGATCGGAATGAAATCGGTTGGCCGCAGGGGCGCAACACGAGGATGGAATGACGCTGGAAGAATTGCGAGATCAAATCGATGCCCTGGATCGCCAGCTGGTGGAGTTGCTCAGCGAACGGGCGCGCGCCGCGCTGATGATTGGCCACCTGAAGGCCTCTACCTCGCTGCCGGTGTATGAGCCGGCGCGGGAAAAGGTGATCTTTGCCAACGTGCGCGCGGCCAACAAAGGTCCGTTGCCGGATATCGAGTTGACGCATATCTACGAGCGCATCATCGACGTGATGCGGGCGCTGCAGAGAAATGAGTTGGCATCGGAGAGGAATGCTCTGGCGAGCGCATCGGGGTCACCCGCGGCAGGTCTTGGTCGCGGGAGCGATTCGTCGGGCCACGGCACAGGCGCAGATGCGCCCGAGACAGGGAACAGGAAATGATCGTAGCGATGCAGGAGCAGGCCACCGAAGAGCAGATCGATTTTGTGATCGACGCAATGGTGGACGCCGGAGTCGGTGTGCACCGGACCACCGGCGCAAGCCAAACCATTCTGGCCGGGGTAGGTCCCACAGCCAATCTGGATCTCAGCAAATTTGAGCTGTTGCCCGGCGTGTTGCGTGTGCACCGCATCAGCTCCCCTTACAAACTGGCCGGCCGAGGCTTTCGCCCCGAAGGCACGGTGGTCGAGTTTGCCAACGGGGTCAAGGTGGGAAGCGAGCGGGTGGTGGTGATGGCCGGGCCCTGCTCCATTGAAAATCGTGAACAGATATTCGAGACCGCGGCGCGCGTAAAGGCCGCTGGTGGAACCTTTCTTCGCGGCGGCGCTTTCAAGCCGCGCAGTTCGCCCTACTCCTTTCAGGGGTTGGGCATTCCCGGACTCGAAATGATGCGCGACGCCGCCGACGCTCACGGCCTGCTTGTACTAAGCGAGGTGATGGAAATCTCGCAGATCGAGCCCATGCTGCCCTTAGTCGATTGCTTCCAGGTGGGCGCGCGCAATATGCAGAACTTCAACCTGTTGCGCGAATTGGGCCAGGTGCGCAAGCCCATCCTGCTCAAGCGCGGCATCGCCGCCACCATTGAGGAACTGTTGTTGTCGAGCGAATACATTCTCTCCGGCGGCAACTACGACGTGATTTTGTGCGAGCGCGGCATTCGTACATATGAGACGGCTACCCGCAACACCATGGACATCTCGGCCATCCCCGTGGTGAAAAAACTCTCCCACCTGCCCATCGTGGCAGATCCATCGCACGGCACGGGCCACCGCGACATGATCGCCCCCATGGCGCGAGCCGCGGTGGCTGCGGGCGCCGATGCCATTCTGGTTGAGGTCCATCCCAACGCAGACAAGGCCGCCTCCGATGCGGCGCAGACTCTGTATCTTGACCAGTTTGACAAGCTGATGGGCGAGTTGCGGATTATTGCCACGGCAGTGGGCAGGACATTTGGTAATGGTACTGGGCCAGTTTGAAGGGTACCGGGTTTACATGCTGCGGAAAAACGCATTCCGGAGGGAGGCGGGGGTTTCAACCCCCGCATTAGGCCAACAGAATAAGCGCGGGCTTCAGCCCCGGAGAAGCGCCTTTCGCCGATTTCGCCGAATTCTCGAGTTTTTTCGCAGCCTGTTTAGCCCCCGAGGGAAGGATCGTTCAAACTGACCCACTACCGAACGCTGTAGCTCTTGGACGGCGGGCTAGTTTTTGCTAACTCCGCTAACTCCGCCAGCTCCGCGCATTTTAGAAAGCAGTTGGAGCGTAGGAAGACAAACATGATCGAACGCATCGCCATTCTGGGCACCGGCCTTCTGGGCACATCGGTGGGACTGGCGCTGCGTGCCGCCGGTTTTCGCGGCTCAATCTCCGGCTGGAACCGCAGTCCGAAGGGTGCCCAGACGGCGCTCAAAATGGGTGCGGTTGACTCCATTGCGAATGACCCCTTGCAGGCCGCGCGCGAAAGCCAGGTCGTGCTCCTGGCTGTGCCCATCTACGCCACTCTCGACATGATGGAGAAGCTGACCGGCGTGCTCGGCCCAGAACATCTGATTACCGATGTAGGCAGCACCAAGGCGCAGATCACCGATACTGCTGGCCGCTTGTTTAATGCACCCGATCGCGCCGCGTTCCTGCCCGGTCACCCCATGGCGGGCAAGGAGCGTGGTGGGGCTGAACTGGCCGATGCAAGCCTCTTCCGCGGTGCCGTCTGGCTGTTTACCGATGATCCCGCATGGCAGCGCTCGCCGCATTCCTCTGCGTTAGTACAAAGTTGGCGACAGTGGGTCGGCGCAATGGGCGCCAAGACCCTCGACATTGACTCTCGGCGTCACGATGAGTTGGTGGCCTGGGTCAGCCACTTGCCGCAGCTTGTCGCCACCGCGCTCAGTGCACTGCTTCAGGAAGAGGTAAGCGACGCGCCCGAGTTGAAAGATGTGGGTGGGCGCGCCTTGCGCGAGATGACCCGCCTGGGTGCGAGCCCTTACTCCATGTGGCGCGACATCGCCTACACCAATACTGACGCGATTCAAGCCGCTCTTGATGCCTTGGAACAGCGCCTCGCTCACATCCGGGAGAATCTCCGCACCCCCGAACTGCGTAACGAGTTCGAGCAGGCCAACCGCTTTCGACGGGAGTAGCAAATCAAACATCCGCCCTCTGGCCAATCCACACACAGGCGATTTGATGGTAGATTTGGTCGTGTGCCATCGCGCCGTGGCGTGTCGACATGGACAAGAGCATTCAACTGGATCGGATGAAGCCCCTGAAGCCCTATATGCTAAGGCGCTGGAGGACCGGAGATCCCCCTAACTTTCACTATTTCTTCACTTGTGCTAGACCGGGAAGGACTGGAGATCCGTCGAGTAAACATTCTCGTGTGTCGGACGATTTGGTTCACCGGTGGGTTCGTGGCCTTCCCGGCTCAAATACATCGATCATGTCGCTTCTTGGCCGAAAGCCAGACGGACTCAGCGAGTTTTCTTTCTATTCGTTCTACGGTGGCTTTGACCTACCTTCCGAGAACCCCGGTCGCCTCTCGTTTCAAGAATGGCTGACCCGTTGGCATCTGGATTTATCTATAGCCCTTATCGAGCACCCGACTTGTGACTTTCAGCCAATACAGAAGGAGACCTTGGATGCGGTTGCGTCCGACATCAACGAATCGCTACTTGCGGGAAGAACATTGGTTCTTATCGATTCGGGGGGACAGACACGCACAGGTGTGGTCTGTCGACATATGTGTGCCGTAGAGGACAGCTCTCGGTTGTCCTAAACTGCGCTCGAGTGACACGCGCAACTAATTCACGCAGCCTACTGCGCGGTGGTTCCGGATAGCCCGTTCCTGACCAGTTCCTGGTCAATGGAGGACAGTTCTCCCTTAGCCTCCTCCAATGCTGCCTTTGCCTTCTCCCGCCTCTGAACCAGTCGATCTTTGACTTTTAGGTCTGCTTCGCTTTTCGAACCCGCATCGATCAAAGCAATTTCTTCATTGAACAGTAATACGCCGGTTTCGAGGAGCTTGATGCCAGTCAGAGTTAGCTTTCTCCTCGCATCCAGGCAACTTCTCGTTTTTGGGTCAGGGCACTCCTTCTGGAGCGCGGCAAACTGATCCGCCAATTCTTTCCCCGAGGAGCTTGCGGCCGCTATTTCTTCATCCATCTTCTCAAGGGTGGGGTCGCCGCTTGCCGAGCTCGGGACAGGTGAGAGTGCATTCGGTTGCTCAAGGTGGTCGCTTGTCGGCTCCAATGAGTCGTACTTGTCCAGCACAGCATTCATCGATAACAAAGTTCTTGGCGAGAGCTTGATACTGAACCGAACCGTTTCGTGTACTGTGAGCCACACCTCGCTCCCTGTTGCGATTCGCCGAAGAAGGGATTCGTCTTTGACTACTGTAGTGTCCCCATAAAGTGAATAGTCTCCGCCTGATTGCCAAACCAAATCAGGTAACTCGACAACATCTCCATCAATGGCAATCGTCAACGCGCCCGAATTGAAATCATCAATCCCCGACTGACGGTCGCCCCAGACATTGATCAATAGATTAATGCCTTTCATTTGCTTATTGAACGATTGATAGGCAATCGGATACACCTTCCAACATATCTTGCCGCCAAGAACCCAACTTCCAGTACAGTCGCTTGGAGTCTTTTGATCTTGGAACTGCGACTGCTGAATGGGAACGTCGCGATATTCGACAACTTGGGGTGGGGCGTTTTTGTCCTTAGCAACAGCTACAACTGTCGCCACAAACAACAGAAGGTAAGTAAAGACAAACCGAGCTTTCACATTCATCCCCCTCCTGTGATCTCCGGGTTGCCCCACATCTCGCTTCCGAGATGTGGGAATTTTCTTCTTACGCCTCTTCTTTGACCGGTTCAACCGCTTCTTTCGCCGGGTCGAGAGTATTGAACCCCTCGGCATTGGCTGCTTCCAGCAGTTGCGGCGCGGCGGAAACGAAGATAATCTCCGTCCCCTGGAACATCTCGCGCGCAACCAGTGCGGCGCCCAGTTGCAGTGCATCGGGCCAACGCAGCGTGGTGCGGTCCAGCAGTTGGCGCGCGGCCTCCAGTACAGCCGGATTCAGAGGCTCCTGCACCATGCGCGCGGCCTCCATGCGCAGGATTTCAAGCGCCGCCGCAGCGTCTTCGGTGCTGATGCTGCCCGCGCGCTCGCTGCGCCGAATGGCTGCATACACCTCCAGCGGAGCCGAAGCCGCAATCAGCTTGCGATTATCCTCGACGGCCTCCATCAGCCGGATCAGCGCATCGGTGCCCGGCTCCTGCACAAACAGCTTGGCAAAGGCCGTGGATTCGAGGAAGTAGCAGCTCACAGGTTCCCCCGTTCCTCTTCAATCGCCTCGGCAATTGAGCCGTCGTGCACGGCCACCGGGTGGAAGCGCTGAGCCTCCTCGGGTATGCCGGCCTCGGCGCGATTGAGGCGGATCGTGGTGGTCGGATAGGCCGGGGTCTTGGGGTTGGCGATCTTGCTTGTCAGCACCACTCCGCGCTGAATAGCCTCAGCCAGCACTGCCTGGCGCGATTCGGGGTGCTGATTCCAGCGGAAGGCCTTCCGGGGTAGAAAAGAGTCGCGAAACCACTTCAGTGCGATAAAGGCGTGACCGCCGCGCTCGGCTTCGGCTAGCGCTGCGCACAGCTCTTTCACGCGGATGTCCAAATCGGCGGGAATCGCGGCGTCTTGGTCGTCATCCTCGTCCGCATCGTTCTCAGCCGCATTGCGTTGAACCCGGTTGTGGCGAGGCGGTGCTTCAGAGTCATCGGCGCGCTCAAAGTAGATCCGCACCTCATCTTCCTCCGGCGACCAGGAATCCGCCGAGGCGTTGCGTCGCTTGCTGCGGCCGTTTTCGCTGCACAACTCCACAATCGCCTGGTACCCGGGAGGGGCCAGAAAGCGCAAGGCGCGCACAAGTCCCGGGTCTTGTGAAAACGCTAATTCTCCCAGGGCTTCTTCAATAATCTCTTCCGCGTCAGGAATACTCAGGTTGCTTACATCTAAACTGCTTTGCGCAGGCTTTGCCGATTTCATATTTCACTTCTCCATATAGTTCTTCTCTTCTTGGCCCGTGCCGCGTCGTCTTGTGCAGGGCACGCAGCCCTCAGGCTGCAGCGCATTGAAACGCAATGCCCGCGCATATATCCGGCATATAGATGTCGCCGAAGTTGTCTCTCGAATGAAGGTAAGGCGATTCATGCGCCTTGCGGTCCTTAAATTAACTCACTACGATCTTCCGCGTCTCGTGTGATATCCGATAAGAGTACGAGAAAAATCTAATGAAAGCTATCCACGCCATAGTGTAAACGATACGGCGGTGTTTCGCGGCTTTTACCGGGCATTTGCAAGACTATAAACGCTAAATCCGGCAAAAAGTTGCGTTCCGGCAGTCATGTAATCAGTCCGCCAACCTCCGTACAATAGGGGTATGCGGCGTTGTCTTCTTTTTCTATTGATGTTGTCTCTTGCCTTGCCGGGGCTACGTGCCGCCGGTCAGGCCTTCGATCTTGCCGGACCTAAAGTAGATATGCACGTGAAGCGGGGCCAGTTGACCCTGCCCATCGGCGAGGTGCCGAACCTGCTTCCCGGTGACCGGCTGTGGATTCATCCCGACTTGCCTGAGAGCCAGTCCGCTCGCTATGTGCTCGTCATCGCTTTCTTGCGGGGCGTCACCAATCCGCCTCCTCCGGAGTGGTTTACCAGGGTT
Source organism: uncultured Occallatibacter sp. (assembly GCA_964396795.1). Taxonomy (GTDB): domain Bacteria; phylum Acidobacteriota; class Terriglobia; order Terriglobales; family Acidobacteriaceae; genus Telmatobacter. Next base: position 65,622 of record CAYNGB010000013.1, on the reverse strand, counting down.
GAAACCTGGTCCCACCAGGTCCGCGACGAGGGCGTATTTGTCACCGTGCCCCAGGAGGCTCAGCAGGCAATCGTCTTTCTGGCGCCGGAAACAGGTGGGGACTTCACAACATTGCGTACCACAGTGCGCGGTCGTCCCGGCACATTTGTGCGCTCCACTCAGGACCTGCAGGCGGCCAGCCTTGACCGGATGCGCCTCGATGCTTATTTGGATGAGGTGAAGGTTACCTCCCAAACTGATCCCAAATCCCTTAAGGATCACGCAGAGATAGCGGCCCGGAGCTTGGGCATCAAGGTTGAAGTTCAATGCTTCGACAAGCCCTTGGATCAGCAGGCCGCATGCCTTTCGCTGCACACCGAAGGGCTGGTCATGGACGACGCCAATACGCAGTCGCGCGTGGCGCAACTGACCAGCGGTTCCACCGGCGACCTGATGAACCAGATCACCTACTCGCCCATGGCCGGTGCAGGTGTCTACAGCGCATACGTCGGCGCCATTGTGGATACGGCGAGAATCCTCTCTTCGTTGCACACCGCGCACTATCAGTACATTCCCGCACTCGCCTTGCCCACAAAAGATACTCTCAACCTCCGCTTGAGTGTTCCGCCCTCGTTTCGCGATCCAAAGTCGGTGGTGGTGGTGGCCATGCCGCCCATCGGTCCCGCCAAAATGCCGCCTTTGCACCCGGTAAATCCGGCCGAGGTGTTTTGTGCTGAAAAGCCCGGCTTGGTTCTGCCGGCCGAAGGCGCGCCGCTGGTTCTTGCGACTCAAATGGCCTACAACCTGACCCTGCACATCGAAGCCAAAGGCGGCTCGATCGATATCCCCGTGAAACCCGATCCGGGTGAGGGAGGTTTGGTGTTGGAGCATCCGGCGCCTGTTCTCTCGGGCGAAGACCTGTCAGGTGTGGTGCGCGGCAAATGGGGTTTCGACGATTGGGAAGGCCCCCGCTTCCACTTGCGCTCGGCGGAACCGGGCAAGTGGAACGTGGCTGCCAGCGATCTGTCGGCCCTTGTCGTAGGCCGCCAGGACACGCTGCACATCGAGGGTGAGACCACGCTTTGCGTTGACAAAGTGGAATTGGAAACCGCCACCGGCAGCACGCTTCCGCTCACCTGGAAGTCGTCCAAGCCGGAGGTCCTTGAGGTCTCGGTGCCCATGAATGACGTGCCCCCCGGTCCGGTAACGCTGGCGATTCAGCAGTTTGGGCTCGACAAGCCCGATAAGCTCACGCTCAAGGCCTATGCTGAAGCTGCTTCGCTCGACCGGCTGACCCTGAGCGCCGGCGATACCTCAGCCATCCTCACAGGCACGCGTCTTGACGAGGTGGCCAAGGCTTCGTTGGACGGAATCAACTGGCTTCCTGCCGCCTTGAGTCGCGTAGAAGATTCCGACCGGCTGGCGATGAATGCTGACGGTGCGACAGCCGCACTGGAGCCTGGTAAGCGCTACTTTGCCAGCGTGGTGTTGCGCGACGGCAGGGAATTGAGAGTGCATGTTGACGTCGATCCAGCCCGTCCGCAAGTGACGCTGCTCAGCAAGGGCGCTCAGGAGGAGGCATCCTCCGTGCCCTCGCCCATACATCTGGGTAGCCCGGATGAACTCCCGGCCGATAAGCGGCTGGTCTTCTTTCTCAAGTCGAAGACCCCGGTAAGCTTTCCCCGTAGCGAGAAAGTTGAGGTGTCCGCGGTCGACGGAAGTTTCCATACATTTCTCTCCCTGGCCGATGGAAGCCTGGTACTGGAGGACGCAAAAACCGCTCTGGGCGTGGTGGAACCGCTGACGCGCTTCGGCTCCTCGGCCTTTGGACCGGTTGAGGTGCGAGCCATGTCTGCCGATGGGGTCACTGGAGACTGGCTTCCTCTCGGTACGCTGGTGCGACTGCCCGGCTTCAAGGAGCTGCGCTGCCCGCGTGCCGTGTCCAAGCCCTGCACTCTGATCGGAAGTAACCTATTCCTGGCCACGTCGTTTGCGGCAACCCAGGAATTCGACAACGCCACCGATGTGCCGCCGGACTTCACCGGCACTGAGTTGATGGTGCCTCATCCCGCTGCCAATGGCACCCTTTACCTCAAACTGCGCGACGACCCCGCAACCATACAGTCGGTGTCTTTGCCGGTCACCCCGTTGACTCCCATTGCAGCCGCGCCCTCCATCGCCCAGCCGGCTGAACCGCCTGTGCCGCCCCCGTCCCAGTCCGGGACGCAGAAAGAGCCTGCTCCCGTGCCGGCCAACCAGGCAGCGCCTCACAGCGAACCCGTCGCCCCGGCCAAGACAACGGCAGCCACAGGGCAATAACAGGCTGCGGAACAGCAAATTACGGAGGGAGCCGGGGGTTTCAACCCCCGGAATAAATGCGAATTTTCGTGCCTTCAGGCTCGGGCCTTTGCTGCCTTCCTGTGATGAACGCGGTTACGGAATTTGTTCAGACTTCAAAAGCCTATTGCCCCGGAACCGTCAGAACGATTTCTAAATGGCAATTTCCGAGTGTGCCGTGACTCAGGCACGGTCGCCGCTATGTGTGCGATTTTGACCAACATTGGAAATGCCGATTGGTCTAAGTTGTTGAAACTCCCCCAATATCGCGGTCTGAGGTGTGTAAGAAATATGAACGACCCCGCCGATTCACCTAAGAATCCTCTGCAGGCTGATTCTCGAGAGAACCTCTTCTTCTTTCTCCAGACGCTGGCCAGAGAGGCTCAAGCGCGAGCCAATCAATGCAAGTCCGGTTTAGAGTTGCCCCTCAATGACGAGCAGATTAAGAAGTAAATTAGTCGAAACAGAACGGAATAGTATCAGGGGCGGTCGGCTCACCCTAACCCCACCACAAATCGGGGTGCCCCGTCTTGGACCCAGCTACAAAAATGGGTGGGTGGCCACGTCCGCTCACCTGCCGCCAGGTGCCCCACCCTTCGCTTTCTTCTAGCGAAGGGTGGGTGATCACGAAGCTTCAACTCTCTCGACCACAGTTTCTTGTAAGCCACGCCGGAAGGAACCTTGAACTATACTTACGACGCGGCGGGACACGTGGCGAGCATCACTTCCTCCAACGCGAACGGGGCGTCGATGGCCTACACTTACGACGACCTGAACCGGCTGAGCACGGTGGTCGACAGCCGGCTGGGAACGACCACGTATGCCTACGACCCGGCCAACAACGTAACCACGGCGACCTATCCCAACAGCTTCCAGTCGATCTACACCTACGACGAGTTGAATCGCCTCACCGCACAGGCTTCGCAGGTTTCGGGCTACACCTACCAACTGGGACCGACGGGTAACCGCACCAGCGCATCCGAGTACAGCGGCCGCCAGGTCACCTGGAGTTACGACGGCATTTACCGGCTGACGAACGAATCGATCACCGGCGCCTCGGGCGGCAAGAACGGAAATGTAGCGTACGGGCTGGACCCGGTGGGCAACCGCCTCTCCGAGACCTCGTCGTTGTCCGGCGTTCCCTCGGGCAGCTTCGGCTACAACGCCGATGACGAGGTTTCCACGGAAAGTTACGACCAGGACGGCAACACGCTTGCCACGGGTGGTAAGACCTTCGCATACGACTCGCAGAACCACATGGTCTCGATGGGCAGCACCGTTGCTCTGGTCTATGACGGCGACGGCAATCGCGTAGCGAAGACGGTAAGCGGCGTCACGACCAGGTACCTTGTGGATGACCTGAACCCGACGGGATATCCCCAGGTGATCGATGAACTGACCGGCGCAACGGTTACGCGAACCTACACCTACGGTCTGCAGCGCATCAGCCAGGATCAGGTCATCTCGAACACCTGGACGCCGAGCTTCTACGGGTATGACGGCGGCGGAAATGTGCGGCAGTTGACGAATTCTGCCGGCGCAATCACCGATACCTACGATTACGACGCTTTCGGAAACAAGGTCAATTCAACAGGAACAACGCCCAACAACTATCTGTATCGCGGCGAACAGTTCGACCCCGACCTGGGCCTCTACTACCTCCGCGCCAGATATTACAACCCGATCACCGGACGGTTCATGGGCAGAGATCCCGAGGACGGTGACTACTCCGATCCAGCCACATTGCATAAGTATGTGTATGCTGGCGGCGATCCCGTTAATTTAGCAGACCCGACAGGCAGAGCCCAAGCGGCGACAACCACCTGGGGCGGAGCTGGCGGTGAATACGCGGGATTGACGAGCATTGTTTCACTAGGCGCACAGGTTGGTGAGGTCGCGGTTGCCGTTGCGGTCTCCTGTGTCCTCGATACGGCGGCATCGTTGCTGAAAGGAGTGACAACCCACCTTGGAGCGCCGGTCGTTGGCATAAGCTTCGATCCTGGTTCATGTTCGGCAAAGGTGAAAAAGTGTTTGCCATGTGATCTGCCAGTTGACAGCACTGGATATCGAATCGATGAGGAAGACGAAGGGCCGCACTTTGATAAACCAACGCAGCAATGGCTTGAAGGAACTCATTGGCATCTCTTTGAGATGCAGCAACGGCGAGATAACTGCGTATGTCAGTGGAAAAAGCTCGGTCCAGCATTTGATACTTTTCCTCCATTCGCCGAGTACGACATTACAAAAACACCGGCTTCCGGGGGAGGCATAGCAGAATACTGATGAAACAGAGCTTGGGAGAGTGGCGCGTTCTTGGTTTTGATGGCCGGGAGAACATCGAGAGTCATATGCGCTCTCCACTGCCCGCAGCTGTACGAGAAGAGTTGTTGCTGCGTCCTGAAATTACAAGTCCTTTATCAGTGGATTTGGGTATTTGGCCGACGAGATTTCAATATCATCCAAGAATTCTCAATCTAAAAGGTTCCAACGGTCAGAAATTAATTGATGTTGATGAAGACTGTGGAGGCGGCCTTTGGCTAAACTTGCACGGCATGAAATCTCGTTTGGCGGAAAGTTTCGAAGACGCCACTTTAATCGCTGTTGAATTGTTTATCCCGCAACATGCCGGGGTTGATGAGTTTGTTGGACTGATCGATCATGAGCCAACGCCGATGACACTTCCTACGGAAGCGCAGTTTTTGGGATTGGATGTCGCTGATTCAGGGATGGTCAGTGGTCTGTCGAACTGCGGATACAGCAGGGCTGAGAGGGAACAACTACGGCCCGAGTGGCAAAGTAAAATCAATGACTTTGGTTTATTGCAAGCAGAACAAGATGCTCTAATCTTCAGGGAGTTGACTGATACGAGGGTTCCCGAGCATGCTCCTTTCTGGGTCTACAAGATCCACCGATTGGCAGAGTGCTGACCTCGATCCGCCGGGTGCCCCATGTCTCGATTCTGAGACATGGGAGACCTCGAACCCCACAAAGCACTCTGAACTATACTTACGACGCGGCGGGGCACGTGGCGAGCATCACTTCGTCCAACACGAACGGGGCGTCGATGGCCTACACTTACGACGACCTGAACCGGCTGAGCACGGTGGTCGACAGCCGGCTGGGAACGACCACGTATGCCTACGACCCGGCCAACAACGTAACCACGGCGACCTATCCCAACAGCTTCCAGTCGATCTACACCTACGACGAGTTGAATCGCCTCACCGCACAGGCTTCGCAGGTTTCGGGCTACACCTACCAACTGGGACCGACGGGTAACCGCACCAGCGCATCCGAGTACAGCGGCCGCCAGGTCACCTGGAGCTATGACGGCATCTACCGGCTGACGAACGAATCGATCACCGGCGCTTCGGGCGGTCCAGGCGGTGAACCCTTCAGGGACTATGACAAACCACATCAGGGCAATGCAGTTCCCTCACATCCATGAATGGCCCGGCGGCGTGAGAGAACATCCGGGACGTCCATATTCACCTTGGCCAAGAGAGTAGGCTAGCGAATGAAAAATCTTAATTTACTTGTAGAGTCGGCCATCACAGCTCTCCATTTCGACGGGGTGAATCGTGAGATGATCATCGATGTTAGGTGTGCCTGGGAGCCAAAGGAAAGAAGAAGACTAGTAGTAAAGGGGATTGACGATCTTCTCATCGACGACATGCGTCCCGGCAGCATCATTGACCGGGTGAGTCTCTATGGCAAGGAAGATTCAATGGATGATACATCTGAATGTGCATCGTCCCTGTTCTTCCTAATGCAGAAAAGAGAGCTAAACGCCACTGACTTGGAGTGGCCAGCATTTAAGGATAAGCGCTCACTCATCCAAGAAGACAGCCTAACTTTGATGGTGATCGAGCCTGTATTCGGCGCCTCGATCATCGCATTGGCAGAGAGCATTAGACTCGAAGCGATGTCAGACTAGACGGTCATTCAAACGGCGGGTGGCCCGCCCTAGCCCCACCACAAATCGGGGGTGCCCCGTCCTAGCTCCGCTAGGGCGGGATGGATGTCGTCCTCACCACGGACACCCTGTGCCAAGCCAGTTTGCAGAAAATTACCCGTCGAAGTCGCACAATCGAAATGAGGGAATGAGCGGTCAGGGATGGGTCCGGCTTATGCCGTGAAGGGTACCCACCCCCCTCCCCCGCCAAAACCCGCCTCTGGAGGGGCCAATTCTAAGATAAAACAAATGGAATGAACAATATGGGAAATGAGCCCATGTACTCATCGGTAAACAGAACCCACTGATTTTCCCCTGTTTTCGGCCCCAATCGGCCTGGAAACCTTAGAAAATGGCGCAGTCAGAACCGCTTCCCGCAGGTTGCCGCAACCAGCAGACGGCTCAAGTCCAGTCGATTCAGTTTTCGCCCGCTCCAAACTTCTACGCGAAGTAGGCGCGGTTCATTTCGGCGTACTGCGCCTTGTCGGCCGGCAGTTCGTCCTGTGGGAAAATCGCATTCTGCGCGCAAACCGTGGCGCAGTTGCCGCAGTCGATGCACTCGTCGGGATTGATAAAGACCTGCGAGACGGTTCCAGCCTTCGCGTCTTCCGGTTGAGGCGCAATCGCCGCGGTGGCGCATTCCACCACGCAGACAAAATCCTTGACGCAAGCATCGGTAACTACATAAGCCATGAGGATACAACTCCTTGATCTTGGGCGCCCTGCAGGTGGCACGCCCCACATATTGAGCCTATCCAGCCACCCCTGCCCGTCTCCGTGACTCGAATCACACGCGCACAGGAACCTCCCTGATTACGGTACGCACTAGATCTCGTTCCCACTTTAACCGGAGCTTGACGCGGCATTCGCATCGCGCACCGTGTTGAGACTCAGGCCGCCGTTTAGCGCATCATTTACGGTTGCGTCACTGGCCCCGGTTTATGCTGGATGCATGTTCATGCCGAGTCTTCCCCGCTCGCTATGCAAAGCTGCCGTCTTTGCAGCGCTCGCCCTCCCGGCCGCGGTCGCATTTCCGCAGGCTCACGCGCCCTTATGGACCTTTGCCGTCTCCGGGGACAGCCGTAACTGTGGCGACTTTGTGATGCCTGCCATCGCAGCCAAGGTCAAGGCGGAGAATGACGCATTCTACTGGCACCTTGGCGATTTCCGTGCCATGTCATCGCCTGACCAGGATCTGGTCGCGATGCGCCCGGCCGGAAGCCAGCTTTCAAAGGACGAATATCTGCGCATCGCCTGGGACGACTTCCTTACCCACCAGGTGGCTTCTTTCGGTTCCATGCCGGTGTTTCTGGGCCGTGGCAATCACGAGAACAACGCACCCATGACGCGCGAGGGTTATGTGGCCAAGTTCTCCAGCTTTCTTGATCGCCCCGAGATCGCCGCCCAGCGCGTCACAGACGGCGCCGCAGCCGCGCCCCTTGGCCCCTGGTATCACTGGACCCAGGGATGGGTTGACTTCATCACTCTTGACAATGCCGACCGCGACGAGTTCTCCGGCGCCCAACTCAAGTGGCTGCGCTCTGTGCTGGATCACGATCTGCAGCCGAACTCCGGCATCCGCGCCATCGTCGCCGGAATGCACGAGGCCCTACCCCACTCCACCGGTTCTGAGCACGCCATGGATGACTGGGACCTCGGACTGCGCACAGGGGAACTGGTCTACACGTGGTTCTATGATGCGCAGGCGGCTGGAAAGCATGTGTATCTGATTGCCAGCCACTCACACTACTATTCGCCGAATATCTTCAACACGCCTTACTGGAAGCAGCGCTCGAATCAAGTCGTGCCGGGCATGATTATTGGCAGCGCCGGTGCGCACCGTTATCTGCTTCCAAAAACCGCCGCTAAAGAGGCTCGCACTCATATCTACGGCTTCGTGCAAGGCAGCGTTCAGGCCGGCGGGAGTATTGACTTCGCCTTGCATGAGTTGTCAGAAGACGACCTCGTTCGGTCACGCTGGCCCAACGCTCCGCTGGATGCAATTCACGAGTGCTACATCCACAATGCCGACGGTGACCCGGGGGCGAGATAGGACGAAGCGCGAACAGAACTCAAAACCACCGCGCTGCTCAAATAGACTCGATCGCGCTGATCTTCTTGGAGACTTCAAAAGCCAGGGAATCGACACCGGAATGGAAGAGCCTGCGCTCCCGCTCCGGAAGCTCTGCAAGAAGATCTGCAAAGGGAATGGCTTGACACGCCGGAAACGCGGCAAATCCGGCAGCGTCTGCCATGCGGCAACTCAGCCCGATCAATTCCGGCATATCCCACGGATCGCCTTTCTTCAGGGGAACATGATGTTCGGCCACGATCGGCTCAAAGTCCTCGGGCAGATTCCACTCCTTAATCAGCTGTCTTCCAATCTCGCAATGGTCCTTTCCGAAGACCGCCCGTTCGTGCGCAAGCATACTGGCAGCGTCACCAACGTGCGCTGCCAGCAGCTTCGAGTAGTCTTGCGGCCGTACGACGGCAAGCGCAATGCGCCCGATATCGTGCATTACACCGCAGGTGAACGCAGTGTCCCGGTCCATAAACCCTGCTGAAGCCAACTGCTCGGCGATGGCCGCGCAGGCCAGGTTGTGGCGCCACATTGCCTGCATGCAAGGGTGGCAGAGCGAGCGGCCCAGATATCCCCGCACACCGACCGTGAGACAAAGACCCTGCAGATGATTAGCGCCCATCACTGCAATGGCCTGCAGAATGCTGCTTATCGGAAAGCGGGGCGCATAGGCCAGTGAGTTCACGATGGTAAGAACCTCGCTGGCAAGCGCCGGGTCAGACGAGATCAGGTCGCTTAGCTGGCGCAATTGCACGTTCTCATTGGCGGCCAACTGCAGCACTCGAAGGGCAACCTGGGGCAAGGGCGGCAACCGGAGAAAAGCCAACGGCAGCCCGACAGCCTCATTCATTCGCAGTGTGGCTTCCATTCTCGATCCCTCTCTCGATGCGGCCTAGGTCAGGGCCAGACGTCTCAGCTCGAGTCACAGTCCTTCACACAACGAATTTAGACAGAACACTCCATGGATACTATGTCGGCAAAGTGTTGTGTTTCTATAGTGCTCAATCGAGGAGGAAGTGAGGAAAAGGTCGATCGGCCGGGTCATCAATCAGGCTGGATCCGACCGCAAGTCCGGCGGATTCGAGGAGCCCACCAGCGAGTTGCCCCGCTATTTACCTGGAATCTTCCGCTAATTTCCGGCTTGACTACCGGTTGTTTCCCGCGTGTGCTCTCGTTCGGCCACGCGCCGCTCGTAGCTATCGGAGACCTTGACCAGTCCGGAGTAAACCGAGAATTCTTGTGCGCCGGAACAATCCACGATTAAGCACAACTATGTCTTGTGCCCCATGCGCGCCAGGCGCGGTACCCCAATAAGCGTGACGGCAAAAAGAAAGATGGAGGCGGCGATAAACTCCATTCGGCTATGGCGCAGGTCTTCAAACAGCAGCTTCGCCGCCACAAAAGCCAGCGTAGCGTATGCAATCCGCGTCATTTCCAGCCGCCGCCACCAGGCTCCGCCAAAGGCCAGCGCAAGAGCCACGGAGCAGAGGATGAGGGTGCGAATAAGAGCGACATGGACGACGTCGGTTGTGATGGCCAGCGCGGCCAGCCACAACAAACCCTGGACCATCAGCGCAGCCACCGAGCAGGCTGCCAGCAGCGAGGGGACGAGGTGGAGGATTTGCTGCCTCCACGCCTCTCCCCGGCGCTCCCTGGCAATGGCATAACTGAGCATGGCGCATGTGCTCACTAGGAGGATGCTCCATGGCGGCTTTGAAGGTAGCGGGCCGGCCAGTGAGCGATAGGCGTACTCCGGTAAACCGGCAGCGATAGCCGCGGCCACCAGGTAAATCACGCCGTGGCACTCCAGCGTCATGCACTCCATCCGGATTCCGAGAGCGATGGCCGCCAAGGCCGCTAGTCCCAGGCAGGCCGGCATCCATTCGGCTGGCAGACCCCACAGCACCCCAGCCAGCAGCAACCCAGTGCTCCAGGCAGAAAAGACGCGAAAGTTACGCTGCGCAGCGAATGGCCGGAAGCGAACGAACGCCGCCGCATAGCTTGCCGCAGACAGAATTAGACAGGCGATACCCATGACGATGGCGCCGGAGTGTGGCGTGAAATAGAGCACGCTCGAGGCCGCCAGCAGAAAGGCGACAGTGGCCTGGACAGTCTCGTAGATAGTGATGCTTTGCGACAGGAACGCGGTCCTGATGGCGATATTTACCGCGTCGATCAGAAACAGCAGGCAGGCAGGAGCCACCAGGGCCGCCGTTCCCAGCGCCGGATAGTCCGCTCGCGTGCTCGGCGCGCCGCTGTAGATAAAAATCAACGCCCAGATGGCAACGTCTGTGAGCGCGGCCACCAGTGGTCGGACAGGCTGTTTGCGATGGCGGATGTTTGCGAGTTCACACACCAGGACCATCAACAACAGTGCGACGATGAAAGGCACCATTGCGTGGGTGGCGATCGACAAAGCAAGGGCTGCGACCGCAGCTGCCCCCTGCGCCACCCAGAAGACCGGCAGCCGATTGCGGGTTAATGAAAGCACGGCGGCCACAACCACGAACCCGCCAAGCACACCCGCAGCCCACTCCGGCGACAACACTTTGAAGCGCAGAGTCAACTCCCACAGCATGGGAGTCAGAATCATGGAAGAGGTTGCTGCATAGACGGCACCCGCGAAATATGCCCGGGCGGATGCTCGCGTCGCAACCACAAGCCACGCCACTGCGTAGGCGATGGCAACGGCAGCAATCACGTGGCCTGAAACCAGGCTCGACTCGGCTACGGCGCGAAGGACGTAAGCTCCGGCAATGCCGAGCATGGCCTTGCCCAACACCGCAAAAGCTCCACTAGTCTGATCGATCGGGTTCTCGTCGACAGTCGCTGCCGCGGTGGGTGCGGCCTGCGGAAGCGCGAAGGGCTCGACAAGCGTGGCAGAGGGATGCTCCAGCGCATCAAGGCGTTTCTCCAGCGCGTCGATGCGCGCTGAAAGCAGTTCCAGCGTTTCGGGAAGATCGTTCATAGTTCCACCCGATTGGCAGCCACATCCCAGGCACGTCGATTGCTAATCTGCGGCAACACCCTGGGTCACATGGTCTTCCGGCCATGGAGGCAACAGCTTCACCAGCACCCACAAAATACCTAGCGGTAGCAGGGAGAGCACCACGGCAACAAGCAGTCCTTCCTTGGTCACCAAACTCATCTTGTAAGTCGTGTATCCAAGAAAGCTCTTTGAGAACAACTGTCCGCCAATCACCACATTCCAGCGCATGGCGAAGATGCCGATCAGCGTGAGAGCGCCGGCGACGGAATAGATGCGCTTGCGCGCCAGCTCGGGCAGCTTTGCCACTTGCGTCAGCCCCAGCAGGATCAGCGGTACGAGGGTACCCAAGCCAATCTGGAGCACGATCTGCGAGAAGAAAAGCTTGCTGTGCACCATGAAGTCCAGGCTGCGGAACGATTCATCGGCCTCGTAGATGCGGTGAATCAGGTCGAGCATTTCCAGGCTGAAGTCGATGATGAACGTGTAAAAGAGGTACATCGCGATGGTGTCCACGCAGCACATGTCAATCCTTCTACCGCGCAGCTTCGTGGTTGCCATGTAGATCACCATCACCCCGGCAATGCCCGATACCATGGCAGAAAAGATGAAGACCACGGGCATCAGCGGCGACGACCACCAGGGATTCGCCTTGATGGAGCCAAAGATGAATCCGACATACCCGTGCAGCAGAAAGGCTGAAGGAATACCGACCAGCGTCACCACCCAGCCAACCCGCTCGTCAATGTGCAGAGAGCGTTCGCTGATGTTGCTGGAGCCCAGTGTCATGACCGTGTAGATCCAGCGTGTGATGCCTTTGGTCTTTTGCGACAGCAGCACGATGTCGCGGCGGTAATCGAGCCAAATCTCGAAGACCAGCACCGCCATCAGATACCACAGGTACACATATCCAAACATCGCCATCGCCGATGTGCTGTGCGGGGTAAAATACATTTCCGGTGAGCGCTCCGGGTGGCCAAGGTGCAATTGCAGCGGCAAGGGCGCCACCAGCAGGAACGAGAGCGCTGTAAGCAGCGCCAGTCTGTAGGTGGGCTTGACCGCCTCCACGTTAAACACGCGCTCCAGCGATGCCAGGATAAACGCGCCCGCCACCAATCCCGTGATGTAGGGATACAAGACGATCAGCACGCTCCAATGGAGCTCGATCTCGTTGGGATACATGAAGCCTTCAACACCGCTCATAGCCGTCACCCGCCCCCTGATTGTGCCCAGTCGTCAATTTCGCCATTACCGTACCGATCCGTCCAGGTCGTTGTAGAAGACCTTGGCGCCAGTGGCCATCTGCGGCTTCAGCACCTGCACGCTGTGTGTCTTCAGGAATGCATGGATCGGGTCGTTCGGATTCTTCAGATCCGCAAGCTGGCGCGCCCCCGTCGGACAGGCCTCACAGCATGCAGTCGTGAGCCCCTTCGTGATGCGGTGGTAGCAGAGCGTGCATTTATCCACAACCTTCTTCTGCGGATGAATGTAACGGCAGCCATAGGGGCAGGCCTGCACGCAATAGGCGCAGCCAAGACAGTAAGTCTGGTCCACCAGCACCACGCCATCCGGGCTCACAAATGTCGCTCCTACCGGACAAACCTGCGTGCAGGGCGAATCCGCACACTGGTTGCAGAGCTTGGGCACGTAGAAATACTTGCCCTCGTCTTCCTTCGCTTCAGGGAACCCTTCCTTGCCGCCGTCGGGCGAGATGACCTCCGGGTTGGTCATATTCTCGTCCGAGACGTGGTAGCGCTCTACCCAGGTGCGAAAAAATCCGTCTGGTACATCATTCTCCGTCTGGCAGGCCCTTACGCAATTACCGCAGCCAATGCACTTGGAGATATCGATCAACATGCTCCACCAGTGCTCTGACATTTTGTAGTTGGGCGAGGCCTCAGGGGTTCCGGCCAGCACCGACTCCCAGGCAACCGCCGCAGCCGGCAACAGAATCAGCATTTGACGCCGGGAAATTTTCATTTCGCACCTCCCGCAACCATCGCCGGACTGTGCGGCTGGTGGCAGGTTTCGCAAGGCAGGCCTGTGGAGTGCTCCTCAGCCGAAACCTGTGGAAAGCCCTTGGGCTTCGCGGCCGTGGTGGCGTGGCAGCGAACACACAAAACCGCCGTATCCAGCTTGGGCGGTGTCACGGATGCAGGATCGTCCGCATGTTTTGCCAGCGCTCCGTGGCACGCCTCGCAATTCACGTGCGCGTGCTTGCCATTCTTCTTCACATCCAGCACATCTGTGTGGCACGTTTCGCATGTGTCGTGGCCGGCAAAGTGAACCGGACGGGCTGCAATCTCACTGATGGCATTGCCGCGGTAATGGCCATACTCACCAAAGGACTTCGGGACGACATAGCCACGAATCGCCCAAAATACAATAAAGGCGAGAACGAAGAGCCCAGCAAATCGAAAAAGGTGTCCTGCGTCTTTGAAGACATTCATCCGGCCCAATCTCCTTGAAGGCGCTGGCAGCAGGGCTGGCGGGTCAGCCTCATGTGATCCAGGTCATTCGTCTTGTGATCGAAGCTACGTGCCAATAGGCAACAACTGTATGTGAGGCAAATCACATGATGGTGTGACGTGGGTCGCGAGGCGGCCTGAAGACACGAAGTGTCCACGGCAATAAACTGCGATGGAGATTGGGTCAGCGATGTCGTCGGATGACACGCTTAGAGCGCAGCTTAGTCAGCCTGCATGCCTGAAACCAGGTGTAACCCGATCGGTTCCTGGCCGGTTTCCAGCCGGGTCAGTGTGAGCACTGTGATGTCGTCGTCCTGGCCGAAGTTGATCGCCGCTTCCGTGGCCTGGGCAGCATTGGGTCTGGTGGCGAACAGGCTTTCCAGGCGCGCATAGCTATAGAGCTCGCCGGTCTGGTTGCGTGCTTCAAGCAATCCGTCGGTATACAGGGCAATGTGGTCTCCGGCGCTCACATTGACCACGGACTCTGTATAGCTGGCCGTCGGCGAAATGCCCAGCGGCAATGCACCCGGCAGATCGATTTCATGCTTGTTGAAGAAGGGTGCCGGATGGCCGGCGCTGGCCATTACGCAGGTGTTATCGGTCTTGAGAAGCAGGATGAGGCAAGTGGCAAATCCGCCCTGCATGCGGCCGTACAGGCGCCGATTGAGCTGGGTCAGCAGCCGGGCCGGACCCGGATGGTCGTCGGCCAGGGCGCGCACCGCGCCCACTATGAGCGAAACGGCCATTGCGGCCTTCAGTCCCTTGCCGCTCACGTCGCCCAGGATGACCAGTGTGGACCCTCCTTCAAGGGGAATGATCTGAAAGAAGTCACCGCCCACCTCCTGCGCCGGCCGATAGGCGCTCGTCAAGGTGAAGCCTGGAACTGCCGGCAGCGTATCGGGCACAAGAACTTGTTGCAGTTCGCGGGCATTCTGAAACTCCTGTTCCAAGGCGGCCTGGCGACGGCGATTCTCAATGGAATAGCGGATGACCGCGTAGACGATGGAGAGAAACAGAAGCGTGCGGAAAAAGGCGATGATGTTGATCGGGTTGCCCACCACGGTAAACATGGGCGCAATCATCTTGTTGGCCAGGGTCCAATGCGTAAAGCGCGGGCCCTGCGCAGCAATGTTCTGCACAAAGTAAATCATCGCGTTGCTGAAAGCGACTGCAGCAACCACCCAGCGGGCAGAGTCGAGCCGTTTGCGATGAATAAAGGCGTAGGCCACCAGCACCGCCGGGATCGCTTCGAACGCGATAATCCACGGCGTCAGAACCGCATCGATGATCTGGGTCTGGACTTTACTGAAAAGCCACGGGTAAAGCAGAATCAGGAATCCGTCGAGTGTGCTGGCGGTGATGCTGAGCAGGGCGGCTTTCCGCGTCAGCGAAGAAAGCTTTCGATCGTCCTGCAGATCAAGCAGCCAGAGCAGAAGAAACCACAGCGAGAGCTCGCGAATCGCAATCTCCATCTGGCTCAGACTGGTCAAGATGGCAGCCGAGTAAGGCAGGCGCATGCCGCCCAGAAAGAGTTCCAGAACCAGGTTCAGCGCAAAGACTGTCATCCAGAAAAGCAGCCATTGCTGACGGTCGCGCACCCAGGCGAAGAGGCTCAGAACCGCCACCAGGCCAAAGAGCGATGTGAGGCCGAACCTAAACTGCTGCCGGCGAAGCCACTCGAAATCAAGGTTGCCCTTGATAGCTGCGATGGCATCGCCGCTGCCCACCATGGGCACTGACTCAAATCCGCCTGCGGTGCCGTCGTCTGTCGAAAAGAGCGGCGTCTTCCACACGCGCACAGCGAGCACCCCGGTCCGCGCCGGCCCAAGGCCGTATATCTGCGCCGGTACACCGGAGTACCAGACCCAATGCGGCGGCATAGCGCCAAGACGTCCTATCGGCACGCCGTTCCAGTAGAGTTCGTAAACGTCGTCGATGGCCGGAATCAGCAGCGCAAAATCCGGCGAGGTCCCGGGAGCTGGTGAAAGCGTGATATGCCGGCGGTACCATCCGTAGTCCTCGAAACTGGGATGCCCCTGCAGCCCCAATGGCTTATCGGCAGTCACCTGGCCCCAAGCGGAGTCGTCGAAGGAGGGCGCAGCCCAGGCCGGATCATCGCCCGGGTGGAACTGCCACGGCCCGTCGAGAGGAGCCGCACCCTTCCCCAGGTTGTTCACAACGAGCACTGGAACGGCCGCCACAGTCGCGCCATGCGCCTGTCCCGCGTGTGACAAAGCCGTGCAGAGGGCAAAGAACAAAGCCGCAACGAGAATGCCAGAACTCGACCGCCGGGGAAGCATGAGCAAGCATAACCCGGCAATCATATTGGAAGTAAAGAGGATTCTGCGGTTCACCCGTTCCCATTGGTATGTTCGGCCAGAGTGCAAAGCGATACGATGGATCTTTGGAGCACATCATGCCAAAAATCCTTGACGGCACGGCCATTGCAGCGGCCATCAAGCAGGAAGTGGCGGAAGAAGTGAAGTCGCTGGCCCTCAAAGGCATTCGGCCGGGGCTCGCGGCAGTGCTGGTGGGGCATACGCCGGCGTCGGAGATTTATGTTCGCAGTAAGGTGCAGACATGTGCCGACCTGGGACTCTTCAGCGAATTGATCACGCCGCCCGATACGGTGACCACGGAAGACATGCTCGACCTGGTGGCAGCGCTGAACGACCGTGACGACATCGACGGCATTCTCATCCAGTTGCCTCTGCCGAAGCAGGTCGATGTCAAATCGCTTCTCGATGCAGTTGCGCCAGACAAGGATGTGGACGGTCTTCATCCCGTGAATGCCGGACGCCTGCAGGCCGGAAGGCCCGCGCTGGCGCCCTGCACTCCGGCAGGTGTGATCGAAATTCTCAAGCGCAGCGGAATCTCAATCAGCGGCCAGCACGCGGTGGTAGTAGGCCGCAGCGACATTGTGGGCAAACCCGTGGCAATGTTGCTCTTGCATCAGAACGCCACGGTAACCATTTGCCACTCGAAAACCCGCGACCTCGGCGCCATCACACGCGAGGCCGACATCCTGGTGGCGGCTATCGGACGACCCGGATATATCACGCCGGAGATGGTGAAGCCCGGCGCAACCATTATTGATGTGGGCATCAATCGGCTGAACACTCAAGAGGAATTCGACCGCTTCTTCAAGGGCAACGTCCGGCGCGAAGCCACGTTTGCCAAGCGTGGATCGACCATTGTCGGCGACGTAGACCCCAGGGCCTTCGAGTTGGCAGGGGCATATACGCCGGTGCCCGGTGGTGTGGGTCTGCTCACCATCGCTATGCTGATGGCGAACACGGTCCGTGCTGCCAAAATGCGGCGGGGGCTTTAGGCCATGCTGAGGGTCGGTCTCACCGGAGGCTTGGGAAGCGGCAAGAGCACGGTCGCGGGCATTTTGCGTGAGCTGGGCGCAGAAGTCATTGAAGCGGATGAGCTTGGCCGCACGCTGATGGAGCCGGGTCACCCGGTGTATGACGAAATTGTGCGAGTCTTTGGTCCGGAAGTGGTGGGCTCTCAGGGCCACCTGAACCGTACCCGTCTGGCCGAGTTGGCCTTTCAGGGGGGCCGGTTGAACGAACTGAACGCTATTGTGCATCCGGCGGTAATTGAAGCTCAGCGACATTGGATGAACGAGGTCTTTGCGCGCGACCCGGCGGCAGTGGCTGTAGTGGTCTCGGCGCTGATTTTTGAAGTGGAGCGCGACGCCCGCGCCCGTGGCGAGCGCGAGGGCGTGTTGGCCGATTGGCGCCGGCGCATGGACCGCGTCGTGGTAGTTACGGCGCCGGATGAACTGAAGATCGCTCGTTACGCCGCTCGGCAAGCCTCCATGGGTGTCGCGCGCGAATCCGCGGAGGCGGATGCCCGCGCCCGGCTGGCGCACCAGATTTCAGACGACGTGAAGGCCGCTCGCTCTGATTATCTGGTGGAAAATGCAGGGGACAAGATCCTGCTTCGCGCACAGGTTGAAGACCTGTGGCAGCGGCTGAAAGCAGAGAGCAACAAATTCCTGACGGATGAGTCTTTAAAATAGGAAGCAGCAGCCCCGGCTCTTCCCCATGGAATCGAGTCGTGGCGGAGCCGCATCCCATTAAGGAAAGGTTTGCAGGTCTACGACCATGAGATTGCGCCGGCTTTTGCTGATTGTCCTGCTGGTGGGTGGATTTTGGTATCTCACCACGCATCTTCCTTCGCGATTGGGCGACTGGTCGCTCTTCAACGTGCACGGCAGCAGCTCTCCGCTGGAGCTGACCGAGGCAGACGCTGCGCCTGCCTACGATGCCGAAGAGCAAAACAACATCGCCGTTTACAAGCGGGTATTGCCCTCAGTGGTCAACATCACCTCCACCACCCTGGTCTTCAACTTCTTTTATGGCGCGGTCCCGCAGCAGGGCCAAGGCTCCGGCTTCGTGCTCGACAAGGCCGGCCACGTGCTCACCAACTACCACGTCGTCGAGGGAGCCAACCGCGGAGTTAAAGTGCAGCTGAGCAATAAGCGCAGCTACTCCGCCAAAGTAGTGGGCACTGACAAGGTGCACGACCTGGCATTGTTGCAGATTGACGCACCCAACCTCGAACCGGTCACGTTGGCCGACTCCGCAAGTCTCTCCGTGGGCCAGAAGGTCTACGCCATCGGCAATCCATTCGGTCTCAGCGGTACCATGACCCGAGGCATCATCAGTTCCATTCGCTCCATTAAGAATGCTGACGGCGCGCCCATTGAAGATGCCATCCAGACCGATGCGGCTATCAACCCCGGCAACTCAGGTGGGCCGCTGCTTAACTCTCGCGGCGAGGTCATCGGCATCAACACCATGATTGCCTCCAACGGCGCGGAACAAAGCTCGGGCATCGGATTTGCTATCCCTATCAACACGGCAAAGGCGGTCTTGGGCGACCTTACCCGCTACGGGCGCGTCAAGCGGCCTTCGCTGGGTATTGTGTCATTCGCGATCGGTCCCGACCTGGCCGAGCAGATAGGCCTCGCGTCCGACTACGGCGTACTGATTCAGCGCGTGATTCCCGGCGGTGCGGCCGAGCGGGCTGGACTTCATGGAGGGAATGAGCAGGCATATGTAGGGAACACACCCATCATGCTTGGCGGCGACCTGATCGTGGCCATCGACGGGCAGCAGGTAGCCGACCCCCAGGACATCAGCGCAATCATGGACAAGCATCAGGCCGGGGACACGGTCAGCGTGTCGATTCTGCGTGGCCGCAGACAAATGACTTTCAAGTTGATTCTGGGCGAAGCGCGGGAAGTGAATACGTAGAGACAGAATTTCAAGATACAGAACTCTGGGTGCCCCATCCTTGAATCGTTTTGTGATTCAAGGGTGGGAGACCACAGACGCCCATCTCGATGTAAAGAGTCAAACCGAAAACGCGTAGCTTTAGAACTTGACTCCCAGGGTGGTCAGAAAGGCCTTCACTTCGGGCCATGCGGCCTTCAGATCGGTCACCGTCTGAATGTCGAGTGCAATATTCAGGGGGTTGGCGGCGGCGCCGGCAAGCTCAGACATGGGCTTTTCCACGGCGCCCACCAGGGTGGCAAGCGCAGCAACAACTGCAGGTGCCGCGTGCAGGGCTTTGTCGGCGCCAGTGAGCCACTTCAAGGCGTCTTCAGCTCCGATTTCAATGCCCTTCTCGATATTTACCAGGATATTAGCCATCACGATGGTTCCTTTTCTGGTCGGCTTCGCGCGGCTTTCGAGGCCGGCCGCCGACTTGGGTTAAGGCGGCTCTCAGGCTGGACGTGCCGTGGTTTCGGCAGGCCCGCGGCAGAGAGCCGCTGACGCGCAGACAAAGACGGTCCCGCGCCCCGGTGTCCTCCCCAAGGCAGTTCACAAGGTCAAGCGAGCTCGCAGAGAGCTGCGATGAGCGGCTCTTTTGTTCGGTGAAGAAGCCACTCATCCTCTGCGGCGCGCCTGACACCAATGCATTTTCGATTTGAGTGTGAACAGAACTCTGGGCCCCATCCTTGCGGCGTATTTGTCTTTGCCACAAGGGTGGGAGGCCACAAATGTCCATTTCGACTGTAAGCAGTCAAGCCGAACACGCTCTAAATTCGGGAAAATGCTGCAATGGGAGGGCGTACACATTCGCCGGGCGCGGCACATCCGCCGCTTATCTGGCTACTCCTTAATCGTAGGCAATTGGGAGTATATCTTCGGCAAAGCGGCCAGGTTGACTAACAGGCACGGAATCAATCGTATTGATTGGCATCGCGCGATCGGCCACTTGACACAACCAACGCCGCGAGCCCACCTATCGTATTGACACGCCCGGGGGCACTCAGCGATCGGCCTTCTCGTCGTCTTAAATCCTGTACAAGGACTCGACGGTGGCGCCTGCGCGTGAACGGCATCGGGGGAGGGTGTCGAGCAGCACGGTAACAGTCGCCGGTCTGCACCATCCTCCAACCGCCGAGTTCACTCCGTTGCAGAGAATTACGGCCTATCGGCGCAGAATAAAGGAATGCGCACCCTCCACTCCCGCTCGCAGGTTCAGTCTGTCAGTCATGTGACCGGTCCGTACCCTGAAGGGTACCCACCCCCTCCCCCTCCAAAACCCGCCCCTGGGAGGGAAGTTTCCTACATAACATGAATTTAATGAACAACATGGAACTTAGCCCCATGTACTCATCGGTAAACAGAACCCACCGATTTTCCCCTGTTTTTGGCCCCAAACCACCTCAAAAACCTCAGAAAATGGCGCAATCTGAGCCGTTTCCCTCAAGTTGCTGGAATCAGCGGGCCGGGGCGGGCTTAGTCAGGATTCCGTTTTTCATACCGCCGTCCGCGAATCTGATACATCCCGCTGGCGACACGCGCGATGCCTTCGCTGTAGGCGATATGTTCCTCAATCAGGATGCGTTCGGCCAGCGAGTGCGCATCATCCTCGTCCAGCACCGGGATCGCCCGTTGCAGCACAATGGCTCCGTGGTCCAGATGCTCATCCACAAAATGGACTGTGCAGCCGGCCACTTTGACGCCGTAATCGAACGCCTGTTGTTGCGCGTCGAGGCCGGGAAAGGCTGGCAGCAGCGCGGGATGAATGTTGAGGATGCGATTAGAGAAGGCTGCGATAAACTCTGCCGAAAGCAGTCGCATGTAACCCGCCAGGCAAACCAGGTCCACATTGTGTTCCCGCAGGCAAGCGATCATGTCGGCGTCGTGCTGGGCGCGCGGGCGCCCCTTGGAGACAAAAACAGCAGTGGGCAGGCCCAACTCGCGCGCAATGGCCAAGCCGCCGGCCTCGGCCACATTGGAGATCACGACCGCAATCTCCACGCCCTTGAGCCGTCCCTCTTGAATGGCCTGTGCAATGGATTTGAAGTTTGAACCGCGCCCGGAAATCAGCACTCCCAGCCGCAGAGGATGGGCCTGTTCGCTCACGTGTACTGTACCCGCCGCTCGCCCTTGACCACGCGCCCCACTACATAGAACTTCTCTTCGGCTCGATCCAGTAAGTTCTTGGCGCGCGTGAACTTGGCTGCGGGAATGGCCGCGATCAGTCCAACTCCCATGTTGAAGGTGCGCATCATCTCATCCTGCGACACCTGGCCCAGCGCGCGCAGATGTTCAAAGATCGGCAAAATCGGCCAAGAGCCCAGCTCTATTTGTGCCGCTGCGCCTTTGGGCAAAATGCGAGGTAGGTTCTCCGTGATGCCGCCGCCGGTAATGTGGGCCATCCCTGTAGTCAACTCCGCCGCCACCAGTTTTTGAATCACGTGCAGGTAGCTGCGGTGCGTCTTCATCAGCGCCGTGCCGGCCTTTTCCTTGATGGCGGTCACGTACTGTGCAGGCTTGTATCCAGCCACTTCAAACAGCAGCTTGCGCGCCAGCGAATAGCCATTGGTGTGCAGCCCTGTCGAGGGCAGTCCGATCAGTACGTCACCGGCCTTGATGCCCGCGCCGGTCACCATCTTGTCCCGGTCCACCGCGCCCACAATAAAACCGGCCAGGTCGTACTCTCCGTCGGAATAGAAACCGGGCATCTGCGCCGTTTCTCCGCCGATCAAGGCGCAGCCGTTGGCCTTGCAGGCATCGGCCAGTCCGGTGACCACGCTTTCGGTCACCTCTGCATCCAGCTTGCCGGTGGCCAGGTAATCCAAGAAAAACAATGGCGTTGCGCCCTGTACGGCGATGTCGTTGACGCAATGGTTTACCAGGTCGGCGCCCACGGTGCGGTGCAGGCCCATCTCGAAAGCCACCTTCAGCTTGGTGCCCACCCCATCGGCGGAGCTCACCAGGATGGGGTTCTTCCACCGCTGCATGTCGAGCCGGAACAGCGCGCCAAAACCCCCGATGCCGCCTAACACGTTGCGATTGAAGGTTTTCTGCGCCAGGTACTTGATGCGCTCCTTGGCGCGGTCACCGCTACTGATGTCAACTCCGGCGTCGGCGTAGGTTACTGGCTTGGATTTGGGTTCGTCGGGCACAATGAGGACTTTCTGAGGATGGAATCATCTGCGGCCTTGGTGGCCGGAAATGACGATTTTAGCAGGATTTGACCCCGCCGCGGCACGTTCCATTCATCCAGCTCTGTTCAAAACTTCGGGGGACTCTAATCTGCATTCTCGTTTGTCGAGTGTTCTCGAAGCAGAATTGGGATGAGCTCTGCCTATCGAAATCTCGACCCCAAGGCCCGGCGGCAGATCGCCATCGCTAATCTATCTCTGGCGGTTGGTCTCCTGTTGATCCTCTTCGTTCACCCTTCCGGCAATATTGGCCGCAACTGGCTCCACGTGCTGTCCGGCTTTCTGCTCGGACTCTCGATCGCCATCAACCTCTTCGTGTTCCGCTTTGCCAGCCGCTGCCGCGAAAAGCAAGTCTGACCGCTGCATCCGAAATCGATTTCGGGGTAGATTTTGTTGTACGGTTGTTCCATTTCGGGTTGAGATTGGAGGCAGAACCATGATTTTCCGCCATCTGCTCAAGCCCAACGAGCAATGTGCCAGGGCGAAGGTGCCGGTGGCCATGATGTTCGTCACCATTGGGTTGATGCTGATGGTGGTTGGCGTCGTCTGGTCCGGTGCTTCTTCCCCCTCAGTGCACACCGCGTTGCTCTCGCATGATTTTCTGCGTGGTTTTTTGATCGGCGTCGCCATCGTTCTTGAGATTGTCGGCGTGGTGATCGCTGCCTCTGCCACGCGGGAAACTCGAAAGAGCTAAAGAAAACGCGCCTGCTCTTCGGCTGTGGGCAGGGGACAGCTCTTCAGTCGGCCCCAGATGCGGTAGCGCCAACGGGCAATGAAACGGTAGCCCAGGTCGCGCACCGCACGAGGCATATGGCGTAACGCGTTCCCAACCATCGGCCAGGGGTGCGGGAGCTCCTGCAGCAACGCCACCACCGCGTCTGAGCGAACCCAGATTTGCTCCAGCGGGCCGCCGGGGTCGCGCACCACCAGAATTGTGCCGGGGCCTGTCGCCGCATCCAATGCGCTGAACCCGTGTCTCATCAGGATCACTGCCACGTGCGCCGACTCGGAGGGCGCAAATCGCAGCCGATCTCGCCGGTCGCGGGATAGGAACCACCGCACCGCCCGATTGCAAAAGCCGCAACGCCCGTCGAAGATGACCAGCATGCGGCCTCCGAGTTTCTCAAAACTGCTCACCATCAACGGGATGCGGTTGTGGAACGCAGAGATTCAATTCGCCCCATGCACAAGGTTTTCGGCCTCTATACTGGAACCATTATGAGTGCCCATGTCCCAACTGCCGCCCGCACCCGTTCCCATGCGCTCCAGCAGCGTGCGGAGCACTTCTTCCCTGGCGGCGTGAACTCCCCAGTAAGAGCCTTTCGTGCGGTGGGCGGCGCGCCGCCTTTCGTCGAACGAGCCCAGGGCGCATGGCTCACCGATGCCGACGGCAACCGTTATATCGACTATTTCGGGTCGTGGGGACCGATGATTCTGGGCCACGCCTTTCCACCGGTGGTCGAGGCAATTCAACAGGCCGCGCGCAACTCTGCTAGTTTTGGCGCCTCCACAGCCAGCGAGGCCGACCTTGCCGAGCGCGTCGTTGCCTGCTACCCCGCAATCGAAAAGCTGCGCTTTGTCAGTTCCGGCACTGAGGCCACCATGTCCGCCATCCGGCTGGCCCGCGCCGCCACTGGTCGCAAAATCATCGTCAAATTCGAGGGCTGCTACCACGGCCACGCTGACGGCTTGCTGGTCAAAGCCGGCTCAGGTGTGGCGACTTTCGGCATTCCCGGTTCAGCCGGTGTGCCGGAAGAGGTAGCCCACCTCACACTCGCTCTGCCCTACAACAATCTCTCCGTGGTTGAAGCCGCTTTCGCTACCCATCCCGGGGCCATCGCCGCCGTCATTCTTGAGCCGGTGGTGGGCAACGCAGGCTGCATTCCTCCCGCGCCCGGCTACCTCGCCGGCTTGCGTACCCTTACTACCCGCGAAGGCGCCGTGTTCATTGTGGATGAGGTCATGACCGGATTCCGCGTGGCGCTTGGCGGCGCGCTCGAACTCTATGGCATCGATGCCGATCTGGTTACCCTCGGCAAGATCGTGGGCGGTGGATTGCCCGTGGGCGTCTTTGGCGGCAAACGCGCCCTCATGGACCTGCTTGCCCCGCTTGGCCCCGTCTATCAAGCGGGTACCCTCAGCGGCAATCCGCTTGCCATGGCCGCCGGTGTCGCCACGGTCAGCTACCTGCAGCAGAACGCCGCCCAAGTCTATCCGCGCCTTGAAGCCACGGCCGGGGCCGTCGCCGAGGGTGTGGCTGCTGAAGCCGCGCGCGCCGGAGTTCCCCTCACCCTCAACCGCGTAGGCTCTATGTGGACCTGGTTCTTCACACCCGGCCCAGTGACCAATTATGACCAGGCCGCAAGATCCGACACAGCCGCTTTTGGCCGCTTCCACCACGCCATGTTGGATCAGGGTGTTTGGCTGCCGCCCAGTCAGTTTGAAGCTGCTTTCCTGAGTACGGCCCATGGGGATGCCGAAGTGCAGGCTACGATTGATGCAGCACGCGTGGCCTTCAAGGCTGGGATAACCGGATACCTGCGAACCGAGTTCTAGCTCCACGCATCCAGCGTCACAAACCGCTTGCCGCCCTTATAGTGTGCAATCAATTGATCGGCAGCAGCTACAGACGGCCCCCGGTTCGCGCCCAGCGCCAGGTGGCTGCCGTCGTGCATCACGATGTTGGTCGCCCAGCCCCGCCGGTGGTTCCGGTCGATCTTCTGCATCAACCGTTTTGCGATCAGGTCGGCCGAGGGCTCGCTCCAGTCGGATGTGATTGCGTTCCACAGAACGGGCGTCATTCCCAGCCGGCGCGCCGTGCTCAGTACATCGGGCCGGCGCGCGCCAAACGGCGGGCGAAAGTAGCGCACGGGCTGGCCGGTTATCTGTTCCAGAGTGTCTTTGGTTCGAACCAGTTCCTCGCGCACCCGGCCAGGCGCTGTGAGCGCAAGGTTGGGATGGCTCCAGGAGTGGTTCCCAACCAGGTGGCCCGCCTTGGCGACACGCCGCACCAGTTCCGGTTCGGCCTGCGCGTACCGGCCAACCATGAAGAACGTAACCCGCACACCATGGCTGGCGAGGACGTCGAGCAGGCGGGGCGTCCAGGCCGGGTTGGGCCCGTCGTCGAACGTAAGAGCCAGTTCCCCGGGCCGGGCCGGAGCAATCAGCGCTCGCCCAAAGATGCGCGAGCCGGGCCACATCGCCGCATACGCGCAGCCGCCCGCTGCCAGACCGAGTCCGGCGGCGATGCCAAGCCCGGCGTAAATGTCTGTAGCCAGTGGAGAAAGCATTCCATCTACCAGTGTGCGGCGCAGGGGGGCTAAGGGGCAAGAGCCTACGCCAAAAGATGCGGTACGGCAAGCCCTGACGGACAGCCCGCAACGTGGGACAGGCGCGTTTAACCGGTGCCGTCTTGGGGCGTATACTCGGCTTGTTCGGGTCGCATCCTGAGTTGACGGAGCGACACTGGAGAAAACATGAGCCTCACGAACTTCCCCGAAGGTGGGGTTTCGCCCGCCGGTACACCCATCACAAGAGTCACCATGCCCGCACTGGCTGAAATGAAGCGCCAGGGCAAGCCCATCTCTGCACTCACCGCTTACGACTACTCCACCTCGCGCCTGTTGGACGAGGCTGGCATCGACCTTGTGCTGGTGGGCGATTCGCTGGCCATGGTGGTTCTGGGCCACGAGAATACCCTGGCCGTAACTGTGGACGAGATGCTGCATCACACCAGGGCCGTGCGCCGGGCCGTGCGTCGCGCGCTGGTCGTGGCCGACATGCCATTCGGCAGCTATCATGGCACCGTCAGCGAAGGCCTCGCCAACGCAGTTCGCTTTGTGAAGGAAGCGGGCGCCGAGGCGGTCAAGATCGAGGGACCGCGCATCGAGCTGGTTCGCGCGCTCACAGAGGCCGAAATACCGGTCGTGGGCCATCTTGGGCTCACGCCGCAAAGCGTACACCGCATGGGCGGCTATCGCGTGCAAGCTCGCACTGCTGCGGGTGTGGAGCAGCTCAAGGCAGACGCGCACGCACTTGCCTTGGCTGGAGCTGGCGCCGTGGTGCTTGAAGGAGTTCCACGCGAGGCTGCCGCAGCCATTACTGCGGAGTTGGCAATCCCCACCATCGGCATCGGCGCAGGCCCGGATTGCGACGGCCAGATTCTCGTATTCCACGATTTGCTCAACCTTACCTTCGCGCCGCCGGCCAAGTTTGTGCGCCGCTATGGCGATGCCGCGGCACTCATCCGCTCAGCCGTCGAACATTATCGCGAAGACGTAGAGCACCACGCCTTTCCGTCCGATCAAGAGAGCTACCATTTGCCTGAAGCGGTGCGCCGCGCTCTCGATCTCAAACAGGACGCAACTCAAAAACTGCACGCGCTGCGCAAAGCCTGATGGAAATCCTTCGCACCGTGGCCGAACTGCGTCAGTGGTCTCGCGCCCATAAAGCCGCAAACCGTGCCGATAGTCGCAACACCATTGGCCTGGTGCCTACCATGGGTGCGCTCCACGCCGGACACGCATCCTTGATTTGTGCTGCCAAAGTTTCCTGCGCACAAGCAGTTGTCAGCATCTTTGTAAACCCCACCCAGTTTGGCCCCAACGAGGACTACGCCCGTTATCCTCGCACTTTCGAGGCCGATTGTGCGCTCGCCCAGGCCGAGGGTGCAGGCGCGGTCTTCGCACCCTTGGTGGAAGAGCTGTATCCAGCCGGTGCAGCGACTTTCGTCGAGGTCGAAGGGCTAAGCAAGCGGCTGGACGGCGGTTCGCGCCCCGGCCATTTTCGCGGCGTCGCCACGGTAGTCGCCAAATTGTTCATCGCCTCGGAGGCCGATCGCGCTTTCTTCGGCCAGAAGGATGCAGCCCAGGTGGCTGTACTCCGCCGCATGGTCGCCGACCTCAGGCTGCCTACAGAGATCGTGGTTTGCCCCATCGTCCGCGAGCCCGATGGACTGGCTCTCAGTTCTCGCAACGCTTATCTTGGTCACGCTGAGCGCGCCCAGGCCCTCGCCCTCAACCGCGCGATCCGGCAGGCTGAGGCGCTGGTCGCCAAAGGGGAGCGCCGCGCCGCCGCGCTCATTGCCGCCGCACGCGAAGTCCTTGCTGCCGAATCCGCGATCCGCGTGGACTACATTGAGTTGGTCGAATGGGCCACCCTGGAGCCCGTAGAAATCGCTGCTCCCGGCAACCTTCTCGCCCTTGCCGCATGGGTAGGTGCTACGCGCCTCATTGACAACACGATCATCGGCTGACGGAGCAACAGAACTTCCTTGCCGAAGCCTAAGCTTCGGCTGCAATCTGTAGTGAATGCCGGAACTCCCCGACATCTCCGCCTACATCACGGCTCTTGAGCCGCGCATCCTCGAGCAACCGCTCGAACGCGTGCGGCTGGGTAGCGTGTTTCTGCTGCGTACCGCCGACCCGCCCCTCGCCAGTGCAGAAGGACGCCGGGTGCGCGAACTGAGGCGCATCGGCAAGCGTATCGCCATCGGCGTGGAGGGTGATCTGTGGCTGGTGTTGCACCTGATGATTGCCGGCCGCCTGCACTGGAAGTCACCCGGAGCCAAACTCGCGGGCCGCAACGCGCTGGCAGCCTTCGACTTTTCCTCAGGGTCGCTGGTCCTCACTGAGGCAGGCTCCAAACGCCGTGCCTCGCTCCATGTGCTCCAGGGTGAAGAGGGTTTGCGCTCCGTCGATCCCGGCGGCGTTGAAGTCTTCTCCGCCGGCCTCGATGGCTTTCGCACTGCGCTCACTCAGGAGAACCGGACCCTGAAGCGCGCCCTCACTGATCCGCGCCTCATCAGCGGCGTCGGTAACGCATATTCCGACGAGATACTCCATGCGGCCCAGCTTTCGCCTATCGCGCTCACCCACAAACTGAAACCCGAAGAATGGGAGCACCTGTTCAACGCCACGCGCTCCACGCTGACGGTGTGGATAGATCGCCTGCGCGCCGAGGCATTGAAGAGCTTTCCTGAAAAGGTGACCGCATTTCGTCCAGGGATGGCGGTGCACGGTCGCTTTGGAGAAGCTTGTCCTCGCTGCGGCGCGAATGTCCAGCGCATCCGCTACGCCGATAACGAGACCAACTACTGTGCCCGTTGCCAGACTGGCGGAAAAGTCCTGGCCGACCGCAGTCTTTCCCGACTTCTTGGATCGGATTGGCCGCGTACCCTTGAAGAACTGGAAGCTCTGAAACGCCGCTAAGACCACACACGGTGCTGAATCTTTGGAAGCCTCTGAGCACGCGAAACTTGTTCAATGATCTTGGCTACTTCTTTCAGCGCGCAAAAGGGTGTCGCCACTGGGTTTGGAGTCGAATCACGGATTTGACACCGCAGCCCGCTTTTGCGAGACTCAGAGATGCTGCCGGTCTGGCTGAGAGAGCTGGATCTGTGTCCCGTGCCGAAGTGGCGGAATTGGCAGACGCGCGTGGTTCAGGTCCACGTACTCGCAAGGGTGTGGGGGTTCGAGTCCCTTCTTCGGCACCAATAAATTATATAAACCATTGAAAACAAAGATATTACAAGTCGAATGAACAACTTGCAGCCAGTCTGAATTGTTCCCGCAGTCAGGCTGATTATGCCTAAATAAGCCCCTTACGGCTCTTTTGCATTACTAACGCCGAAATACATTACCAAGGCTAAACTGCACATTCTGCACACCAGCGCTTATCTCTTCAGAACTTCCCCCAGGTCGCCATTGCATGCAGGGCTATACTCCAGTGCGTAAGGGGAACCACATGGAACGGTACTCCAAGCTGACAGAGTGGCTGAAGAATCCAAGGTTGATCTTTCTATCGTTCGAGCAGATTGAGGAAATTATCGGGAACAAACTCCCAGATGCTGCAACCAAGTACCGACCTTGGTGGGGCAATGAAAAGGGCAATGCGTCGCGCCAATGCAGTGCATGGATGGAAGCCGGATGGGAAGTGGACAGAGTGGACTTGAACGCCAGAATTGTTCGTTTCAGAAAGGTGTAGGCCGTGCAAGCGTGGCAACCCTTTCGAGGAGGAACAGAGCTTTTATGGCGATACGAGCGAAACTGCTGGCCGTTTCCGACTCGGTGAAGAGACTGGCGAAGAAACTGGCTTTCCCCGATTGGGTGAATATTGTCGTTCTTCTTGTGGCAATTGCTTCTCTCGTAGTAGCAGTCATTTCGGTCCATATATCGCTCGTGGCGCTAAAGGCTGCTGATGACGGCACCAAAGAAACTATCTGTGAGCTTCACAAACAAGAAGCGCAGCTCGACGAGTCTAGAGCTTTACTGGATAAATCATCCACGACCCTCGGAGGACTTCTCACACAGTCTCAACAACAAGTGACAAATGGGCAGACAACTATTGACCAACTTAAAGCTCAACTGCGACTGAACAAGATGCAGACTGCCAATTCGATTAAACAAGTATCAGTGGAGGGTCAGCAACTTGACGCAATGCAAAAGCAGTTTGGGAAACGGGCAGATCTGCAGTTCAGTCTTGTGTGTCACGGTCCTAAAATGGGGTCGGTTGATTTCGATTACAAGAAGCTGACAGAGAGCGAATTTAGCACCAAGCCAGCAAGGCTCTTAATAGACCTCCCAGATGATTCGGCGACAATTCATTGTGTGTTGACAGTGATAAACGATGGAACGGACGACGCCAAATCCGTGTTCGTAGATGCACAGCTGGGTAACGTCAGTCGATTTAGTGGAGGTCGTCGAAGCTCCGATATTCCCGAGTTCCGAGAGATTGAAATCGCCGCAAATGGCAACAAGTCATCAGCGCTGGAAGGCAATTTGAACCTAGGTCAATGGCCCTCCATTACCCAATCGTCCCTTACAAATTCCCCATATAGTCTTCCTTTCGACGTTATTGTCAATGACTCCTTGGTCCAATTCTTTACAATGCAGCTCTCAGCAAGAGGGCAGAATTTGAAAGACCACATCGTGATTGCCAGTTTCCAATTCCGACGTCCGAGTGGTCGCTGAGTCTATTGCGGCACCTTATGCAGTTCTTGGATGCCAACAGCCGCGCAACCATGTGCGGTACACTTGGGAGTCTCATAATCCATTCAGGAGACGCCATACTCATGGAACAGCGGATACCAGAGTACCCAACGGAGCAACGGATAAAGGAATCGTTTGAGGCGTGGAAAAAGGACGGGAAGGCGGGTCTACTGGAGCTAATCCGAAAGAGGCGTGAGCAGGAACGGGAAGACGCCGAAGCGGAGAATGCCAGGGACAGTCATCATGCTTAGCCAGGAAGATGCGCTCCGAGCTTACGCAACCATGTTTAACACGTTAGATGCTGGCAAGTTTGCTCCTCTGCTGGCGGACGACTTCCACTACGCGAGCCAATGGGTGTTTGCGGAGATTACGTCCAAGGCAGAATACCTCGACTACATTACGAAGAAACTGGAGGCGGTGAAAGCCTCTGGCGTAAAGGTCTGGGCTGAAATCGGAGAGATTGAGGAGTCCTTTGCTGTTCTGTCTCACGGTTGGGGTGATCCTTGCGTTTTTATGGCTAACGGTGGACAGGATAATCTTGTTTCTATCGTCTTAGCCGAGGTGAAGGACGACAAGATAAAACGATTGGACATGTGCATGCTCGACCTATATCGCGGGAAACGGTCCGGCGAATATCCGAGATGATCGTGACGTAAGCAGCACACCAACACTAGCGAATCGGGGTCTACTCTGCACCAGAACAATCAGAGCTTGCCGTCGCTCCACCAGCAATGGCCCGATGAATTGCCGTTGTCGCAATACTCATAGTAGGTTGTATTTCCGTTCGGATAGTTGCCTACAGTCTTTTGTTTCCCAGTGTAAAACGCTGGAACGTTGTGTATAGAACAGCGTAACGAAGGAGCCTGCGCGATTGCAGGAAATGCAAGCACCAGCGCAAAAGCAAAAACAGCGAGAAATTTCTTCATTGTTTCCTTCCGATGGTTAACTTCTTTTGAAGAGCCAGTCCCGTTTGGGCTAATACAGGCTGCTTTATAAGCTGAAGTTGTCCATGCCGCTAGTTCACCAGCCCTTCACAAAAGAAACATCAATCTGACATGACTCCATCCCTAGATAACCAAACATGATCAGTTTCTCTGCCTTCATCGCATAGACAGAATTTCCCACGGCAAATGGGCAGCGAGCCATGGATACAGCAGTCGCTTTCCATTCTGCCCCGTCGGAAGTATCTATGAATGTGGCTCCATCTGGGCTTGGCGCTTCCCTGACTATGTATTGGGAAGAGGCGTCATCGTTGAACTTATTTGAATCCGTTTGCCCAATCGTACGAAAGTCTCCGCTAAGGAGTGTTTCAGCAGAAACCTCGCTTCTAGTTCCACTATGGAACTCCTCGTACGCGAACTCAATGCCGCCCAAGTCGTACATCTTGTAAATGCGGGTTTCGCTCCCGTCGTCCCGCTTCATCCAAGGAGATCGGATAATGACAGTTCCTTTATAGGCAGTATCATCCAGAGTTTTTCCAATGGACTCCAACACGTATCGCGCGTTCCCTTCCTCAAGAGCGAGCATGAAGTCATCGTAATCAATCACAATAACGAGTGCTTCATCGGTCGCCACCATCGCGGAGCAAGTCGGTATTTGCCGATTGAAGGCGTGCGCCCATGGTTCACTCTCCTTCTGGTACGCATCGCACGCGATCTTAGCCAGTGATTCAGCGCTCTCCTTTGATTGAGAGTGATCTGCCTTCTTGCCTAACGTCAGTTCTAGCCACCATAGCTTATACCAATCTTCCGAAAAGTCAGGTCCGTGTGACTTAACCGCCCCTATCCAATCGTCATCAAGAATTAGGCGGTAATGCAATCCAGACTCGGCCATATTGCTGTCCGCAATCTCGATTATGCACTTAGATGATCCAACAAAGCAGCTATCGCGCTGTGATTTATCTTTTTGGATTGACTGCATCGCTTCAAATAATGCCGAAGACCATGCACGCCGCAAATCGGTTTGGAAAACATTCTTTGCGGCGAATACGTTGATGCGGAGATTTCCTGAAAGGCTCTTCTCCCCAGTGCAAAGTGTTGGTACCTGCTGCAGAGCCGATGTCATCTTACCAGTGATGAATGAGCAGACGGCGTCTGGGCTGGCAGCATGTGTACGATTTGTTTGGGCATCCAGCATCAACCCGCTACAGAGAATCGCTACCACGGCCAGTTGCTTGAGCATTTTCACGATATCCCTCGGTTTAGTCCTGTTGCGGCTCGGCAAATTTTGCTACCGGCAGTTTCGCTCAGTCTTGTCCTTGGCTTTGCCGTCTGCAATGGTTTGCCACTGCATGTTCGATGGAGCATCGGTACCGCCGCACTCCAGAGGTTTCACATGGTCAATGACATATCCGGGGCAGGGTCCAGAACTCTTACCTGTGGACGGGCAGGGTCGCTGCCGTTTGAATGCGTCCTTAGCTTCCGAGCTTCGCTTGATGCGTCCGTGCTTGTCTCTCGTCACCCCATCCGCAGAGTGGATAGGGCCAGAGCGCGAATGATGACTGTAGGTTCGCGGGATAGAGGCGCGAGGAGTGCGCGAGCGCGATGAACGCGGTGTCGAAGTAGCGATGTTACTCGTTTCCGGCAGGCTGTGTGAATGCGCGGAAACATAGGTTCCGTCTTTGCCTGTGTACGATCGGACGTGAGCGGATTTAGTAGAAGACCTAGATCGGGAATGCGACGAATACGCCGTCCTAGAGTGATATGCAGAATGAGTCCCCGAATGGGCCGAACTGGGCAGCAAAGCCAGTCCAACCAGAAGTAGCCAGATGCAAATCGTTCTACGCATCGCGGAACCTTCCGGCGGTGATTGAGTATCCGCAATCGTACAACTCCTACCTCATCTGCACAACGCGAACTTGCGGAGGCAAGGTACTAGCTCTTTCCATACGATAGTGTGGATGTGCCTTCCAGCTTATCCCCACGATAGTAGGGATGGCAAGAGACATCTGCACTGCGCTCGGAGAACGCATTCGGCTGCTGCGCCAAGAGCGTGGTTGGCGTCAGATTGATCTCGCCGAAGAAACGGGAATGCACGAAAACTATGTTTCAGACTTGGAACTAGGGCAAAAAGAGATCTGCCTTCGGATGCTCCAGACAGTCGCACGAGCCTTTGGAATGACAACTGCGGAGCTTCTCAAAGGAGTGGAATAGGCGCGGTACCCTCTGGTGGTCTAACGCTGTATCGCATTGTGACGCCAGACGCTGGAGGAGAGCCAGAAGGCTCCTGAGGGTGGGCAGTGACCTATGCCCACCCCCACATACGCGACGGGCGCTTAGCCCACTCAGGAGAGGCATTCCAGCGCGTCTAGCGTATGTACCTGTACAGGGTTTCTCGACTGATACCGAACTCCTCAGCCAGGTGCGTCTTTCTTTCTCCAGTCGTTACCCTTTTGCGTAGCTCCGTCACTCGTTCTGGAGTCAGCGAAGGGGCGCGGCCCTTGTAAATGCCCTTTCGTTTGGCCAGGGTGATTCCTTCCCGCTGTCGCTCTCGAAGCAAGGACCGT
Organism: uncultured Occallatibacter sp.; assembly: GCA_964396795.1. Taxonomy (GTDB): domain Bacteria; phylum Acidobacteriota; class Terriglobia; order Terriglobales; family Acidobacteriaceae; genus Telmatobacter. The sequence goes on along the minus strand of CAYNGB010000013.1, from coordinate 31,845 downwards.
TCAAACTCAGCGAATGCGCCCATGATCGAAAGGAGCAGGATGGACATGGACGAATCGTCCCCGGTAAAAGTCAGGTGTTCTTTGATGAACTCGACTGCTACTCCCCGACTGGTTAGGTCCTTGACGATCTTCCGCAAGTCGTCGAGGTTGCGAGCTAGACGGTCCATCGAATGAACTATCAGCGTATCCCCCTCTCGCAGGTATTCCAGTGCCCGCTTTAGCTCTGGACGCTTTGTGTCCTTCCCACTTGCCTTGTCTGCAAATTCCTTGTCCAGTTCCACCCCGTCAAGCTGACGCTCGGTGTTCTGGTCCAGTGTGGACACTCGAATGTAGCCCACCCTTTTACCGCTCTGTCTTGCCGTCATCGGTCGTTCTCCGTTCTCTTCGTTCCGCTCAGTTTGAGAATCCGCTTTCATAATTCGCTGGCACTCTGCTTAAAAGGTGGAACCGCGCCAGGTCGCTCTCGATTTTGAATAGTCTCTTAAGCGAAAGTCTTTTCATTTCCGCTTCATCAGCGAATCCTTTTCTAGCGTCATCACAGAGGCAGCCTCCAGAGCATTCATCCGTCAAGCAGAGACGGTAACCGCACACCACGCAAAGACCCAATTCGTGATAAGCCTTCACCTCGCCGCACGCTTGGCAATATGACGCCGTTTCCTGCTGTCCTGAAGGCAACTGATCCAGTCGCATTTCGTCATTCCCCTTTCGGATTAGCACCTCTCTGAGGTGTCATATAAATTCTAAGACCCAAATGACAATATGTCAAGAAGAAAATAAAAGGACCCTATTGACACGTAAATTAGACCATCTGGAATCGTTGTGTTGGGGTGTACCCCAATGAGACAGCGGTCCCGCAGAATGTGCAGACCGGCCCGCTCCCGCCCGTTTGCCCGCCCCCCGCTCCACCAATAGGGTTAGGGGTTCTGGATACCAGAGAGCAGGCGTGAGCCTAATAGCTGGCCGCTGCGCAATCTGGAGGCACAAGAGACAGGAGACATAGCAGGGGAGCAAGGTCCAAGCGGTGACGACGCCGTGCCTTTCGCTGTGTCGAACACTTTGCCATGCGCCGTGCTGCACTGTGCCGAACGCCGTCAGGCGCTAGTTTGCTCCTTCCCGTCAAAATGCTTCTGTTTTGGGGCTCTGCCATTTACTCAGATGCATTTCCGAGGGTGACAGTCGGGAAGAGTGCCCGCCCGTGATGCGGTCGTGAGTGCGGGAAACCCGCGTCATTATTGGGGTTGGGTCCCCTTGGTGATGCCGGGAAGAGGATGCCGTGAGGGTCTCTGGGGTGGGGTACCCTTATGCCATCGCGTCCAGACCAGTCGCTAGAATCCTCCCCCCTAGACCCCCTCTAACACCCCCCTGTTGCTCTACAAAAACGGGTCCCTTTTGGGTCCCCGGCAACCTCCCCACCCCAGGGATCAGCACCCTGGCCCGGAGTACCCCCTAACTGGGGCCGGGCAAAGGTGCGCACACAGAAAGGAAAAAATGGATTCAAAACGTCCCGATGAGGAGCTTCTATTCAGCTTGCTAGAGGGCGATCCGAGGGCCACGGTCATTCTGGAATCTTGGCGCTTCAGCTTGCCTGTAACCGTTCTACCGCCAGAGGAGTTTGACGCCCTAGTTCTCCGGTCCCATACCGTGTTTGAGTTGCCCCGTCCGGCTGACGGAGATAAAAGGACAGGAGGGTATTACGATACTGAGGAAATTGGCCTAAGTGTTTGAAAATAATTGAGATTTCTATTGACAGGAACCTGCGATGTGTGATAGACTTATAAATGGTAAATTATGTCGAAAAACTCCTCTGCCGGTCTTGTCTAGATCCAGAGACAAGCCAATTAAAAGCGGACAGTCGAAGCAAAGCACCACCTCCCCGCCGCTTGGGAATAGCTTACAAAGCCTAACAAAGCCAATCAAACAATGTTCAAGTCGGTGCGCTGGGCAATCCAGCGAAGGTGAGCATCAGAGCGCCAGCCTTAAATAAATGGGGCGTATCTTCTCCGGGTAAAGCCGGGGACTACCCGCCGAATAGCGGGGTGGGCTGGCTGATAGCGACTCTAAGCGCGATAGGGATGTGAGGGTTCCTCTACCTATTGCCGGGGTTGTGAAATGTACGTGAAGTCTGCGTAAGACCTAGAGCCTTAATAAGAGTGACGAAATCCGGGCAACGTTCTCAACGAAACGACCCGGTGCAAACGGGACTGGTGAAAGCCAGATTAGATAAGCATTCTTACCCTTCAATGAGTATTAACCGGCTCAATTAGCAGGAGTGGGTATAAGCCTGCAAACAGTCCAGACTTCCGTTCTGGTACTGGTGCTGTCTATGGATAGGCATATTGGTACAGGTGTGTTCAGTGATGCTGATACTGTGACCTGTAGCTGCTTATCTGCGGTATGAGACAGCGCTCCCTTATATCCCTAGCCTAGCCGTAGGTGTATCCAAAATCAGGCGAAGCCATGAACTTTCGGGCCTGAAGCAGACCCGGCTATCTTAAACGACTGCACATTGTGCGCAACCTACAGCCCCGCTCATGCCGGGGCTTTGCCATTCTGAAAGAAGAAAATGAATGTCGAAACTGATTGATCTTACAGGCCAGCAGTTTGGCCGACTCACGCCGCTAGATAGAGCGCCGAACAAAAGCAACTTAACGATGTGGCGGTGCTCTTGTGAGTGCGGCAATGAAACGGTCGTGTACGGCCAACACTTGCGGGACGGGAAGACGCAGAGTTGCGGATGTCTCCAGCAAGAACGGTCGATAAAGCACGGACATTGTGCGGGCGGCAAACGCAGCCGAGAGTACCAGAAATGGTGTAGTGCAAAAGCCCGCTGCTATTGCCCAGGGGCTGGTGGGTTCCGCAACTATGGCGGTAGAGAAATCAGCATGTACCCAGAGTGGCGATACAGCTTCATCGCATTCTATCGGGACATGGGTCCTTGCCCAGAGTGGTGCTCATTGGACCGTTTCGACGTTGACGGAAACTATGAACCCGGAAATTGTCGCTGGGCTACACGGACAGAGCAGGCCCGCAACAGGCGAAACAACCGATACCTGGAGTATGACGGGGTGCGCCAGACTCTTACGGAGTGGGCTGGCTATTTGGGAACATCTCTGTCCGCCCTCGGTTACAGGCTCAAACACGGCCATACCCTAGCGGAACTGGTTGAGGCCCATAGAATGCCGTTGGCGGCGTAGCCAGCAATACTAACCACAGCCCCAGAGTTTCACCCATACGGCCCTGCGTCCATGCGGGGCTTCGCTGTCTTAGGAGACCAATGACTGAACCGTTTGATGTAATTGCCGAATTGTCCTCTCGCCGTAAGGCTCTAACCGTGATGGAGTTTGCAAATCTACTGGCGATCTCGAAGCAAAGCGCCTACGAGCAAATCAAGCGTGGTTCGCTGCCCGCGCTGCAACTTGGGAACACTATCCGTCTCAATCCCAAGGATGTGGCGCGGTGGCTCCAGGCACGCCAGACCGTGGAGGTACCACTTCGCCGCGCTGCCTAGTCCGCTGTCCAATTGATCGCTGTCACTCTGTCACGGATCGCGCCAGTCTCGTTTGGGCGCATATATCGCATGGTGGTCTGGATGTCAGAATGCCCCATCAGGGCTTGGATCGTTCTGGCATCCATCCCTGAGCGATGGAGCTTGGTGCAATAGGTGGAACGAAACTTGTGAAGGTACCACTTCTCGCACTCCCCATAATCCTGACACCCGGCGCAAGCGGCGCAATTGAGGCCAGCGGACTTCACCAGTCGCTTCAATGTGCGAAGCAAATGGGTATTCGGCCTGTCAGTGCGGGTTCCGAAGATTAGACGGGTATTCGGGTGTTTTGTCCGCCATTCCTTGAGCATTTCGAGCAAGGCATCCGAGAGGGGCAATTCCCGCTGCTCATTGTCCTTTACTGCGAAACCCAGATCAGGTTTAGAGCATACGAGCAAAGTGCGAGTTGAGAAGTTGATGTCTGGCCAGCACAAATGCACCGCTTCCATTTCTCGGAGGCCGCATTGCAGGAGCACGGTAAAAAGCACCCTGTGGTAATCGTCAGTGAGTGAAGCGAAGAATGCCTTAATCTCTAGCCCCGTGTAGACCTCTGGGAGACCTTGCTCATACTTCGGGGCAGCTGGGGCCAACTTCTTAACGTCCAGCCCAGAGAAGCGCAGATATCCCTTAACGTTGGAGTAGCGATTGTAGAGCGTACGGGGACTCAATCCCCGGCTGCGCAAGGCGCGGAGGTATGCCCGCATATCGTCCGCCGTTAGCTGGTCCGCGTATGCCTTGCCGGTCACAATCAGAAATTCATCCACTGCGAGCCTATAAGCATCGGCTGCAATGTTGCTTCCACGGTCCTCCGTCGCCAGAATGAATCGGTCAAGTTGCGTCTGCAATCGAACGCGGGATGGTTCCTCTACCAGAACTGCACCTGCGCCTGCGGCAGCGTCCTGTGCTGCCAGCAATCGCTCTTTCTGGTGCAACTTGAGGAGAGCATCTGCCGCGCTATCGCCGATGGACTCGTAACGGACCTTGCTACCCTCGTAATACCGGAGTAGATAGCTGCCTTGCGGGTATTCGACCAGCTTGCCATCTTGACGAACATAGCCAGGACGCACGCGTCCATTACCGCCTATCACCGCTGGCAATCGCTTCCAGCCGTCCTCAGTCTTGCAGTACCTTACGAGTGTGACCGTCTTATTCATGCTCTGAACTCTAACAGCATTACTAAAATATGACTATGACGAGTGTCACAATCGCATCGTTTCTATTTTCAATAGTTTGCAGACGTATGCTGTAGAGTCCCTTCTTCGGCACCAACGCTGAAAATAAAGGTCTTAGATAGCTGGCTACACGGCTGGCTACACTTTTTCCACGAGATATGTCTGCTTTCTTCCTGATGACGGGTATTTACCTTCAGGAGAGAGGACGTGTAAGTTCGCCTCTATATCCGGTTCTGTCCCGCTAACAGTTCCCGCCAAGGCAAGGAACGGTACCGGAAACTCCCGTTTTGCTCTGCTCGCTCGAAATAGGAAGGGGATGCAGGAGAATACGGGTATGGACTTAAAGGGTTGACTCTCCACGTGGCGCAGTACCGCTGCAACTAAGATGAGAAGGGACGGCCATAGAGTCGAGCTCCTTTCCCAGCCCTTTCATGGACCTCCTGATTTATCTCATCGAGAAGAGATTGCATTCACGAACCTCCTCCTTGCCGGCTTGATACGCTGCCACGGGATTCAGAATAGCTTTGACATGTCGATCTTTTCCACGGCTCCAGAGTCCCCCTGAATGCGAAGTATCGAATCGTCGATCCTCTCGCAGAGACTGCCTGCGGCCCTGTACATTGCCACCACATTCGAGACAGGCGTTCCCACCTGGATGGCATGTGTAGGCCCGAGGAAAAGTCCGCCTTTGGGGAATAACTTCAGCCGGCGTTCGACCTCGCGGACGACATCCCCCTCCGAGCCCCAGGGTAACGTCGATTGCACGCACACAGTTCCGCAAAAATTTAGCTTTTCACCGTAATGCTCCTGCAGGTACGCGATGTCCATCCTCGGAGTTGTGGGCTGGACAACATCCTCGATGTCCAGGCCCAGTTCGATCAGGCGAGGCAGGAAGCTTTCCACGCATCCGCACATGTGCATCATGGTCTTCGCTCCGTAGCCATGGGCCATATCGAAATAGGCCTTAAACTTCGGGGCAAAGTGCCGCTCAAAGATTCGCGAGCTGATCATGGCGCCCTTCTGGTTGCCGAGATCCTCGCCGATGTGAACAATGTCGATCAGTCCGTCCGCGGTCTGCAATGCGCGCTCATGCTGCTCAAAGTAGAACTTAAATCGCGCGTTCATGATCTCGAGGTAGACCTCGTTGTCGCTAGCGAGATCTATGAGAACCTCTTCCATCCCCCGGGCGCGGGCAATTGAATTAATAAAATCCATATCGCCCGCCGTTCCAAAGCAAACGGCGAATCCTTCGTCACGCAGTCGTTCGGCCTGTCCTTTGACGGTGGAATAATCAAACCAGTCTGCGGTTGGAAAATGCGCGCGATCAAGCTTATCAAGAGTCTCAATTCCGGCAAAAGGCTGAAAAACTGACTCAAGAAACTGTCCACCCTCGAAGGAGGCGTATTTGTAACGCTCGCCCCAGTACCCCCCAACACTTCCATCGGGGGAAGTCCTCAGTTCAGGGCCTATATAAGGAAGACTTACGTACCGAAAGTCATCGCCCAGTGCACGGAGCAGCTGCTCCAAATTCAACAGGCCGAGGTGTGCGATGAGTGCACGGTTAACTTCGGGAGTGCCCTCGTGTTTTACCGGAATACGATCGTAGCCTTGGCGCGCCAGCGAAGCAAGCACGCGCTCTCGATGGGTCATTGAAATTCTTCCAATCATACGCTTGATTTCCGCATTGGGTTCCGCTGGGTGCAGAGGCACCGTTCACGCGAAGTACGAGGAATCCCAGATCAAGGTGGGCCTCCCCTAGACACTGGTGCTCGGCTCATTTGTTGGCGAACTGACTCTAAATGTTCGCACTCATGTTAATCACTCACGCTCCGTGTCGCGATGCGCGGCGCCCTCCCACTTTGATTTGTAGAGGCACGACAACCCCCGTATCTGCTGGGCGGGAGCGATCAGCCCTCCCCCTACAAGCCGGCCATGCTTAGCATTTCTCGGTCTTATTGAGAAACCGGGAGACCGTCGGCTTTGTCTTTGCTCTGCTCCGTACTCGGCGAACGATAGAGCTAACCCCGCGCGCCTTCCGACTTTCAATCAGTTCATTGCACTGACTTCGATTTCAAGCAGTTTCCTCAACCGGGGTGTCGGGTCGTTGATACGTTGAGCCGGTAGTAGTGCCAGCCCCATTCTCGCTTCCTGACGCCCCCTCGTGATCTGACCTGCCGCGCGGTACGCTTGTGCCAGAGTCAGTTGCATAGCGGCGGTTTTCCCAAGGCTGCGCTCCACTGCTCGCTGAGCGCAATTCAAAGCGAACTCGGGATCGCGTAGAGAGGGAGGCTCTACTTGGAGATAAGCGTCAGCTACAGCGTAGAGCATAGCTGGAGCGGCATTGTCGTGGGCCATTCTGCGTAGGGTGTTCAGCTGTTTGCGAGCCTGCACATCATCTTCGTTGCGAGAATGTAGTTGTGCATGCAGGGAATTGACATGCAGCTCGAGTTCAGCGAGAGTTTCCTGAAGATCCTCGTTGGCAGGTTCTCGGCGCAGGAACTTCTCAGCAAAAGGAACTGCTTGTGCGTATAGGCTTGCCGCCATGCTTAGATTGCGACGACGATCAGCGGCAACCTGCGCGAGTGCCGGGGTTGCGGCATACTCATATCCGGTCGCCTCGTCATTGAGGTCGCCAATCAGATCCTCAAGCAGCCGGACGTCAAGCGGATCTGCATGTTGCCGTTTGAGATCTGACTGATAGACATCATGAAAGAGTCGGGCGGCCTCATCGTATCTACCAAGTTCATTCAGTGATATAGCTTTGCGATGAAGAACAGCGGAGCGGACACGGGCGGGGCCGAAGTTTGTCTGTTCGGTCTTAGGCATTGCGTCTAAGAACTGGAGTGACAGGTCGAGATCGAGAATTGCCTCCACTGGATCCGCATCCATTTCTATCTCGCCTATCCTCATCGCAGCCACGGCGGCGACACGATGCGTCTGCGGCTCTGAAGGATATCGTTGTTGTGCGCTAAGAACAAGACTAAGATCCTTGCGATAAGCTGCAATTGCATTACTCTCATCGTTGAGGCTTTCGGTCAATGGCTGGCCCAACTCGTCTCCCATCACTCCGTAGGCATTGGCAGCATCCGCCAATATTGCAGATGAAACATTCGGATCGCTCGTAAGGATATCGAATGTGCCAGTGGCTTGCCGGATAAGGGGAACGGCCTCGGGTGTACGGCCAACTCGGAAAAGCGTTTCACTTCGCGATCTTAAGGCAAGGGCTACTGTGTGCAGTGCTCCCCGATCACTGTGATCCGATGCTGAGAGCGATTGGGCGATCGTGATTGCCTTGTCAAAGTCAGCCAAGGCGCCAGAAACATCCCCCATATTCTGAAAATACGGATCGCCCTGAACTTGCCCGATCTGAATATAGGCGTTCGCGAGATCCAACTGTGTCTGGCGATCACCTTGTGCGTCATTTGCCATGCGATCCAAGTGTTCGAGCACGCGCGTGACAAGCAGCTTTTGTGCACCCGTCGAGCCGGGGAGCTGTCTGATTGCCTCGTTCAGTTCCGACAAAAGACTGTTGCTGAGTTGGCGCAGGTCCGCTGAGCGCGCTTCTGCCTTGCGCCTTTCCTGGTTGGCAACTCTGCCTTGCCACATTGTGCTCACAACACCCGTGGCGAGGGTAGAGGCCAGCATGATAGCTGCTGTGAGACCGAACCAGTGGCGGCGGGTAAACTTGACGGCCCGATAGCGAATCGTTCCTTGACGCGCTGCCACGGGTTGTCCGCAGAGATAGGCGCGCAGGTCAGAAGCCAGATGTTCGGCGGTCAGATAGCGCTCGAAGGGTTCCTTCCGCAGGGCTTTTGCCAGGATGGCTTCGAGATCAGAATCGAGCCGCTTGTTTGAATTCGCAGCGTGGGCCGGCTTTCGAGGCGGCTCCTCGCAAACAACGCGCAGCATCTCTGCCGTTGTAAGTTCCTTGAGCTTATACGGAAGGGTTCCGGCTAGCAGAACGTACAGCAAAACACCAAGAGAGTAGGTGTCCGATGCGGTGGTGATCGGATTGCCCAGCACCTGCTCCGGGCTGGCATATTGCGGTGTAAAGGATCGGTATCCCTCGCGTGTCAAGTCGCCTGCTGGCCCGGCAAGGGCGGGAGAAAGCAACTTGGCCGTGCCAAAATCCAGCAGCCGAGGGGTGCCGTCATCAGCTACCAAAATGTTGTCCGGCTTCAAGTCCCTGTGGACCACGAAATGCTGATGTGCGAACTGGACAGCCTCGCAAACCAGCAGAAAGAGAGCTATTCGTTGCGGGACAGACGATCCATTGCTCTCACAGAACTGTTGAATCGGTACTCCGTGTACGTACTCCATTACCAGATAGAGGTCGCCTTCCGGGGTAACACCACCATCCAGCAGACGGGCGATGTACGGATGTTGCAGCCCGGCTAGTATCTGGCGCTCCTGGCGGAACCTCTCGCGAAAGACATCCGTTGCCAGAGGTAGATCGATCAGCTTGATGGCAACCTGCTGCTCAAACTGTCCGTCTACGCGGTGTGCCAGATAGACCACGGCCATGCCGCCTCGCCCCAAGAGCTGGTCAAACTCATAGGGACCAGCCCGTTTGCGGTCGAGCCTTGGGTCAGGACCAGAATCCAGTTTCAACCTCGCGGTCTCTGTTACACGCGCTTCGGTTTCGCAGGCATCGAGCAGCAGGTTTACTTCAGCGATTAAGGCGCAATCTCCTCGGCATCGGGTCTCAACCAGTCTTTCCCTTGCGTCCCCGTGAAGCTCTATGGCTTCGTGAAAAACAGCCTCAACTCGCAGGAATCTTTCAGTCAAATTGTTCATGGGACCAGCGACCCCGTCCGTATCTGTGGCCATTACAGGAGGTTGCGCAAAAGGGACCCGGAATGCATCAAACCTTTGCCTCACCCCGTACGCAATCCGGTTGAATGCGCTGGTAGAGCCAGCTCTTAATGAATTTGAATTCGCGATCGACTGTCGCCTTGGATATCTGCATCAAGCCCGCGGTCTCCTCTGCTGTACAACCGAGGAAGCAACGCAACTCGACAAGGCGGACCTTATCCGGGTCTAGCGCGGCCAACTCATCCAGCGCGCGGTTCAGGTCGATCAATTCAGGGCTGCCGATCTTAACCCATGGGAGATCGTCGCTCAAAGGAACCCGCTCGGTGCCGCCTCCGCGTTTGAGAGCCTGGCTCTCACGCGCGTGGTCGATCATGATCATGCGCATCACTTTGGCGCAAAAGGTATAAAAGTGCCGGCGGTCGTCCCCCACGGCTTTTCGCTGATTCAACAGGCGAAGGTACAGTTCGTGGACAAGGGACGTTGCCTGAAGAACATCTGAGTTGCGCTCGCGACGAACATAGGCTGCCGCTACCTCACGAAGGTGAGGGTAAACAAGCGGGATCAATTCGTCGAAGGCGGATGTTTCTCCTCCACGCCACTTTGCCAAGAGCAAAGTGATCTCTCCCCTTGCCGGTTCCAAAGGTCCCTCAGCGCACATAAAAGATCCAGCCGATTTTCCAGCTATGTTACTCCTTTTCCCTCCCCTTCATATCCCCCGGAAGGGTCCTTCTGGTCGCTCATTCGTAATCGCAATCAAACCTGAGGCATTTTTCTCCTGTTTTGCGCTGTCTAGGTGAAGTGGCAAAAAGGGAATCCGTTCCTTGATGTCCAGGGAGAGGGCACAACCATGAAAAGACTCGTCTTGATCCTGTCCGGATTGTTGTTTCTGTGCGGTTGCGGCGGAGGGGGAACTTCAAAGAAAGTTGCACCCGTCGTTTCTGTTTCTCTTGCTCCGTCGACTCAGACCTCCATTGACCAGGGCCAAACCCTGAGTTACACCGCGAGCGTTACGAACGACTCTAGCGCCGCAGGGGTGACCTGGAGTATGTCGGGAACAGGATGCACAGGCGCAGCATGCGGGACGTTGACCGGCAGTACGACATCCGCGGCAACCTATAATGCACCGGCAACCGTCTCCGCCAAAATGACAGTGACAATTGTCGCGACTTCGGTTGCGGACATCACCAAGTCGATATCATCGACGGTCGTTGTTACTCCGTCGCCGAGCGTTACCACGAGTACTCTTGCCGGCGGCACGGTTGGCACTGCCTATAGCGCCACTTTGAACGCCACGGGAGGCGCCAGTACCCTTACTTGGACCCTGGTATCCGGTTCATCGCTGCCCGCGGGCCTCTCCCTGAGTAGCGCTGGAGCGATTTCCGGTACGCCGACGGCTGCCGGCACGACGACTTTCAGCGTCAAGGTGACGGACCAGTCCGCCGCCCAGCAGGGCCCGGTCTCTGTCACGCAACAACTCAGCATTACCATTGCACCACCAGCTATTTCTGTTTCAATTCATCCGTCGACTCAGACAGCCATCGATCAAACCCAGACGTTGAACTTCACCGCCACGCTGGCCAATGATTCCACCGCCGCAGGTGTGACGTGGAGCCTGTCGGGAACAACGTGTTCCGGGACCGCGTGCGGCGCCTTCACAAACAGCACAGTTTCCGCAGCCACTTACAACGCTCCCGCCACCGTCTCTTCGAACATGACGGTGACCGTAACCGCGACATCGGCTGCAGATACGACAAAATCGATGTCATCTACAGTTGTCGTTGCCCCTGCGCCGAGCATTACGACGACGACACTGGCCAATGGAACGGCAGGTACGGCCTATAGCGCCTCGTTACAGGCTACCGGTGGTGCTGGCACGGTCACCTGGGCGCTGGTCAGCGGCTCGTCCCTCCCCGCCGGCCTCTCATTGAGTAGTGCGGGGGCAATCTCGGGTACGCCGGCCACTGCGGGTACCACCAATTTCACGGTGAAGATCACCGATGCTTCAGGTGGACAACAAGGTCCCGTCTCCGCCACGAAGCAATTTAGCCTCATCGTCGAACCCGCCCCACTGACAATTACCACCACTTCGTTGCCCAGCGGCGTGGTAAATACCCCGTATAGTGAGCCGCTTCAGGCCTCCGGCGGCACATCGCCCTATACCTGGACGGTAGCCTCCGGCTCAACGTTGCCGGCCTGGCTGACAATAGGCGGTTCAGGAACGAGTTGGGCAATTTCCGGAACGCCCACGGCTCCAGCCACCTCGAAGTTCTCTCTCGTGGTGACCGATTCAAGCACCCCGAAACAGTCCCTGACTCAGGCCTTGAGCCTTACGATCAACCCGGTCGGCGCTTGTACGGATTCGGGTAGCGAGTCGCTTCTCAAGGGGCAATACGCCTTCATCCTGGGCGGGTACACCCAGTCCAGCATCCTCGCTACAATTGGTTCCTTTACCGCAGATGGCACGGGCAAGATCACGGCGGGGGCGCTCGACAGCAACGGCGCCATTGTTCAGTCTAACGCGAGCCTTGATACTACTCAGAGCTTTTACTCGGTGGGTTCGAACCACCTTGGCTGTCTCACCCTCGTAACCAGCTCTGGCACTTTCACCACGAGACTTTCCATTGGTGGGATCACCTCTAATGTGGCGACACAAGGTCGTTTGGTCGAATGGGATGATGCGGGCAATCCCAACTATCTAACCGCAACAGGACAAATTCGCAAACAGACTGTTCCCACTAATGTGTCTAGCGGTAGCTACACGTACGAGCTCACAGGAGCCTATGGAACCTTGAGTCAATACCGGACCGGCATCGTCGGAACAATCGCCATTCAGGCTGGAAATAGCGGTGGCACCGTCACGGGCGGTGAATATGACATCAACGTAGGGGGCACCATAAACGATGGCAATGGACTCTCCACGCCTTACAAGGGCATGACTGGCAGCTACACCGCTCTCGATCCAGCGACCGGCCGATTCACTGACGCCACTACGTTGAACGGTATAACTGTTAACCACGTTGCCTATGCCGTGTCGAACTCGCAATATGTGGATCTGACGACGGATCCCTTCACACTCTCGAGTTTAGTGGTGGCTGGCATGGCGCAACTCCAGAGCGGATCTTTGTCCTTCTCCACTGGCAACAATCTCGTGTACTACGCGACGGGCACGCTTAGCTCAGAGATTGGGCTCATCAAGGTCACTGGATCTACCAACTACACGGCCACCTACTATGAGGATGTAAGTGGTGGGCCTGAAACCCCTCAATCTCCATCGTGTGCCTACTCCATCGACACCTACGGCCGTGTAGTTGCTAGCGGTGCCAGCTGCACGATGTATCTCACTTCATATTCAAAGATGTACCCGCCTGTGTTCTACCTCTCCGGTCCTAACACGGGTTTCATGCTCGGGACTGGAGCTGGTGTCTATTTAGGACAGGTCGAACCGCAGGTTGCCCCAAGCGGCGGCTTTTCCGCTACCTCTCTTTCAGGCACTTTCTATGACGGCGATAGTGAGGTGGTCAACGCGGGCGTAAGCGAGGAAATGATAGGGGTTGAGGCATTGACCTTCGACGGAAGTGGCGGCATCGATATTGTCGGCGACTATATCGGTAGCTATAGCGGAGTCGCAGAGGACCAGGAGTCCGATCAATCAACGACCGGGTCGGTTGGAACCGTGAATGCGAATGGTACCTTTAGCACCAATTCTGCCTATGGCCAGATCAATGCCATCATGATATCCACAAGCAAGATCGTGAATATCGACGATGCCACCCAGCGTGATCCCATCATTCAGGTAATCAAGCAATAACTGCTGCGAACGCTCGATAGGGCCTTACCGTTTCGACGGTAAGGCCCATCGCTTCGGCAAATTCACCGCGTCCCCGAGACATCGGTAGTAATACGGAATATGCCGTTGCACTGCGAGACTACATAGACCCCTCTAAGTAGGCAAGTGTTTACAAATGTGCTCGCCGCGCGTGTGCAAAGAACCCCCTCTTACGCATTTGACCAGTAATTTGATGCAGCTTGCGAACCCAGATAGAGAACACATGGCCGGACTGTCTTTTGTTGTTCTCTGGTTCCGGGTCGTCCGGCCGTCAAATGTGCAGCCAGCGGACGAGATCTGATAACCACAAGTGAGCTGCGGCGTATACTGGCTTGAGTCTTGACGTTTACTGGTTCAATGACCGAAATGTATTTCACGAAGCGCATGAAAGGTTATGGCGGGCATCCAAGCGTCGCCGGAACTTAGATCGCAAGTCGAAGCCGTGATCGGCCAAGTGGAGTCTTATGTCCCCTGATGCTTCTCAAAATCCGACAAACGATCTGGCGCTCGAAGCTGCACAGTTGCAGGCCAAATATGACGGCCTCGCTGGGGACAGCGAATGGGGTGAACATCCCAATCACCCGATGGAGGAGTGGCGGAACGAGGTTCATTGCAAGAATACCCGCGTCGGCTACTGGGATTGGGTTGTGACAAAGCTTAAGCTTGCAGATAACAAAAACAATGAGGACCCTGTTTTGGCGGACGCAGAGGAGGAGGAAATCGCGGAGTTGCAGGCGGACGACCCGGGAAATCAGGGTGCTTAGATTGGTTCTGGCCGTCCTAATTCAAATCCACGTCGATTGAGTACGACCCTGACGTAAGTTCAAACCCGGTTTGTCCGTTCATCACGGTTGGTGTAATAGGGCGCGTTACTTCGGGGCCATTAACATGAAACCTGTATTTTGCAGGAGCATCTGTTGGCAGCCATCCTTTAGTATTAGCCGGCAAAGTAAGATTCCACTCTGCAGTTTCTCCCTTCACTGTCCACCTTGAGCGGATGTTCCCATAGGACGACAAGTACTTTAGGTCCACACTTCCTAGCAGTGCGTTAAAGGTCGGATGCAGGACAACGGTGTGGAAACCTGGATCAATCGGCGTTGTATCCACGCCTGCAGAATATCGATATAGCCAGCTCGCAACGGCGCCATAGCTATAGTGATTGAATGAATTCATCGCGGGGTCAGACTTCATCTGGTCGCCGTTCCAGCGCTCCCACATTGTCGTGGCACCATGCTCAACCATATAGCCCCATGAGGGATACTTCGTGTTTAGCAAGAGCTTGTATACCAGGTCTGCGTGTCCTGACTTCGTGAGTTCCTCAAGAAGAAGTGGCGTGCCGAGAAAACCGGTTCCCAACAATCCATGATTCGCCTCTATCTTCCAAATCAGGCGCTGAACTGCTTTTTCGCGCAGTTGATCCGGAAGCAGGTTCATATGTAAAGCAAGCACGTAACTGGTCTGCGTATCGCCACCCGTGCTCCTCGCATTCGGGTTGTTGATCTGCCCAAAAGTTTCATCGGGCGAGTTATCAGCGCCAGCAACAAAACCATCGTCGCGTACAAAGCGCTTTTGGAAAGCTGTCCGAAGCTTTTCGAATAGCAGGCCATACTTCTTCTCGTCCTCTGTGCGGCCAGTGGCATGGGCCATCTGCTGCATGGCTGTTGCATCGTAGGCCCAGTAGGCCGTCGAGATCAGCGTGTAGTTCGTTCTGCCCTCAGGCGAAAGCCAGTCGCCCCAAGGGACACCGTTCTCATTCTTCCAAAGGCCGTCTGGATTCACGGCCTCAATGGCTGCGAGATACCTCTCCATCGCCGCCCAGTTTTCGTCGATTATCTTTGTATCGCCGTTCTGGAGCCAGGATGTCCACGGAACCAGCACACCTGCATCGCTCCATGCTGCACCGCTGCTGCTGTCAGACAGCGCCGTGCCTGGTGCGTAGATGCCGTAGAACGCGGTACTGGCCTGAGTGCCGCGCAAGTCACCAGCGAACTTGCGTGAAAAGGCGGCTAGATCCATATCGTAGGTTGCCGTGCGCCAGAAGACCTCTGAATCGCCCGTCCAACCCAGTCGCTCGTCGCGCTGTGGACAATCTGTTGGCACGCTGACGAAGTTCGAGCGCTGCGACCAGAGAATGTTGCTCCAAAGCTTGTTAACCATAGGACTGCCGGTGTCCAACTCCGCCGTGAAAGGTGCTGCAGTGTGCAAAACGACCGCAGATACGGACTCTTTGGGCAGCGCTGCGGGAACGCCTGTAATCTCAATATAGCGAAAGCCATGGAAGGTGAATTTTGGTTCCAGTATCTGCTCCCCATCCTTCAATGTAAAGTAGTCTGTTGCCTCCGCTGTGCGGAGGTTGTCCGTATAGATTGTGCCGTCCTCATTCACAATCTCAGCAAAGCGGGCACGCACCTTCATACCTGAGGTTCCCTTCACCTCTAGTCGTTCAATGCCAGCCAGATTCTGCCCGATGTCGTAGACGTAGACACCCTTTTGTGGCTCGGTCATGGATATGGCCGTCACAGTGCGCTCAGCGCGAACCGGCTGGAAATCTTGAGCCTCGATTGCGACAGGTTTCGGTTCGATGACCAGCGAATCGTGCCAATTTCTTCCCTTGAAATCTGCTGTCTGCCATCCAGATTCGGCCCGACGGGCATCTTGTGATTCGCCATCATAAAGCTCTGAGCTGAGAATCTCAGACCCATTCGCTTGCCAATCTGAACCGGTTGAAACCCATTCCACGGTGCCATCCTCGTGCTCAATTCGCAATTGGGCACGCAGCGCCGGCGGCGTTACTCCGTAGTTATTCGGTTGCTGGAACCATTCAAGCGATGTCGAATACCACCCAGGTGCGAGTAGTGCGGATATTGCGTTCTTTCCCGCTGCCACTAATGCCGTAACATCATATGTCTGGTAGTAGACGTGCTCGCGATAGTCGGTCCATCCCGGAGCAAAAAAGTCCTCGCTGACAGGTTTGCCGTTTAGAAAGAGCTCATAGGTTCCCAAAGCCGTAGCGTACAAGCGTGCGGAGCGAACAGGAGACGCGACTTGGAAATTGTGCCGTAAAGCCTTCACAGAGTCCGGAATCCAGGGATTCGTTGGTGGGGCGTTGAACCCATTGAAATTCAACTTGGGAACAATGGCTTGCTTCCATCTCGAGTCGTCGAAGTCCTCATGTTGCCAACCCGGATTTGGACCAACTGATGCCTTCCATTTTGGACCGGTACTGAAAGTGGCCGAAGACCCATCCTCGTAGTCCACGTAGAGCGTTGAGATCATAGGAGCCGGATCCGAACTTACATGTCCACCCGGGTTCACAACGTAGTGGAGCGTCTCGATGGCCAGGCTGTTCGAGCCCTGCTTCAAGTCCATAGTCACATCTGTGCGCACAAACTTTTTCCACGGCATCTGCTTCCATGGAGGCAGGGGCTGCTCTTTGAGCACTTGCACGCCATTTACCCATGCCGCCACAGTATCCTGCCCCGTAGCGTAAAGAGTGGCGCTTCGCACAGATTTGTTGATTTCGACGCGGAGGCGGAAGGCGATGCGATCCTGAGGAATGTCCCCACCAGCATGCACTGGCGGCTCCGGGCTCGCAATCCACTGGGCCTGAGCGTGTCGGACGGCAGCCTCCTCGGCGGTTTCGTATCCGATCCAGGAAGCTTTCCATGCTGACTGTTTCATTAAACCGGTCTCCCACCATGAAACTTCACTGGCCGGATAGGGTTTGCCTTCAGCATCCCAAACTATTACTTGCCAGTAGTAGCGAGTCGTTGCTTCAAGCGCCGGTCCTCCATAACGCACATTCAATGACTGCGAAGACTCAATGCGACCGCTTCGCCAGAGCGCCTTTTGCCCCGCCGCTAATTGTTTGGGATCGTGCCCAACCACAATCTCATACGCAGTCTGTTGGGCGTTGAACGTGGGATCGCGCAAGACCCAGGAAAAGCGTGGTAAAGACTCGTCTAGCCCGAGCGGGTTCTTCAGGTTCTCCACACGTAGTTCAGCGGGCCCTACGTTCTCCGGCGGCTTGACGCCGCGTACTAGGCACGTAGACAAAACTAGAGCGAGAAAAGGAACAATTCTAAGATTCCGCTTCATCGTTTTTCTTCCTTAATGACAGTGTCTCTCACGATCCACGCACCGGCATTGCAAGGCGAGCGGGCTCGGCTACCGAGTCAATTAGACTTCACTCATGGGACAAGCGAGTCATGTGGCCTCCTCGAAATCTTGTACCAGTCGGATTGCTAGTGTGGTGCAATGTGAGGGGTCCAGTCTTTTGTAGCAGACGTAATGTTAACCTTCGGCGGTTTTGGGTTGCAGTCAGTACCCGGCTAGTACGCGGCCAGCCGCGTACTAGCTGGTGAATTCGCTTGGCGTCCTCTCATTGAGAGCCGGTAAAGGACGACTCCCATTGTATTCTCGTCGCCGGGTTTCGATAGGCTGTCTCGCCTTCGTGAGGGTTTCGAACTAGCGGACGTCCAGGCATTCATCGCGGAAGATCTCATAAAACGACTCAACGAATGCGCTGTCCGTTGGCTTCCTTCGTATCGATTGGGCCGTTCTTTCCGTACTGGATGTAATCCGGTCCAATGCCGTGTTGGCGCCACTTTATTGAGAGTTCGCGAGAGAGGCCGAGAACGAGAGCAGCACCGTATTCATCGAACACTGGATTATTGCAGATGGGCTCCGGGGAGGACCGGAATGGAGGCGTTTGGAAAAGGTGGGAAGCGAGCACGGCCGTCGGGCTAGGTCACTCGAGAGAAGCGGTAGGATAAGGAGCGGAGGCTAATCCGATGCTGATCGTTCACGTGCATGTGCACGTCAAGCCTGAATCGGTGGCGGACTTCAGGCGGGCCACCATCGAGAATGCCCGCTCGAGCGTTCTGGAACTCGGTATTGCGCACTTCGATGTCGTCGAGCAGCAGGATGACGCGACCCGGTTTGTATTGATCGAGGTCTACCGCACGCCGGAAGCGGCGGTCGCGCACAAGGAGACTGCTCATTACGCCAAGTGGCGCGATACTGTGGCAGACATGATGGCTGAGTCGCGTCGGAGCGTGAAGTACAACTCTGTCCTTCCTGAAGCGCAGGACTGGTAGAGTATGCGCTTCGAGTTTGCGACCGCAACGCGCATCATCTTCGGCGAGGGTACCGCTGCCACCCTCCCGGACCTGGCTCGCATGTTCGGCACACGCCCGCTCCTGGTGACAGGCGCGTCGCCAGAGCGCGTGGAAGGCTTTATTTCAGGACTCTCCTCTGAGACGTTTGCAGTGCGTGGAGAACCGACCGTCGAGCTGGTCCGCGAGGGCGCAAGACGGGCACAGGACGCAGGCAGCGATGTCGTGATTTCGATTGGCGGGGGCAGCGTAATCGACGCCGGCAAAGCGATCGCCGCTCTTGCCACCAATGGCGGCGAGCCGCTCGAATTTCTCGAAGTGGTTGGAAAAGGCCGAGCCATTACGTCTCCGCCACTTCCCTTCATCGCGGTGTCGACCACGGCTGGCACCGGAAGTGAAGTTACCCGCAACGCCGTGCTCGGGTCGCCGGAGCACAGCATCAAAGCGAGCCTGCGCAGTCCACTTATGCTACCGCGGGTCGCCGTGGTGGATCCTGAGCTGACATACGGGCTGCCGTCTTTGATCACGGCCTATACCGGATTGGACGCGCTGACGCAGCTCATCGAGCCCTACGTCAGCTCGCGCGCCAATCCACTGGTCGACGCCCTCTGTGTTGAGGGGATCCGGCGCGTTGCCGGGGCACTTCGACGTGCATATCATGACGGAGCGGATCGGAATGCGCGCCGGGATATGGCACTAGCAAGTCTGTTCGGCGGGTTGGCGCTTGCAAACGCCGGACTGGGTGTCGTGCATGGTTTTGCGGCGCCACTCGGGGGTCAATGGAAGGCACCGCACGGAGCGCTTTGCGCAGCTCTGTTGCCGCACGGCATCGAGGCCAATGTGGCCGCCCTGCGAGCACGCGCGCCGCAGCATCCGTCCCTCGAACGTTACATCTCGATCGCGCACCTGCTCACCGGTCGGAGTGATGCAACGATTACGGACTGCATCGACTGGGTACACGTGCTCTGCGCTGAGCTCAACATCCCTGCACTGCGCGCATGGGGGATCAGCCAAGATGATTTGCCGGGCATAGTCGAGAAGGCAGCAAAGGCAAGTAGCATGCAAGCCAATCCGCTTCCGCTCACGAGCGAGGAGTTGATGGCGGTCGTCACGGCCGCGATGTAGTGGAGAGGCCTGACCTCTAAGAACTTCCGGTTCTCGGAGGTCGGAAGCATGAAGCTGACTTCGAATTCAGAGTTGCCCCTAGGCGTCTTTCTACAGTCCGTTACTGAACCGAGAAAGGTACGAATTCTGTGATCATGCATCCTGTTTGTGGTCATGCAAAGTGAACCTACAATAGGATTCTGGCCGGACAATTCGGGCAATTTGATACGAGACGGACAGTGTGTAGTTAATTGACTTTATTGGTTTTATGTTTGAATCATCTTTGGAATCAGAAAGTTGGAAAATAGTCTGGCGGAGAGAGAGGGATTCTACGCCTGTATCCTGCGCAGGTCAGTTCACAAAGAGCCCCGCGTCTCGTCCCAATGCGATAATCCCGCGTTAGAAACTGAACAGGATGCGGTTTAAATAGAGCTCACGGTCTAATTCGACGCATTCCGTTGATCTGGATGGTTAACCTGCCGCCACAAGATGCAAGTCAATCCGAACTTTCCCGCTTGAAGGTCTGGCCAGGGCCTTGCTGAGAACACCTAAGTCTCCGAGCCTTGAACGATTGCGGAACGGCTGGTGAGCGGTCAATCAGGCGTCCATTTCACCTGACCTCAAGACCAAGAACGGAAAATATGTCAAAAATTAACCTTGCATAGCGAGCCTTGATAAAGCAACGGTACCTTGTCAAATTGGTTTCATTGTTACTCTTGGTACCCGCACCAGGCCAGCCGCAATCTTCGCTTGTTTTGTGAATCTTCTCACTATAGGCACTGAATTCAGTACGGCCGAAACCTGAAAGAAACTCGAAGAACCAAAACGCGACAAGCCCTTTACTGGAGCGGTCGTGTACCGTAAGGTGTCCGGCTGAGGCGTGTAACGCCGTCTATCCGGGGCTTAGGTTATCTGTTTAAGAAACTCCGTCTTTGAATGGAACTTTTTGGGGCATGAATCTATAACTCTATAGTTACTTCGTCTTATTACGAACGTACTTTTCATACTCTCACATCCATTCGAGACGCCCATGGGTAATGATCAGAATTCATTACCTATGGGGCTTGACAGCCTAAAATGCGCGCCATAAAGTCGCGGAAGCATATAACCAATATCCAAGGTACCAGATCATGCGTAAGTGGCATGTGATCTGTCGACTGAAGGTGTGCTCCGCACTCTTCAAGGTCGGACTTGTCTTCTTAGTCCTGACTACTTCCTCGTTTGCACAGAATGTGGTCACGCAGACGCTGGATGTCACCGTCGTCCCACTGGGCGGGCTTTTCATGCAAGCCTCACCGCTCGCACTTACTAAGACGGGAACCTTCAATGGCTTTACCGGCACCATAACTCTTAGTTACCGTGCACGCACCAGGCAAGGTGCGGGGCAGGGATCTATTACGGTCAAAGCTACCTCAGACTTCACGCCGACCGGGGGACCCTCCATCGCGAGCCCTCCTGGCACGGCAGATAAGTTCACCTATACATGCAGCGGAGCGACGTTAGGCGTTGCGTGCTCCGGCATTCAAACGGTGAGTACTACAACATCAACCAATGTTGTTTCGCTTGGCGCTTCGGCGTGCACGGGCGGCGGAGCACCTTGCAGTACCGCTAACCCGAACTCGGCGAACGTCACCTTCATCCTTCCAGATGATCCCAAATACAAAACGGGGTCATATTCGGCAACCTTAACCTGGACGATCAGCGCAAGTTGAAAGAACTATGAAAAAGACTCTGGGAATCATGTCGCTTCTTGCGCTCGGCTTACTGCTTACGGCACCCCGAGCGCAGGCACAGACTGGCGCTCCCACCGGGACGACTACTGTCAGTGTGACCATTGGGCCGCAAGCGGGCCTGACTGTCACAAACAGCAGCACGCCCCTGGCGGCGAGTGGCTCCAACTTCAACCTATTCACCGGCACTACGGGTCTCACCTACTTCGTCCGTACAACCACGACGGGCGGGGGCGGCAGCATCACCTTGAAAGTTACCTCCGACTTCAGCCCGACCGGCGGTCCGTCAGTGGCATCCCCACTCGCGCCCGGCGACGCGCTCACCTACACCTGTACTGTGGCCAGTCCGGGAACGGCCTGCACCGGTACGCAAACCGCTTCCACAAGCAGCCAGACGAACCTGGCTACCTTTGGAACGAATGTTCATACCGGCACTGGGGGAAGCACAGCTTCAGTTGGCTGGAGCCTGGCCAACGACCCCAACTACAAGACAGGAACGTATAACTCGACGGTGACATTCACCATCAGCGCGTCCTGAACCACTTAACCCCAGCGTAAGCTGCGTACGATCGAAAGGAAACATAGCCATGAAGAAGACTTTAATGGTTGCATCAATCATGCTGCTCGCGGCGTCAATGAGCTACGCGCAGAACACCGCGACAGCGAGTTTGACCGTGTCGGTGGGAACTGAGGCAGCGATCTCTGTCACAGCGAGCCCGGCCCTAACATCGAGCACAACCTTCGGCGACTATACGTCCACCACTCAACTCAATTACAAGGTCCGCACTGGCGCTATCGCTACTACCGCCGGGATCACAGTGGAGATTACGCAAGACTTCAGCACCGGCGGCGCGAATGGTGGCCCGTCAGTTGCGAGCCCACCCACGAGCGGCGACTTGCTTACCTACTCGTGCACCGCAGTGGCCCCGCCCGCCGGAACCGCAACACCTTGCACGGGTTCGGTGACTGCCTCAACCAGTGCTGCCACAAGCGTGGTGGCCTTTGGGGTCAACACTCAATCCCTTAAAGTTGGAAACGGCGCCACGACGTCTTGGGATCTGATCAACGACCCGAATTACAAGGCAGGATCGTACACCGCAATCGCGACTTATACCATCAGCGCTATATAACGCACACCGCAAGTAGGCAACGCCCGTGGCTCCTTTGGAGCTACGGGCTACACCTACCGTGGGATTACAGAAGTGAAGAAGAGAGACTAGGATGCGCAAAAGCATCTTGTTTACGACGATAGCCGCGTTGATGTTCGCTGCAGGATGGCTGTGGGCTCAGAAGCCGATCACGAGCAAGGGCCAGCCTATTCTGACCTCGCCCTCTGCGAGCCAGATTGCTCCGGGCTACGGGTTCACTCAAGTCAGCGATCTGCGGGCAATGCCCCGCACCATTTCTTTTACGGCAAATAACCCGGGCAGCACAATTCCCGGCGGCTCGACTGCGACGCTAACCTGGGAAATCGACCGGGGAATGAATGGAAGGACGTGGACATTGATGGTCGGCTCGGGTTCGCCGAGTTTCAGCGGATGCACTACCGTGCCGGTATCCGCCATCAGCCTCAAATGCGTTTCGGCATCGGTAGATGGCGGCGGCCAAGGTAGTGCCGGCTGCAATATGTCCAATTTCACTCCTCTTCCCAACACGCTTCCCGGCCTGCCGGTGGCGAGCGGGAACGAGGGAAATGCCAGCGGCCACAATTTCACGGTGGTGCTGAGTTATCAGTTAATTGACTCTTGGAGGTACATAGCAAACTCATGTCCACTAAATGTTTCATACACCGTAATTGCGCAGTAATTGTTCTTTCTGCCTTGCTTGGATTGCTTGTTAGTCTTCCGGCGCAGGCACAGATGGGTTTGGGCTTGGTGCCCATGCGGAACGAATTGACGATCGCGCCCGGTCAGCAAGTCTCCGGCGCTTTGAAACTCAGCAGCGAATCGGGTGCGAAGGTCCGCATTCGGGCTGAAGTAGATGACTTCTTTATCGACGAGACCGATACGCCTCAGTTTGAGCGTGACATTCCGCACGAGGCCGCTTACTCCTGCAAGACCTGGCTGAGCCTGAACCCCATGGAGATCGAGCTTGAAAAGGGCGGATCTCTGTTGGTGCGTTACACCATTCGGGTGCCTGCCGACGCGGCAGAGGGCAGCTACAACTGCGCGGCGGGTTTTACCACGCTTCGCCCCGCGGGCGAAACAGCGGCCGAAGGCATGGGAATGCACATGGCGGTGCGCATCGTTTCCGCCTTTTATATCCAGGTTGGCAAGCCCGCGGTCGTGGGAAGCCTGAAGGAAATCAAGCTGGAGGCGATACCGCCGCCGGCAGCGCCCGCAGAGGGGACAGCCGCGACCGACGTGAAAGACCCCAAAGATGTGAAGGGTAATTGGCAGGCGGTCGTGGTGCTTGAAAACTCGGGGTCAATGTACTTCAGGCCCACGGGCAAGCTGGAAGTGCTGAGCGCGGATGGGAAGACAGTGGAGACGGATGATTTCCCGTCAATGGCAGTCTTGCGCAATCGTAGCCAGCGCGTCATTTTCCCGCTGAAGACCTACCTCGAACCCGGGCACTACACGCTGAAGGTCAATGTGGATGTTGGCATGAGCGAAATTCAACAAGGCACTGCGGATGTGGCAGTGGAAGCCGTGCCACCAGCGGCGGGGGCCAAAACAGCGCCGAAATAGGCGCAGACTGGGGCGTTTGCCCGGCGACCACCAAACGGTTGTCTCAATGGGAATGCGCAAGATCGAGAAGAGACGACGAATGCGGATGGTGAATGGTGTCGTGAAAAGAACTGATTGCCTGGCACAAATCGCACGTTGTTTACCGATCGGGATGACTCTGTTGGCTTCTATGCTATACAGCGGTGAAATTCGGGCACAGGAGTCCGCCGGGCAGGCAGAGGTGGCCGTGCAAGGCTACTACATGAGCGGGAGCGGACAGTCCCTGATCCAGACCTCCGGTATGGCCGAGAATTACAGCCAGTTCATCGACGGCCTGGGCCTGATTAGCACCAATGTCGAGGGTTACGGTGGCGACGGATTCCGCACCGGCAACATCTCCGCAGGATTGCGCGGAACGCCCATCTGGGGCTGGCATTGGGATTTCATCGGCGGCGACTTCCATTTCTCGTCGTACATGGTGGAGAACCCGTTCTCCAACGTCTATTCGCCCGAAATCGCCGGGCGCGGCGCGCAAATCGCCATGCGACGCACCAACAGCACCTACGAGTTCTTTGTGGGCGAGGACACTGTGCTTGAGGGGCCGCGCATTCCTTTCCGCCTGATATTGCCGCAGCGAGTCATGGGCGCCTCAATGCAACAAAAGGTCGGCGAGCGGTGGGCGTTCGGAGCCCGCTTCCTGAACCTGAACACCAGCCCGAGCGCGTTAACAAGCGACTCGACTTTTATTCTGCCGGGCCGCACATATCAGGGTTCAAACAGCCTGACTTTTCAGTCGACATTCCACGTCAGCGAGCACCTGAAAATCTATGGCGAAACTGGTTACGGCAAGGTTTCAGGATTCACTCCTTTGACCGTGGCAGAGGTGCCGTTTTCGCTCCTGATTGGTCCTTCATGGGAGGCCGACAAATTCAGTGTCCGCGCCAACTATGTGCGCCAGAGTACTTCATACATGCCGCTGCTAGGCTACTTTGCAGGCGACCGCAAAGGGCCCTACGTCGAAGGCCATTACCGGCCATTCGGGAGGGTCGAGGTCTACGGTTCAGCCAGCGCTTACTCCAACAATCTTGAGAACAACCTTGCATTGCCGAGTTTCAGCAGTACCGGCTACACCACGGGCGCTTCAGTTACGCTGCCCTGGAAACTGAGCGCAGGCAGTTCGCTCACGTCCCTGCGGTTAACTGAGCGCGACCCTTCGCAACCGATTACACTCCCTTCAAACAATAGCCAGCTCAACTTGACCGTCAGCCGACCGCTTTGGCGTCACAACCTGCGGTTCTCCCTTATTGACATGAAGCTGAATGTCAACGCCCAGCCCCAGTCGCAACGCTTCGAGGAGGTTGAAGACACGTTTACCTGGAAGCATTTTGTGCTGGGTGGGGCCGTCCGGCTGCAGAATACGCAATCATCAACACAGGATCTGAATACGGTCTTCTTTCGCGGATCGATGCAGGCCAATATCAAGCGCATCTCCGCATATGCGTATATGGAGAAGGGCAATGACCTGGTGAACAAGAGCGTTTTCAGCACGAACTCAGTCAGCAGCACAGTAATGGGACTGAGCACCCCCCTCTTTGATGGATGGACCCTGCATTTTGAAGCCTTCCAAAACCAGCTCCTTACCGCTCTGAACCCCGAGAACATCTTTCTTCTTGGCAACAGCGACCAGGGCCTGAATACCCAGTTAGCAGGCTTCAATCAGCGGAGCATCTACTTCAGGGTCAGCAAGCGCTACTCGTGGGGTAAAGCACTGGAGCAGGGAAGCACTATTGAGCAGTATGCGGCGTCGCACGCGCCGCTGGTCGGGAGCGTCGAGGGCTTCGTGACGGAAGCAGCGCTGGCCGGAACGCAGCCGGCTCCCAACGTTGCCGTCATCCTTGATCACAACCGAACCGCGATCAGCGACGCTGCCGGCCGTTATGCGTTTACCGATGTACCCGAGGGGATGCATGAGGTGGCGTTGAACATGGAACAGCTTCCTGCCGACTACTCGCCAGGTCCCGCCAATATCGCACACGTAAGCGTTGCGCCCCGAGCCATTGCACGCACAGACTTCGACGTATTGCGGCTGGCGAACCTCGCCGGGAAGATTGTGGCTCCCAAGGATGTGCAAATTGAAAACGTGGTTGTCCGTCTGGTGGGCACGAAGTCTTACACAACCCCCTACGAAGACGGCACGTTTTCCTTCTACAACGTGGCCGAGGGGCATTACGAGGTGGAAATCGATATAGCGACGCTTCCTGAAGGTTACATACTGGCGTCGCCCGCGCGCGTTGCGGTCGCCGCATCAGGCACCGGCGCGGCGGCGCCCTTCGGATTCGAATTGAAGATCAAGCCCGCGGTGGAGAAGCCGGTCCGCGAGATGCTGAAACAGGAGATACACGTCAACACGCCCGCCGCCAGCACCCGCCACTAACGATGGTGCGGGTGATTCGGTTCGAACAAAGCGGGCCATTGAGATTGGGTCATTGAGACAGCAAGTGATCGGGAACGAAAGAGAACGATGAAAGCAAGGCGATCAATCGGCAGGCAGAAAGCAGGCAGAGCGACTTGGCGCCGCCGCGTAGCTCGTGCGTTGTATAGAACCTTCGAACTCGCCCCCGTGGTAGCCGTGATTCTCCTCGCGAGCTGCACTCTTCTCTTTGCGCAGAACACCAACACCGGCACCGCAAGCCTGGCAGTGCAGGTGGCACCGGCAGACCTGTTGACCATTACGGGTGGTACCACTGTGTCCCTGGAGATTCGCCTTGGGACTGGGCCAGCATACCTCTGGGGGGATAGTCTTAGTGACTGCGCCTTGCCTATCGGAACCGCGACTACGATCAGCACGTCAGGAACGTACACCCCTCTTCTCACAGCCGTTCCCTTCAATACGACGAGCAACGACTACGTTTGCGTGTACGATCCAGGAACCATAAGTTTGAATACCTATGTGGCGTGGCCGCATAACGGCCTCGCGCTAGCGTTCGGTCAGTCGCCCACGAATACCGCAGCGGGTGTTTCCATCTCCCCGGCGGTGACAGTGCAGGTGAAGGACAGTAATGGTGTCTTGGTGGCCAGCAGCGCAGCGTCGGTGGCGCTCGCAATTACATCGGGAACTCCCGCTACAGGCGGGCCAGGCACGCTGAGTGGAACGCTGACGCAAAGGGCGGTTAATGGCGTTGCCACGTTTAATAATCTCTCGATCAACACGGCGGGTACGGGCTACTCGTTGACGGCGACGAGCAGTGGGATGAGTGCTGGCACCAGCAATACCTTCAACATCACGGGTGGCGCTGTCGATCACTTTGCCATCTCGACCATTTCCTCTCCGCAGACGGCGGGCACAGCGTTCCAAATCGCAACGATCACTGCAAAGGATACGAACAACAACACCGTCACGAGCTTCACTTCGACGGTAACGTTGGGCGGCACCGCGGGAGTGACCGGGACGTCGGCGGCGTTCACTGCAGGCGTATTGACTAATGCAAGCGTCACACCCACGGTGGCAGGAAGCAACCTGACGGTCACGGTAACTGACGGGTCCAGCCATACGGGTTTGGCGACAATCGCAACCGTCAATCCGGGCGCTCTTGACCATTTCAAGGTAGAGAAGAGCGGCGGCGGGACGATTGGGACACAGACGGCAGGCACGGCGTTCAGCTTGAGGA
Organism: uncultured Occallatibacter sp.; assembly: GCA_964396795.1. Classification (GTDB taxonomy): domain Bacteria; phylum Acidobacteriota; class Terriglobia; order Terriglobales; family Acidobacteriaceae; genus Telmatobacter. The sequence continues at coordinate 4,200 of CAYNGB010000013.1, read as the reverse complement.
TCACTGCGCAGGATGTGAACAACAACACCGTCACGTCGTTTACTTCGACGGTGTCGCTGACCTCGACCGGTGCCCTGACCGGCAGCCCCGTGACATCGGGAACGTTCACGGCAGGCGTGCTCGATCCGCAGAGTGTGACGATCACAAACACCGGCTCGTTCACCATTGCGGCGACCGCCTCCGGCAAGACTGGTACGAGCGCAGCTTTCACCGTCAGTGCGGGCACGGCGTCGAGGCTGGTCTTCACAACGCAACCTGGCGGTGGCACTGGCGGGACAATCTGGTCGACGCAGCCAGTCGTGACCCTGCAGGACGCAAACGGGAACACAGTCACAGGCACAGCTCAAAACGTCACCCTGGCCATTCAGAACAACGCTGGCCCTGGAGGAGTATTGAGCGGAACGCTGACCGCGGCGGTTAACACCAGCACCGGTCAAGCCACATTCGGCGGACTCTCGATCGACACGAAAGGCACGGGCTACACGCTCACTGCCTCCGGGTCAACGGTTGACACGGTACCAGGAGTCGTAGTGAGCAATCTCTTCAACGTCACCTTAGGCCCTGCCACCCAGTTGATCTTCACGACAGAACCCGTTGGCGGCATCTATGCGAGCCCGCTCCCCACTCAGCCAGTGGTGACGGTCGAGGACGCGGGCGGCAACACAGTGACAACCAGTTCTGCGTCGATCTTGCTAACTCCGAGCAGCTCGTCGCTCACCGGCTGCACTAACCCGTTGGCTGCCACTTCCGGTGTGGCTACGTTCTCGGGCTGCAAGATCTCTACGGCGGCCAATGGTTATACTTTGACTGCGACCAGCGGCACGCTAACTCAAGCGATCAGCAGCCCCTTCAATGTCACGTCGGGCCCGGCCGGCCTCAGTGCCCCCACTGTTGGTGCGCAGACTCCCAACCCGGTGCCCGCAGGTAGTTCTGCCACATACGGCGGGACTAATGGAATCACAGTCAACATCAGCCCTGCTTCGGCTTGCACGGCTACTATGAGCATCGCGGGCCTACCGAGTGGAGCGAGTGGCACCTTTAGCCCCAACCCGCTTGTCTTTACAACGCAGAGTGGCCTAACTTCCACACTAACCGTGACAACATCCGCGACAACTCCCGTTGGCACGTCAAGCGGAGTCAATATAAGCGCCACGGGAAGCAATGGTTGCTCGGGAACGTACACAAAAACGACTACCTTTGTTGTCGCCGCGGGTCCGGGCAACGCGACAAATTCTACGGTCACCGCCAGTCCCACTACCGTGAAAGCTGACGGCTCTTCGACCTCGACGATCACGGTGACGCTGAAGGACGCCAACAATAACCTGGTGAGCGGCAAGACAGTAACACTGGCGGCGGGTAGCGGCAGTTCGACCATTACCACCGTAAGCGGGACCACAAATGGGAGCGGACAGGCTTCCTTCACTGTGAAGGATTCTACGGGCGAGGCCGTCACATATACGGCCACAGACACGACTGACTCCAACCTCGTCATCAACCAAACGGCATTAGTGACATTCACGGCCAGCAAGCTGGCGTTTTCAACCTCACCTGTCAGTGTCGCGGCAGGCGTTTGCTCGCCGCAGATCACGGTGCAGACGCAGGATTCGAACGGTAATGCCGCGGATCCGTCGAGCACGGTGACGGTGGCACTCAGCAGCAACTCTACCGGGACCAAGGCCTTCTATAGCAATAGTGTTTGCGGGGCAACAACAACCAGCGTGACCATCGGCACTTCTGCAAACAGTGCCAACTTCTGGTACGAGGACACAAAAGCGGGCAGCCCGGTAATTACTGCGGCGGCGACAGGAGGGGTGACGGGCAGCCCAACGCAGACTGAGACCGTAAATGCGGCAGGGGTGAGTGCTTCAACATCGACTGTAAATTCCAGTCCGGCCTCGGTAATAGCAGACGGTTCGACGACCTCGACGATCACCGTCACTCTATTGGATGCGAACAGCAACCCAGTGACTGGCAAGACAGTAACGCTGGCCCAAGGTGCCGGCAACTCGACGATCTCGGCTGCCAGCGGCCCGTCCAATTCAAACGGTGTGGTCACCTTTACCGTCACGGACGCGAAGGCCCAAGCTGTCACGTACACAGCCACAGACTCGACCGACACCGTCACCATTACCAATACTGCCATCGTGACGTTCACAGCCAGCAAACTGGCGTTTACGACCGCGCCGTTTAACGTCAGCGCGGGTGTTTGCACTGCCTCGGCCGCGACGGTGCAGACACAAGACGGGAACGGCACTGCCGTGAATCCGCCAAGCTCGGTGACGGTGACTCTGGGCAGCAGCTCTACGGGAACCTACGTGTTCTATAGCAATAGCGATTGCAACCCGGGACATCAAACAACCACCTTGACCATCAACACTAGCGCAAACAGTGCCAACTTCTGGTACAAGGACACGAAAGCGGGCAACCCGGTGATTACGGCAACGGCAACTGGAGGCCTGGCTGGTACCGCGCAGACTGAGACGGTGGTCGCTGCCACACCTACGGCGAGCAATTCGACAGTGGCAGCCAGCCTAACCTCCTTGCCAGCCGACGGCGCGACAACGTCGACGATTACCGTCACTCTGAACGACACGTACAACAACCCTGTGAGCGGCAAGACCGTCACGCTGACGGCGGGGAGCGGCAGCTCGACGATTACCACCGTAAACGGGTCGACGAATGCCAGCGGGCAGGCCACCTTTTCAGTGAAGGATTCCACGGCCCAGGCGGTCACTTATACGGCGAAGGACACGACCGAGAATGTCACGGTGTCCCAGACCGCAACGGTGACGTTCACGGCTAGCAAGTTAGCATTTTCTACATCGACGTTTACGGTCACGGCAAACACCTGCTCGCCAGTGATCACGGTACAGACGCAAGATGGCTCTGGCAACCCGACTAACCCACCCAGCACCGTCACAATCGCACTGTCCAGCACCAGCACTTCTGGTACCGGTACGTTCTACAGCGGCAGCAGTTGCTCCGGCGTGATAACGAGCAGGACCATCACTTCTTCGGCCAACTCGGTGAGTTTCTACTACAAAAATACTGGAACGGGCCAAGAGACGATCACGGCAGCGGCGACCGGAGGCGTGACAAGCACTCCCACCCAGCTCGAGCCCTAAGAGCAGATGGGCTTCTGGCGAGGCTGGTAACTCATCATCGCTGCGTCGAGGTCAGCCGCAATTCGGGCCTAAGGCAGTGTCAGCCTTGCGTTCATCGCGAAATCGATAAGAGGCGTTGTCTTGGAATGGTCAGGTCGTGATCCTCCGCCCAGGCTGCTGAAAAAGCATTTCCTCTGTCATTGAATTCGTTACTCAGACTTCCAGGACATGATGGATCGCCCAGGATGTTGTGGAGCACGAAGTCGTGACCACAAGTCTGATCGCGTTCCGCCATCCACTCGATGTGGAACCTTTTGGTTTTATCTGCAAAATGAGCCCAGCGTTCGCGATTGGTCTTGTTAGGTAAACGGATCAAGAACCTCTGCTGTCGAACATCAACATCCGAAAGGCGCAGGTTGCAGATTTCGCCGATCCGCAACCCGGATTCTTCGCCTACTGCCGCGGCAAAACGGGTGCGAGCATTGCCCCGCTCCGCGAGGATGCTCCACATCAAGCTCACTTCATCGGCTTCGAGCGGACGTGGCAACCAGTGTTTTGCAGGGGCACTATGAATCAGACCGACTACGGGGTTGGTAGCTTTGCGGCGCCCTTCGGAGATTTGCCATTTGAAGAAAGTCGAGATGGTTCCGACCGAATAGACCAAGACGAGCCGCTGCGAGTCTCTGCCCCAAGCCAGGTATGCAGTGATCGTCCGAGGAAGAACTCGAACAACATGCGCTCCTCAGGGAGCGCAGCCGCGAACAGCGCCTGAAGTTGATCCGAATCGTAAGCATCCGGCACCTTCTCGTCGTACTGTGGCTTGTCATGCCGGGCGAGGAGACCGATGATCTTGTGCGACCGCAGCAGGGTCGTGATTCGTGCAATCTGGTTGTAGATGGTGCGTGGGTGCAGGCCCTGTTCCTGCAGAACGGACATGGAGCGAATTTCGCGGGCTTTATCTTGCAGATTCTCCAGATAAAAAAACTGTCACACAAGGTGCAACATGGAGTCCTGCTTATTGATTATAAACGGCTTATAGACTCTGGCGGAGAGAGGGGGATTCGAACCCCCGATAGAGCTTTTGACCCTATAACGG
>CAYNGB010000012.1:0-101043 GCA_964396795.1 uncultured Occallatibacter sp. | reverse complement strand
ACATCTTTGCCGCGATGCATGCCGACAGCTACTACGTGGCGTCTTCATTTGACCTAGTGCTCAATGCACAGACAGCGATCAACTGGTCGATGGATACGACCATCCAGAAGGTGCGCCCGGATTCGATCGAGATCAACGACTACCTGTACGGGAATGTAAGCGATCTCAGCAGCGATGCGGCGATATGGCAGCCGGCGATGGTGGAACCTTGGGAGCGGGTCACCGACGCCAGCGATCCGTACAACTTCTACCAGTCGGTGCACGACTACCAGTCGCAGAAGACCTGCGGGGCGTCCGGAACGGCGCAGTGCAATGTAAACATCTATGAGTGGGGCCAGAATACGCTCACTGGCAGCTTCACCCAGACGCAACTGGACGTCATCAACGCCGGTGCCGGGCAGGGCGTGATCATGGCGCTGGAACCGCTATTGAATATGCAGTACTACGGGATCCAACCCCAGTCGCTTTTCTCGCTGACACAATACCAGTTCCATAACGGGTCGACGCAAGCGAAATTGTGGGGCACGGTGGTGGACATGGGTGGGGCGACCAACAACATGCGTCCGGCATTCCTGGGCGTGTCGCTGGTCAACCAGTCGATCATCGGGCCTATGTACTCCTGCCCCATCAACAACAACGCAACCTACAACTTCGCCGGATCGGTAAACGGTAGCAATCCAATTCCGGCATTCAGCAATGTGCCGTCGCTCTATGCCTTCTGCTTCGAGAACGGCAACGCGCGCTCGGTGGTACTGATCAACACCGACATTACCGCCAGCCACACCATCAGCTTCGCGGGAACCAACACTCCCGCCGGAGCAGTTACCCAGCGGCAATATGCGCCGTCCTCGCTGGATGACCTGAACGAAGCGCATACCGGCACGGCATCGAACCAGACTGCGGCCACGGTTGCGATCGAAACCAGTTCGCTTTCCAGCCCCAGCTCCATCACCCTGCCTCCGTACTCGGTCACAGCCCTGGACTACACCACGGGAGGCCAGGCGGCCGCTGCGGAGCCCACGTTCACCCCGGCAGGCGGCACCTACGCCAGCGCGCAGACCGTCACTCTGAGCAGCGCGACCAGCGGCGCCGCCATCCACTACACCACCGACGGCAGCACTCCGACCACTTCTTCAGCCGTCTACAGCAGCCCGATCACGGTGAGCGCGACAGAAACGCTGAACGCGATTGCTGTCGAGACAGGCTACGCCAACAGTGCAGTCGCCACGGCAGTTTACACCGTCAGTTCAGGGGCATTACCTGCGCCGACGTTCTCGCCAGCCGGTGGGACTTACACTGCGCCACAGACGGTGAGCATCAGTGACGCAACCGCGGGCACAACCATCTACTACACCACCAACGGCAGCACGCCGACCACCTCCTCGGCTGTCTACAGCGGCCCGATCACGGTGAGCGCGACAGAAACACTAGAGGCCATCGCTGTCGAGGCAGGCTACGCCAACAGTGCGGTCGCCACGGCAGTTTACACCGTCAGTTCAGGGGCATTACCTGCGCCGACATTCTCGCCAGCAGGCGGATCTTACACATCCTCTCAATCGGTCACCATCGGCGAGACAATGTCCGGGAGCACTATCTACTACACCACCGACGGCACGACGCCGACGACTGCGTCAAACAAGTATTCGAGCGCGATCTTGGTGAGCGCCTCGAAGACGATAAAAGCGATCGCTGCCAGAACGGGTTATGCCAACAGTCCCGCGGTTGCTGCGGCATACACCATCGAACCGGCGCTGCCGACGCCGACGTTTTCGCCGGCCGGCGGCACCTACACCACGTCGCAGTCTGTGAGTATAAGCGACGCGACAGCGGGCACAACCGTCTACTACACCACCAATGGAAAGACACCGACCACGTCGTCGACCGTCTATACCGGCCCGATTACAGTGAGCGCGACGGAGACGCTAGAGGCGATCGCGGTCGAAACGGGATACGCCAACAGCCCGGCAGCCTCCGCCCAATACAGCATTGGAGGGGCGGCGATTACCAAGAAGACTCCCAAGTTGAAGGTGACACCGTCTTCGAGCCAGGTTTCGACAACTGAATCGCTTGCAGTGGCTGTGTCGGTCAGTGGAGAGGCAGGTCAACCAATACCTACCGGTACCGTCATCATCACCAGCGATAGTTATAGTTCGCCTGCCACGGCGGTGAACAACGGCAATGCAACAATCAACATTCCCGCCGGATCGCTGAAACCAGGCAAGCACAGCTTGACTGTCAACTTCGCGCCGGACGGAGCCAGTGTTGCGACCTGCACCAGCGCATCCACGGCGGTTCCAGTGACCGTGGCAGAGGCTGCCTATTCGTTGGCTGCGACCGGGGTAACGGTAGCTCCAGGCGCATCAGGAACCTCAACTGTGACGGTAAGTTCGACTACAGATTTTGAGGGAACTGTGACTCTCTCCTGCGCAGTGACCTCAAGTCCCGCCGACGCGACTAATCTGCCGAGTTGTGCTGCCAACAAGGCGGTGAAGCTCGACTCCAACAAGACGAACGAGACTACAACAGTGACAGTGGATACGACGTCGAACAGCAGCGCTCAGATGATTCCTCAACCGGGAAATGGCAAGGGCTGGAGCGGAGCCGGCCAGGGAGCGGTTCTGGCATTGCTCGTGTTCCTCGGGATTCCTGCACGGCGCCGTAAGTGGCAGGCGATGCTCTGCGTCTTGATTATGGTGGTAGCGATGGGTGGACTGGTGGGCTGCGGCGGTTTGGTCACGAGCAAATCGGTTGCCACGTCCCACGTAACAAACACGGGAACCACGGCCGGAACCTATACGATCACAGTGACTGGAACCGGTAATGATTCGGCACAGACAACAGCAACGACCACGTTTACGCTCACTGTGAACTAGAGCGAAACCAGAGTTACAGCGGTGGGTGGAGTATTGAACTGGTCGCCGCTCGATGCACCCCTGCGACGAAGATCCGTCGCAGGGAACAGCGACCTCTACCCCTGCGACAAGGACCCGTCGCGTGGGACCCCGACCTCTGATGGTCGCGTCGACTTGAGACGGGATGCACCAACTCTGGTTCCGCTGTAGCGCTGGTCGAGAACGCCTGACTTTCTTGTCGAACTTGCCAAAATCCACCCTCAAAAGCAGCGAAAAGAGGCATTTTTCATAGATTTCTATTTACCATTAAGACAATAGGGTAGCTGACAGCACGTCCATGATGTTGTTGATTAAACATAACTTATGTCCTAGGACGAGCCGACAGCACCCCTGGAAACCGCCCATTTGAAGGGGGAGGGGGGTGGGTATCTCGTCGGTGGTACGGACCGGCTGGAATATTTACGCTCATTTCCTCATTTCGATTGTGCGGCATGGACGGGTTATTTTCTGCAATATGGCTATTTACTTGACGCCACCTCATACCATTAGAAGTGGTTCCGGTCCGCGCTGCTAATCAACATGTTTGCAATGATATGCGTTCATGCGGTAGCCAATTACGACCACTTCTGGGCCGGCCGAAAAGCCACAACATCTTGCGGTTGGTGGCGTGAAGAAATAGCCCTATTCTGCAAAAGATTTGAAGTGGCGAGTGGGCGGTCGTGGCCACCCACCCATTCCACGATGAAACTGTGGAATGGATGGGGCAGCCGGCACCCGGCGTCTTTCAGACTGAGGACATTAGAAGGTAGTCCTCCCAGGTCTGAGAATCCGGACTGGGCACCCATTTTTGTCGCAGGGTCAAAGGATGGGTACCCAGCGAAGCTGTGAATGGCGAACGAGCGTGACTTACTGTTGCCGTTTAGGCATGAGTTGGGTAGGCTCGCCCAGATGCGCGTAGTTTTCCTTCTCGCACTCGGCTCTACTTCGTGAACTCAGCCAGCGGCGCTGCGATGCCTTTGCGTACAACTTCGTCACGGTCGGCGACCGGTTTCCAGCTGAGAACGCTTTTGGCTGCAGTGCAATCGAATGTGGCCCTCATCGTGCGGGTCTCCCAGTCGCGATAATGCGGGAACTGGCGATCGGGAAGGCGCAACGCAACCTTGGCTATCCACTTCACGAGGTCAATCAAATAGAACTTGAAGATGGGCGTGGTATGACGCTGCACGCGAAAGCCGCCACAGCGGTCGAGCTCATCGAGATACTCCTGGGCGCTTAAACACGGATCGCCTACGAGATTAAAGCAGCGGCCCTCGATGTCCGGGGTGTCCATGGCTGCGATCATGCCCGAGGCCACGTCTTCGACCAGAACCAGCGGCAGTTTATTCTGGCCGTCACCCCAGGTTTGGCAGACGGCATCGTGCCACCACATGGCCACTCCCCAATGGAATGGGCTGCCACCACGCCCAATCACGACGCCCGGGCGGAGAATTACGACCGGCAGACCTTGCTCCTTATGCATTTTCCGTAGCAGCTCTTCGGAAGCCGTTTTGGACCGCGCATACAGGTTGCCACGCGCGATTTGTGGATCGAGCGGCGTATCTTCAGTAATCGTGCCAGCTCTTGCCCCCTGATAGTACGAGGCAATCGTGCCTGAATAAATGAATCGCTTGACTCCCGCTTCGAGCGCACATTCGGCGATCTGACGGGTGGCGCCGATTTCAAATTCCTGATACTCCGCCCAGGTTTTCACATTTGAACGAGCCAGATGAATGACGCAGTCAATTCCCTCCATCGCCTTGCGAAGGATAGCGATGTCCATCACATCGCCGACCTGACATTCGACTTCGGGAACCATCATTTCCCGACGAAGATTGCCTGGGTTGCGGACCAGCAAACGGACACTGCGGCCAATCCCAATCAACTGCCGAACCAATTCTCTGCCGATGAAACCAGTGGCACCAAGCACCAGAACGCTGGGAGTTAGAGCGGTGCGGATGGGCGGTCTCGACGACGGCGTGACCAATGTAGTGGACGGAAGATTGGCGCGACGGCCGATCTCTTCGCATATCCGGATGACCCTTGCTCCCGTCCGCGCATCAATCCGCTCATCCAGCGGCACGCCGGGCGCAGCATAAAAGGCGTCGATAGCGCCGACAATTGTCGCTCCATAGGGATTGCCGCGGGTGCCGAGATCCAGCTTGGAGCGGAAGTAGTGGAAGAGCGTACGCCGCGCCTGCTTCTTCAGGTTTTTCGCGTTGCGGATGATCATCGCGTAGGCATCAAAATCGGGGTCGATGGGACGATGCTCATGACGCGTATAGGTACTGCGCTCAAAATCCACGGTAGCCGATGCCAGAGAACCGCGGACATGAATCGTGTATTCAGAAAAGCCCGGCACGAAAGAGAAACGTAATTCAATCGCGGTCTGGTCTTTGAAGGCATCGACCTGCCAGCGCCGGAAGAACTTGCGGCCTGTGGGCAGGTCCATGGGGTTGCTGGGGTGAATCAACATCTGGTCCGGTTCGCCGACCAAGTCGACCATTTGCGAAACAGAATGCGAACCGATCTCCAGCATGATATTGCGGGGGTCGCGAAGCATCCAGATATTGAAGGGGCCGAAAAGCGTTGGCGGCAAAGGGCGGTGCCAGGTGATGGTCACATTGTCGATCAGACCAAGGACACCACTTCGCACATCCTGTCGCAGTTGCTCGTAGACCTGTGAAAAAAGAAAATTATGGCTCACGCCGATGCGCAAACCGCGCTCAGCCGCAATTTGCGCCAGCGTCTCGCAGTCAGAGGCGCGATCGCACATGGGTTTTTCGAGGAGAACATTTATGCCGGATTCGAGCAGCGTGCGCGCCGCCTCAAAATGCCTGTCTGGCGGTAGCAGGACATGCACCGCGTCTAACGTTTCTTCCGCAAGCATGGTCTGGAGCGAATCATAAGCCCGGGGCACGCCGAACTTGTTGGCCAGAGTTTGCGCCTTAGGTAGAATCTGATCGCAGACTGCAACCAGTTCTACAGCGCTCACCTTGGCGATGGCTTGCGCGTGCCAGTCGGCGATATAGCCGGTGCCGAGAAAACCCACCCGGTGTTTTCGACTGAGTCTTGGGGTGTGACTTTTCGCACTGGAAGAAGGAATCCTCCCGATGTTCTCCGTCGTTTGTTCAAGGGAGGATTGCATCATATTTTTCAGCTCCGTTTGTATTCAATGATTGTAAAACGGTGTCCGCGCCATCGCCGCCAGTGGTATTCGAGTAGGCCAGTGAGGGCTGGGAATTTGAAAAGGATAGTGAAAAATGAGTAAATGCAAGCTTGGCGAGCCGACCATCCGCGTTGGCGGCCACGCATGTAAACGCGCGCGAATTGCCATCCATAAGCGCAGAATAACACCAGCACGGAGAGGCCATAGGTGATGGGTGCAAGAAGAAGCGCGATCAGCGGCAGCACAAAGGCCCAAAGCCAGATCCGTCGGCAATCGGCGACAAAGTACCGGTCCTCACTCTGGCCATGCAGTACCGATACCTGGGCGAAAGCATGCCCCGTCCTCTTTGAGCGGCGCCACCACTGGCTGAATCGGGTCATCGCCACATCGTGCCGCGCCATCTCCGCATCCACTTGCAGAATCTTTGCACCGGCTCGGCGTACCCGCACGCAGAATTCGTCATCCTCAGCGGCAATCACCTCGGGCCGAAAACCACCGACCAGGCTGAAGACCTGAGATCGAGCCAAGAAGATTCCACCGGATGCGCGTATTTCTCCCGGTGTCTGCTGCCACTCCAGGTCGCACAGCTCGTTGTAGATGGATGCCCGAGGATATAGCTCGCGGAGATGGCCTCGTACCACGCCTACATCAGGACGTTGGGTAAGCACAGAAAGGCCCTGCCTCAGCCAATCCCGATCCAGATCGCAGTCGCCGTCTAGAAATTGGACAAAGGGCACATCCGGATCGTCCTGTATCAAGCGGGCGAAGCCTTCATTGCGTGCGCGCGCGGCGCTGAGCGGTTGCGAAGGGTCGAGTTCCACCACGCGACAGTCCATGGACGACGCGTACTGAGGACTTCCGTCAGTTGAGCCTGAATCTACGTAGACGATTTCCTTGACGTAAACGTCTCGCACCTGCCGAATGGACTCCAGGCACCGGGCCAGACGCTGGCCTTCATTGCGGCCGATCACAACAATTGAAAGCACCGGAAGAGCGGCGGAATCAAGGCCCCCCGGACTGCTCTCAGCGATTTCTTGCATGTGCACCGCTCATTTGGAATACCTCGGAATTCACAGCGCTCGGCCATTCCGACTTGTCATTCGTGCAAGTACTTCCGCCCGAATCCCGGACGCAATAGGGTTGGAGGGACAGGTCTTCCAGAATCACTGTACGGCCTGCTGGGCATGGCGTGATCGTCATCTGGCGCGTGAACCGGCAGCAGCTTCTACCGGCCGTGCGGGCACCCCCACGACTGTCGCGCCCGCTGGGACATCGTGCGTGACCACAGCGTTGGCACCCACGGTTGCGCGGTCCCCAATTGTGACGCCACCTAATATGGCTACTCCACGGCCGATCCATACCTCGTTGCCGATATTAATGGGCCGCGCAAGGTGGCCGGCATCGCGGAGAGGTAATCCCGGGACCCGGATGTGATTGGCGTCGCGGATACTGGAGTACTCGCCGATCATCGTGCCGTGACCGATGACGATCGCAGACCGCGATACAAGGTGAACTCCGCGCGAAAGAACCACACCGTTGCCAATTTCGATCGATCCGCCGTCCTCCGTCTCCAGATACAGCGCGGGATACAAGAGGGCGTCGCGTCCGAAGCGAATCGCGGCTGTTCCGTGTACTTCCGGCGGCCCCAGCACCACGACCGATGCGTCAAGGGGCGCTGCGAGACGCGATGAGAGTAGCGCGTGGTTCCGGGTTCTTCCCAAGTTTCGCCGCAGGCCATCCGTCGCGCGGTAAACCGAGGACAGAAGAGATGAAAGCACTGACTTAAGGCTACGACGCATAAGGATTGCCAGCGAATGGATGTTGGTGTCTGCAGACGATGTTTTTTACCATGGCTGTGCCGGAGAGAGGCGTCCTCCGCGGGTGTCGCGCCAGGCCTGACTAATAATCGAAACAAGGCGCCGATCGGCAGTTGCGGCGTTGCGGCGAGCTGAATTCATGCTCAGACGCCTGCGCTGCGACCGCATCCAGAACCAGAGAGTCTCAACCAGCATGATGCACCTTGCAGCGGGACCATGATGCTTTCGATAGTAGAGCAGCATGCTTCGCATGCGCCAGAGAGTAAGCTTCGAGCCGGTCTTGGAAAGTTCAATAGGCCGGAGCTGCCGCGAGGACTCGCCCCCGATATGGACGACAACGATGTCCGGCCAATAGCAGATGGAATAACCCGCCTGTTGAATGCGTTTGCACAGGTCGACCTCCTCGTAATAGAAGAAGAAGCGCGGATCAAAAGGGCCGGACGCCGCCAGGGCTTCGGGGCGAATGATGGAGTATGCGCCTGGAACCCAGTCAACTTCCGCGGCCTCCATCTCATTGGCCCAGGTGCGGTCGAAGTACCCAAAGAAATGGGATTGAGGATAGCGTGCTGCGAGCCCCGAAAGCACAATCAGATCGCTGAAGACAGTGGGAAACATGCGCGCCGAAGGCTGCTTGGAGCCGTCGCGTCCGATCAGCCGTCCTCCACCAAGGCCTGCCCGGGGGTTGGTGTCCATGTGCTCCACGGAGCGTTGGAGCGATTCCTCGGTGAGAAACGCGTCGGAATTGAGGAGCACGATATAACGTCCGCGCGCTGCCTCGAAGCCCAGGTTGTTTGCTGGTCCAAAGCCGAGATTTACTTCGCTCCGGATTAGCACCACATCTGGAAACTCCTGCTCGATCATGGCTGGAGATCCATCCGTCGACGAGTTGTCGACGACGATGATCTGATGGCGAAGAGAACCCGCTTCACGATGGATGGATAGAAGGCATTCCCTCAATACATCGCGTGTATTGAAGGAGACAATCACGATAGAGACGTCGAATTGATATGAAGGCGAACAGTGTATATTCATAGACTTTCAAGCGATATTGCGAAGATGCTCCTTAAAGACACGTGCTAGTGTGCAAACGTTTTGCGGCAGGTTGTAGAGTCCCATTACGCGCCTGGCGCCTGCGACGCCAAGACTGCGCCGAAGCAGAGGATCCTCGATGAGCCGCTGCAAGGCCGAGGCCATTGCCTCAGGTGAAGATGCGGGAACCAGCAAGCCATCGAGGCCATCACGAATAAGTTCGGGAATGCCGGCCACAAATGTGCTCACACACGGAACCTCCATGGCCATGGCCTCCATCAAGGCTACAGGTACGCCCTCGGCAAAGCTGGCGAGTGCGAAGATATCCGCGTTCCCGAGCAGATGCCTTATCTCGTTGTGACTCTTAGCGCCGTCGAAGATAACCGGGACACCGTGCCGGGTGGCGAACGCCTGCAAGTGATCCTGGTCCGGCCCTGCACCCACCAGGCGTAACCGGAGAGAATGACCGCGAGAGAGTAATAATGTGCAGGCGCGCAATAAGACAAGCTGGCCCTTGGACGCGACCAACCGTCCCACGCAGAGGACTTCAACCGGAGTCTCAGGATCACGCCTCTTCGGCACCGGTGAGAATTCGGTGGGATCAACACCAAGCCGGACCACGTGCATCTTGTCCCAGTGCTCTGGAGACGCAACACGCATGAGCTGGCTGCGGCAATAGTCGCTGATGCACAGGATGAACTGGGCGTGTTCGATTTTCTGGCGGAGATAGAACTTCTCCACGTCGTAGAATTCGTCCGGCCCATGCACGGTCAGCGAGTAAGGAAACTTCCAAGCTATCGATGCAATCATACCCACGGTTGCCACGGGTCCGCAGAAATGGATGTGCAAATGGCGATGCCCGCGCAAACGCATCCAGTCGCCGAGGATGAGCGCCTCAGCAAAATAGAAGAGGGCGTATAGCGTTGCGGTCGGATCGCATCGGCCGAGTTGCAGGGCCACGGCCAAGCCGCGTACAAAGACCCTAGGCTTGCTCAGAAGTGTCTTGGCCGCAATACACGCTGCCCATGCGACTCCCTGAGATTTAATGTAGAAGGTCTTCTCCGCTTCTCCCGCTTCGACCGCGGGCATGGATGAGGGCGAACGGTCGGGCTTATTGATTGAGGCAACCTCTATGGTGAATCCAAGCTTCCTCAGTTCCAGCACTTCCTTCAAGAAAAATGTGTGCGAGATGGCAGGATAGCGGCTGAGAAGATAGACAAGCCGACACTTCGGAGCCCGCTCTGGGACCTTCGCCGCGGATGTGTCGGTACCGGGCGTGGAATCCGCTCGCGGTTCAGCATCCAGAGTCATCGTGGGACTCGCGGCTTGCAGCTTTGCGTTTTGGAGGTTTGCGTCCATACGTGAGTCGACGAAAACTTAGTGGTGTTGAGATACTGCGGCGGAAGAAACAGCACGATCCTCAAACTCTTGGAGAGCGCCTGTCTTTTCAACCAACGATCGGTAGATGGAAATCACCTGATCTATCTTTTGTTGCCAATCAAAATCCCGGAGGGCCCGCTGACGCCCTGCGCTACCCATGGAGTGTGCGAGGGCGGGGGAGTCAATGAGCCGTTGCATCGCAGTGGCAAATCCCATTACCAGTGTTGAGTAGCTTTCTGGATCCACAAGCATTCCGCTTGAAGCGTCAAGGTAATCCGCTGGACCGCCCCAACGGGTAGCAATTACCGGCTTGCCCATGGCCATAGCCTCCAGGACCACGGCGCCTCCGCATTCAAATAGGCTGGGCAAAACCAGCGCAGTAGCTGAGCGCAGATGTGCGGCACACTCCAACTGTGGCAACCACCCGGTAAATTGGATGCGGTTTTGCAGAGAAAGGTCGCCAGCCAATCTCGTCCAAGTGTCGCGCATCGGACCGTCCCCGATGATTTCGAGTTCGGCGTCCGGTATCTTTTCGAGCGCCCTGATGAGGACGTCAACTGCCTTCCAATCCACCAGGCGTCCGATGAAGACGAAGCGAGGCAGCGTACACTCATCGGGCTGGGGGCCGGCTTGCCAATCGCCGATGTCTACCCCATTTTCTACAAGCTCTATGATTCTGCCACGAATGCCGGAAGGCAGAGCTCTGCGCGTGCGTTGATTAGCCACCAGCACGACACTGGCGCGTTTCTTCCCCGGCAGCAGGGTGTTGGCTGCATTTGCGAAAAACCGGACCAGAGGGATGGCCAAGCGGCTGAGCCACGACTCTGTGTTGCGAAAGGCAGGAGGGTATTCCATTCCACCGTTGAGCGGACCGATCACCACCGGTTTGCCCAAGGCAAACAACATGGAGGGAAAACGCGGCGCCACCGGAATGGGTTGATGAATTACGTCAATTCTCTGGTCACGAATGAGTTGACGCACGATCGCGCGCTGGCAGAACTGCGTGATGAGTTGATTGAATAGTCCCAAAGTGGCTTCAGACAGCCGACGAGGTAGGAAACGGCTGCAAAAAAAGATCAACTTGTGAATCCAAAGATCAGGAACAAAAAGAATCCGGTCAACGTCCTGCGGGAAGAGCTGGAGCACTTCGCCTCGCGTTCGCGAGTGGACTACAAGCCAGCTGTCAATCCCGCGAGCGCGCAACAGGCGAAAGTAGTGCACGGGAAGGATAGCCTCACCGCCGAAGCGTGTAGAAGCGTGCTCAGCGACAATACAGATTCGCATATCAGCTCACGCGGGACGAAAGATCTGGTAATAGCCCATGGCCTGCAGCACGCGCTTGAATGCTCGTTCACGTGCATAATTTGCGGGTGTCAACTCGACGAAAGGAATGATGCGGCCTGGCCGGACGTGTTCGGCCGCAGAGTCCATCATTCTAGCCTCCCGCGCAGCGTGCAGCCACCACTTTGCTTCGCCGCCGGCGTGAAAACATTTGAGCCCGGCCCAAGGTTCCGATCTTAGAATGTGTGGGCCACTTACGCCAAGCTTCGCCCTCACCCGTGAAGTGAGTGAGCGGTGCCAGCATCGCCAGTATTCAGGGTCGAGGTGGCCGCCGCCAATGCGCATCGCCAGAGCGGCCCAGATGATCGCCTCCACATGCATGATACGGGGCAAATTCGTGCCGCCCAATTTGCCGATCAGCCAGTCCAGCCAGTCCAGATCTACCGGAGCGCGCCAGTGCGCGACGCCGATATCCACATGATGCGCGAGCCGGATTCCCCGGTCCATGGCTGTTCTGACCACCTGCGGTGGAAACAGGCAGTTCGGACGCTGCCACATCAGTAGCAACCCGCTTTGAGGCGTTTCTTCGAACGCAAAACGGTTGGGAAAATAGAGGTCAGGGTCGAGCAGCACCAATTCCTCGCCGGGCCCACTCAACAGGAGCGGATCGGTAATCTTGCGCCAGCAGGGATGACCGTGGCGGAAAGCGCGGAGGTTAGAATGTCCCGCGAAAAGCGTCTCCTCGCGCGCAGCCAGATCATCTTCAGAGAGCACCGTCCACTGATGC
This sequence comes from uncultured Occallatibacter sp., assembly GCA_964396795.1. Classification (GTDB taxonomy): domain Bacteria; phylum Acidobacteriota; class Terriglobia; order Terriglobales; family Acidobacteriaceae; genus Telmatobacter. The sequence continues at coordinate 88,692 of CAYNGB010000012.1, read as the reverse complement.
GGGTTCGCCTCGATGCCTGCAACCACGGTGGACAATTCTTCTTTATCCTGCTTCGAGTCGGTAATAAGCCGAAGGTGAAGAGGTTCAACGGAATTGCGGAACAGGCTCTCAAGCGCATCCCTGGCATAGCTGAGGGAGCGCGGCGAGAGAACCATATAGATTTGGCGAATTGCGGGCATCTGGTTGGCTCTTCGGCTACTTCGTGGTATGTGCGGGTTCGTTGAAACTACCTTCGGCCGCATCGGATTTCTCAAGGCAGATGCGGATTTGCTCTGCCAGGACCCGGATGTTCGGTTCCTGGAAGACCAGATCGTGATCGCCAGGAAGTTCATATACTTCGACGCCGCCCTGTGCCAGCGGCGTCCAGCCCAAATCTCGCGGCAGACGGGGATCGGGCTGAACGGACGCCCGGAAGAGCGTCATCGGCCCAGGCCAGGGTTGAGGCCGGTAGTTCATCGCTGCGACCCAGGAGATATCGTCTGTGCTTTTCATAAACGAAGGTACGGAACGGATACCGAGTACAGCCGCCACCATGTAAATTCGGCGCAAAGTTCGCGTATAAAACTTGTCCCACAAGTAATCGATCTTCTCCAGGAAAGAGAGCCGTTCGATATTGCCGAAAAAGCGTGCCATTCTACGATCGAACCGTGATCGCACGGAATCTTTCCTCTGCATCACAACCATATAATCGCGCTGGCGGCTGTCGAGCATTCCCAGCAGGCCTACCTGCTCTCCTTGCGCGCGCAGTTGATGTGCAATTTCCAGAGCCGTGGTTCCGCCGAACGAATAGCCCAGGAAATGGTAGGGTCCGTGGGGCTGAATTTGCCGGATTTCCGCCAAGTAGTAGGCCGCCTGATCCTCCAGGCGAAGTAACGCGGGCTGCCCAGCCAGCAGCGATTGCGCCTGGATTCCATAGATGGGGTGGTCGGTGCCGACAAGCATGGCAAGCTGGTAAAAGCGGATGATGTTGCCTCCGGCGCCATGGATGATGAACAGCGGAGCTGCCGACCCATGCGGCTGCATGGGCACAAGCGAGGAACTGGTGTTGGCCGCAAGGCGGTTCTGGATTAGTTCCGCCATCCGCTCGATGGTGTTTCCTGAAAAAAGGGTGGCCAGGCCGAAATCGAGGGAGTAGGCCCTGTTGATTCGGGAAACGATGCGCATCGCGGCCAACGAACGCCCACCGAGGTCGAAAAAGCTATCCTGGACGCTAATCTCCTTCATGCCCATGACGGATTCCCAGATACGGGCCACCTGCAACTCAAGCGGATTATGAGGCGCAACGTACTCGCTGGACCGCAGACTCGCGGACACCCCTTCTGCCAGCAGAGAAGAGCCAGTGCGGCGGTCGGATTCGGCGGGATTGTGTCCATTTCCAGCACTCGCCACAACAGCCGCATGATGCTCACTGTCATCAATGGAGGGCAGTTGGTCAAGTCGCCTGCCAGTATCCTGCAGCGTGGCCTCGAGAACCTGGCGGTAGAGGCGAAGAATGCGCTGCATGGTGGAAGCACGGAAAGAGCCGGGATTGTACTCGAGTTGCAGGCGAGGGCCTTCACTGCGCTCCACGATGCTGAGCATCAAATCGAACATGGTTCCCGGGCTGACGGAGCGCAAGGGAACGATCTCCAGCGATGGGGTGCGCTGCACCTGCATGAAGGCCTTTTGATAGATGAAATACACCTGCAGGGGAATCTGATTGCGCTCGCTGGAAAAGAAGTCGTCTTCGTTGAGATCTTCGAAAGGCAAGTCCTGATGTGCAAGCGCACCCAGCGTCCAGGTGCGGACGCGCTCGAGGACAGCGGCAAGACTGTCACTCTTGTCCACCCGCATCCTCATCACCTGGGGATTGGAGAAGGGACCTATGAGGTCCTCCGTTCCTACACGCCGGTTGGCGCAGGGCGTGCCGATAAGAAAGTCGTCCTGGCAAGTGAGACGGCCGAGAGTTAGGCCATAGACCGACAGCAACAACATGTAGAGAGTCAAACCACGGGCCGCGCAGAAATCGCGAGCCCGCTGCGCAAGATCCGACGGCAGCAGCAGTGTCTCAATCTCGCCCTCTTCCTGGGCTCCGCCGCTGGGAAAGTCTCGCGCGATTTCCAGAGGAGTGAATTCGCCGCCCAGGGTCTCGCGCCAATACTGCAGAGATTCCTCCGGCTCATTCCCCTTTCTCCACTCGTCCAGCCATACCGCGAAATCGCCAAATTGGATTGACAGTTCCGGCAGGTCGGGCGGGACATGGCGCATCAGACCGTCGTAAATTGCGGCAAAGTCGCGCAGCACGACCCCATTCGACCATCCGTCGCAGACGCTGTGGTGGATGGTGACAAGAAATATATGTTCGTCGGGTCCCAACCGGATCAACCGAGCGAAGAAAAGAGGTCCTTTCTCCATATCCATCTGGATTCGGGCTTCATGGCGGATGATCGCGCTGGCTTTCTGCTGCTGCTCATTCCCCGGCAGGGCAGTTAGATCTTCCACTGGCAGGTGGATGGCAAATGGCGGCTGAATTACTTGCGACAGCCTGCCATCCACCACTTCGAAGCTGGTGCGCAGCGACTCGTGGCGGCGTATCAACTCCGACAGCGCCTCTGCCGCACGAGCCTGGTCGAGCGGGCCACGACAAGTCCACGCGAGAGGCATATTCAACGCCCGATTTCCGGGACGCATGTGTTGCAGCCACCAAAAGCGCATCTGGCTGGGTGTCACCGGCATTACGAAGATTTCTTGTTCCGATTTAGAACTGCCGGGGTCGTGCTCACCGTCGGGGGACGGGACTCTCTGGTGCGTTCTGCTTTCCATCAGGCCTTCGCTCTTCGATATTTTTCGCGAGAAACAGAGGGAATAGCGGGGCCGGCAGGGACATGCTCCGGACTCGCAGTCATGGTTTCACCGAGTGCGTTCGACAAGTTGGCGATGGTGCGATGTTGAAAGATTTGCGCCGGTCGGAGAGGTAAGCCTTCCCGGTCGGCACGGGCGGAGATGCGGAAAATGAGCAGTGAGTCGGCTCCCAGTTCGAAGATGCTGTCGTTGATGCTCACGCGGTCCAGATGCAGAACGTCGGCCCAGATTTCCGCCAGCTTCTTCTGCTGCGGCGTCTCCGCGGGAATGAACGGTCGCTCCTTAGCCTTTTGAGCAAAGATGGACGCAGCGGGAAGGGCTTTACGGTCGATCTTGCCGTTGGGCGTGCGTGGTAGTGAGGGCCGAACCGTGATCACCGACGGGAGCATATATTCGGGCAGCTTCGCTGAAAGCATGGAGTAGAGTTGCGCTGCCAAATCAGTAGGCGGCTCCGGCTGTGCGGTGTCTACCCAGGCCGCTAACCGCATGTGCCCGAGCCCGTCATCGACCGCCACCACCACCGCATCGCGCACGGCGGAATGGCCGGCCAGAGCGGCCTCGATCTCGCCTAGTTCAATCCTGAACCCTCGCACTTTGACCTGATAGTCAGTTCGGCCCAGCAACTCGATATGACCGTCGGGGAGCCACCGTGCCAGGTCTCCGGTGTAGTACATCCGTCCAGTCCCGAAAGGATTGGGAAGAAACTTCTCCGCTGTCAGCTCAGGCCGGCGCCAATATCCCCGCGCCAGACCTGCGCCCCCAATGTAAAGTTCGCCGGTCACGCCCACCGGGACAGGTTGCAGACGCTCGTCGAGCACGTAGAACTGGGTGTTGGCAATCGGTGGTCCGATCGGCACCGGGCCGGCCTGTTTTTTAAGCCGGGTGGCTGAAGACCAGATCGTGGTCTCGGTCGGTCCGTAGACGTTCCACACTTCGCTGCCGTGCTCCAGTAGCGAATCGGCTAGATCGCGGGGCAGGGCCTCGCCGCCGCACAGGACCTTCATAGGGGGCTTTCCGCTCCACCCCGCTTCCAGCAGGATCCGCCAGCCGACAGGCGTAGCCTGCATCACACTGGTCTGCGACTGTTCCACCAGATTCAGAAGGCGGTGGCCGTCGTGAATCTCGTCACTGGTGGCGATCACCAGTCGCGCTCTCACCATCAGAGGCAGGAAGAGTTCCAGCGCCGCGATGTCGAACGACAAAGTGGTAACTGCGACGAGTGTGTCACCGGGACCGAGCCCTGGCTCCCGCTGCATGCTACGCAGGAGGTTGGTCAGTGCTCCGTGCTCCACCGCAACACCCTTCGGCTTACCCGTCGAGCCCGAGGTGTAGATGACATAAGCCAGCGAGTCTGGGGCCGACTCAATGTCGAGGTTGGCTCCGCTTTCCCGTGCCCAAAGACGCCGTTCCGTGTCCAGACAGATCACCCGCGAGCTGGTATGCAGACGTGCCGCCACCTGCTCTTCTGTTAGTAGAACTGCAACCTCTGCGTCAGCGAGGATTGACTCGATCCGTTCGGCCGGATGGGTGGGATCCAGAGGCAGATACGCCGCGCCTGCCTTGAGAACCGCAAGCACCGCACCCAACATCTCGTGTGACCGCTCCAGGCAGACGGCCACTACCGACCCCTCGCGAAGACCCTGACGCCGCAAATGACGCGCTGCCCGGTTGCTGTATTCATTCAGTTGTTGGTAGGTCCATTCTGCCCCGTTGCAAATCACCGCTCGATGAGCCGGCATTTGCGCCACTTGCAGTTCGATCAACCTGTGTACGGGCTGGAAGGCGCCGAAGTCCACCTCAGTGCGATTCCATTCCTCCACTACCAGGCGACGCTCGCTCTCTTCCAGAATCTCCAGCTCTTCCACACCGCGGCTCGCATCCACTGCAATCCCGTGCAGTATGGTCTTATAGGATGCCAGCCACCGTTGGAGAGTCGTCTGGTCGATCAAGTCCGTGTTGTAGTCGCAATTCAGAAGGAGATCGCTTCCGGCTTCAATGGCATTCAGGAACAGGTCAGTATTCACAAATCTTTTGGGATTGGAACGCATCTCCGTCCGCAGTCCCTCAAAGTGGAGATTCGTCCCGAGCTTTTCGAGATTGAACTGGACTTCGATCAGGGGCAGCCGGCTGGGATCGCGCGGGATGGGCAGCTTGCGCAGAAGCGTGCCATAAGTGAACTCCTGATGATCATAGGCGTCGAGAAGCCGCCGGCGCGTTGTCGTGAGATAGTCCTTGACCGGGCAGGTCTTTTCCAACTCGCTCAACATAGGCAGGAAGTGCACGCAGTGGCCGACTAGGCTCACGTCATCAAGGAGAGCCTGTCCGGCGGCGGAGATTCCGACCACGACTTCGGACTGCCGCGTGAGGCGATGCAGCAGGATCTGAAACGCAGAGAGCAGAGTCACATACAGCGTGCAGCCCAGCCGTGCGCTCGCTTTCCTCAGATCCGCAGTCAGTTCCGCGCCCAGCGAGACGCGCAGTGTGGCGCCGTTGTAAGACTTCATTACAGGCCGCGGATGGTCCGTAGGCAGATCCAGCACAGGCGCCCGCCCCGCGAAAACATCTACCCAATAGCGCTCGTTTGCAGCATATGCACCCGTCTGCGCCGCTTCATGCTCACGCATTGCATAGCTGCTGAAAGGCATCAGAGGCGGCAGGGTGGCCACCGTGTGGGTTTTTGCAGCGCTGAAGATCTTCCCCATGTCCTCGAGAAGCTGATTGGACGACCACCCATCGAGGACTATATGGTGACCGGTCAGCAAGAGCATCAGTTCGTCGGGTGCGGTGCGGAAGATGGTCGCGCGCAGCAGCGGGCCATTGGACAGATCGAAGGGCGTGTGTCCTTCTTCCGCGATTCTGGTGTCGATGAGTGCCGTGCGTTCTTCAACGGAGAGTGCACTCAGATCGACGCACGCGATCTGGCCCGAAAAGCCAGGCGTGATGTGCAGGCATTCCTCGTTCGAATCGACCGTCGAGCGAAGGGCGTCGTGACGTTCAATGGCCGCGATGAGCGCGGATCGCACCTCATCATTGGTCGCCGTTCCACGCAGGCAGAGGGTAAGTGACTCGTTGAAGGCGCAGTTGGCGTCGTCTCCACGTGCAGCGGCAAGCAGGATCTCGCGTTGCGATTCAGTCAGCGGCGCCTGAGAGAGTGTCTCAGTGTGTGCGGCCGGATGCATTTGCTGCGATGGGGCCACGGATGGTGTGGAGACAGATGAAGATCCCGGAGCCGACAACATACCGCCCTGCTGCATCTCCTGGATCGATTCGCGAAAAGCCTCGACCACGCGCGCATAGTCCTCGTCGGAGTGCGCGGTGGTAAAGAAGCACGCGTAACTTTCTAGAATATGGATGCCCTTCTCGCGCAAGTGGTAATAAAGAAGGCTGCCAAAGCGGGCTTCCGCGGGCAGGCTGAACATGAACCAAGCGCCGCAGGGGGTCACCTTGGTTTCGAGTCCGGCGTCATGGAAAATTGCTTCTACGGCACGAGCAGTCTCGGCGACTTTGTGGCTCAGGGTCTCTTGCAGGCCAGGCCCAGCATCCTTCAGATGGTGCAAGACGGCCCTTGCTGCAGCGAGCACGAGAGGATGGCGCACAAATGTTCCGGCAAAAAAAGTCATGCCGGCTTCCGGAGCTGAGTCGTCTCCGTACTGCCATGCGCCACCGTCAAGCGCATCGAGAAATTCCGCCTTACCGGCGACTACGCCAATGGGATACCCGCCGCCGATTACCTTGCCATAGGTAGCCAGGTCGGCACGAATTCCGTAGTACTCCTGTGCCCCGCCCAGCGCCACGCGGAAACCGGTGACCACTTCGTCGAAGATCAGTGCCGCCCCGGCTTGCGCAGTGATGGCGCGCAGCTCCTGCAGGAAGGCGCGCGGCTGCACATCCGGATGTCGGCTTTGAATGGGCTCGACCATCACCGCGGCGATCTCGCTGCCGTGTGCGCGGATGTATTCCAATGCCGAGTCGGCGCCGTACTCCAACACCACTACATTGCCAGGGCCTCCCGCCATGATTCCGGGAGCGATGGGGGCAGCGCCATGGGGCGTCGCTCGCAACAGAACCTCGTCAAAGGTGCCGTGGTAGTCGCCAGTGAAGTAGACAATCGTGTCGCGCGCAGTGACAGTGCGGGCAACGCGCAACGCCGCCATCACCGCCTCAGAACCGGTGTTGCAGAAGGCGGCGCGCTCCATGCCGGTTAATTCGCAGATCAGCGACGCAACTTCACCGGCCATCGAACTCTGCGGGCCGATCTCCACGCCGAGGTCGATTTGTTTGTGAACCGCTTCGGCCACAAAGTCCGGCCTGTGGCCGAACATGACCGCACCAAATCCGTTGACGATATCGATGTATTCGTTGCCGTCGAGGTCCCAGATGCGGGAGCCGCTCGAACGGTTAGTCACCAGGGGATAGACCATCTCTTTCCAAATGGAGCGAAACCCTGCGACAGCGCGAGGATCGGCGAGATGCGGACGGTGCGCCTGCGTATACTCCTTTGATTTGCCTGTGCGGTGCGTATAGCGGGTTACGAGGGCTTGGATGTACTCACGTTGCTGCTCCGTCAGCCCGTCCCTTGGACCGGCCTGCACTGGCTTGAACGGCCCGTGGGGCTTGGGTGCATCGCCAGACACGGCAGACGCAACTGCGGCAGAGGGCGTCTTCACCGGGGCAAGAGATGCGTCGCTCTGTATCGATGCGGAAGCGTGCGGTAATTCCGCGACTGGCGGTGTACCGCGTATCGCCGCTAATTGTTGTTCAAAGAGTTGCGACATGGCCTGCATCTGCGCTTTGAGCAATTCCTCGAGCTGCGAGCTGCTCGCTGAGGATGGCGCTGAAACGGATTTCGTAAATCCAGTCGCCGCGGCCGCAGCCTGCTGTGGTTTCTCGACTTGAAACGCGTCTGCGGGCAGAAGGGAATCAAGATGTGCGGCGAGCGCGCTGATGCTGGAATGCTGTTCGACAATCTGCCGGAAGGTCACCTTTACGCCGAACCGGCGCTGCACGGCCTGAGTGACCTGAGTGAGGAAGAGAGAGTCGAAGCCTAATTCAAGAAAGGAAGTGTCGAAGGATTCAGGCCCAGTTGCTATCCCGCTAAGTTCTTCAAACAGACTTGCCACAATTGGCTGAAGCCGGAACCTGCGTTCGAGAACGATCTCATTTGTATCGAGGGACATATCAGCTTCTCTCGCGGTGTGAATTTCAGTTTGTTGCATTGCGGCAGGTATTGTGTCTGGTGTCGCATCGTACGCTAAGTGAGCCGGTGGTTCAATCCAATGCTTCTTGCGGTCAAACGGATAAGTGGGCAGCGAAACGCGCTGTCTGTGCTCGCGGCTCCAAAAGTGCTTCCAATCCGGATGAATTCCGGTAGCCCACATACGCCCGAGGGCCTCCAGCATGGTCCCTGAGGCGATGGCCTCGGAGGCACGCTCCGGCATAGAGGCAATGATCTGTATATCGCGGCTGCCGCGTTGCTGGTACGCAAGAGTGGTCAACGACTGACCCGGCCCCACTTCGAGCAATACTGCTTCCGGCACCTCGAGTAGAAGAGCCACCGCATCACCGAAGCGCACAGGTTTGCGGCAATGATCTCTCCAGTAACCTGAAGCCGCTGCATCTTCCGCTGTGATCCATGTACCGGTTACCCCCGACACATAGGGAATCGACGGCGCATGCAGGGTGGCACTGCGGACCTCATCTTCGAAGGCATCCAGCATCGGATCCATCATGACGGAATGGAAGGCGTGGGAGGTCCGCAAGCGCTTGTAACCGATCGACTCACGGTCGAGCTGCTTTTCAAATTCCTCAATGGCGTCGATGGGTCCGGATACAACGCTCAGCGAAGGGCTGTTCTGCGCAGCAAGGGAAAGCCGCTCGCCGATCAGAGTAGATACCCGCTCCTCACCGAGGCGCACGGAGAGCATCGCTCCGCGCTCCATCTGCTGCATTAGCCGACCGCGCGCCGCTACCAGCCTCAATCCGTCTTCGCGGCTCATAACCTGGGCCAGGACCGCAGCAACAAACTCACCCAGACTGTGACCAGTCATAGCCTTTGGCACAACGCCCCATTCCATCCACAGTGTGGCCATTGCCAGCTCCGTGGTGAATAGTGCAGGCTGGGCCAGCCGCGTTTCCGTCAGCGCTTCGGCGCTTGCCTCGTCATCCGGCTCCGCAAGAAGCAAAGTCCGCAGATCAAGATCGAGCATAGGCCGCAAAATCTCGGCGCATTCATCGATCTGCTGTCGATACACGGGCTCCGTCTGATAAAGGGTGCGGCCCATGCCGGGGAACTGTGCTCCCTGCCCGGTGAAGAGGAAGACTGGCTGTGGGTGAGCGAGTATGCCCGAGGATCTGTAAATCTGTTTGTTGCGCGGATCGGAGAGTGTTTGAACGGCTGCGTCCACGTTGGAACACACGCACGAGGCGCGATGTTCGAATCCGTGGCGCCCGGTCTGGAGCGTGAAGGAGACATCTGCAAGGTTTGTATCCGGATGTTCCTGCAAATGCCTGCCAAGGTTCCCGATCGCAGCATCGCGTTCCGCATCAGATCGTGCGGAGACAGTGAGCAACTGGGCCGGGCGCTGAGACGGATTGGCAGCATGAGACGTTGCTTCCTCCAGCACCACATGCGCATTTACACCTCCAACGCCAAAGGCGCTGACACCGGCGATGCGCGGACCGCGAGGTTGCCACGGCGCAGCTTCGTCGCTGACATAGAAAGGGGTGCTTGCAAAATCGATGCGCGGATTGGGCCGGCGGAAGTTAGCCAGCGGCGGAATCGTTCTGTGCCGCATGGCAAGCACGGTCTTGATTAGCCCGCTTACCCCGGCTGCTGCGTCAAGATGGCCAATGTTTGCCTTGGTGCTGCCCAAGGCACAGAACCCGTTGCGTTGCGTACTGGCCCGGAAAGCCTGAGTGAGTGCGGCAACCTCGACGGGATCGCCCAGAGGTGTTGCGGTGCCGTGCGTCTCCACGTAAGTGATGGCGTCGGCACTAACTCCCGCCATGGCTTGCGCGGCCGCGATTGCCGCCGCCTGGCCATCCACCCCAGGAGCCATGTAGCCGACCTTGGCAGAACCGTCATTGGTGATGGCATAGCCGCGAATCACCGCGTCGATTCTGTCGCCGTCGGCAAGCGCGTCTTCGAGGCGCTTCAGCAGTACGACGCCCACGCCGTGTCCGAAGACGGTGCCCGTCGCGTCGGCGTCAAAGGGGCGGCAGTGCCCGTCGCGTGACCCCATGCTGCCTTCTTGATAGATGTAGCCGCGATGCTGGGGAAAGGTGACTGACACGCCTCCGGCCAAAGCCATATCGCACTGATAGGTCAGCAGGCTCTGGCTTGCCTGGCAGATGGCGACAAGGGACGTGGCGCATGCAGCCTGCACAGTGACACACGGCCCGCGCAGATTCAGCTTGTAGGCTACCCGGGTGCAAAGAAAATCCTTGTCGTTGCCCAGTGAAGCCTGAAATTCACCTACCTGATAGTTGCCCGTGAGCTCGTCAATGAATTCCCGGCTGGCGCTCAGGTTGGCCAGCAGATAAGTGTTCAGACTGCAGCCGCCAAAAACGCCAATCTGCCCGGAAAACTGCGCCGGATCGTACCCGCCGTCTTCGCAAGCATTCCAGCAGGTTTCAAGAAAAAGTCGATGCTGGGGATCGAGAAAATCGGCATCGCGGGGCGAGATACTGAAAAAGCCGGCATCGAACAGTTCGGCGCCGTCGAGAACGCCGTGAGCAGCCACGTAATCGGGGCCGAACTCCAGGGCGGCACGATCTCTTGCTTCTAGTTCGGCGCGCGAAAAGTGGGTGATTGTATCTTTTCCCGCAGCCACGTTCTTCCAGAACGAATCGAGATCCGGCGCGCCGGGAAACTTACCGGACATCCCGATGATCGCGATACCTTCCGGATGATTCTCGTATTCTGAATTGCTCATGGCCGACCTTCTTCCATCTGCGGGCGGAGATATGTTTTGCCGCCGTTTTTCCGATTCATCGACATGTTTCACGTTGCCAAGTTCAAGACCGGGATCCGCTTAGTCCATCTTTATCGCGTCCGATCTCCACCCGACGTCCCGATTCGTCGATCGAGTGCCAGTAGGGATAGAAATACGCATGCAGCCGCACCTGGCAAGGCGCATTGGATGTAGTTTGAACGAAGACAATCGTAGTTGGTGTTGTCACGCCTAAATGATATGCGTATGTGTTTCTTGACGGTGATATTTCTGTCGTGCAAGTGACGCGGTTAGCATGGCATCATTCCCAAGCACAGCTAAAGTGCCGCCTTTTTTGCTGCACGGGCGCGTGCAAATGCTGCCCGCTGCTTCTTCGCCTGATCCTGCACCGGATTTGATGACGCTGACTCGGGAGCCGAACTTCCCAGTCTCGCTGACAATGCGCGAACTGTTGTGTATGCAAAGAGATCGGTGATGGGAATCTTTTGGCGAAACAGGATCTCGAGTTGGGTATGCGCCGATACCAGGGAGAGCGAGGTTCCACCAATGTCAAAGAAGTTGTCGTCCAGGTTGATGTGTTCCGCACCCAGAACGCTCCGCCAGACGGCAGTGATTTGCTGTTCAAACTCCGTGCCCGCGGGTTCCGCACAGGACGCAATCGAGCCTGAGGCGGGCGTTGGGAGGGCTGCGAAGTCTACCTTGCCGTTGGGAGTCAGTGGAAATGTTTCGATAGGAAGATACACAGAGGGCATCATCCAATAGGGCAGTTTAGCGCCGAGGTGCTCGCTCAGTTCTCGCACTGGCACCGACTCGCGCTCTCGAGGCACGAAATACGCCACCAACCGCTTCGTCCCCATCGCATCCGTATGCGCAATTACGCGTGCCTCTTGGATCCCGGAGTGTGTCATGATGGCGGTCTCGATTTCGCCTAGCTCGATACGGAAGCCTTGAATCTTTACCTGTGCGTCGCCGCGGCCGAGATACTCCAACTCGCCGTCCGGAAGGACTCGAGCGAGATCGCCGGACTTGTATAGCCGCGCGCCAGGAATCCCTGAAAAGGAGTCGGGTATAAAACGCTCGGTGTTTAGTTCGGGCCGATTGAGATATCCGCGCGCCACACCGGCTCCGCCTACGTAGATCTCGCCCAACTCTCCAGCTGGCACCGGCCGCCTGTCGGCACCGAGAAGGTAAAGTTGAAGATCTGGAATCGGAACGCCAATCAGGCTGTGCGCGGCGCCTTCTGCATCGGCCGCCGTCACTTCCCGGTAGGTAACGTGGACAGTGGTCTCGGTAATGCCGTACATATTGATCAAGCGTGGACGGTTGTCGCCATGGACAGCGAACCATGGTTTCAACATGCTGAAGTTCAGTGCCTCTCCGCCGAAGATGATGACTCTAAGGGAGAGTGCAGGGGACTGCTGTGCCTGATTAACCGCTATAAGTTGATAGAACGCGGAGGGCGTCTGGTTGAGAACCGTGACCCGTTCTTTTGCCAATAACTCATAAAAGTCCTGTGGCGAACGCGACACGTCGAAAGGAACCACGACGAGCCGGCCACCATGGAGCAGGCAGCCCCATATCTCCCAAACGGAGAAGTCGAAGGCCAGAGAATGGAAGAGCGTCCAAACATCGTCTTCATTAAAATGGAACCACTCTGCGGTCGCGCCCAACAGGCGCGCAACATTGGCGTGTGTTACCATCACGCCCTTGGGCTTACCGGTCGAGCCCGAGGTGTAGATGACATAGGCGAGACTCTGCAGATCGGGGTTTGGCTCGATCTCCTCATCGTGCTTATCTGAACCCGCTGTGTCGTCTCGATCAACGCATAGGGTACAGCCTTCGTGAGGTGGCAACGCAGCGAGCAGATGCTGTTCGGTGAGCACTACCATCGGGCGCGCATCGTCGAGAATCATGGCGAGACGCTGCAGCGGATAAGCCGGGTCAAGCGGCAGATACGCACCGCCCGCCTTGAGAACAGCTAACAACGCAACGATCGCATGTGGCGAACGCTCCATAAACACGCCCACCAGCGAATCGCGGCCCACGCCCAAGCTGCGGAGACGGCGCGCAAGATGTTCTGCTTGGATTTGCAAATCGCGGTACGAGAGCTGCTGGTCGCCAAATGTAACAGCCGTGCGGCCGGCGTGCCGTGCAGCAATTTCGTCAAACAACGCGCCCAGCGGCTTGATTGGTGACGGAAGAAGGTTCTTCGCTGACCGCACCGTTGTAGCCGGCGCGACTTCTAAGATATTCGAAGATGTGTTCGTGGTCGTCATAGCAAATTATAGAATTCGAAATGACACATAAAGCGATGTGCCTTACGTTTGGGACCAGCAGTCCTTTACCGGACGGCTGCTTCAGCGGGCAATGGCTTCACGTAAAGCGAGTCCCGCTCCCACAAAGGCGAGAAACACTGCTGTCGCCTGCAAGTCCTGTCTCCAAGTCGAGACGCATTCTCGGCTCGCTCCGATGACTGTTACGAGATAAAACGGGAAGTCGCTGGCCGCCACGGCCACGACCGCGCCGAACATTCCGAAAAAATGAAAGGCCACGGGGATGGCCGTAAGAGCCGTAGCGCAATAAAATGCGTTGCCGATAGCCGAGTACTGTGACTTTCCGAGAGAAAACAAGGCCGGCTGTGTGGTTGCGTACATCAGCGTGTGCCACAGTCCAAGTGCCAGAACTGGAACCATCCACGAAGCAGCGTGATAGCGGTGATCGTACATCTTTGTCACCAAAAAGCCGCCGAGGTGCACCATCAGGCAGAGCATGGCCGCGCCTGCCAGCAGAGCACGAAACCGGTAGCGCAAAAATATCAAGCGGAACTCGGCCACCGGCAGGTGAGCCATCTTGGCAATAAAGGGATAGCCCACTTTCTGAGCGAACGCGTTGATGACCGCGCGCGGAATATCAGAAACCGAATACGCGATGCCATACACTCCCAGCAGACTGAAGCTAATAAGTTTTCCCAGGATCAGCCGGTCTGCCTGAGACGCAAAGAAGAAGAAGGCCGTAGACAGCAGAATCCATTTGCCGAAATGAACCAGTTCGTGGATGCTTGTGCGATCCCAGCAGAAGGAGTTGCGCATGCCGGGAATGAGCGGGGGATAAAAGCTAAGCAGGAGCCGGCAGATCATACTGAGAATCGAGCCGATGACCAGCGCCCAGACCGACCTGTAAATCAACGCACAACCGGCCGTGACCAGCAGTGTAAAAATCTGAGTTATGGCGTCGAGCAAAAACAGCCGTCGTACTCCCATGTGCCGCGACATGGAAAGTAAATTGGTGCTGTTGAATGAACTGATGACAACCGTTACTCCCAGGGCTGGCAGTAGTCCCATCAGGCGAGGCTCATGGTAGAACAGCGACATGGGCCAAGCCAGCAAGAGAGAGACCGCAAAGATGCCCGCACCGCGTAGCACTTGGAGCGTCCATACGGTATTCAGAAAGGCGCGATCATCACCACGCGGACTTTGAATTACGCTGGGCGCCAGGCCGATGTCGGAGAGCAGGCTGATTCCGACGACGAGTGTTGCGACCACCGTCATCAGGCCGAATGACTCCGGCATCAGCAGGCGGGTGAGGACCATGCTGTTGACCACGCGCAGCGCCATCGAAACGCCGTAGTCAGTCACGGTCCAGAACGTCGCCCGCATGGCCGTCGACTCCAGCTTTTCCCGCGCCCGTACTTCCACTGTGGCGCGGTCATCTGTTATCGGGTCGGGTTCGGCGAGTTCAATTGTCGTCGATGTGAAGTCAGATAACAAAGTGCTCCCGGAGTAGAAAGATGTTAAGCAAGAGCGCGGTCGTCCTGCTAGGCAGCGCTCACAGACGATAAATCCAGACCGGTAGATCTCCCATGCGCTCCCATACCGTTGCGGTGGGTGAATCCGGTATGAACCAAACCACAGCGACCATGGAACCAGTGGGGAGCGAGCGCGAAAGAGTTTCTTTTTGGCTGGCTGGTGGGGTGTTCCAGAACTAATTCGAGTCGGCGGGCGGGGCTATCTCGCCAGTGATGTGTAGACCCGCGATGTACGCCCAGTCGCGGTGCAGACTGGGTCCCCGATGAACGTACGAAGCAACGGGTTAGATTCCGAAGCGGGAGCGGAGAGCCTTACGCGTGAAATGCGCTCCTGCGTAGAGCGTGCCGAAAGTCAGGTTTTTCATTCTATCGAGGGCGGACGACTGCCCAGGTTCAGTGGGGTGCAAGCCAATTCTTCGCGCATAATAATTCGTCCGATACGCGCCGACTTGATCATTTCGTACTCGCTTGAAATTGACGCTTACTGAAACCGAAACATTGTCAGAGTTCTTCACCCAGTGAGGGAAGGTAGCCGGATTAAAGACGCCGAGACCAGGTGAAACATCATACCGCCAGTGTCCATCGGATAACTCGTCATGCCATCTGGGCGCGAGCAGATGGCCGGTCCAGTATCGCTCCATCTCCTCTTCGGTCAGGATGTAGGGATCCTTCGCATTGTAAAGGAACACCGATTTCCTGCCCTGAACTTGCGCCAGGAAGTTAGCCTCGCCATCCAAGTGGTAGGGAGTGATTCGGTTGGGCGAAGTGATGAAAATGGTCAGGATGGGATCATGATATCTCCGGCGCAGATCGACGGCGGTTAACTCTGATAGCTCCGAGATAAGTGACTCCAGTGCCGCACCGTACTCCGGCTCTTCGTGGATGCGCTTGAGAATGATCCAGTTTTTGCCCTCCCCGATCTGTTCCAGCGCTTGGACTAGAGTCAAATTCGCCGGCTTGTTGCCAAAGTAGCCATTCACCACCGGCTCACCGGTTTCGTAGTGACTCTTGTGTTGTCGCTTCTGCATGCAACGTTCAGCCAGCTTAAGTAGCGCCGGCATCTGAAATGACTCCATCTCATGTAAGGCATGGCGGAACTGAAACGGGCTGTGGTCAAAGTTGGCGGCAAACAGTTTACCTGTCTCGACATCGTGGGGGAAAGCGGTAGATTGAGTCCCAGGTTGAAATATCGTGGCCATGGAACCTCCTTCTTCCTTGCTCCCGTGGAAAGCCGCTAGATACGCGGTCATCCAGCAGAGACACCTCAGGCAGTCTCTATCACGCAGACTTGCAAAGACTTGCAAAAGGATCCGGTCTTGCCAGTTACCTAGGAGTGCTTCAGGAGGTCGGCAAATATCTCAACTCGCCGGGAACGATCCAGAGGCCTCACACGGTAGGTGGCAAGGGCCTACACGAGCAACTGCTGATATGTCGATTGATGATTGCCGGGCAGGCTTCGCCCCTGTTACTCCCATATGATCCTGTGGAAATAACTGTTTTATAACGAGATATGACTTTACTGAGAAATCAATCATCGCGGAATCAGAAAGAATCAAGGCAACGGAAGATGCGGCGTGTATATACTCTCCAGAGCTTCCGCCGCTGCTGCTCTGAATAGACTGAAGATACACAGATCAGCAAAAAATTGCCATCCCCGACCGGTAACAAAATTCGGTTCCCGATGGGTAATTACCTCAGTGTGCGAGTTTGAGAATCAGGCGCACTGAATTGAGCTCAGACCGTGTATGAAACACGGCAAGAAAAGCCATCGGCGCAGGTCGAGAATCGTAGAATTGATAACAGAGGAACCCGCGTTGGACAGAAGTGCACGATGGCTTCAATGCAGCCCAGTAGAGGTGCCTCCACGGGTGCGCCTGTTTTGTCTTCCTCATGCGGGAGGCGGCGCCAGCGCGTTTCACTCTTGGCAGACTGTATTGCCAGCCTTGGTGCAGGTTTGTCCCATTCGGCTGCCGGGCAGGGAAACGCGTTTCTCTGAGCCGCCTTACACCGAACTGGACCCTTTGGTGGACGCGATTGCCCAGGAACTGCGGCCTTGGCTGGACATTCCCTACGGAATCTTTGGGCATAGTATGGGAGCACTCCTGGCCTTCGAATGGGCTCGGAGGCTGCAACACGAAGGGCGATCGATGCCTGTCTGGCTCTTCCTTTCCGGCCGTCGGGCCCCAGATATCAAAGACAGCGCTGGCCCGTTGCATACGCTCGCGGATGACGCGTTCGTAGAAGAGTTGAATAGCCGTTACCAGGGACTACCGCGGGAGTTTCTGGAGAGCCCGGAACTTATGGAGGTCTTCCTGCCAATCTTACGGGCTGACATCGCAGTCGTGGAGAGTTATGAGTTCAAGGAGGACGAGCCATTGAACTGTCCCATGACTGTTTCTGCTGGGATAGGTGATGTGAGCACAACCTATGATCAATTACTCGCCTGGGCGCGTCATACGCGCGCAGGATTCACTGCACAGCTCTTCCCAGGTGGCCACTTTTATTCTGAGAGCCCGCTGCTGCGCTCGATTTCTGCAACCCTCACCGAATTGATTTCTGATCGCGGATGAGTAGCGAAATCCAGCGTCAGAATTGCGCTTCCACGTGCCGCGATCCGCAAGGGACAGTTATCACGCCGCCAAGTCTTCCGTGGCACCATTACCTCAGGCTGCCCGGTGCATAGTTTGAAGAAATGCTGTGAGTTGCGGATCAAAACTGTAGATCCAAGCCCCAGTGTCGGCAATAGGCGTCCAGCCAACTGCAGCAAATCCAGGCGGTGCAAGCGAGATCACGGCCCGGGCACCTGTTCCTTGAAATGCACGTATGACCCGCTCGCGCTTTTCCGGCGGTAGATTCCAGAACGCAATCCCAGAGTCGTTATCCGCCTCCTCCGCGTGGGAGCGGTCAAATGGCGTACGGTCCCAAGGCGCAATATCCCAAGGAAGAGAGCCGTACTCAGCAACAAGTCGAATTTGCGCTAGGTATGCCCAGGCACAGCGGAAGTTAGGCTCCCCGCTGCCCACGAGGGCCACAGTGTCACCCGGTCGGAATCCGTCCGACGCAAGCGCGGCAGCCAGCTTCCATTGCGGATCACGATGAAAATCCCGGCGGTGAAGCGCAGCTTGCACCATCGCGCCGCAATTGTGATCCAGCTCCAAGAGGCCACCCATGAGGTAGAGCGCGACCACAAACGCGAGAAATGACCGTCTTGACGAGAGCGTCGGGTCGAGAAGGACCGTCAGAGGCAAAAGGCTGAGTACGAGCAGAATTCCGCCGAGATAACGATCTTCCACGTGTACCAACAGATAGATCGTCGTGGCGGACCCACTTAGCAGAACAGGGGGCCAATAGACTCTCATGAGGCGCAATGCCAACATCCGCCATTCGCGCTTCAATCCAATGCCCAGCAATATAACCAGAAATGCCCAGAGAATCGGATGGTGCCTGACGATCCTTGCCATGAAATAGCTTGTTCGCCCGACCGCCGCTAATTGGTTCTTGATACTGAACGAATGATGGAATCCCCGATACCAATAGGACAGATTGTTAAAGGGTGGATAGGTGCTTGCAAACGGTTCAGGAAATGAGAAAACGGGCAGATCGCCGAGCAACTGCAGTGTGGGATGAAGAGGGCTGCCAAATTGGGGCGATTTTCCCCGCCAATTTGTCCAGTGGGGCAGGTGGTTCACATGGAAGGCATAATTCAACTCCCCGGATGTGCCCAGAGTAAATTGCCCGTAGGACCAGGAAACTGCCAACACATATGGAATGAAAAGAGCGAGAAATACCGTCGTGGTGACTCCGAGAGTGCGCCACCGGATCCTGCCTGCCCAGCGGGCCAAAGCAAGAGCCAAGAGAAACAGTGCGGTGTAAACGGTGAAAACGCTTTTCACCCAGCAGCCCAGACCGAGAATCAAACCGAGAAGCGCAGCGGATTTCGCAGAGGGATGACCGATAACGCGAAGAATCTGCGCGCACCCGAGGATGAATAGCATGGAAACCAGAAGGTCCGGAGCGACGCGCGAAACCCTATCGAAACCAAGTTCATAGCCCAAGAAAAGAACGCAGACTGTCCATGTAATAACTGGTCGGGAAAATTCCCCTGTCAAAGACCGACTGTAGAATGCCTCTGCCTGATTGATCAAACAACGCGCAGACGCATACGTTGCCAGGAAGATGGTCCAATTCACCACAGTGATCGCGTACCACTCACCCTCAGCGGTAGAAGGAGCCAAGCTACGTGCCAAAGCTATCAGCGCCGGATAGCCGGCATTCCACATCGGGTCGAAGATGCATCTCCAATCATGGCTGGAAATGGCCCTGCTCACATTCAGATAAGATATCCAGTCGCCCAGATAATTGGTTCGACCATAGGCGCCCTCCACCGCCCCGAAAAGACCTACCGCTAACCAGGAAAGAGCAATGTGTAGCCAATCGCGCTTCCAGAAGGCCATCGTTTTCCCCCAAGAATCCTTGGCCTGCAGTTGTAGACAGGTTCCATTGCTTCTAGTAGAGGCACTATTCTAACCATCGATATCGATATTGTGCATTAAGGACGCCGACCCGCCGCCAAGAAAGGGAATCTGATTTTATTCGCGGCATTAGGGTCAGGGTGTCTGTCCCAGGGCTTGCTGATGATCGGTCCGTGTCCAGAGAATGAGATTGCCGTCTGAATAGGATCCCGGGAAGCGCATCAACGCAGCCCCGCCAACTCAGCGATTCTTCTGTTTTGCTCGCGAGCTTCTGGGGGGATATGCGGGCGGCCTTTCATGGATTGCTGCACTCTTTTCACGGCGGTAAAGGCTAGGCTCTTGAGACGGTCGGCTACAGGATGGGTGCCCGGTGGATTAGGCGTGAGACCAGCACGACGAAGATAATAATTCGCCTTATAGAGATTGGCCCAATACTGGTCGTGAAACTGGAAATTGACATTGAGTGTTACCGACACATTGTTCTTGTTGCGGAGCCAGTGCGGGGTATTGATGGGAATGTGTACACCTGTTCCCGGGTTCATGTGATAAACCATCGCCCGGGATTCGTATTGCGGTTTGTAGGACGCGGCACGATTGTCGGCTGTCCAGTAGGTCTCAAGTTCTTTGTCAGGGACGATGTCCTTGTCCGCCCGATCGAAGAGATGAATCTCCTTGTCGCCCTGAATCTGGAGAATCCACGAAACCTCACGATCCAGATGGTATTCCGTTACCCGGTTCGGGGAAGTGATGAAAAGAATAGCCTCAAACCACTTAATCTTGCGCAGCAAGTCGCGCCCGGAGAGCTCGAGAATGTTGCGGATGCAGTTCTCCAAGACTTCGCGATAACCCGCCTCGCGCTCAACGTGTTTCAAGATGATCCAGGCCTGTCTGGTCTCAATCTCGCGAATCAGATCGACGGCGGCCGTGCGCGGCTTGTCCGGGCGCAATGGTTTCTCGCCTGCCTCGATCAATCCCTCATTGAAATACACGTCGCCACCAGGGAGATGGGGATTGCTACGGGTTGCCACGTGCTCTGCTAGTTCCACAAGGCGGGAAAGCTCAAAGAGCGGATTGCCGGCGAGGCTGTGAGTGAATTCATACGGCAACCGATTCAGATTCCGCGTGAAAATGTCGGGAGCACATTCGATGATCTGGTCGGAAGTTGCTGGCATAGGTTCCTCTCGTAACAAAGAGAATTTGGGGAATCGATTTCAGATTGTGACGCGTGGTCCTCTTTCCGGATTAAGCCGTTGTAATGGGGCGGATCTTGCCATTGCGGCGCAGTTACACAGGATATGGAGCGAGCGGGCTTTGGGGGCTGCTAAAGGCGAAATGGCAGGGGCCACCGTCGATCTACTTAGCACCGATCGCCGCGGAGGCACTATTCAGGGCTACAGGCCACTCTTCGATCGAAACCTCCGCGTAGGGACTGGAATTCGCACGAAGGATCCAGGAGTCTTTGCCGCGAAGCATTTTGTCGAAGAAGGCCAGCACATACGTCCGCACGATTTTCTGCATTTGCTCCGCAGGAACTGTACCTCGGTGTGAAATCATGCGCAGCGGCGAAACCAGCGCCTGATCAGTGAAGTCCTCGTGTGCAGCCCCTCTCACCAATAGCAGATATCCGCCATACTTGTGGAAAGACGCCTCCAAATCAGCCAAATCGGATGCATCAAGAAGTTCTTCTACCTTTGCGCGTGGATCTGGGGGCGCATTCGGCTCCGAGGCATCTATGACCAACAACGGCTGGCTCGGGCCTCGCACACGAATTGCGCCCAAAAACCATCCGTCCATATTCACTGCTGCACGTACGCGCCTGTCTTCTGCGCACACCTGGGTGGCTGCGGCTCCGCCAAAGGAGTGGCCGATAGCTCCGGACATATTCGTCTCGAGTCGCCCGAACCAAGGCGTACCGGCAGAGCGGTCCATGGCCTCAAGGCGATCAAGGATAAACTGCTGGTCGACCGTCCACTTTTCTAGCTCTTTGTCCCACGCGGTCCGGATTCGTACCGGAGTGCTGCTCTCGGGATCATCAATTTCATGGGAAGTGTTTTCATGGATGACCCGTCCGTCTGGAAAAGAAACAACGCTAGCATTGTATGTGTGATCGATGCTGGCGACGACATAGCCATGACTTGCGAGTTCTTCCGTGAGAAAGGTGTCATTGGTCCGCCTGCCATGCCATGCATGATTGAAGAGGATCACAGGAAACGGGCCTCCCACACCTGCGACCGGAGCATTGAGCCGTGAATTAGTGGGCAGAACGGTCTGATAAGAACTGATGGGTTCCGTTTCTCGCTGTTGGCGATACGTGGCAAAGCGGTTGTCGGAAGGCTCAGCCGGATACCATAACTGAACCATTAGTTCTCGTGGAGAGCCCGCGACGGGAGAGGCGTCGTCGGTGCGCGCAGAATCCTTGAAGTAAAGGATCGTCGTGCCGACCGGGTAGGGCCCAGTTGGCTGAGGCAGGCGAAACATCGGCAGTAGGAAGGAGAAGACGACAGTTGCGGCTGTGAATAGAAGTGCCACTGAGATGGTAACGATCTGAAGTCGCCGTGATTCGACACCACGCCTCAGGGCAACTACACAGAGAAGCCCGATGGCTGCATAAGCGGGAAGTAATTGCCAGTGTGCGCCCTCAAGAACCCCTTGCGCGACTGCGACCACCAGCGACACGGTCAGAAAGAACCAACCGATTCTCCGCAAAGGGCCGGACATCAGGCATGCACCTGCGCCAACAACCATGACAACGAGTGAGATCTCGAGAGGGCGCATAGGATAGCCGCACGCTCATCGCGGCAGACGTACCGCTGTTTCAGTGGTCAGCGCTCGTTACCACGATGACCGAGAGTCATTCAGGTCCTGGGATCAAACGCTGATGTTGCCCCGGTGTGCCGACCCTTTCGAGCCGGGATGACGCTGGCGAAAGGATTGTTCGTATCGGTCAAGTTCTTTTTTCAGGGCGTTATCTGCCCGGCCGAGACTCATCTTGTTCAAGACCACAGCGACCCCGGCGACTTCAAGGCGGTCAAGGAGTCGCGCGGCTCGATCCAGTTCCTGTTTGGTGGTCGTACTAGACTTCACCACCAACACCGTGGCATCGGAAACGCGGGCCAGGTACTCAGTATGAGCGGAAATTGGCAGCGGATTGGCATCAATTAAGACCACGTCGTATTGCTCTCCCGCGTGATGCACTGCCCGCGCCATAGGATTGGGGGCGGGTGATTCCTGGCCCCTGCGGTGTCCGGAGTAATTGTGAGAAGGGGCGAGTGCCGAAAAACTGGCGGGTTGCATCTCATCGGTCTTGTTTCGGCTTGTTAGAAGCAGTTCGGAGCGCGTAGAAGCGCCGTCGGAGTTAGCCGCGAGCTCTTCAACGGCGGATGCCACAATGGTCCGCGTCCTCAGATCAAGGCTGCGCAATTTGTCGCTCAGGTTCCTCACTACAGTGCTGGTTCCGCTGCCATGGGCTGCCGAGGTGAACAGGAAGGTACGTGCTCCGGAGTTACGGACAGCATGATCGATGCCGGCAGCCAAACGGAAATAGTACTCCCCAGTGATTTCCTGATGGAATTCATCATCATCGAGCAAAACTCCAAGGGGATGGAAGCCGACAACGCGTTCCACATCCCGGGAGGTGTAGATTCTGCTGTCGAGCAGGTCAATCCCAACCGGGACCGCTGCGGCAAAAGCCAGGCTAAGGAGAACCAAGGCGGCCAGGTAGAAGAGCAATCTGCTCTTCTCAGGGCCCAATGGAGTAAGTGCGTTTGTGGACATGTGGATCGATCCAGGCGAGCTGCTTTCGAGTTCAAGATCGCGGATGCGGTCACCAATTGCGTCATATGCCTTCTGCAGATTCTCGATCTGCGGCCCGAGTTCTGAAGCCTTCTGAAACTTGGGCGCGGCGGAGGTGGCTGTGTGTGTCTTCTCGCCTAACTCCGCGGCAAGCTGGAGCTCGATCATGCGCGTGCGCGCCACGTCCTGGCGCAATTTATCCTCGAGGCTGACGGCGGCCTTGTGTTTCAGGTCATTCATCATGCCCTCAATTGAAGCCAACTCCTGCTTGTCTTTCTGGTAGATGGGATGATCCGGCCGCAGCCCGTTCATCTCTTCCATCAACTGGGCGCGGCGACTGTTCAGCGTGCTCCTCATCATGGAGGTCCCGCTGTCCGCGGCGACTGCCTCATCCGCGGCCGAGTCCATTGCAGTCGAACCTGTGGAGCCGCTTTGCTTCAGTGCAGCCAATTTGGCTTCTGCCGCTCCGCGCTCCATGCGTGCGTTGGCCAGTTGGTCGCGCAGTTTGTCATTGGTTTCGTCGTAGGGATTAGTTGCGCCTTCCGCAGACGGAATCATGGCAACGCCAAGTTGCTGCATGAGCTGCGCCTGCTCAGCCATGTGGGTGTCTATGTCTTTTTGCAGCTTGTCCCTTTCCTGATGGAGTGTATTCAGGCGCGCGTCAAGTCCATAGAACTCCTCGTTTTTCGCTCTATCGACATATGTTTCGGTGACCGCATTCACGATGTCGGCGAGACCGTCCGGCGAGGGACCACGAAGTGCGATGGACATCTGATAGCTTGAGCCGATCCTGGTTACGTCGAGCTTCTGCTGCAGGACCTGAACCTCAGAAGGCTGCGCGGGCCCGGACCGATGTCTCACGGAATAGGGGAGCTTGGCGATAGCGTCCGCAATAATGTCGTAACGCGTGACCGTCTGGATCTGATCTTGGACGTAGGAGTCATAGGGAAGTTCGACTTCAGAGTCGCTGGACAGGATTTTGGGAAACTTGGGCGAAACATAGATCACGCTGTGGGACTCATAAACGGGTCTGGCCCTCTTCCACAGGGCAAATGCGCTGAGTGCAAGAAAGCCGAGAAATACACACAGTGCGACGACCCAGTGGCGACGGAGACTTCCGGGGATGTTAATATACGGGCGTTGTACTTCCACGGAACTGACGGGCCGCCGTGGTGGAAACGGAGGCAGGCTGCTGGTGTTTCCGGGAGTCGCATTATCAGGCATTAAATTGAGCATTTTCAACCCTTCAAAGTCAGTGAGCGGCAAAGGCCGCGAAGCTTCCCATCGTCAAAAACGGTCCGATCTGTTGCAAGACCAAGCCCATCTTGGCCATCCCGCTCTTCGGCACATAGATAATGTCGCCGGGATTGAGTGAGACTTCCATGCCGCCGGTGGGCTTCAGAAGGTCCTTGAAGCGGATGTACTGGGTTTTTCCTCCCTTAGACCGGTGCACAATCTGAAGTTCGGGGTTCGTACCCGCGCCGTCACTCACGCCCCCTGCTTCGCCTAGTATGGAGGAGAGGGTGGAGTCATGACGCAGCGGAATCTCGCCGGGGTGCTGCACTTGGCCCATGACCGTGACCGTCTTGCTGGATAAGGCAGGCACAAAAATGACATCGTTGCGGCGTAAGCGAAGGTCGGCCAATGGACTGCCGGTTGTGAGCAATTCCTGCAGATCGACCCAATAAACCTGTTCTCCGCGGTAGATCACACACTGCTCAGGAACGCTGCCGTCAGGCCGGGTCTCGATCCCGCCCCGGGACAGTACTTCAAGCAAAGTCGGTGTCTGCTCGAATGCGATAGAGCCCGGGCTCTTCACGTTGCCCAGAAGGGTCACATGATTGGAGCCGTATCGCACCACCTCGACCGTCGCTGTCACGTTGGTATAGTAGGCCGACATGGCGGTGACTATTGCTTTGCCGGCTGCTTCACGGGTGAGGTCGGCGACCTTAATCGGCCCCGCTAACGGCAGGGTAATCCGCCCATCCGGACCTACCACATCCTTGCTGGCCAGTTCCGGCCGGCCGGGATACTGGATGGTGATTTCGTCTCCCGCTCCGAGCGTGTACTCCTCGTCCACTGCCGGTTCGAACCTGCGCAACGTCTCAAGCGGACTCAGCTTTAGTGTAGGATTCGGCGTGTTCTGCTGAGTGGGATCGCTAGCTTGCTGGACGGCCTGCGTCGGATCTTCCGCCACGGGGGGGCCATCTAACGGCCTGGCGACTACAGCCCGAGGGCAAATCATGCCGATCACAAGAGCAAAAAAGCAACTGATTGTGAATGCATGCGGCGGATTCGACTGGATCACAACAAGCTCCTTGAAGACTCGCGCAACCCGACTTCCGGGAGGCACGTTACATCGTAAGAAAAGGTACATCGACAACAGAAACCGAACAGTCTCTAACTCACCTGCACATTTATCGACCGTCCACTGGAGATTCGCGGTTTGTGCGCACCCAAAGCGCATTGGCGCGAGAAGCACGCCAAATTTCCGGGAAAATCAAGAGCTTCCAGAGAATGTGGGCCGGAGCAGACATTAGCGCTTTCGTGGTTCTCCACAGTCCTGGACCACCTAACGACGCGGCTGCCACGTGTAGCAGCAATACCGCAAATCCACCCAGGGCATACCACCTTAGCCATATGAGAGGAAGGCATGCCGCAACCATCAGGAGTAAAACCTCGGATGTGATCGGCAGAGCCAGCAAGTCGAGAAGAGGTTCCAGGAGTGTCATTCGCCCACGCAGCACACCGCCCATCAGTCGTGGGGCCCACAGTTTCATGATGTGAAGGCGACCACCTTCCCAACGAGCCCGTTGCAGTCGAGCACCTTTTGCCGAGACCGGCATCTCGCCCCGAACCGTGGCCGTGTCGACGAACTCAACACGAATCCCCGCTTGGAGCAGCCTCAGGTGATACTCCAAATCCTCAACAACAGAAAATGCAGCGTAAGGAATACTCGAAATCAGATCCCTGTGCAGAGCGAAACCGTTGCCAAAAATTCCTGCGGAGAGCCCCAGACGTGCACGTCCGCGGGGACGAATCACATTGAAGGCGCGCAGAGCGAGCGTCATGAGGTTGGTGCGCCAACTGTCCTGGGAATTGTGAACTTCATAACGGCACTGAAGCGCTCGCGCACCCCTAATGAATCTCTGCTTTACTGCCTCGACCATCCCCGGACAAACTACAGAATCCGCATCTATCACGAGGACCGCCTGCGAAGGCCCGGCCAGCGCGGCTGCAAAACCCAAATTCAGGGCCCATCCTTTGCCTGCATGGGCCGGTTCATTCAGCACAAGGACGCGCGCCCCAGCAGCCTCGGCTTCCGTTGCCGTCGCGTCGCTGCAATTGTGCGCGACCACGACCACCTCCGTGCCGCAAGTGGAGGATGCGGAGGCCAGAATGCTTCGGACGCACCGCCCAATCAGAGCTTCCTCGTTGTAGGCCGGAATCAGCACGGACAGTGGAAATGCTTCCGACTGCTCGCTTTCATCCTTCTTGCGTGCCACCGGCAACAGCGCCGCGAGCGTCAGAACAAGAAGTTCCGCCAGCAACGGCAGCGTCGCAACAACAAGCAAGACTCCAACGGCGCGGATTAGTAGAAATAGAATCATAGATTTTTGCTCAGGCTCGCTCAGTCCTACCGGGCCGCAGTTTCACGAAGACTGGAACCAGTCTCACTGTCCCATTGGCTAGCGTAGGGCGTTTCTGACTTGGGGCTGATCAGCTTTAGCTTGCCTGACGCCGTCGACTCGTCCGGCATGGACGGGAACCAGCTCTGAATCCGCGCACCCATTTCCGGGCCTGCGGAAGCCATCACCGGAATGGGCTCAACTGTCAATCGCTGCTTCAGCATCTGGCGAACCTGGCGGTACACCTCCGGAACTTCCTGCGCGTGAATCGGAATCAACTGGCCGCCAATACGGCAGAACGCCCAATCCTGTCCGGGTTGGGGAGCTGTTGCCAGCTCGGGCTCAATCCGCCGCAGCGCCTCCGCGACCTTATCTGCGATACGGAATGATGTTCCTAATTGAGTGGCACGAACGACCCACGCCGGAAGTCGCCGCAGGCCGGCGAGCCACAGTTCACGCTTCCACATGTGGGCAACATTCTTCAGGTGGATCAGCGAGCCCAGCGCGTCTGCCCCGATGTAACCTGCCCTGCTCATATCAACCACCACATGGCAGCGGGAAAGAACCGCTCTGCGCACTTCGGCTTCAAACTTCGGCAACATTGAGCCGGTGAAATCGCCGTTGACGCGCAGAACAGTAGTCATGCCCACCGTCTCACTTGTAATCTGAGCCAGGGAGTGGTGCTTTGCCTGGACAGCGAACGCAGTAAGCTGCACGGGGAGATAGCGCATGAGGCCCATTAGGTTACTGGCATAGCGCTTTGCCAGCCGGGATGGCTCTTGCATTGTCCGGTAGAGCCACTCCAGCCCGCTGTGCTGCATCCACTCGGGCGCGCGGGAGATGCTGCCGCTCAAGAAGTCAAATGCTGCGCCGACTCCGATACAGACAGGGACTTTCAGCCGATGGCGGTGCATCGCTAGCCACTTTTCCTGCTTGGGATTACCAAACGACACCAGCAGAATATCCGGCTGCGCTTCCTCGATACGGGCCAGCATTTCCTGGTGATCCATTTCTTCGAGCGGCTGGTAGCTCGGGCAGTAGCGTCCGACGATGCAAACGCCGGGGTAGGTCTTCTCCATCCAGGCTGCTGAACCGGAGGAACTGGCCTCGCTTGCGCCCAGCAGGAAGATGCGATACCCCTTTCGGGCCGACAGATCTGCTAGGCGCGGCACGAGATCGGCTCCCGTCACGCGCTCCTTCAGCCCCGTCCCCAATAAGTGAGACGCCCACACCAGCGGCATTCCATCCGCGAGGACGAAGTCGCAGCGGCAAAGTGTCTCGTGCAACTCCTCGTCGTGGACCGACTTCAGGAGAAAATCTACGTTGGCGGTTGCAATCTGGTGAAAGCCGCCTTCAGCAATCTTCGCTTCCACGGCATCCAGAACTTGATCCATCGTTAGGTTGTCTACTGCTACTCCCAAGATCGCAACACGAGTCTCTCTTGGTTCAAGCATCGGTTATCGCTCCACAGTTCTACGTTGGGGGAGGGTCGCCCAGCCTTTTGAGGCAGCTTGGCAAAATGGATCGACCCGAATTCTTTGAAACAAAGTAGGTCTACTCGCACGGTATCTCTAGTCGAAGCAGCTAGCCCTAGAACGGTCATGGAGAGCCTCCACGTCGTTCAGGCCCAGCTCGGCAGAGATGGCCTTTGAGAAGACTGAAATCGCAACTACCAGTCGAAGACTATTCTTGATCCGCACCAGGCGCCCTTGTACGCCGGTGAGGGGTCCGCGCATGACCCGCACCATGGTTCCGGGCGTTAGCGCATCGCAACGGTTACAGGCCACGCCGCTTCCGAGCGTGCGGCGAACAGCCTCGATTTCAACATCCGGGATTGAGCTGGGAGCGTGATTGCCACCTAGCAAGCGAACAACCCCACCTGTTTCCAGCACTTTTACTCGGTTGCGCAAGCTTGGCTCATAGTGCACAAACAAATAGCCACTGAATGCCGGAACCTCGATGAGCTTGCGGCGATCCTTCCATTGGTGCATTTCAGGCAAGACGGGAAGATAGGTCTCAAAGCCTTTTGTGGCTAGGTCCCTGGATACGCGGTGCTCGCACCGGTAAGCAGTCTGCACCGAGTACCAAGCTGGGCTCAAGTGCCCAGGAATCGGCATCTCGCAAACTCGGGATTTTACCTCGAAACAGGCTTCGCCCATGTCGCTCCCAATCAAGCGCTGAAAATCTACTCCCGTTTGTACGGATCGTCTAAAGAAGTTCAAAGAGCGAGACGTTTATCGCGCTGAAACCAAAGCAAAGATGCAGTCGTACAACTTTCGGGACTTCCTTCTTAGCCGACCTCAGTTGTGTTCTCCAGTGCCGAAGTTCGATGGAACCTGGACTCTGGCCTGTTCGAACAACCATTCTGCATCGCAACCCAGAACCTGGGCTATTTGCAGTCGCATCTGTTTTCCTGGCACCCGAACGCCATTGATAATCCGGCTCAGATATGCCTCATCGATACCCACGAGCTTCGCTAGCCGATTCTGCCGCATCCCGGTCGTATACACCCGAAGCTTCAAGTTCGGGTAGATGCATCTTTCCTTCCCTGCACCACGGTTTGCGCTGTGGTTCACATCTTCCGTCTCCCGCTGCGCTTTCGTAATTGGCGTCACTGTCATTCTCCCGGTGCTGCGCTAAGGGCAGAACTCGAACGTATGACAGTTAGCAAGAAGTTGCCATCCCTTTTTGGTAATCCACTCGGCTTTTGTAGTAATGCCGCTAGGGTTACCAAGTTTGTAAACACGTCATAACTGAATGATACCACTTATCTTACACGACATCTGCGGCTTGTTGATGGTGCAAAAAACAGCCTCTGAAACTACCATTCGATTCGGTAGAAACATGTTCACTCAACTGGGGGCGGTGGAGGCGTGGCGTTCATTCTGGTGGTGTGCCACTGCACAATACTGCAATTGCCCAGCTCACTGCCCGAAAAAGTTCTTTACCTGGATACGGCGTGGATAGCTGGCACCCTCTCAGATCGGCACGATGACTTTGTTTCCTCCTAGAGAGCATGTCAGCCGCAAAGGACCAGCGGCTGGTCAAACCTGCACAGCGTACACGATTGGCAGCCCCAAACCTCTGTGCCCGCTTGTGACAGCGAATCCGACCCGGCCCCCCAACACAGCGTCGCGCCGCCTTTTGCGGGATGTCGATCGAGACGCGACCCCGGGGTTGAGTCGTCGACCACTCTCCGCCTCTTGATCGCTTATCTAGCGAGCACGAGGCCACCGAACTGTTTTCACCGTAGGCACACATTTAGGAAACGCGTTTAAGCGGCGTTTTCCTTCACGACTTGATTAGAGTGAAACCAAGGTCTTGGCCAAGGGGCGGAGACCCGCCCGGTTAGCGTATGACTGTCGACTAAAACAATCAAAACGCCCTGGACGCTCGGACGGGAGGAGGATCCCTTTTCCCGGTAGTTTGGAGCGGGAACTCCGAGACGCCGTCGTGCTCTAATTGGGATTCCGACGCCTGGGCAGGGGTTGCCTCTCTACGAATTCCGGGCGCCCCGGTCCCCTGCGTGAGGTCAAGCCAAAGATTGCGGGCGGACGAACTCATCTCCAGCAGCGCCGCAAGTCACAACAAGCCGGGACGAGACCTAAGGAAAAGGTGGGTTAGGTCTTCGCTGCGAACGGGCCATTGCAGGATCGACCAATCTCCCGCTGGAGCGGCGACAGCTCCGGTAAACTCGTTGGCCAACTCCAGATCCTGCACCAGCCAGCATGTTTCAGAATCTACGTCTGACGCCCGACTCAGCTTGACCATGGCCGGAGGCTGTTGCGAAACATCAAACGTGGCCAGGCCCCCCTGTATTCCATGGCCTGAGGCTTTCAGCACGGCCTCTTTCCTGGTCCACAGGCGCAGAAAGACGCTGGCCTGTTCCCGCAAGGTCTCTGCCGCGGCAATCATGGCTGTTTCGTTGCTGGTGAAGTTTGCTGAAGCAACGTCCAGAGCTTCGACGTCGCGATGACTATCCTCCACGTCAATCCCGACTTCTCCAAGAGTTGTAAAAGCGATCAACCCCAGCCCTTCACAATGTGTCACGTTGAAGTGCAGCGCAGAACTCTCGGCAAGATATGGCTTGCCTCGGGAATCAGTAGTCAAGATGATTTCCTGCGGAGCCTTGTCAAGATACCAAGCCAGCCCCATTCGCAGCATTGCCCTGCAAAGCCGGAAGCGGAGCGCATCTTTCGCAAAGACAAAACGTTCCGCGCGATGGCGTTCATCGATCGACAAGATACTGTCAATCTTGATGCCGGGATCCAGCGGCCGGCCAAGCTCGATTGCCCACACATCGATTGATGTTTCAGAAGGGGGCCTCCGCGGTGGAAAGACGTCGCTCATGGAATCTCCCCCGGCTCGCTTCGGTGCGCGCCCTGGCTGGCGTGATCAGTTGCCAATCCGCCCATTAGCAGAAGGTACGGAAGAATCATCGCTCCGTTGAGCAGGTTGTCAATAGCAACCATCAGAATGAGCGCGACCAGCGCCAGGCGGAGACTTGAGTCAGCCGGATCACTTACCTCCCCGGGAGGCCAGGCGGCGCGGAGGACCGGCAGGAACAGGATCGATCCGAAGGCCATCAAGCCGATCACGCCGTACATCCCAAACACCAGCAACCACAGGCTCCACGGACGGACGGTACCATCTTGCCACCAGTTCCATCTCCCGAATCCGAGAAGGGGCTTCTGCAGTGCGAGAGCCATGTGGCTCTCCTCATGAGAAATCCGCCACGCGAGCGACTGGCGGCCAACATCGGCTAGTGCGGTTGCGAGGGAATGGAGCACTCCCTTGTGTTGCGCCAATGCGCGCAGCGACACACGATCGGTCATCTGGAATAAGGCGAAACCTACAACGGCAACGGCCAGGACAGCGATTGCCCTGCGCAAGACAGAGCGGCGTTGAAGCAGCACGAATGGCAGAAGGAGCAGCAGAAGAAGGATGCTGCCAACTGACTGGCAAAGAACTGTGGTGACGGCCAGCAAGGTTGCGACCCACCCCATGGGCAAGCCAAGAACGCGCGGCGCCAACCGCCGCGCATAGAGAGCGAGCGCGATCAGTGTGGCTGCGGCCATCCAGATGCCCAACTGATTTCCATCTTCGAGCAGGCCGATGGGACGAAAGCCGAGGTAACGCTCCGCGCCTACCCATCGGTAGGGTTGATAGCCATAAAGGAAGCCGTAGAGCTGAGGCCCAATGCATATTTCCACTATGCAGATCGGTACATAACAAATCCCGGCAATCACGCATGCCCTGGCGGCCAGAAGGAGAGAGTCGTGATCAGAAAAATAGGTGCGGCCCAGCACCCAGGGCACGCCCCAGCAGATGGTCTGGTACGTTGCACCCCGGAGACCTTCGGGAAATGTGCTCCAGTGAGTAGCCGCGGAAAGAAGAGGCACGCAACACCACACCGCCATGGGAAGATCGCACAGGCCGGGCCGGAATTTCTTCAAATCTGCGAATCGAAAAAGAACGATGCCCACCAAGGCAGCCAGCCCGGCGACGGCAGCCTTGGTGAACAAGTAGTCCGTGGGGAGGCAAACGCCGAGAATCCAATAAGGGAAATCCTGGGTTGTCGCGATGTAGTGCGCTCCCGGCAGCACTCCCCACCCAACAAAGAAGTTGGCGAGAATCGCAATGCGGGCCGGATAACGGTGGAAGAGATAAATGCCAACGGGTATCCAAGCTGCAAGGACAATTGTGGGTGAAAGGTGCATAAGGTTGCGATAGACGTAGGCTCAAGTTTGAATGTAGCAGGCGGATACAGCAAGTCTGGTACCGCAGCAACGCTGGTCGAGAACGCCTCACTTTCATGTCGAACTCGGCAAAAACCCCTTCAAAAGCGACGGAAAAGGGCACTTTTCAGGGGCTTCTGTTTACCATTAAGATAACGTGGTGGCTGGCGGGGTGATTCGCCATCTTGTTGATTAAAGGTAGGTTATCTCTTCTACCGGGCCGAAAACACCCCCCGGGAATCGCCCATTTCAGGGGGGAGGGGGGTGGGGGTCTCTCGCGTTTACACCGGCTTCGTCCCTGACCGCTCATTCCCTCATTTCGATTGTGCGGCATCGGCAGGTTATTTTCTGCAAACTGGATTGGCATGGCGGGTGAGCGGGCGGGGCTGCCCACCCTTTCTTCGATGAAACTGTAGGACCCATGGGTACCCGCCGAAGAGGAGTGTCTGTGATGGGGATGACATCTATCCCGCCCTAGCGGAGCTAGGACGGGGCACCCCGATTTGTGGTGGGGCTAGGGCGGGCCACCCGCCGCGATATGCGCTGCCAACCGTCGTAAGTGTACTCCCCGGCACCCTCATTGTGGTTTGGACGGGTCATTGGGACCAGGGCCACCCGCCAGCCTCAATGCCCGTGCCCCCTCTACTATGGCCGCAGCTGCGAATAGGGCCGAGAGCAGGCCCAATTCTATGTATGGCCGGTCAAACACCGTCCCGAGGCTGCGATGGAGCAGCGCGGCGAGTGAAAACACAAATCCCGAAGCGAGGATCAGTGGCAACCACGTTACGCGCAGTCTATTTGTGAGCAGCCATGCAGGGGCCTGAAGAGCCAACAAGATCGCGGTGAAAAACGCGAGCCGGGGCTCCGCCAGTTGTCTGCAGACAACCAGAGCCAGTATCAAGTAAATAGTCGCTACAATCGTGGGCGTCCATTTGCGACGCGAAGGTGATTTGACCGGCATGACACGACTCCCCCCAGGCTATCCAGTTCATTCAAAACAGGACCCCAAAGACTGAAGCTATGCAACCTATTCCAGCGAAGAGGCCGAGCCCTCTATTATTCGCGTTGTTAGGGATCTCCGAGGTCGCAATCTGATCGCTCAGGATTGCCCACGCTCCGCATGAGCTAATGGCCAGAGCGGCAAATGTGACCTTCTGGATAACCTTCGCGGTCGTCAACGCAACATCGACCTCATCGGCGCGGCCAGTAGGGTCTAGCGCGTTCACCGGATCGCCGCCAGCATACAGATACTTGTGGAGCGTCTTTGGATCGATGGGCTTCCCGTCCTCCGGATCGCGGCTGAGGAAGCGTCCAGTTGCCGGGTTATAGTATCTGGCGCGGAGGTAGTAGAGGCCTAGGTCCGGGTCGAACTGTTCGCCGCGATACAGATAGTTGTTGGGCGTTGTACCTGTGGAGTTGATCTTGTTTCCGAAGGCGTCGTAATCGTAGGTGTCGGTTATGGCGCCCGCCGCGTTGGTCAAATCACGCACCGTTCCGAAGCCGTCGTAGCCGTAGAAGCTCGGGGTCCAAGCGCTGTTGATCACCTGACCTTCGCTCACTCTTTGCAATCCGTGGGTGTAGGTGCACGTGACCACGCCGCCGACCAGTTCATCCACCACCTGGGCGTATCCTGTGGGGTTGAGATCATCCACCAGGTACTTCGTGACCACACCGTTCGCCGTCTTACCTACCCGGTTCCCGTCGCCGTCGTAGAGCAGCGTGACCGTGCCGCCGTTCATTGACATGAGGTGGTTTTCCGAGTCGTAGGTAAACGTCCGGTCAACCATCTTTCATCCATTCCGAGGTTTCAGGGTGTTCAGAGTCGAGACCTGGGCTACCCGCCGACACCCGCCGAAGACCGAGGTTCTCCACCTGTTTTGCGCAGGCGCCTGAAGATTCCGATCAGGACCAGAAGCATAATAGCGGCTATTAGAAGTGTGGTGAGGAATTCCCCTTCCTTCCAGCTATGCAGGGAAATCAAACACAGACCAAGGAAGACATAGGTCTGCACAAGTACTTTTCTGCGACGGAGCCGAGTAAACCACACAATCAAAACGCATGCATAGAATATCTCCAGCGATAGAAAGACCCTGGATACGCTCCATGGCTCCGGGCGCAACCACGCGAGAACTACCGCTCCCCCAGATGCCAACGCAACTGTAAGAAAGCCGCGAAGAATGAGTGCCATATTTCCCTCCGGCATGAATCCTCCCCACATTCAATTGACACCGTGCTGCTAGATCTTCGACCGCTTTGCTTCCTCCCGTCGACCTTCAGAAAACAGTATGCGATTCGCCTGATTCAAAAAAGATCAGAATAAGAACCACGAGCAGGTCAGGAGGGGCCACTTCGGCATTGGCAAAAACCTGTCATTTATGTGCAGATCTTCAATTGTCAAATTGATCAGATCCATTGTGACTACAATAACGCACGCTGTCTTCATCGCAATGGGGATCTCATTAACAACTTTTCTCGCTAGATTCAGAGCATACGAGACTAAGCCCTGACCACTGGGATCAATAACATTCACCGGATCGCCGCCCGCATACAGGTACTTGTGCAGCGTCGCTGGTTCGTCGATGTAACCATCCAGCGGGTCTCTGCTCATGAACCTTCCGGTGATGGGATTGTAGTATCTGGCGCGGAGGTAGTAGAGGCCTAGGTCTGGATCATACTGTTCGCCGCGATAGAGCATGTTGTTCGGCGTCGTGCCTGTGGAGTTGATTTTGTTTCCGAAGGCGTCGTAATCGTAGGTGTCGGTAATTGCGCCCGAAGAATTCGTCAATTGGCGAACCGTCCCGAAACCGTCGTAGCCGTAGAAGCTCGGCGTCCACGTGTTGTTTGCGAATACGTTCTCGCTGATCCGCTGTAGACCATAGGTGTAGGTTCGAGTGGCCGCTCCGCCGGTTAGTTCTTCGGCAACCTGTGGGTAGCCCGTCGGATTGAGATCATCGACCAAATAGCGCGTCGTAACTCCGCTCGCCGTCTTCGACACACGGTTTCCGTCGCCGTCGTAGATGATTGTTACGGCTCCGCCGTTCATCGAAGAGAGTTGATTCTGCGAGTTGTAGCTGAAGGTCTTGCCACCTTCGGCGAGCACATTGCCGTTGGCCCGAACCGAATGGAAGAGCACGAGCGCAAGAAGAGCCAACAGCCATACCAGACGCCCGAATTGCCGCCCATTTACCATTCAGTGTTCTTGCAATCCCCGGTCCCCAAAAGCGAGGGACCGGGGGCACCCTCATTTTGAGGGAGAGTTAGAATTGCCGGGATCGGGGCCACCCGCCAGCTCCCAACTGGGGGAGACGTGTCCTGCCTCTCCCGACGCCGTAGGCGGCGTTTACGGCGTTCAGACGAGCATGCGCCTAGCTGATGTAAGACGGGATCAGGTCAGGTCGATCTTCGTGTGCTTTCGCCTTGACCATTGCGCGGTACCAGGAAACAAGGTCCTGCAGTTGTTGAGACGAGAGCCGTTTCTGAAGGTCTGTCCAAAAGGCCCGGAACCTGTGATCAAGTAGGACTCTCCATAGCTGGTTAACAAGCGTTCTGGGACTCGACAACAGCTTCTGCGTGCGAAGATCCCAGCTTGTTTGCGAACTCAGACAGATGTCCCGGAAAACAGACGCTTTCAAGCTGTGCAACTCCCACGCTTTCACGACTTCCACTCGGATCGCGAACTCGAGACAAGGCACATTGCCTGAACCGTCAGCCGAAGGGACCTCGCCATTCAGCATTGCGCACTCCACAACCGCCGTAAGTTCCCTATGAGACAGATTCTCCCATTCACTAAGTGTTGCCGACACTTCCGGCTCCGCTTCCCATTCGCGCAAGAGCGCCAAGAACTTTGATCCTGTCTCTTGCCGATTGTGCCCGGAGAAGCTCAGAACAAACGTGCTGTTATCCCCGGCTGCTATTTGGTCGATGATGTGACGGCATCCTTGCTGGATGCCAACCTTCTTGGCATCGACGATATTGATCCCGATCTCTGTCCAGTACGGCAGAAACCAGTCTGTGCTCAGAAGAAGAACAAGATACTCAGTCATCTTCGATTTGGCCCTCAGCTCTCCCCACTCATTCCGGGCAAGAGGGAGGCGGTTTCGTTGCCCATTCTTCCGCCTCAGGCGATACCGGGCAACCAGCATCCTTAGCGTCAGCAATTGCATTCTGCAGATCGAGTTGCGCTTGCTCGTACGCATACAAATGCCCGGTCCAACTTCCCCACTGCGTCGTGGCTTTCGGGTTTCTGCAATATAGCCCGTACAAGCCGTGGATATCAGCCAACAACTCGGCATAGCGCCCTTTGACTAGTTCCAGCGCCTCCTGGATCTTTTCTTCGTACGGAGTGCAGTCTTTGTGTGCTGAGCATTCAGGCAAGTCTACTTTGATCGCCTTCGTGCTGCCTCCAGGAGTCCTTAGGGCGTCGACGGTATATGCGATGTTTGCTGCGCAACCAACTGCTGCTACAGCAGGGATTGCACGTACGGCAATGTTGAGAATGATCCCCGCGTATTCACTTGCGCTTCGAGTGGGACGCGTCTGAGCGGGAGCGGGCGCAGGGTATGGGATCGAAGCCATGCCGCTCGGATCCATCTCATCAATTGGATCACCCTTCGCGTACAGATACTTATGAAGCGTAGCTGGATCAGAGAGATCGCCATCCGCTACGTCTCTCGACATGAACCGTCCAGTGTTGGGGTTGTAGTATCTGGCGCGGAGGTAGTAGAGGCCTAGGTCCGGGTCGAACTGTTCGCCGCGATACAGATAGTTGTTGGGCGTTGTACCTGTTGAATTGACCTTGTTTCCGAAGGCGTCGTAATCGTAGGTATCGGTGATTGCGCCCGAAGAATTCGTCAATTGCCGCACAGTCCCGAAGCCGTCGTAGCCGTAGAAGCTCGGCGTCCACGTGCCGCTGACCTGCTGATACTGGCTGATGCGCGCGAGCCCGTATGTGTAGGTTCGCGAAACTGCCCCGTTGGTCAGTTCCTCGACCACCTGCGGGTATCCCGTCGGGTTCAGGTCATCAACCAGATACCGAGTTGTTACTCCGCTCACCGTCTTCGACACACGGTTTCCGTCGCCGTCGTAGATGATTGTTACGGCTCCGCCGTTCATCGAAGTGAGTTGATTCTGCGAGTTGTAGCTGAAGGTCTTGCCGCCCGTGGCGAGCACATTGCCGTTCTGATCGTAGGTCTCCGAGGAAAGCTCGTCGTCCTGGTTGAACGTGCCTCCAATTGGCGTCAACCCCGGGATCGACGAGGAAGCCGATGTGCGGTTTCCGACGGGGTCCAACCCATATGTGATGCTGCCGTTCTTGTTGTTGGGGGCGCCTGAAATGCCTTCGCTGCTGAGCCGATAGATGTCGTCGAAGTTCCAGGTGACCGATCGATTGTCGTACTCGCTCGCCGTCTTCCGGTTCCCCACTGCATCGAGCGTGTACATATAGCCGGTCTGCGATGTGGCAAGTTGTGTGACCCGGTTCAACGGGTCGAAGGTGAGATCGGTCTCCACCATGTTTGGATAGAGCACCTTGGTGACGTTGCTGGCGTCGTCGTAAGTGTACGTGGTCGTCTGATTGCCGCTGAGCCGGCTGTCTACCACGTGCTGCAGCCGGTTCAACGTGTCGTACTCGTAATTGACCGAGACGTTCAGATCCGATGAGATCATGGATGCCAGGTGGCCCGCCGCGTCGTAAGTATAGTTCAAAGTGCCTTGTGTGGTTCGAGCTTTCCCATGTCTGAAACTCCAGACATGGGGCACTCGGCAACCAGCCAGAAACTACACCTTGCGGAGCGGCTTTTGCATCGGGACTACCTGTACGGTGACGTCGCGGACTTCAGAGAGGAACCGGTTGAGCACCGAGCCGCGCAGAAGAATGTCCCAGCGAGAGCGCGCCGACTGGCCGAAGACGACGTGAGAGATGTTTTCCTGCTGGGCAAAACGGATAAGGGCGTCAGAGACGTTCTTGTCCGTCAGGTTGACGACCTGCGCGCCCAGGTCGCGGGCCATGCGCTGGAACTCTTCAAGGCGGTGGAAGGCTTCGGGATCGCCATGGCCTTTGTCGTCGTCGGGACGGGTGACATAAACGGCGTACCAGTTGCTGGCCAGGCGGCCCGCGACGCGCGATCCTACGCGCAACAGGCGCTCAGTACCGGGCCTGGTGCTGAGGCACACCATGAGTTTCTCAGGAATAGGCGCCTGTTCGAGGCCCTGGGTGCGACGATAAT
Source organism: uncultured Occallatibacter sp. (assembly GCA_964396795.1). Lineage (GTDB taxonomy): Bacteria > Acidobacteriota > Terriglobia > Terriglobales > Acidobacteriaceae > Telmatobacter. Next base: position 50,239 of record CAYNGB010000012.1, on the reverse strand, counting down.
CAGCGGCCCGCTTACTCACCTGCTCCGCAGTGGTGCGCAGCGATAGTTCCCGCAGCAGATTCAGGTTGCCTTTGCGAAAGAAGTTGGCCAGTGACTGCTCAACCTTTTCCTTGGCGTAGATTTTGCCTTCACGCAGGCGTGAACGCAGCTCTTCGACGGTCACATCGACGTTGACCACTTCGTCGGCCCGCTTGAAGAAATTGTCGGGAACGGTTTCGCGGATGATGGTGTTGGCGGAGCGATTGACAGCGTCGTTCAGAGTTTCAAGGTGCTGGATATTTACGGCGGTCATTACATTGATGCCGGCGTCCAGCAATTCCAGTACGTCCTCGTAGCGCTTACGGTTCTTGCTTCCGGGTACGTTGGTGTGTGCCAGTTCGTCCACGACGACCGTGTCGGGATGCCGGGCCAGGATGGCGTCTACGTCCATCTCTTTCAAATTGACGTCGCGGTAGGGAATCACGCGCTGCGGCACAATCTCAAGATCGCGGATCTGGTCGGTGGTCTCCTGACGCCCGTGTGCTTCCACCAGGCCGATGACGACGTCCACACCCTGCTTGCGTTTCAGATGGGCGTCATTCAGCATGTGATAGGTTTTGCCGACGCCGGGGGCAGCGCCAATGTAAATTCGCAGCTTGGCGGGTTCTTGATGGCGCTCGAGTTGGATTTCTGCCATAGCTCAGCCCACCTCGACCGGATGCAGGACGGATTCCAGCACGGCCACAGGAACAGTGAAGCGGAACGTGGTGCCATGTCCCAAGCGGCTCTCCACAGCAATCTGGCCCCCTAGCGACTCTACCAGCCGCCGAACCAATGCGAGTCCCAGGCCAGTGCCGGTCTCTGAGAAGGCGTTGAAGCGGTCGAAGATGGTAGCAAGCCGTTCGGCTTCAATACCGCGGCCCGTGTCGCGCACGGTGAACTGCACAAAGTTCTTAATTTCCTCGGCGGCGAGCAGGATTTCGCCTTCGGGCGGGGTGTAACGGAGGGCATTGGATAGCAGGTTGTCGAGAATGGAGCGCAGCGCACGCCGGTCGGCAGAAATGAACGAAAGATCAGCGTAGGCCTGCACTTCCATTCGGATGTGCTTTTCAGAGGCTTCGTCGCAGTAGCGGTCGCGCGCTTCGTTGAGCATTGGCAACGGGCGCAGGCGCTCCAGGTGCAGGTCGCGCTTGCCGGTGTCGAGCTCCGCGACTTCAATCAAGTCACCCATTAAATCTTCCAATTTTTCCGAGTCGTTACTCGCGGCGGTCACCAACTCGCCCTGCAGGGGTTGCAATTCGCCGCCGAAACCGTGTCCCAGCGCGTAGAGACCTCGACGTAACTGCTGCAGCGGGTCACGCAGCTTGCGGCTAGCCACCGCAATGAATTGAGTTTTGAAGCGGTCGGTGTCTTGCAGGGTGGTTACATCTTCGAGCGTGGTGACGGTGCCCAGCAAGCGGCCCTCAGAGTCACGCATCGGCGTGGTGCGCAAGCGGAAGCTACGTGACTGTTTGCCGATGCGCATCGGCAACACAGCCGCATCGTCCTCAGCGGCCACGGGCTTTTGCATGGCGACGGCATCGCGAATTGCGCTCAGAATCTTGTCGCCGCCGGGAGTGTTGGTGAGCGCCATGCGATCAGTGGCAGCTTCACCCAAAACTTCGACCGCAGCCTGGTTTACCTTGAGGATGTGCCCCTTGGCGTCGGTCACAATGATGGGTTCAAAAATGGATTGCAGAACGGCATCGGAGAGCTGAAACTCCATTTGCCTGCGCCCCGCCTCGGATTCGCGCAGCTCGCGCAGGCGGACCGCGATGCGGTTCAACTCACTGGCAATCACCCCGAAGTCGTCGCGGCCGCTCCATTCCACGCGGTGATCGACATTGCCCTGGGCGATTTTCTTTATGTCCCGCGCGACCATGCGGATGGGGTGCAAAACCAAAAGCACAGTCCCCAATTCCACCAGCACCACGGTGATGACGAAGGCAACTGCAAGGTGGAATTGTCCGGCGGCCGTCAAAGCGCGGTGGGTGACTACCACCAGTCCGACAACCAGGGCAGTGAGCACTAGACAGCCGAGAATTAGACGCTGGACAAGATTCAGCATGGACCGGACTCCGTGCCGGGGTGGGGTGACTTAGTCCATTTTCGCGGATGGAGCCTCATCACGCAAAATCCGAGCCAATCTTGGGTTGACGTTATGAGATCCGGCAGACCGCGTACCCGTGATTATCGTAGGGGCAGTTCATGCCATGCGGGGGGGGGCCGTGTACAACCACCCAGGAGACAGCCGGGTACTGAATTTGAAGCCGTGCAAAGTCCTGCGCTTGAAAATGGTCGAGGCCATAGGTTGCGTTGCTCATCTGCTTCCACTCTTGAGCGAGGTCGGGAAAAAGCGAGACCACTCCACCATCCTTGTCGTAGGATGCCAATGCAGATCGCTCAGAGATGGCCCGGAAGCCATGAGCGTCCACGTCAGGCCGGAGAAAGTAGCGCGAATCGACCGCAAAGACAGCATCCTGCGGGGTATTCGCCCGCACCCAGAGCAGTGCGTTGACCCACCCATTGGTGCTGGTCGCGGAGGGCCACTCGATCTGAGGGCTATTGGGGTAGGTTTCACGAGCGACGAAGAACATGCCAACTGCAAGCGGCAGGGCGACAGCGGGTATTACCCATGGACGCCCCTTGGCTGCGTATTCTCCGATTACCCCGCCGAGCAGAAGTACGAAGACAATGGTGATCAGGTGGAAGGTTCGAAGAGGCTGCAAGCGGGCAAACGTATCGAGAGAGGGCACACCGGAGATTACCGCCGCGGCGGCAATCGACAGCAGGCCGAAAGGAATCATGGCGAAGCTTAGCCGGGCAAATCCGGCTCGGGTTCCACGCAGATTGCCCTTCCAGAACCAGGCCAGAATAGCGAGCGGCGCCAGCATCCCGACCCAGTGATACCAGGACCAGTTGTAGAGGAAGAAGTAATCGCGCGAATAAAGAGCCTCACGGTAAGGGCCACTTGCAGGGGCCAGGTGGAAGCCTCCCGGGAGAAGACTTACAAAGGATGCGACCAGCACGCGCTCGGGCTTCTGCGCCTCTCTTTTTGCACGTTCCATCCACCAGAGGACGCCAATCAGGAAGGCCAGGTAGACCACCATCTGAGGATGAATGACAGCGGTGAGGAGCACTCCAACTGCAACGCGCGCGTACTTCCGCTCAAGCAGACCGGCCAATGTAAACAGGGTGAGCGGGGTCGAAAGCGATCGGGCGGTCAGATAGGGGTCCATCAAAAGCAGACCGGTATTCGTGGCCGGCATCGTGAGTACCGCCGTCATGATCAGCACGGCGCTCCATCGGGCACGCGACGACTCGAAACAGGCCGCTGCCAAGAGCCATCCAGAAAGAAGCATGCCGAAAAGAGTGGCTACGTACCAGGCCAGGATTGTCCAATCTACCGAGAGGTGGGTCAGCATGGCCGTTCCGGCAAGGATTGGACTGAAAAGCGATAGATGTCCGTGAGCAAGGAAGAATTCCGTGGCATACGGATAAAGGGCCGGGTGGGCGATTTTCTTTACTGCCGGAAGATAGATCTCGGCGTCTTCCACTCCCAAGTGGTAACCGTGAATAAAAAAGGCAACAATCGTAAGTGCTGCAAGACGCAGAATCGGTAAGCGCGTGTTGGGCCCAACCCTCATGCTTTCTCCTGTGCGGGCAACCAGCCGGATAGCGAGGAATATCCTCCCGCTGGCGGTACCTTCAATTCCCGACGGTCAGCCTAACCGTGAGGAGGCATGGACGCGCCACCGATCCTTAGACGCTGGGGAATATTGACTATCGCCAGGTCCACCTGTCGGCTTGGGGGTAACTCTCCTATTTTCGCGGATAAAGCCCCCAACGCGCAAAGTGTTCTCGATGGCATCAGAATCAGGCGTCACGGAATCCGACAAACCGAGAGGGCGTCGTTATGCCACACACAAGCCAACCCCGCCGGTTGAGGATACTTGGTAAGCACCCAGTTCACGCCGAAATCCATCTTCAGCCGCTCAAAATCTGCGAGCCTGAAGCTGTTCCATCCGCTTTGCGCGGAAACCTGGCGCTCCCACGCAGGGCCCAGATCGGGGACCTGGGTCACCATTGCCGTGTCCTTGATGGCGTCAGCCAGTTGGCTGCGCTCAGCCAAGGCGCGAAAGCTGTGATAATCCTCGCTGGGTGCCTCAAGGTAATAGGGGTCCAGCGCGAAGTAGGCGTCGAAGGGCGTTTTCATGCGAATCCAGGCAAAGGCCTGTAACCAGGAGTTGGTGGGCTCTGTGCCCGGCAATTCCAGGTGCGGGCTGGCGCTGAAGAGCGCTCGTTGCGAGGCATACATGCCGGAGTTGATGACGAACAGAAACAGCGCCCATCGCCAGGGGCTGGCCTTCAGCAGGTATTTGCCCAACAGGCAACCGGAGATCAGCGCGAGAAAGAAGTAAATCAAGTGAAGAAAACGCATGGGCTGGAGAGGCGCGAGGCGAATCAGAGAGGGTGTGTCCAGCAGGACGACAGCCACAATCAGCTGAAACACACCATATGCGAAGACCGCCAGCGCAAACCGTGCTAGCAGCACCTCGCCGCGGCGTTGCGCGACCCGCCATAGAAGCCAGAAAAGAAAAAGAGGCGCAAGCGCGCCCAGCCATTCGTACCAGGTCCATTGGGAGAGGAAACAGTAGGCGCGAGTGGCCAGGGCTCTACGCCAGACCGGAGTAGGGGGTTCGAATAACCATCCCAGCGGGACCGCGACGGCCAACGACTGGCGCAGGGAACGCAGCCACACTTGAACGGGTTCCAGCAGGGCCATGGTGAGAAAAAAGCAAAAGGAGATGCCCAGAGCAGCCATGATGGGATGGAGCATGCAGGAGAGCAGAAGCAGCGGAACCGCCTGCCAGCGCTTACCGGCCAGAATGCGCGAAACCGCCAGCAGGATGAGCGCCGTGGCTACGTTGCGGGGGTGGAGATGCTGGTCAACAAGATAAAGCGCAGTGCCTGCAACAGGCAGCGTGAACATGGCGGCGACGAGGGCGACGCCAGCCCATTGCGATCGGGCCTCGGCAAACAGGGAGTGCGCAATACTCCAACAGCCCGCAAGGATGAGGACAATCGACGCAAACTGCCACAGAAGCTCCGTGGCTGCCACCGGGATACCGGTCCAGCGAACAAACCCGGCCACCCATTCGTCGAAGAATGTGGCCTCGAGTTGCACGCGGAAGAATTCAGAGTCGTGGGGGTAGAGCGCGGGATTCAGATTTGCTTTGACGGCGGAGAGATAGACGCCATCGTCTTCGATGCCGGGGTGATAGCCCATTACGGCCAGCCCGGCAATGGAGAAAGCCAGAATGAGCAAAATATTACGTCTACACAGAGTTTGCAACGTATTCAACCCTTGCACTCCAACCGGAATCCTGCTCAAGCGGTCTGGTCTCGTATCACGCACCGCGGGAGTCCGGTTGAATTGGATAATCTCTCAAAGGAAGCCGGAAATTTTCTCCCATCGTCCAATCAGAGAGCGGTGATGGCAGCGCTGCGGGAGTCTCTTGGGCAGTCAATTCCTGTTTGGCAAACTGTAGTCTAAATGGTGGTGATAGAGCGTGGGTTCTGTCTATCGTTCTCGGTGGGCCGGGTGGCCCGGTTACCATCATTCATTCGCACCAGCGTTTTCGAGGTCTGATTTGACCCGGAACCGGAGCGACCTAGAGGGTTCAGGAGATGAAGCTACGGACGATGCGGGCCCTCGATTACTGGATCGGCATACCGCTCTGCTTTTTGTGTACTCAGTGGCAGCGTTTGCGGAGCAGACCAAATGGCCCGAACAGGTCGCGACGGGTCCTGTTTATCGAGCTTTCAGAGATGGGAAGCACGGTGATTGCCGACCCTGCGATGCAAAAGGCCAAGGACGCGCTCGGCGCCGAGATATTCTTCCTGATCTTCGCGCGAAATGTCGATAGCCTGCGCCTGCTCGATACCGTTCCCGAGGCCAACATCGTGACTATTCGCGAGACCAGCCTTGTTGCTCTGACGATCGACTCGTTGCGGTTTCTGCGCTGGGCACGCAAGACCAAGATCGATACGGTGGTGGATCTGGAGCTATTTTCCCGCTACTCGGCCCTGCTGACCGGGCTTTCCGGAGCCAAGCGAAAGGTCGGCTTCTATCGTTTTCATGGTGAGGGTCTCTATCGCGGCAAGATGATGACTCACTGCGTGAACTACAACGCCCACATTCATGTTGCCAAGAACTATGTCTGCATGGTGAATGCGTTGCTGTCTCCCGTGCCCGAGACTCCGTACTCAAAAACGCATGTTTCCGACCGAGAGATACGGGTGCCCATTCGGCATGTTTCGGAGGCAGAAAAGGAAGAGATGCGCAAGCTGGTCAGCGAAGTGTACCCCGGCTATCGGCCGGAGTGCCACCGCATCGTGCTGATCAATCCCAATAGCTCAGAGATGCTGCCGCAGCGCCGTTGGCCGCAGGAGAACTTTTCAGCCCTGGCTGCCCTGGTGGTCCGCGAGTGGAACGACGCGCTGGTGCTGATTACCGGATCGCAAAATGAGCGCGAGGAGGCCCACCGGATGCAGGAAAGCATCGCGCATCCACGCGTGCGCAGCTTTGCTGGAATGCATCGATTGACGGACCTGCCCGCGCTCTACAATATCTCGGCGGTGCTGGTGACCAACGATAGCGGTCCAGCACATTTTTCAGCCATTACGCCGATCCGCTCCATCGTGCTGTTTGGCCCCGAGACTCCACGACTCTACAGCAGCCTGGGCAACACCGAGTCGATCACGGCCGAGCTTTCCTGTTCGCCGTGCGTCACGGCCGCGAACCAGAAGAATTCAGCATGCAACGACGCTGTCTGCATGCGCATGATTACGCCGGAGCGTGTATTGGAGTCGATACGGGGCGTATTCGAGAAGGCCGATATGCGGAAAGAGCTGGTCCGCATTGCGCCTCTCACGCAGATGGAGAACTCCATCCGGTAGGGGAGTGACCGGCTCCTGGGTAATTGTGCGCGCAGAATCGAGTAGGCCTCGAAATGCGCCTGAGCCCTTATAGGGCCGGCAGCAGCGCCCGCAGCAGCAGGAATCCGCCTACTCCAAGGAAAAATATCAGCGCCATGTGGATGCCCGGCTCACGGTTAACTTCCGGCACCAGGTCGCTGGCGCCCACGTAAAGCGCCACGCCAGCCGAGACGGGTAAACCATACGGCATCCAATGCGGAGCAAGCTCGATCACCAGCACTCCGGCCAGGGTGGCTCCGGCCAAAGCCACGGCAGAGTAGAAAGCCGCGGTGCGGCTGCGTCCGCTGGCCAGCATCACTGAGGCCATGGTGAAACCCTCCGGCGCCTTGTGGAGAAAGATTGCCAGAAAGATTAGCCAGCCCAGCGAGTTGTTGACGACAAAGCCGGAACCGATAGCTACGCCGTCGAAAATCGCGTGCACACTTAAGCCCCCAAGAACCGAATAGCCGGTATGCGCGGTGACAAATTCGTCGTGATGAGTCTCCTCGCCGTAGTGGAAATGGGCGTTGATGGTGTGTTCGAGAAGGTGTACCGCGCAATAGCCGGCCATGATGAGGATGGGGCCCAGCCGAGGGCTGAGGCGCAGGCTTTCGGGCGTCATTTCCAGAAGGGCCGTGGCCATGAGAAAGCCGGCGCCCAAAGCCACAAAGTAGCGCAGGTAGCGTTCCACGCCACGGGCGCGCACCAGAACCAGGCCGCCTGCCACGTCGGCCAGCGCGGCCAGCAAGCCGAGCAAGATGGAGATTTTGAGCATCCGCTTTATCCGCTATGCCGGATGTGCATGACGTCGCCATCCTGCACCACATAGTCCTTGCCTTCAAGGCGAAGCGTTCCCTGGGCGCGAGCCGCGGCCTCGCTGCCGGCCTTTAGCAGGTTGTCCCAGCGGATGGTTTCGGCGCGAATGAAATGATGCTCCAAATCGGTGTGGATGGCTCCGGCAGCTTGCGGCGCCTTTGACCCTGCAGGTACTGTCCAGGCGCGGCACTCGTCCTCTCCCGCGGTGAAAAAGCTGATGAGTCCCAGAAGTTGGTAGCTCTTCCGAATGAGCCGCACCAGCCCACTCTCATACAGCCCGTAACTGGAGAGGAAGTCTGCGGCCTCGGCTTCATCCATCTCCGCCAGTTCAGCCTCCACTTTGCCGCAGATGGCGGTGGCCCCAGCGTTGGGCCGGTTGGACGCTTCGTCCAGCTTGAAGCGGCTTACGGCGGAGTTCAAGTCGTCCCCGAGGGACGCGCTTTCTCCGATGTTAACTGCATATAAAACAGGCTTTTGCGACAAGAACATAAAGCCTTTGATGAGCTTTCTTTCTTCCGGTGTCATCTCCAGTTCGCGAAGGGGACGTTCGTTCTCAAGCGCTTCCTTGGACCGCAGGAGCAAAGCATGCTCGTGTTCCAGCTCAGTGGTACGCATCTTCTTCAGGTCTTTTTCTACCCGCTCCAGCCGCTTTTCAACCTGGGTGAGATCGCTGATTATCAGGTCAAATTCGACGTTCTTAATGTCACGCAACGGATCGATGGGACCGACATGCGGAATGGAGTCATCTTCGAAGGCGCGCAGCACGTGAATCAGAGCGTCCACCTGGCGCAGACTGGCAAGGAACGCGGTCTCTTTCAGCGCCTCCTGCCCGATGGCGGCCACGTCTACGAATTCAACGCTGGCGTATGTGGTTTTCTTAGGCGAATAGAGAGCAGAAAGCTTGGCCAGCCGATCATCGGGCACGCGAGCCACGCCGATGTGTGCCTCACGGGGGTTGGAGTAGCCGCGCTCCTCAAGCTTCGCCTTGGTGAGGATCTTGAACAGTGATGTCTTGCCCACCTGCGGCAGGCCAATAATGCCAGTTTTCATTCGCTTTCCGTTATGGTCCGTACAGGATGAACAGCGCGGAAGGACCTCTTCGATGATACAGGAGCAGGGATCAGATGGGCCGGGCTGCCGGGTCTGGATCCAATCACAGTCACCATCGGAGGCTACCCCCGAAAAGCGATCTTACTCCCGTGCGAATGATGAGTTGCAGGTTCGGCGCGTCCGTTGCGGGGAACAGGCCATGCGCTTGGGTCAGGCGCGCGACGATTCCGCCCTGGCCACCAGCACAACCATAGCCAGCCCCAACAGAAGAATGACTTCTTCGACGTGCTCGCTACGATTGTGCAGCTTGTTGAAGTGCACGGTGCTGGGGTTGGAAGCGTCGAGCGTGTTGATTGCTCCGCCGGCAGCGATGCGATCGCGCTCCATTGACGGAATAATTACGAACTGTGAGTAGACAGTGCAGGCGAGCATTAGAACCACAAGGATCATAGGCGCCAGCACTGCACGCGGCTTGTAGATATTCCAGGCTGGAGCGAGCGCAAGCAGCGCCAGAGTCACGAGCCCCGAAACCATTCCCATCCCGTGCAGGATACGCAGCAGTTGGCCCACAATTGTGCCGGCGGTATGCGTGTCTGTCCGCAGTGTCATGAAGGTGATGGCTGCCACGACGGGAAAGAAGATTTCGGCGCCCAGCCAGACGATGATCGCGAGGTAAAGCAGCGTGCGAAGAACAGTCTTCATGGGGGAAGAATACTAGGGAACAGGGAACAGGGAACAGGGAACAGAGAACAGGGAACAGGGGACAGGGAACAGAGAACAGGGAACAGGGAACAGGGGACAGGGAACAGAGAACAGGGAACAGGGAACAGGGGACAGAGAACAGGGAACAGGGAACAGGGAAGAGGGAGTAGATGAATTGTGGTTCAGGTACTCCGCGATTACTAATCATCACATAGGACGGGCTGCAGCCGAAACGGATGCAGCCCGCAATCTGGTCACAATATGCGATAGAAGTGCTGTAGCTGACCTCTGACGTCTACTTCCTGCTCAAAGCTCTCTTCAGTACCGTTTCAAGCGCCGCCTTGGCCTCGGCATATTCCTCCGGCTTGAGCGTGCCAGAGAGCTTCTCGCTTTCCAGGGCGAATAGCTCCTCCTTTAGAGCATTCAGCAACGCTGTATTTTTTGCCGCCGGAGAACTGAAAGCAGGCACAGGAGCAGCGCTGACATCGAAAGCGGGACCGGCAACCGGCGCTCCCATAGGCTTGCGCAGCAGGAAGGCCGCTGCCGCAGCCAGGAGAAGGGCCAGGGCGCCAAGAATCCACCATTTGTATTTCGTCAGGGGGTCGGGGGTATTAATCGGCGCGCCAATACCGCCGCCGGGCTGGTTGCCGGGCGTTCCGGCTTCCGGGGCTCCGGCTTCGCCCTGCTGCGGCGCACCCTGCGCTTCGCGCGGCATGGAACCGGTGCCCGAAATGGTAAAGTCGAGCGCTTTCCCGGGAACCAGGTTCTTGGCTACATAGGTCTGCACGTTGGGATCTTCCGGCACTGACTGAAAGACCGAGCCGGAGCCTGCTGAGAATGTCATGCTCTTAGGCAGCAACACGCCAACGCTCTGGGTGGGCAATGAGACCTGGGGATGGAAGGTAAATTTGCCGCCACTATACGGCACCGTGTAGCTGAGTTGGAAGAGTGTGTCCTTGTCGCCATCGTCGGGCTGAATGGGGAAGTTGAAGGCATAGTGCCCCTTGGGGCCGTCGGGATCAAGCGTGACACTGGTGGGCAAGCCGGTGGGCCGCTGACCTGCCGCCCCGGCCACCAACGCATCGGTGGGCAATACGATCTCAAAGGTGCGTGGACTCCACTCGGTGCGGGGCGGGGAACTGTGGTTGTGTACGAAGTAACGTTCAGTCACGCGAAGCTGGCCGTTGTCTGATTCGATCTCCAATACGTCGGCTTCGATGAAGACGCCATCTACCTTGGCGGCCACGTCATAGACCGGAATATCGCCGGGCGCACCGCCTTGGGGCGCCGCAATAAAGTAGCCCGCGCCCTGGTGCGTCACGCGTACCAGGTAGGGGCTGTTGCCGGGCAAAGTCAATGCGTAGTGCCCGCGGGAGTCGGTGGTGGTGTGGGCCACTTCGCCCATGCCAGCCTGCACATCCACCAACACTACGGTATCGCCCACAACCGGCTTGCCGGTGGTTTTATTCGTCACCGTGCCGGTGACCTGGGAAGCCTGCGCAAATGCGGCCACGAGAAGGAGACTCACAGCGGCGGTGTGCAAAAGGAGCTTGATCGTTCTCATAATCTTGACGAAATCCTATGGGTTGGTTGGGTGGTCAAAAAACGGGATGGAAAGACAGGTGCAAGTGCTTCAACTTTCCTTCTTCAGAACGGCCGCACTTGCGGGAGCTCGTGGTATCCCAGGTCGCAAACAGAAGACCTGGGAGCACGAAGGTTCGCTCAGGCCTGCTGCAAATGTTCAATCTCGGCCAGCAACTGCGCCGCTTCATTCTCCAGCAACGCCCGCTGGACTTCAAAGTCCTCTTCGGGATATTTGCCGGCGCGGAACTCAAAGTTCAGGTCACGCAGATTCTCATAGAGCTGTTCCTTTCGCTCCAGCAGATAATCCAGGCGCGTCTTTTGGTGCTGGCTGGCAAAGACATTTTCCGGCCAGAAGGTGTAAATGCCGAGCGCTACAGCGAGCATCGCGCCGGCTATGAATCCCTGTGTCTCATTCATCGGTCAAAAGCCTCCGTCGATGCCCGACCCGGTTTCCCGGCGGACCTTCTCGCGTAGCGGGTTCATCTCTGGATCAACGGCGGACGAGCCAGAAGCCTGCGCAGCCTGAGTCCTGCCCACCGACCAGCGCCGCACCAGCAGAATGGTGCCGAGCAGTGCGGCCCCAAAAACCGCAATGGGCGCAATCCATGCCACCAGGTCGAATCCCTTGGTAGTGGGCGCAGCCAGCACGGTGGCTCCATACTTGGCGGCAAAGCTGGTCAGAATCTCCTGGTCGGTGGCGCCAGAAGCGATGGCCGCAGTCAGTTCAGAGCGTTCGCGTCCGGATTCCGTGCAGCCCACGTGGTTACACTCGCCCAACAACTGCGCGCACCCGCAAGTACACATCATGCGGTGGCCCAGGTCGTTGAAGCGCGAGCCGGCATCGCTGACACCCAGAGAGAAGCAGACTGTCGCGGCCAGAGCCAGCGCCTGCAGGGACTTTATGCAAAAGTTGAAACGCCTGGAAGCACGCATTAGTCGCCTCCCTTGAGCACCGGCTCCGCAGGAGCGGTTCGCGTCGCAGGCACTCGCAACGCAGCAGTGGAGGGAGTGAGGCTGGGAACCAGCGCCACAAACGTGCCGAACACAATGATCACCACACCCGCCCAGATCCAACTCACCAGCGGGTTGAGGAAGGCTTTGATGATGGGCTGGCCGGTGTCGGGATTGGAGCCCTCGTACACCACGTACAGATCCCAGCCCGGCACCGAGTGAATCGCCACCATGGTCTGCGGCTGATCACTGGCAAGGTAGACGCGCTTCTCAGGAGACATCTGGAACTGCTTTGTCCCACCCTTGTAGACATCCAGCAGCGCGTACTCAGAGTTGTAGTTGGGGTTCGAGTCCTGGGTGAAGCCCACACACTCCAGGGTGTAAGGCCCGATGACCAGCTTGTCATGCAGAGCCAGTTCGGACTCCTGGCTGCGGTTGAAGGCCGCGCCCGCCAATCCCACCACCACGATCACGACACCAATGTGGATGATGTATCCGCCGTAGCGGCGAGTGTTGCGGCGAATCAGCAGGTACATGGCCGTAAACAGGTTGCGGCCAGTCTGCCGAGAGATTACTCCGGCTCCACGCAGAAACTCCGATAGGATGGCGGCCAGCACTCCAGCAGACATCGCCAGGGCGACCAGAGCGTAAAAGTTGCCGGTGTCAAAGGAGCCGTTTTTCCAAGGCTGTATGCCCACCGCGAGGCCGACGATCACCGTGCCCCAGAGAGCGATAGAGGGTACTACGAAGTTGCGCCGGATGGCACGCAGCGACGTGGCCCGCCAAGGCAGCAGCGGACCCACGCCGGTAAGGAACAGCAGGAAGATGCCGATAGGCACAGCCACACGGTTATAGAAGGGCGGACCGACCGTGACCTTGTTGCCCTGCACATACTCGCTCAGGATAGGGAACAGCGTTCCCCACAGAATGACGAAGCAGGCGGCCAGAAGCACCAGGTTGTTGAAGAGGAAGCTGGACTCACGGCTTACCAGCGATTCCAAATGGTGATCGCTTTTCAGGTGGGCGCGCTGGAGAATGTAGGTGAAGATGCAGACCGCCAGTACCACCCCCATGAATACCGTGAACCAGGTGCCGATGGAGGACTGCGCGAAAGCGTGTACGGAACTGACTAGGCCGGCACGGGTCAGTAGCGTGCCCAATAGTGTGAGCAGAAAGGTGGTGAAGATGAGCCAGACATTCCAGCTCTTCATCATTCCCTTTTTCTCCTGCATCATTACAGAGTGCAGAAAGGCCGTACCTGTCAGCCAAGGCATGAAGCTGGCGTTTTCAACTGGGTCCCAACCCCAATAACCGCCCCAGCCCAGCACGGCATAGGCCCAGTGCATGCCCAGAAAGATGCCGACGGTCAGAAACAGCCACGTCACCATGGTCCAGCCGCGGGTGATCTTGATCCACTTCTCACCGGGGTAGCGCATCATGAGCGCGCCAAGGGCAAAGGCGAAGGGAACCGTGAAGCCCACATAGCCGAGATAAAGCAAAGGCGGATGAATCACCATTTCGGGATACTGGAGCAAGGGATTCAGGCCATTGCCATCGTCGGGAATCGCGCCCCTCATGAGCGCGAATGGCGGTGCGGCAAAGTTGACCACCGTCAGGAAGAACACCTGCACCCCGGCAAGAATCGTGCCCGCGTAGGCGTAGAGCTTGACGTCGGTCTTGTGGGTAAGCCTCAAGACAAAGCCGTAGATACCCAGTAGCCACGCCCACAGCAGCAGCGAACCTTCCTGGCCACTCCACAGGGCGGCGAACTTGTACGGGGCGGGGAGGGCGCGGTTAGAGTGTTCGAGGATGTAGGTAATTGAAAAGTCGTTGGTGAAGACCGACCAGACCAGTGCAAATGCAGCTCCGGTAATGGCCACGAAGCCGGCGATTCCGGCCCGGCGAGCTGTGTCTGCCAGCCGCTCCGGCGAAATGCGTGCCGGTTGTCCGGTGGCGATCAGCCGCAGCGCAATCGTCCCCGCCAGCAAGTTGTAGGCGGCCAGCGCCAGGGCGATCAAAAGTGCAAAACTACCGAAGGTTGCCATTCAGACTCCACCATAATTCTCGCATGCGGGCTGGCAGCCTGATCGGGTTCCAGCAACGCTAGCAGTTCCACAATTTACGCCCCTTTTGCCACCCGCGTGCGAGGCAGTCTTGGACCTAAAGGGAGCTCCGCTGAACGATCGAGGCCTCGGGGAATGCCAATTGTGTAACCGCTATAGTGTTAAACAATGATAGACCTTTGAAATGTGATTTAGCTCACACTATGGATGGAGGGTGGGAAAAAACAATGGTCAGCCGCAGATAGGAAGCTCATCCGGCCGTTCACGACGGCGTTACGGGTGGGCGTAAGTGGTGAGCAACAGGCTTGCCAGGGTCAAAAGCTCCTCGCTTGCCAGGGGTTGACCGACGAAACGTACCCAGTCCCCTGCATAGTCCATGGCCGCTTCGCCGCCATTGCCGAGCACTAGAACGGGGAGCGCAGGCAAGCGGGAGTGCAACTCAGCCACAAAGGCAGGTCCGCCGATTCCCCGCATGTGAATACCGGAGATTACCAGGCCCAGCCTCTCGGCAAATTGAGGCTGCTCGACCAGGCATAGCGCCTCGGCTGCATCGCTGACCCGTTGCACGTCGTGAAATCGGCTCTCGAGGATGGACTTTCTCACGAACGCCTGGAGAGGGTCGTCGTCCACCAATAGAATTGTCGCCATCATCCCCTGAGCCCGTGCGACCCAAGACAGGGCCGCCCACAACAATGCATTTGCGAACTGACCATCTAGGATGATGTTCTGGTCTGTGAGGTTGCCTGCAAACCCCGCACCGGCCGTGCATTACACCGGAGTTTCCGGTGATAAACAGGAGAATCTGGCTAGAACGCACCGCGACGGCGCTGCACGAGAAATGCCCAAGCGGGTGACTATCCGAAAAGGAACTCTTTTTCGCGGAGTTCCTTGATGTTGTCGCGCAGGCGAGCTGCCTTTTCGAACTCGAACTTCCGAGCCGCCTCGCGCATCTCGGCCTCCAGCCTGGTGATGTAAATGTCCACTTCCGACTGGGATTTGAATTCCGGCAAGCCGGCCGCCTCTTCCTCGGCAATCTCACCGTATTCCGCCTTCAGAATCTGCGCCAGGCCCATATCCACCTGGCTAACGATCGATTGCGGCGTGATGCCGTGCTCCTCGTTATATTCCCGCTGGATGGCGCGACGTCGATCGGTTTCGTCCATCGCCCGGCGCATGGAGTCGGTGATGTGGTCGGCGTAGAGAATCGCACGGCCTTCGATATGGCGAGCAGCGCGGCCCATGGTCTGAATCAGCGATCCAGCCGAGCGCAGAAAGCCTTCCTTGTCGGCGTCGAGAATCGCCACCAGCGAGACCTCTGGTAAGTCGAGGCCTTCGCGAAGGAGGTTGATTCCGATGAGCGCATCAAACTCACCTTTGCGCAGGCCGGAGAGGAGCTTGATGCGTTCCAGGGTTTCAATCTCAGAGTGCATATAGCGACACCGGACGCCAACCTCGGTGTAGTAGCCGGCCAGATCTTCGGCCATGCGCTTGGTAAGGGTGGTGACCAGAACGCGCTCGCCGCGTTGGGCGCGGTCGCGAATCTCGGCCAGCAGGTCGTCGATCTGGCCCTTGACCGGACGCACCTCGACCTCCGGGTCTACCAGGCCGGTGGGGCGAATGACCTGCTCCACGACCACCCCGGCAGAACGGGTGAGTTCATAGGGTCCGGGGGTGGCGGAGACATAGATGGCCTGCTGGACGCGATTCTCAAACTCCTCAAACTTAAGCGGGCGATTGTCCATGGCCGAAGGCAGGCGGAAGCCGTAGTCCACCAGGTTCTGTTTGCGGCTGCGGTCGCCGAACCACATGCCGTGGACCTGGGGAATCGTGGCGTGGCTCTCGTCGACAAAGAGCAGGAAGTCGCGTGGGAAGTAGTCCAGCAGGGTGGGCGGGGGCTCGCCAGGCAAGCGGCCGGAGAAGTGACGCGAGTAGTTCTCGATGCCGTGGCAGTAACCCATGGACTTGATCATTTCGAGATCGAAGCGGGTACGCTGGTGGACGCGCTGCGCCTCAACCATGCGGCCCTGGGACTCCAGTTCCGCCACCCAGGTGGTGAGTTCGGCCAAGATGGAATCCATGGCCTCGGCCCTGCGCTCCGGCTGCACCACGTAGTGGCTCTTGGGATAGATGGGCAGGCGGGCGTACTTCTGCTTGACGGTGCCGAAGAGCGGGTCAATTTGCGCAAGGGACTCGATCTCGTCGCCAAAGAGTTCGATGCGGTACGCGGTCTCGTCGTAGGTGGGGAAGACCTCAATCACGTCGCCGCGCACACGGAAGGTGCCGCGCCGGAAGTCTGTGTCGTTGCGCTCGTAGAGGATCTCAACCAGCCGGCCGGTGATGTCTTTGCGGCTGATGCGCTGGCCTTTCTCAAGCAGCAGCAACATGCCGTAGTAGGCCTCAGGGGAACCCAGGCCGTAAATGCAACTTACGGAGCTGACGATGATGGAATCGCGGCGTTCGAACAGGGAACGCGTGGCGGAGAGGCGCAACTTGTCCAACTCCTCGTTGATGGTGGCTTCCTTTTCTATGTAGAGGTCACCGGCGGGGATATAGGCCTCGGGCTGGTAGTAGTCGTAGTAGCTGACGAAATACTCCACCGCATTTCCGGGGAAGAACTGCTTGAACTCGTGATAGAGCTGCGCGGCAAGGGTTTTGTTGTGGGCCAGGATAAGGGCGGGCCGGTTGCACTGCTCGATGACCTTGGCCATGGTGAAGGTTTTGCCCGATCCGGTGACGCCGAGCAGGACCTGGTGCTTCTCGCCTGCGGCAAGGCCCTCGACCAGTTCCTCGATGGCCCGGGGTTGATCCCCGCGCGGCTTGTAGCTAGTCACCAGTTGGAAGTCCATGGCGGGATTATATCGCAGATGGCGAAGAATAGGCGAAGGGATGGCCGCGTGGCGAGCCTAAAACTGCCTTAGAATGGCCAAAAATGGCCGTTTTGTGCAGGGAAAACGGTGTTTTCTGACTACTGAATTGAACCCGATCAAATCTACAAACAATTGATGGTAAACAAGTTAAGTTGCTCTATGCACCTTAAACGGGGCGGTCCGGGAGGGGGGAGGGGGGGTACCAGTCGAGGTGCAGACCGGGGAGACGCCTGAGAGGTCTAACCGGATCGATAACGTGGTGTCTGCCATACGGTGATTGTGCGCTTGCGGACCTTAATTATGTGCAAAGGCAAAGGCGACGAACTCACCGGCGGCAGCGGACAAGAGCTAGCGCAACGGCTCACCAGGGTCGGCCACAAACGGGGCGGCTGTAACGCCTAGGCTAGATTCTCAAGGCGCCGCATTGCGGGTACTAACTTAAGATTGCAGCAGACTGACTAGGTCACAACACGCCTACGATTGGCGAACCCATCTGACAATGCACTATCGATGCGCCATTGGAGTGGATCCTTCGATTCGCTCACAGCCTTCTCATACAGGTAATGAGTTGGGTCTGCAGGTTGTTGAGTTGTGTAAGTGGGAGACGCCAATGGCTCCGGAATTTTATCGACTGACGCGTAGCTGGAGCTTTTGTCGGTAGAAGCAACTTGCGTATCTGAATCGATGAGAGCTTTCAGGCCCTCAACTGTCCTTTCGATGAGAGTCTCACGAAGACGAAGTTGCTCGATCTTTCCAACAATCTCACTAAGTTCTGATGTCCCTTCGTCAATCGCGGCGCGATAAGCTTCGTATTTCACATTTCCCCCAGACGCGAAGTCTTGTACTTGTTATAGCAACCACAGGTGGATTCTCTCTGCAACTTTTGTGTATCTATCGAGGAATCGCCACAATTTCGCACCCATTTCGGGATCCTGTCTTCGCGCGGCCAAGGGCATTGCAGACTAAACACAATCGGCAGGCGGCCTAATGTTTCGGTAGATGATCCGTTTTCCGAACCCAAACTGGCGTGCATCGCATCCTCTGCGAATTCCGCGCAGAGATGGTTTCGGGCCGATCCTGCTCAAACTATCTTCGCGAGCTTGATTCGGAGCCAGGCCGGAAGCCCTGCGAGGACGATGCGATCGATCGCATAATTGCGAGCGAAACTGGTCTTCTGGATGATTCCGGCGAATTCATCTACATCATAGGTCATGCGCAACTGTCCCATGAAGAAATGCGGCGCGAGAGCCTGCCTGACAAGATTCTCTCCCTGGAGATTAGTCCGGATTGCCTTGCGAACTTCGCGCCTGTCGCAGTCTCTGTAGGTCTCAAAGAGATATGCCGATTGATGGGGCTTGAGGATACGGAATATCTCCTCAAGGCATTCTTCCGGATGGTCCCAGAGATAGAAGCTGCCAGTGCAGGTTACTAAGTCGAAGAAGTCATCTTCATAGCCCGCGTGCTGAATGTCCCCCTGCCGGATGTTGGCTCCAAGTCCGGAGAGTTTACGGCGGGCCAACTCAACCATCGCCGCTGAGATATCCAGTCCGTAAAGCTCGACGGCCGGGTTCAGTCGGTGAAACTCGAAGAGCAGACGACCGGGTCCGGCGCCGACATCCAATATCCTGCCGCGGGTTATCCTGGATGCCAACTCAGCGGCAACCTCCCGCAGGGTACGCTGAAATGCGCGCGTTCTCGTCAGGCCGCTGTACAGTTTGGCGGCGAAACCCGGAAGGTTGACGAAGCTGCGCTGTCCCCGGCTGGCCATAATTTATTACCTTGACTAAAACCACTCGCCCGGCTTTCTCCGTTTCTCACTTCGGTTATGGATGATATACCCGCGGTAGCATCCGCGAGCGAGCGCCTTTGCATCCGCTCTCAGAACGCTGCCGCCCTGCATATCAAGGACGGTGTATCCGATCGACCTCGCGCCAAACCGGGGACCTGGCTGGGGAACTTGGAAATCCACTTATGCCAGTAGATCCTCGCTGGGCAGTTGACCCAAATCGATGAGGGAATTAGTATCGGCTGGCCGCGGGTTGGTGATCGCGGGACGCAGAACGGAGGATTTGCATGCTCGGGGGGAAATTGTGGATGGGGGTATTGGCGGTTGTGGCCGCCATAGGCGCGGTGCACGCGCAGGATGCAGTCAAAATCAATCCAGATAATCCGAAGTACCTGCTATTTCGCGGCAAGCCGCTGGCGCTGATCTCGGCATCGGAACATTACGGTTCGGTGATCAACCGGCCATTCGACTATGAGAAGTATCTGGACGACGCGCAAGCGCACAAAATGACCATGACGCGGACGTTTCTTTTCTACCGGGAGCTGCAAAGCGCGCGGAACCCTTCGTCTCCCTGCAAGCCGGAATCTCCGGACTTTATCTCTCCCTACATGCGTACAGGCCCAGGCAAGGCATTGGACGGCGAACCTATCTATGACTTAGATAAGTGGAACCCGGAATACTTTGAACGATTGCACCACTTTCTGGACGCGACCTCAAAGAGAGGAATTGTGGTGGAGTTAACAGTGCTGAGCAATACCTATGTGGGGGATATATGGGCGTTGAATCCCTTGCGTGCGGAGAACAACCTGCAACACGTGGGAGCCGTTGACTGGCAGGACTACATCTCGCTGAAAAACGCGGAACTGGTGAAGCGACAGACCAGGTACCTGCGCAAGATCATCGAGGAGACCAGCGGCTACGACAACGTGTTTTATGAGATTTGCAATGAGCCCGGCGGCGGGTTCGCAGGACACGCATCGCCCGCGGATGTGGACGCATGGCAAAGCGAGATGGCACGGGTGATGCGGGAGGAGATGAAACGGCTGAACAGGCCGCACCTGCTCTCAGGGCAACAAGCCTTTACTTATGGTGGCAATAACTCGTTTCCGATGGATGCAACGTTTGAGAGTACTAACTTCGACATTGCGAACGACCACCCGCTGCCCAATACGCAGTTTGGCGGCCAGGTATTCCAGATGGGTAACTTCATGTCAAAGGAGCTAACACTGGAAGGTGTGCGAGATTTCTGCCGCGCGACTTATGCACGCCCCAAGCCGGTTTCGCTGGATGAAGACAATACGGCGAGCATTTATCGAGATTTGACGGGCTGGACGATCCATCGCAAGCGCGCATGGACGGCGCTGTTAAGCGGATGCCATTACGACTACATCGATTTCTCGATCACAGTGGGCAGTGAGAGCGGCACAGAAGCGTCGCGCGCGGCAATTCGCAGCTGGATGCAGCACCTGTCGGAGTTCATGGATTCGTTTGACTATGTCCATTCGAAACTGGCGACGGAGTGGATCGTCGCGGCTCCGCAGCCTCTGCTGGCGTCGTCGCTGTCAGTGGAGGGAAAAGACTTTGTGGCCTATCTGGCGGATCAGCGCGAAGTAACCGACCCCAGGGCAGGGGAATCGATCAAGGGCGAAGTCACGGTGATGTTGCCGGCAGGGATATATGACCTGACACTTTACTCGCCGGTTACAGGTGAGTATTCACCGGCAATCGAGGTGCACGGCGGAGAAAAGAGCGTGGTCACACTGCCGAGTTTCAAGCAAGACATCGTGTTGCGGGCCACACGGCGGAATGAATGAATGGATATGCATGGGGCGGATTCGGACCGGCATGCTTACCAGGGCAATGGCTGGCCAAGGTGGAAGAACCCGCCGGTGGGTCCGTCGTCGGGCAAGGTGGCGAGCGCAGCGCTGGTTTTGCCTCCCTCACTAAGCTTCATGGGAGCCTGTACACCACCCATATCGGTTTGCACCCAGCCGGGGTGGGCGGAATTGACCTTGATGTTGGTATCGCGTAACTCGTAGGCAAGATGCACGGTGAGCGCGTTGAGGGCAGTTTTTGAAGCGTCGTAGGCAAAGCTTTTGGCGTTGTAGATGGGCGAATTGGGGTCGCTCTGCAGGGTGAGCGAGCTGAGGATGCTGGACAGGTTGACGATACGCCCGGCGGGACTTTTCCTGATCAGCGGGAGAAGGGTCCTGGTAAGCGCCACTTGCGCGAAAAAGTTGGTTTCGAAAACCTTACGGAGCAATTCCAGGGGAACGTCGGCAACGGAGTGCTCGGGGCCGGTACCTGGGAAGGTTCCGCCCGCAATGCCAGCGTTGTTTACGAGGATGTCGAGACGGCCGAATTTGGAATTGAAGTAGTCGTAAGCGGTCTGATAGTCGTCGGGCAGGGTGATGTCGAACTGAAGCACATCGGCGTCGACGCCCGCTGCGCGGAGTTTTGCGGCTGCTTCCTCGCCCTGGGCGAGAAGACGAGATCCGATGACAACTTTGACGCCTGGGCCCTTCAGGTCAAGCGCCGTCTGGAAGCCGAGGCCACGGTTTCCACCGGTGATAAAGGCAATCGTCTGAGCCATGAGAAAAGTTTCTCCTGTGTGGGGTTGGATTCTAAAAGGTGCGCTGAGGGTGCAGGGAATTATTACTTCCGGTAGCGTGCGCACGCCAATGCCAGGTATTTAGTTGCAGCAAGTGCCCAGATAAGGATATCTTTCCAGCAAGGTTAGAGCCTTTGATGCGCCCTTCTGATCCCCCGGAACAGGACGCAGCGAAAACGGCTTTACACAAACGGGCCGAGTTCGCTCACTTCGCGTTTGAGAGCCTTTTCGATGTTTCTCCCGACGCGGTATTTGTCACGGATGCCGATGGCATAATCCGTGGCGCGAACCCGCGGGCGGCTGAGCTGTTTGGTCACACGCAGGCAGAACTATTCGGCCAGCCCATCGAAAACCTGGTTCCGGCGCGCTTTCGACCGCGCCATCCTGAGCATCGGGAAAACTACAACGCGCATCCCAGGGCGCGGCAGATGGGCGGAACGCTGAACCTGTTCGGGCTGCGCAAAGACGGAACCGAGTTTCCAGTAGACATCATGCTCAAACCGATGGAGACGCCCTCCGGGCCCATCGTGCTGAGCTTTGTGCGCGACGTGACCGAGCAGCGAGCGGCACAGGAAGCCGTGCGGCGTAACGATTTGCAACTGCGCTCGCTAATGGAAAGCGTACGCGACTATGCCATCTACCTGATGGATAAGGATGGCTGTGTACAGACGTGGAACCCCGGCGCGGAGCGAGTCAAGGGATATTCTGCCGAAGAAATCGTGGGCGCACATTTCTCGCGATTCTTTACCGATGAAGACATCGCACGCGGCCGGCCGGCGCAGTTGTTGATGGTAGCCGCGGTCAGGGGACGAGTGGAAGAAGAGGGATGGCGAGTGCGCAAAGACGGCTCGCGCTTCTGGGCCAACGTGATTATGACTGCGATCCGCGACAGCAGCGGCGAATTGACCGGCTATGCCAAAGTGACGCGTGATTTTACCGATCGCAAGCGCGCTGAAGAAGCTGTGATGCTGCAACTGAGCAACGCCCTGCTGGCCAACATGGATGTGCGCAAGCTGCTGGGAGCAATCTCGGCAATCATCAGAGAGTTAATTCCTCACGACTACGCCACGCTGGCGCTGTACGACCGCGCTACACAGACCATGATTGTGGAATTTCTGACTGCCGGTGAAAGCGAAAGCCAGCGCGGCGATGTGCGCATTGCGCTGGAAGGCTCGGTAGCCGAAGAGGTATTCAGGACCCACGAGCCTGAGATACTTGACCACCTTCGGGGCTCGCGTTTTAACCAGGATTCCATGCGCCATTTCACGGAACTGGGCATGCAATCCGGATGTTGTGTGCCTCTTATCCATCGCGGGGAGGCTATTGGCACCCTGTCGGTGACTAGCCGGGCGCGGGCTGCCTTTGCGCACCACGAGGCAGAGATGCTGACCCAGATTGCGGACCAGGTAGCGATGGCGGTGAGCAACGCACTGGTGTTTCGCCAGATTAGCGAGTTGCGCGACCGGCTGAATCAGGAAAAGAAGTATCTGGAAGAGGAGATCAACCTGGAGCACCGGTTTGAGGACATCGTGGGGGAGAGCGCAGGGTTGCGCCAGGTTTTGAGAGAGATTGAGACGGTGGCCCCCACCGACGCCACGGTGTTGATCCAGGGCGAAACGGGGACGGGCAAGGAACTGCTGGCGCGTGCTCTTCACCGGCTGAGCCCACGCAGTGAGCGCACATTTATCAAGCTGAACTGTGCAGCCATTCCTGCGGGGCTGCTGGAGAGCGAGCTTTTCGGGCACGAAAAAGGCGCGTTCACTGGCGCCATCACACGCAAAATGGGCCGGTTGGAGCTGGCCCATGAGGGCACACTCTTTCTTGATGAAGTGGGCGAACTGCCGCTGGACCTGCAGCCCAAGCTGCTGCGCGCATTACAGGAGCGGGAGATTGAGCGGCTGGGCGGAACTAAGCCCATCCCAGTGAACATTCGGCTCATTGCGGCCAGCAACCGCGACTTGAGTACGATGGTTAAGGAGAAGCAATTCCGCAGCGACCTCTTCTACCGGCTGAAGGTTTTTCCCATCTTTGCACCGCCGCTTCGCGAGCGGACCGGCGACATCCCTGTGCTGGTACGGCATTTTGTGACCGCGCACAGTCGGCGTATGGGCAAGATCATTGAGACCATCCCGGACGAGACGATGAAGGCACTCGCGCGCTGGCGTTGGCCAGGCAATATCCGCGAGCTGGAGAACTTTCTGGAGCGGGCGGTAATTCTGACCAGGGGCCCGGTGCTCTATGTCCCGCTGGCAGAACTGGAGATCGAACCGGGACCGGGCGGCGACGACGCGGCGGGGGCCTCTACGTTGCACGAGGCCGAGCGGGAACACATTTTGCGGGTGCTGCACGAGACCAAAGGGCAGATCGGCGGCACAGAGGGCGCAGCCGCACGGTTGGGCCTGAAGCGGACCACACTGAACTCCAAAATGAAGAGGCTCGGCATCGAGCGGAGTGACTACATGTAGTCCATGTGACGGAATTTCGTCATCGTCACGTCGTCACCAAGGCCTTCCTCAGTTTTAGGCACATCTCAAGCTTTTCCTCCTAACTACTTTCTTCTCAACCTGTGGCGAGTGCCGGCGTGTGCGCCGCGTAGTTTGGCATGTGACGTGCCTTAGTGATGGCGTGGCGCAGGATGAGCCAGCATACGCTGAGAATCACATTTCAAGACGATGAGAAGGCGATGACGATCAGGCTGGAAGGGCGGGTCGTAGGGCCTTGGGCGGAAGAGCTTGGCCGCGTCTGGTTGGAAGCGGCCCCTCGCCTGGGCACAAGAAAGCTGGTGATTGATTTGCGCGACGTAACTTACGCGGATTCCGGGGGCAAATCGGCACTGAAGAATATCTTTTCTGCGACGAGCGCAGAGTTCGTCGCCAGCACACCGTGGAGTCAATATATTGCCGGACAGGTCAGAGGCAACGACGAGAATCCCACTCTGCAGGGGGCGAGAGATGCGGGAAGTAAATAGCGCGATCAGGCGAAACTGCGGAGACCGGACCGCGTGGCCTGGTGAGCTGGCCGATGAGCGGGCGCGTAATGCGCGGAACGATCTGGCACTGACAACAATGCAGTTCTCTTTTCCAGCCAAGCATTTTGTCTTCTGCGAAAACGAGCCTTCTCCTGGGGTGTTTGTGGTTCTCACGGGCGGGGTTGAGCTGTCGGTCAGCTCAGGCAACGGCCAGCGGCTCCCGATTCATGTCGCGAGGCGGGGTGAGATTTTGGGGCTGGGTGCGGCGCTCTCTGGCAATCCAAATGAGATGACTGCAAAGACGATTGAGGACACGAGAATCGCGACGATTCGTTTGCACGAATTTCCTGGTTTCCTGATGCACCATCCGGACATTTGGAATGCTCTTGCAAACGAGTTGCATACCGAGCTTACCGTAGTGCGCGAACTTTCGAGCGCGATGAAGTCCTTGCCGTTGGCGAGTTGAGTGCAGGTGATGTTTTCGTAGGGATGGTGGAAGCGGGCCACCGAGCGATCGCAAGATTTGTTTCACAGAAGAGCTTTATAGAGCACGATAAACCGGGGTGGGTTGCGAAGCAGGATTCAAGAGGATAAGGGAGTCGGCAATGGCAATGGCAATGGCGATGACGCTGGAAATATGTATAGTGGGGCCCAAAGCGGGAGAAGTCAGTTTTCTCTGGGTGGGGACGGACCAAGGGCTGGAAGCGAGAAGGCAATCGTTCGATTCATTCAACGTGACTTATTCGGATGTAAGCGGAAAGCAGATGCGAAATGGGATTCAGCTTCAGACCCGCATCGGGCTTGCCGGCAAAATTCCAACTCAAAACCTTGCCAACGGATTGGCAAACAACAGCGCAGACGGTATGACCGAGGAGGCCGGGAATGCAGATGATGCGGAGTGAGGTGGGTTGTTTCGGGGTCGAGGGCCAGAATTCTGGGGAGTTCGCAAAGAGGTTGAGCCCGGCTGCGTGGAGGGATTTTCAGTCGATGCTTCTTCCATCATCTTATCGGGCTAACGCGATCCTATTTTCAGAGCGGAACCCGGCGGGTGGAGTGTATGTGGTGCTGGAGGGAGAAGTGAAGCTGTCAATCAACTCCAGCGAGGGGCGGCGGCTGAGCCTTCGCATCGTGAGGAAGGGCGAGATAGTGGGACTGGCTTCAACGCTCTCCGGCAATCCCTACGAAATGACTGCCGAGACATTGTATCCAGCCAAGCTTGCATTTATCAGCCGACGCGATTTTACGAACTTTCTTATGCGCCATCCCGAGGTCTACCAAGCGTTGGGCGAGGAACTGGGTCGCGAATACACGATAGCCTGCGAGCAACTGCGCAGGGTGGGCCTGTCTGCCACGGCACCGGAGAGGCTGGCCCGGCTGCTGCTGGACTGGAGCGAGAATGGGCAGAAGACCGAGCAAGGAACGCGGTTCCACTTCTCATTGACGCACGGCGAAATCGGCGAATTCATTGGCGCCTCGCGCGAGACAGTGACGCGGACCCTCACAACTTTCAAAAATCGCCGACTGGTGGCGTATCAGGGATCGACGGTTACGATTCCCAGCCGAACGGCGTTGGAGCATTATGCCTGCTGCTAGAGGCATTCTGTAGGACAAGTTCTAAAGATGGCGGGGGCGGCGCGTAAATTGAGACGCGTTAACGGCGCGCCAGCCACCGAATTCGTGATTTGACGACTTGGCCGGGTACTAAATTCATAAAGCATTCATTACCCGCGGCGACGTATCTTCTTCGGCCTGTTGCTGCGGGAATAGCTTCTTCCCTTGAACGACGGCGCGCAAAGCCTCCACGATACAATGACAACCATCACTTTCGTGGAGGCTTTATGCGCAGGATATTGGTTTCCATTCTCGCCTTGGCCATTGGCCTGGGCGTTGCCGCGCCGCTGCTGGCGCAGGGAGCGCCACCACAGGGCGGCGCCGGTCAGCCCTACACTGTCGAGTACTACTACAAAGTGCAATGGGGCCACCAGGCCGAGTTCCTGCAACTCTTCCTCAAAAACCACTTCCCCCTGCTAAAGAGAGTTCAGGCGACCGGGCGAATTCTTTCGCTCAAGATTGAGTCGCCGGCGTACCACACGACAGAAGACGGACGCTGGGACTATCGCGTAACCATCCGCTACAAAGACTCCACCGTTGCCACCACTTCCAACCCCGACGAAGATGCGTTCATCAAGGAGTTATGGCCAGACCAGGCAACTTACCAGAAGGAAGAGCAGAGGCGCTTTGAGATTCTGGCGGGGCACTGGGATCTGCCGGTGACGGATATTACGCCGGGAAGGCAATGATCTGGAGCGAGTGAACTGATAAGTGCGCATCAATCGTCTCTGCGACGCCAGTGGAGGACGAGATCTTCGGCGGCATCGGGCCAGTAAGGGAACTCGAATTGAAAACCGGCCTGGGGCAGACGGGCGGGTACGACTCGACGGCTCTTGAGCACTAACTCAGTTTCGGTGCGCAAGAAGAATGCGCCCACCTCCATAAACAGCGACGGGATGGGTAAACCGTTGGGTACTCCCCATGCCTCGCGCAGGGCGGCCATAAAATCGCGATTGGTGAGGGGATGGGGCGCGGCGATGTTGATGGGGCCATCAAGATCCTCGCGGGCGATGAGGAATTCGACGGCACGGGCAAAGTCGGATTCGTGAATCCAGGAAACGAATTGGCGGCCGCTGCCCTGCGAGCCACCCATGCCCACGCGGACCAGGTTGGAGAAGACGGCGAAGGCATTGCCGGGCGTGGGGCTGAAGGTGATCGCGGAGCGCATGGCCACTTTGCGGGTGCGCGGCGTAGGAGTCGCGAAGAATGCGGACTCCCAGTCTTTGGCCACGCGGATGGAGAAGTTCCATGTGTCCGGAGCGCCTGCTTCATGGCCGCCAAGTTGGCCGGTCTTTTCGTCCATGGGGCGGTCGAGCGCGTGACGGTAGATGGTGGCCGTGGACGCGTTGAGCCAGACTTTGGGTGGATCGGCGAGGGCGGCGATGACACGGTTCAGCAAGACTGTGGTGCGGATGCGCGAGTCGTAGATGGCGCGGCGATTCGCTGCGGTGTAACGGCAGTTGACGCTGCGGCCGGCGAGGTTGATGCACACATCGGCGCCTTCAAGATGTTCGGTCCATGGGCCGATATGTTCGCCATCCCAATGCACCGTTTGCCAGGGCGCGGTGTAAGGGCCGCGGGTGAGCACGGTGACGTGATGGCCGTGCTGCTGAAAGTGACGCGCGAGCACCTGGCCCACCTGTCCGCTGCCGCCGGGCAGGACGATGCGCAAGGGGCGCAGGGGCGCGGCTGGACTGGATGCCATGGCCCTAGCCTACAGCGTTTTTATGGCTGGGGCTGCTGCGGCGGTGGTGGCTGGGGCGGGAACGGATAGGCGTTCATGAACTGGCGGCGGCGCCAGGAGCGGATCTCGCGCACCACGACAATGATGATTGTTCCGAGAATTAACAGGGGAATCCAGAGGATCCAGCCTGGCTGGACAACGCGATCCTTGCGAATGATGACGGAATCCGGGGCATGAAGGGAGCCGAACATGGCGACCATGTCATTGCCGACCGTGACGTCCTCGCCCAACCGAATGACTCCAAACATGCTGACCATATCGTGGCCGATGGTGGCGTTGTCGTCGGCATTGATGTTGCCGAAGAAGTTGACCACATCGTGGTTGGCACGGCCGGCAATGTGGATGTTGCCGAAGAAGACAACAACGTCGTGGTCAATTGTGCCCTGGGCGTTGACGCTGCAGAAGAAGCAGACCGCGTCGTGGACCGAGGAATCCTGTGCCACGGTGATGTTGCTGCCGAATTGCACGGCGTCATGATCGGCGCGGGCGGGAGTTGCAGCAAGCACAAGGGCGGCAAGCAAAAGACAGCTGGCAGGGGTGCGGTGGATCATGGCGACTCCTCCCCAGACTTTACGAGGGAAGGCACGGAAAAGTTCCCATACCAACTGGGTGAGCCCTCCCAGCGTTGGTTTCCAGTTTACGCCTGGGCGCACGTCGCCGAGCGGTTGCAATGGGGATTAGAACTCAAAGCGCATCGCGAGTTGAATGCGGCGGGGCGGGTTGACCACGGTAACATCGCCGAATTCAGGAGATGATTCAACCGTGTCGATGCTGGCCGGGTTCTCGTGATTGAGCACGTTGAAGGCGCCGGCGGAGAAGCCGAGGCGGGGTGCGTCCTCGCTCTTGTTGGGGGTAATGGCGAAGTCGTGGCCCCAGCGCAGGTCAAGATCCACATAGGAAGGAGCGGTTTCAGTGTTGCGCTCCACGCCCTCGGGCCGGGTGTTGAAGAGCGAGTCGCCGTAGGCATCGGACCCGGTAACGATAGTCCAAGGTCTGCCGGTGTTGGCGAAGACTCCAGTGGACAGGTTGAAGAGGCTTTTGGGATTGAACATGGCATACATGCCGAGCCGGTGACGGCGGTCGAAGCTGGCGTTAGACCACTCGTCGTTCGGAGCGTACTGATTCTGCGGGAACCAGCCGATGCCGCCGGTGTTGGCCTCGTAATGGGACCAGGTATAGCGCCCGAAGCCGGTGAAGTACTTATTGAGGCGGCCGCGGTAGGAGACGTCGAGGCCGCTGCCCTCAAAGAAGCCCGCGGGTTGCATCTGGCGGACCATGCCTAACTCTGGATTGGGCCGGACGGTGTAGCCGGACTCGGGCGTCGGGGCGTTGATGTCGACGGAGCGGAACTCATCGATGCCGCGGGCGGTGTAGACGCTAACGATGCCTGTAGCCTTTTCGCCCAACTGCCGCTCGATAGAGAGACCGTATTGAATCTGATAAGGAATCTTGGCGTTGGGGGCCAGTTGAGCCAGGTTCGGCGGCTGCTCGGTGATGGTGACGCAATCAGTGACCGGAACGCAGCCCGAGGCCGGCAACTGTGCGGGGTCGAAAGAGAACTGAACCGAACGGCGACGGGCATCCTCGTAGCGCACCAGGTCAAGCAGCGGACCGGAACCGAAGCGGTCGTAGTAGATGCCGCCACCGCCGCGGACCACGGCTTTGGAATCCGGATCGAGCACCCAGGCGAAGGACACGCGGGGAGCAAAGCCAAGGCGCCGCGTGGCGAGAAAATTCTGCCAATCGTAGCGCAGGCCGGGCGTGATGGAGAAGCGGTCGTTGAGTTTGAACTGGTCTTGAATGAAAGCGCCCATCTCCTGCTGGTGATAGATGAAGTGCACGTCACCAGTGTTCTGGGAGAAACCGGAGGGCAGGTTGGCGGCGTAATTCTGAAGCGCAGTCTGGAGCACGGTGACGCCGTCGGGGGCCAGGGTGGGGCCGAATGTGTAGGAACCGAGGGCGTTGGTGTTGTCGTCGTAGGCGCGGCGGTCGATGTGGGGGATGCCGATGCCGACCTTGACCATATGGCGTCCGCGGGTCCACGTGACCATGTCGGAGAAGCGAAGGTTGTTCTCTGAAGCCAGCGAATCGCCCTGATTCGATCCGCCGGTGAAATCGCCGGAGACGGAGACGCGGGGGGCTTCTGCGGCGTTGACCCTGCGGCTATAGTCATGCTCGCCGACGAGGGAAATCTGGTTAAGCATGACCGCGGACAGGGTGGAGTCCATGTGAAGGACGACGTCGTCCTCGTGGTACTCGACGTTAAGACCGGCGGCGGCCAGCGTTTGCCCGCCGACGCCCTGATTCTGGCCAGTCCAGTCCTGGTAGCTGTATTGCGCGTAACCGGAGTGGTGCTCGCCGAACTGGTGCGCGGCGCGAAGGCTGAACTCGGTGTCGCGGGTAGGCGCGGGGACGTTGGCCTGGAAGGCACCGGTGGGGTTCGATGAGGTGGGCTCAATGGTTGCGCTGACTACGGAATCCAGGTCTTCCTCCGCGCGGTTAAAGGAGGCAAGGAAGCTGCTCTTGGGAGCGAAGAAAATGGGACCGGTGACGCTGCCCTCATAGATGCGGCGTTGCTCAAAGGGCTTGGAGGGCGCAAGAGCGTTCTGGGCGTTGAGATCGGAATCACGGAAATAGAAATTGAACTGGCCGTGATAATGGTCGGCGGCGGACTTGGTTACGATCTCCATTTGACCGCGGCCCGGCCAGTAATATTGGGCTGAGTAAGGATCCTGGTTGATGCGCACTTCCTGCACCGCCGAGGCGGAGACGGTGGCACGGTTGGCCTCGACGCCATCGACAATGAGGCCGGAGCCACCGGTGGCCGTGGCGCTATCGTCGAGGAACGCGCTCATGGCCGTGGCGTAGTCGTTGTCGAAGATAGGCATGGACTTGAGGTCCTGCGAGCTCAGGACGGATGTGTCGTGGTTGTCTTCAGGCGCGGTCAGGTCCTCGCTGGCGTCGCCGTTGACGCGCACGTTGGTGGCCACGCCAGCAATAGGAAGCGTGATGTGCAAGGGTGCAGCAAATGTGCGAGCGGCCGCAGCGCCCGCCGGAGCGATGGCAGGGGCTACTACGACGGGAGTATGCACCGTTTCAAAGCCTGGCTCCGAGACCACCAAGATGTAGTTGCCGATGTGCGGCGCGACCAGTTGAAATGTGCCGTCGCCGGCAGAGTGTGCGCTGCCCGCAACTGTTCCCGCGGGGTCGACGAGTTCGATTTCGGCGCCGGGGACGATGGCTCCGGTGGCGTCAGCCACCACCCCTTGTACAGGCGGCAGAACGGGTTGAGATGGGCTGGAGGTGGTAGCGGCAAAAGCAGCCGCTGACGTGAGCATAAGAAGGATAA
Organism: uncultured Occallatibacter sp.; assembly: GCA_964396795.1. Taxonomy (GTDB): domain Bacteria; phylum Acidobacteriota; class Terriglobia; order Terriglobales; family Acidobacteriaceae; genus Telmatobacter. The sequence continues at coordinate 19,138 of CAYNGB010000012.1, read as the reverse complement.
GGAAAAAAGAACGCATGATAAAGAACACTCCAGGGCAATAATCGGGCAAACTGATAGAAGCACTTGAACTTGTGCTTCTCCGGCAATGACGCCGCTTTCCCAAATGAGTGCTGCTATTTGCTCGGTACGCATCCGTGGCCAATTGGATGCCGGAGAGTGAAAACGCGCCTCCCGCACGGTGTCCGCACATGGGATGGACGCAACCAAGCGCCGAAACGCGCAACGCAGTGAATGGAACGGCGAAGGCGTTTGGCTTATACATATGGCAGCCCCTCGAGCTACTGCCCTAAATCGATTTTCGCAGGGCTGAGCGCCGCTGTCCAGTCTGCAGGCGAGTCCACCAAGACGTCGGGCGGAATGACTTCAAGACTGCCGGGCGCCAAACCAAAAGTGCAACCAATGGACCAGGCTCCGGCGTTGCGCGCTGTCTGGACGTCGACCTTGCTATCGCCGATCATTACCGTCTCCTGAGGAAGTGCGCCCGCTTCACTCATTACCACACGCATACCTTCGGGATCCGGCTTTTTCGTGTTAAAACTGTTGCCGCCGTAAATGCTTAGGAAATAAGGCGCAAGGCCGAGCGCCTCACAGATGGCCTGGGCCGGCCGGACGGGCTTGTTGGTGAGCACGGCCATGGTCCGGGCGGGCACGTTGGGCTGGTCGTGGACGATGCGCAACGCAGCCAGCGCCTCCAGTACTCCGTCGTAGGCGTAGGTGTAGTCCAGCTTGTGCTCGCGGTAGTAGTCAAGGAAATAGTTGTAGGCCAGGGCGAAACGCTCTTCATCCAGAGGCGGAGCGCCTTGTGCGGCAAAGGCGCGCTCGACCAGCACCTTGGCGCCGTTGCCGATGAAGCTTGCCACCAACTCATCAGGCAATGGCTGGCGGCCAAAGTGGGTCAGCGTGGCGTTGACGCTGTTGCAAAGGTCCTGGGCAGAATCGATCAGGGTGCCGTCCAGGTCGAAGACAAGGAGTTTAAGGGACTCGACGGGGATGGGGCGAAAGATGTGGATCATGAGTCCAGTGTAATGGGGGCACCGTGTGTTTTAGTCATCCCCACCGTCAAGCGCTCGATGTACGATGGCCCGCATGAGAAGATTTTGGGTCGTCCCCTTCGTTTTGTTGTTTGCGGTGTCGCTATGGGCGGCAGATAAGCTTTCGGCGCCGGAGTTAATAGCTCTGGCCAAGGCGCACAGCCCCCAACTGCGCTCCGCCATTGAGGCCAGCTTTGACGCCAAGAGTCTGAAGGAGGGTGGCGCGTGGGCAGGACGCGGGCAGGAGTTCTTTTTTGCGGTCGAAGCTGCTTCACCGCCATCGCTGGTTATTGATGAAGGAGCGGGGCAGCCGATGGAGGCCCTAGCGGACTCTGACCTCTGGTTTGCCACCGCGCATATCGATGCAGTTGGCCGGCTGCACCAGTTTCACTACGTTGTGAATGGCGTGAATTTCGGCGGACGGCTGGATTTGCCGGCTTTTGGGCCTCTCTCCTATCTTCAGCCGGGCGTGCCCACGGGCAAACTCTCTGACAAGATCGTCCACACGAGCAAAATTTACGACGGGATGAAGAGCGAGTATTGGATTTACGTGCCAACGCGATACGATCCGCAGACGCCTGCCGCGCTGATGGTCTTTCAGGACGGCGGCGGGTACACGGACCGCAATGGGAACAACCCCGCGCTGAACGTGATTGACAATCTGATCGCGGCGAAAAAGATCCCGGTGGTGATCTGCGTGTTCATTAATCCCGGAGACATAGCAGACGCGCCGGGTACACCGACTTACAACTTTGTGAAGGGCTACTCGGACAAATGGCATCGCACTTTGAAGGACTCAATGCGCAGCACCCTCTATGACACGGTGAGCGACCGCTACGTGCGCTTCCTGCGCGACGAGATTCTGGCCGACGTGGGCGCACACTACAACCTGCGCAAGGACGCCTATAGCCACGCCATCACAGGGCTCTCTTCGGGCGGGATTTGCAGTTTCAATGCGGCGTGGCAGATGCCGGATGAGTTTAGCCGCGTGATCAGCTGGATTGGCAGCTTTGCCAGCATCCAGTGGAAGGAAGATCCAGCCATTGTCGACGGTGGGCAGGATTATCCGGAGAAGGTGTTGCGCGAACCCAAGCGCAACCTGCGGGTGTGGCTGCAGGACGGGGCTAATGACCAGGAAAACGAGCGCTACGGGAGCTGGCCCTTGGCCAACATTCGCATGGCCAACGCGCTCAAGGCGAAGGAATATGATTTCCACTTCAGCTTTGGTCAGGGCACGCACAACGCAGCGCACGGGGCCGCGGAGTTCCCAGAGGAGATGATCTGGCTTTGGCGGGATTACGATGCCGCGAAGACGGAGCAGGAATTCACCGCGGACCCAGCGGAGAAGGACAAACCGTATTTTCGGGTGGCTGCATTGAACCGCGGGAGCGAGTAGGCCGGCGGAAGCTTAGAAAGCGGCACGGGCAAAAGACAGGCGAGGCCATGCCGGAAGTTCCAGGATACTGGCCGTATGATTTCCTGCTATGCCACCCTTGCGGCAAGAACAAATACGCCGCAAGGATGGGGCATCCCTATAGGTGCAACATCATGAGGTCAGACCAAAGAGCGTCATCTGAGGAAAAAATCGCTCTGCGGTTGGTCAGTGAATGCGGATACTGCCCGAGCCGGTTTCAATGCGTACCGTGGGGCCGCCGCCGGCGATCTTGCCGGTGACATGATGACGGTCAGACAAGCCCTGGGTCAGCATTTCGCGCTCAGTGTGTACGCTGCCCGAGCCCGTGGATGCATCCAGCGTGAAGCCGGTGTTTCCGGGCCAGAATTCGATGCTACCCGAGCCGGTTTGAAGCTTCCATTCCGAGACTGGTGATCCAGTGACCTTGATGCTGCCTGAACCGGTGCCGGCGCGGAGGCCGCCGCGCAGATTGCGTAACTCAATGCTGCCCGAGCCCGTCTGCGCTTTCACATCGCCCTCGCCGGACTGTTCTGCGTAGATGCTGCCAGAGCCAGTGTCAACGGTGAAGCCGCCTTGCAAGCCGGTCGCATGGATGCTGCCGGAGCCGGTGGAAAGCTTGGCATTGGCGCCTATGCCGTCGTCAGTGAGGGCCCCGGAGCCGGTGTTGGCATTGAGAAAGGCGTCTGCCGGAGCCTGAATTTCATAATCGATGCTGATGTTGTGAAGATTTTGGTGCCGCGCGCCAACGCGGATGATGTTGCCTGTCTGCTCAATGGGCGGATTCGCCACGATCTCGCGGACGCGCTCATCGCTTACTCCCCAGCCGGATTTGACGCGACCAACGACATGCACCTGGTTGCCGGGGCCACGGGTCAGATGGACATTGCCCGGGCCGTTAGAAACGGTCAGCTCCACACGCCCGCTGACGGAAAAGCTACGCTCGAATGTGGCCTCTGTCGCCAGCGCAGGGAGCGCCGCAAGAGCCAATGCCGCCGTTATTGCCAGAAGATGCTTCATGTTGATGCCTGCCTTCATTACTGTTGCAATACGACCTGATCGCCTTCCTTCAGGCCACTGACGATTTCGGTTACCGAGCCATTGGACAGTCCCACGGTAATGGGAAGTTTGCGCGTGCCGTCCTTCTGGCTCTTGTCCGGGACCTCGACGAAGGCGTTTTTCCGGTTGTCATAGATGACGGCGTTTTCCGGGACCTGAAGCACGCCCTTGTGCTCGTCGAGAATGATCTCGGCATTGGCGGTCATGTTGGCTTTGAGTTCGCCGCCCGGGTTGTCGATAGAGACGCGTACCTCAAAGGTGGTTACATTGTCCTTTTCGACGCCAAGAGGCGCGATCTTGGTTACCTTGCCGCCAAAGACGCGGTCGCGGAAGCTCTCAACCTTGATGCGCGCGGGCTGGCCCATATAGACGTGAGCAATGTCGGCCTCGTCAACCTTGCCTTGCACATAAACCTGGGTGGTGTCGCCCTCGGTCATGATGAGTGTAGCCGTCGATCCGAGCACGAGGATGGAACTGACCGCGTCGCCGATTTCTACATCGCGGGACAGAATCACGCCATCCATGGGAGCCACGATGGTTGTGTAACTGAGCTGTTCCTCGAGCTGCTTCAAGCTGGCCTGGCTCTGCTGCACCTGGGCGCGGGCCTGTTTCAACTTGGCGTTATCCACGCCGATTTGCGCTTTGGACGAATCGCGCCGGGTGAGGGCGGCCAGGTAGTCCTTGTTCGCGTCGTCCAGCGCCTGTCGGCTCACGATGCCTTCCTTCTGCATCGCAATGTTGCGATCGAGCGTGGCCTTGTACATAGGCAGGTCGGGAGCCGCGGCATTGACCCTGTCCTGGACGATGTTGGCCTGGTAGGTGGACACGTTGGCCTCGGCGGAGCCCAGTTGCGCCCGCTGCGCGTCAACCTCGGCCTGAATCTCCTGCTGGTCGAGCTGCGCCAGCTGCTGGCCCTTCTTGACGTGGTTGTTAATGTCCACAAAGAGCTTCTCCACGATGCCCGACGCCTTGGACTTGACTTCGACCTTGGTGATGGGCTGGATCTTGCCCGTGGCGACCACCGAGCGCGCTACATCGCCGCGGGTGACTGTGGCGATGCGGTTTAGATCGATTTGCGTGCCTTTGACCAGGCGCGTGAGGGCAAAGCCCGCAAAGCCCACAACCAGCACTACCCCGATTCCGATCCAGATCCAGAAGCGCTTGCTCTTTCGCGACGCAGCCACGAAGTACCTCCCACGACGTGCGGAGAGCCGCAGCTCCCGAACCCTTCAACATAAATGAAATGTCGAAGCCGCCCACGGAAATGATGCAACTCCAGGGGTAACCAGGCGGTTTCGCGCTGCTCAAGCCGCGGCGGCACGGAACCGCCTAAGTCTGGGGCGAGTTCCTGCTGCATCTTCATACGCAAGGATTGACAGGTTAGTTCCGGCGACGCGGAAAAGGGTTGAACGCAATCGGGATACCACATTCGCCGGGTCCCCGGTGAATGCTATTCTCACAGGCGAGATGCACGGTCTCCCACTGTTGCAATTTGTCGCTGTGGCCATGCTGATCCTGGCTAACGCTTTTTTTGTGGCCGCGGAGTTTGCATTGGTGAGTGTGCGCGACACGCGCATTGAACAGATGATTACCGCCGGGGTTCCCGGGGCTCGCGCCGTACGCCGACTGCAGCACGATCTGGATGACTTTCTACCTGCGGTGCAACTGGGAGTGACGCTCTGCTCACTGGCCCTCGGCTGGATTGGCGAGCCTCTGGCGGCGGCCATTTTCGAGGGCTGGATGGGCTCGCTGCCCCATGCACAGGTATATGCGAACCTGGCTGCCGTAGCGCTGGGCTTTGCGTTCATCACCTACATGCACGTGGTGGTGGGCGAACTGGTGCCCAAGTCGCTGGCCCTGCGCCGGGCTGAAGCGCTGGCGGTAGCTGTGGCTCCGCCGATGCTGCTTTTCATGGCCCTGGCACGGCCGGCAGTGCGCCTGCTGCGCAACTCAGCGGCCGTGGTGCTGCGCGGCTTCGATATCCCCATGACCGACCGGGCCGCGGTTCACTCGCCGGAAGAGCTGAAACTGATTGCCACCGCAGCCCGCCGCATGGGCATTCTGCCGCCCTATCAGGAAACACTGGTCCATCGAGCCCTGGAACTGGACGACGTGTCGATCCGCGAAATTATGACGCCGCGGCAACGAATTTTCTCGCTGCCTTCGAATCTACCCATCGAGGAGGCCAGCGAACACGTCATCGACCGTCAATATTCCCGCGTGCCGATCTATGACGAGAGCCGCGGCCCCGAACATATTGTGGGGGTGGTCTACTCCAAGGACCTGGCGAGACTGATGTTCTTCCGGCCCAAAAATCAGCCTTCAAAACCGACCGCGGACACTGCGCATGAGACAACGGAAGCCGCGGACTCCCGGCCCACGGCTGCCCGCTTTGTCGCTACGACGTTTATGGAACTTCATCTGAGCCAGGTGATGCGCGACGTGCTGGTGGTGCCGGAGACCAAGACAGTCCTTGACCTGATCCGGGATTTTCAGCAAAGGCGACGCCAGATGGCGATTGTGGTGGACGAATACGGCTCGACCGTGGGGCTGGTGACTGCCGAGGACGCCATCGAGCAGTTGACCGGCGAACTGGAGGATGAGTTCGACGATCCGGCACGCCCGGTGCTGACGACCGCGTCGGGTGCATTGCTGATGGACGGAAGCGTGAACCTGCGTGACCTGGAGACACAGATGCAGTGGAGGCTGCCGCGCGAGGGAGGCGTGGAAACATTGGCCGGTTTCCTGCTGATGCGTTTGGGTCACATTCCCAGAAGTGGGGAAAGCGTGGAATTTGAGGGCCGGCAGTTGACGGTTGTGGAGATGGAGGGACGCCGCATCAGCAAGGTGCGCGTGGAGCATGTGGACGAGGGGTTACCGGCCGCGGAGGAGAGGAAGTAGCCAGCGCTCGGAGCGGCGAGGTAAGGGCAGAGGCTGGATAGGAATGGCGTAGTTGAGGAATGTATGCGGTGTAACGATCTGATAATAAATATGTTAATCGAGAAAATGAAGTGCAGTCCTAAAGCTCTTCCGGCCCGATGCGAGAGACCAATCTGTGCCATGGACGGACGAAAGTGTTACTTTAGTGGGAAAATTAGGTGATTACTTTTGAGCACAGTAGGTGACTTTCTTGGTACACTACGACCCTGGAGGCCCCTATGGGACAAGATGTCTATCGGCTTGCATTTGACGAGGCGACTGCGGAACTGAACGAGATCATTGGCAGAGTTGAGCAACTGCGCCAAAGGAAAGATCGCATCGAGAAGTTTGTGGAGGCTTTCAGACCGCTCCTGGGGCTCGACGTGGAAGAACCCGCAGCGGAGGAAGAGACTGCGGAGGCGGCGCCCTACGCAATGGAGCAGACAGCGGAGCCGGAACCGGTGGTAACTGAAGCTGCCGCTGATCCTTCGACCTACTCATTTCAACAAGTTCCCGTCCCATTGCCGGATCTGGACGAGCTGACATCGGACCCGTTTCAACGGCGTGTCCGGAGTGCGTTGAGGTTCCGGGGCTTTAGCCGGGAACGCGCCGGATTACAGCAGGCTGGCTAGACCTTTTCAGAATGCGCACGAAGTCGCCAAGGGTGGCTTTTCATCGAAAGAGAAGCCACCGAGGGCCGAGAGCAGGCGCTCCCGGACCAAACCTTGACTTAGCCATGCGCGGCTCCCTGGGCAATTTCGCGGCCGGAATCCCACGCGATTTTACCTGGGATTTCCAACAGTAACCGAGGACGAGGTTGGACGTCCTGTCTACGCGATTGCGCCACTCCCCTCCAGCCCAGCGAAACATCCTCCACGAGTTCCCCTCATTTCCCAATACCACTTTCGAATTGATAATTGATGCGCTCGGAGTGTTATTGACCCGTGGTGTGCCGATAGAGTCTCTGACTGGCTGCGATCAGCGTGTGCCGATCATTTCCGAGGACAGCGCCGGCAAGAGACCTGCGACACGGGTGGAGGAAGACAAATGGCGGGCAAGGGGAAGCGGAATCACCAGGGCCGAGCGAACAATGAAAAGACAGCGGACGGTAAGAAGCAAGGCAATGTGGGGTTAGTCCCAAGCAACGGCAACGCGCTGCAACTGGGGAAAGACTGCAATTATCTAAGCGAACTGGGCCGGTTGCAGACTGAACTGGTGAAGCTGCAAGAGTGGATCCGTCATGAAAACCTGCGGGTTGTGGTGCTTTTTGAGGGACGCGATGCAGCCGGCAAGGGTGGCGCGATCAAGCGCATTACTGAATCGCTAAATCCGCGTGTCTGCCGGGTGGTGGCCCTCAGCACGCCTACCGAACGCGAAAAGACCCAGTGGTACTTTCAGAGATACGTGGCTCACCTGCCTGCCGCTGGGGAGATGGTGCTGTTTGACCGGAGTTGGTATAACCGTGCCGGTGTGGAGCACGTGATGGACTTCTGCACCGACCAGCAATATCTCGAGTTCATGCAATCCTGCCCGGAGTTTGAGCGCATGTTAGTTCGTTCCGGAATCATCCTCATCAAATACTGGTTTTCAGTGAGCGACGCCGAGCAGGAGCGGCGTTTCCAGGACCGCATGAACAAGCCCACGAAACGGTGGAAGTTGAGCCCCATGGATCTGGAATCGCGCAAACATTGGGCAGAATATTCGCGAGCCAAGGACGAGATGTTCGCAGTGACCGACATTAAGCAGGCACCGTGGTTCGTAGTGAACGCGGAAGACAAGAAGCGTGCCCGCCTGAACGTGATCCGCCACCTACTTTCGATGATTGCTTATCGCGATCTGACCCCTGAGCCACTGGCGCTGCCTCCATTGGAGAAGTCGAAATACGTGCGTCCTCCGATGCACGAACAGAATTTCATTCCCGAGGTCTATCGGTAGAAGTGGGAGTCATGGATTCGTTGGGTGCAATTGGCAAGTCGATGAGTTTGGTTCGCCCGCCCAACCAGGTCTTTGACCGCTTGATCTCGTGCTTTCCCACCCTTGCGGCAAAAAACAAATACGCCGCAAGGATGGGGCACTCGTATAAGTGCAACATCATGCGATCAGAGACCTGGCTCAACAAAAAGACCAGGGCCTACTTCAATGAGCGCATCGTTTCGCGCAAGGCTTAAGGAGTTATGGCACTTATCTTCAGCGAGCGTGAGTGACATCACAACGCTGTTTGTCTGAAATATCACGAAGTAAAGAGTCATTCTCCCTGTTAGTATGTTCTGTCCCTGAAAGGGAGGGGCAGAAGATGCGCAAGACGATACGGCTTATTGTGATTTGTGCCCTGGTGGTGTTACCAGGGATTTCCATTGCAGGAGAACGCTTCGACGGCAACTGGTTCACCAAGATGACCTGCCCTCCCAAGGGAAAAACCGAGGGTTACAGTTGGCAGTTTCCCGGTGTGGTCAAGGGCAGCAACTTCAGGGGAGAGCGTGGCACCGCGGGAGAACCAGGATACCTGCTGCTCGAAGGCCCAATCGCGGACAACGGAAGCGCCAAATTGACGGCCAATGGCGTCGTCGCCTCGAGGGAGTACGCGCGTGGAGTCTTTGCCCATAAGGGCGAGGAATATAGCTACGACGTCAAAGCTCACTTCGGGGATACGCAGGGCACGGGCACCAGAGACCAGGGGCTCGGCATCGTAGGCCGTACCTGTACTTTTGAGTTCATAAAGCAACAGGGCTCCGGCCAGGCCGCTGGACACTAAAGCATATTCGGCTTGACTGCTTTCAGCCGAGATAGGCACCTGTGGTCTCCCGCCCTTTCCGCGAAGAGTCACGCCACGGACGAAGACCTGTCCCGGTGACCCCGACGGAGCGCGGGGAAAATGAGGCTCTCAGGCCAGAATGGCAGCTCATTCTTGATGCGAACTCCAGGGGCACCACACTGGCGCAGAGGTGCACAATGGACTATATTGACATTCTCCCCCTCGGGCGGCGAGCGCGCTATGGCGTTGCCCGATGACTGGTCAGCCCTCTTTGCGGGAGGCAAACGAAAGTAATGGGTGAAGAGATTTGGCGCGACTTTTCCAGGCTAGCGGCGAATTCGCGGAATGGTAGACTACCTGCGCGGAGGCAGCATGGGACAAGACGCATATCGAGTGGCATACGAAGAGGCAACCTTGGAGCTTTCCGAGATTACCGATAAATTTGAGAAATTGCGCCTGCGCAAGGAACGCATTGAAAAATTTGTAGATGCCCTGAGGCCGCTTCTTGGAATAGAGACCGATGTCGCCCCAGCCGATCATGCGGCCCCGCCGGGATCGCCGGAACTGGTTCACACGGCCGCGGACACCCCACCGGTCCGTTTTCGGGCCGCTGCAGAGCCGCCTCCTGACCCATTCCAACGGCGGATCGACCAAGCCCTGGGAATGGCAGCAGGACCGAGAGACATGAGGGAATACACACGGCAGGGGAATGGCGGATACCTGCAGGAGAAGTAAGAGCGAAGCGCGCATGTTGGGCTAAATCGTGGCAGTTTATATCGACCTCCCGTCCTCAGGAGTCAAGAGGCGGGAGGTTTTAGTTTGGGCTGAATTCCGCTTGCTATCGACCGCGGAACTGTGCGCGACCTTCCATGATTCTTCCCCAGGCTTTATGGTTGAAGCGAGCCATGAAGCAGATTCTCATCCGCCTTATCCTGACGCTGCCGGTTGTCTGGCTGGTGGTTTCGCTGGTGTTTCTGCTCATACACCTGGTCCCCGGCGACCCTATTCAGCAGATGCTGGGTGAGGGCGCAACCCCGGCGGATATTGGTGCCTTGCGCCACCAGTACGGGCTGGATGAGCCGCTCTGGAAACAATACGTGCACTACTGGAATGGCGTGCTGCACGGCGATCTGGGCAACTCGATCCGCCTGCATGACACGGTGGCCCACCTGATCGCAGCGCGCTACCCCTACACCCTGGCATTGACGCTGACGGCGTTGGTTCTGGCTCTGGCGCTGGCTTTGCCCGCTGGAGTTCTGGCGGCGGTGCGGCGCGGCCGCTGGCTGGACCAGGCGCTTTCGGTGGTGAGTCTCTTCGGACTTTCGGTGCCGGGGCTGGCGCTGGGACCGGTATTGATCCTCGTTTTCTCAATCAATCTGGGCTGGCTGCCCGTTTCGGGAGCCAGTGCGGGGGGCGGGCATGGCGGCATTGATTGGCAGTACCTGGTACTGCCCTCGGTGGCGATGGGCGCTTCGCTGGCCGCGATCCTGACCCGCATGGTACGTACGGCCATGCTGGAAGAGCTTGGCCAGGACTACATCCGCACCGCGCGGGCCAAAGGACTGAGCGAAACCGCGGTGGTGTGCCGTCACGCCCTGGGCAACGCGCTGGTGCCCATCATTACGGTAGTGGGCTTGCAGTTTGGAGCGCTGCTGGCCGGAGCCATTGTGACGGAGACCATCTTTAGTTGGCCAGGATTGGGACGGTTGGTGGTGAGCGCCATCTCGAACCGCGACTACGCGCTGGTGCAGGGCTGTCTGCTCTCGATCGGGCTGACTTATGTGCTGGTGAACCTGCTGACTGACGTGGTTTACCGCTGGGTGAATCCGCGCATGCGGGAATGAGCGAAGAGCCGCGGTCGTGTCGTTTCACCAACTCCACGTGTAGCCAATGCCGGTGGTCGTGTACCAGGGGACGGTTGGCATTTTGTTGTAGGATTCCTGAATCCAGATCGAGTTGTGATCGTTGAAGTGGATCGCGGCACCCAACGATTCGCCATCGTAGAGCCGGTTCTCAACATGCGGGTATCCGGTGAAACTGCACAGGCCAGCCTGAATCCAGGTGTAACCAGAAACAACTTTGGTTTTGGGCAACCCGAAGTTCTTCATAATGCCGAGTGCCTCGGTATGCGATCCGAAGTCGCTGTGAAAGAAGCCATGCGTTCCGGCGTTTTCGTATGTGTAGGCAAAGGTCAACTCATCGCCTAGGGGATCTTTCTTGAGGAATCCGAAGGTGTGGCCGATGCCGACATTGAGGTTTGCCCTCGGAACCAGACCCGGCCGGTCGAAGTCGGAGCCCGGCATCACGAAGAAATCGGTTGACGTGCTGGACTCCGATTGAGCTTGCTGAGTGGCCCCAGGCACCGCCTGTGCAGTTGCCTGGATGACGGTGTACGGCAAAAGAGCGCACACCAACAGACCTATCGGTAAATGCGGTTTCGCATCCATTCCTGCCGCCTCGAGATTGTGATTCGACCAGGAGAATCACTGCACAAGTTGCACTTCAATTGCTGCAATTCAAGCAGCGAAAGCATCAACGAGGCGTGAAGAGGAGCGGCGGCCCTATCGCTATATGGGATGAAGGGAATGACGGCGCTATGTGCCGAGCGGCGGCAGGAGATTCACGATCTCTGGCAATGGAGGTTTGCCCGCAGTGACGGTGAGCAACCCGCAGGTCACTGGCAGCTCAAAGCGACGCGGGCCGCAGGAACCGGGGTTGAAGTAGAGCACACCCTTGCGCTGTGCGATGTGGGGGCGATGAGAATGACCGTAGAGCACGGCGACGAATTTTGCGGCGGCGGGGTCCAGATGGAGCGTGGCCAGATCGTGTAGCAGGTAAAGCATGTGGCCTTCAAACAAGAGGACGTCGGTTTCAGGCAATCGGCTGCAGGGGCCGGAGCTGTCGGTATTGCCGCGCACCGCGTGGACGGGGGCGATTTGAGCCAGCGTCTTAAGAATGGCCATGTTGCCCACGTCGCCCAGGTGCAGGATTTGATCGACGCCAGCCAGCGTGGACAGCACTTCAGGCCGAAGCAACCCGTGGGTGTCGCTGACCACGCCAAGCTTCATCGGCTAAAGCTGAACATCTGGGTCCAGTGTTTTTTGGCCTTTGCCGGTTCCGCTTGAAGGACCGGGTCGATCATCTGGCGCAGTTCTCCAGGATTGTCTGGATTTTCGATGGCGATGGAATAGACGCCGTTCCAGTTTCCCTGCCAATGCCAACCCCTGGCCGCGCCGAGAGAATTGCGTTCGATGTGGCCTGCCGCGTATTCGGCGGAAAGAGGAACCTGGCAATACGGGCAGCGCGGAGAGGCTCCCTTGCGGAAGCTTCCTCCGCAGACGCAGGGATGAAGGAACGCCTCCCATGCGGCATCGATTTCCTGGTTCAGTGCGGAGAGAGGTGGCAGAGTGGAGAGAATCGGGTTGGAGTAACTAAACGTGGCAAGCATTCCACAATCTTCGCAATAGGCATATGAACTTTCAGCAAAACCGGCGTGCCACAGCGAATAGTGGTAGGTCCGTCCGCAGAGATCACAATCGCCGTTATTCAAGAGCAACATATCTACCTCACAATCCCATTTCCAAACGCGTGCGCGGGTCGAGCTGATCGCGGAGCGCGTCGCCTAGAAAGTTGAAGCCGAGCACCGCGCCGGCCACTGACATTGCGGGGAAGAGTACAAGGTGGGGAGAATCGAACAGATGCAAGCGGGCGTCGTTGAGCATTGCGCCCCAACTGGGAGCGGGGGCAGGAATGCCCAGACCCAGGAAGGAAAGTGTGGCCTCCGCGAGGATGACGCCGGCCATGCCGATGGCGGCCTGCACCAGGACCGGTTGAACGATGTTGGGCAAAATGTGCCGGAAGAAGATGCGCAGACCACCGGCTCCCAAGGCACGGGCCGCATCGACGTATTCGCGATCGCGGACGGCCATGACTTGAGCCCGGACCAGGCGCGCGTATCCGGCCCATCCGCCGATGGCCAGGGCCAGAACTAAGTTGGTAAACCCTGGTCCCAAAAAAGCGGCAAAGGCAATGGCCAGCAGGATGCCGGGCAGGGCCAGAAAGGTATTCATGGCAAAGGTGGTGAGCGCCGTATCAGTCCACCCGCCCAGGTAGCCGGCCAAGCCTCCTACGGTGAGGCCAAGCGCCAGCGAGATAGTGACCACTGTGACCGAAACAGCCAGCGAAAGCCGGGCGCCCCAAACCAGGCGCGAAAGGGTGTCGCGGCCAAGCTCGTCGGTACCTGCCGGATGCGCGGTGGAAGGGCTTTGGAGCCGGTTCGGAAGATTGATTGCCGCGGGGTTGTAGGGCGCGATCCACGGGGCAGTCAGGCCGGCGGTTACAAAAGTTGCCAGCAAAAGCACTCCCACGACCGCCAAAGGCTGGTGAAACATCCGGCGGCGCAAAGCACGGAGCGGTCCTGCGATGGCAATTTCCATTACTAAGGTAAGAATACAGCGACTATGGTAGGGATAGTGGGGTTGGAAGAGGTGGGAATATCAAGGGTCAATATCTGGTGCTGTGTCTGGTGCTGGCCGGGGCCGTTGTTGAGGCGCGGGCGCAGACTGCGGCGCGTCCGGTGGCTGCAGGACAAGTAATGCCGGGTGCAGCCGAGCAGTTATTGGCTTTGGCCAACAGGGCTCGGGCGGAAGCCGGAGCCGGACCGCTGAAATGGGACGGCGCGCTCGCCAATGCTGCGCGCCAGCATTGCCTGCGCATGGCGGCGGAGGGCCCGATTTCCCATCGCTATGCGGGAGAGCCTGACCTTGCGGAGCGAGCCGGGGAAACAGGCGCGCGCTTCAGCCTGATTGAAGAGAATGTGGCGTTGGCTCCCACGCCGGATGAGATTCAAGACGCATGGATGCATTCCGCGGGACACCGTGCCAACCTGCTCAATCCCCTGGTGGACCGAGTCGGGTTGGCTGTCGTGGCCAGCCGCGGCGAACTCTATGCCGTGGCCGACTATGCCAGCGGTGTGGCCAAACTGACACAAGCGCAGGCAGAAGCGCAGGTGGCGGAACTAATTCGTGCCAGCGGACTGACAATCATTGCGAATTCAGCCCAGGCGCGAGCTGCTTGTGCGTTAGACCAGGGGATGCCGACGTCGCAAGGGGGTCCCCAAGCGACCTTTGTGATGCGATGGCAGGCTGCAGACCTGAACCACCTGCCTCCAGCACTGGTTAGCCGGCTGGTCTTTGGGCATTATCGCCAGGCGGCGGTGGGTAATTGCGAGCCTCGGGGCACACCGGCAGAGTTTTCGGGGTTTCGCGTGGCGGTGTTGCTCTACTGAACTGTCGACCGCATCCTAACCGAAGTTCTGGTAGTCCTTCCAGAAAACGGGCCAGGGTCTGCGCGGTGGACCGCAGACAAAAATATCGGGATGCGCCTGGGTTTCCTCGTTCTTTATCCCCTCGGGGTTGCCCGTGTGTCCGGCCAGGCGGCAGCCGGTAAAGGCCCGGTCAGCGCCGGCGCGCGAAAACCCAATCACGATAAGCGTGGCGGGAGGTGGCTTGGGATATCCGCGCAACCACGCGGAGTTGGTCATGCTGATGGATACCTGCGTTCCGCGGCGAGTTGCGGTTTCTTAGTTTCTGGTGGAAGGCGGAGGAACCAGGACGGAGGCCATTCCGGCGGCGGTTGCGGCCTGTATGCCGATTTCAGTGTCTTCAAAAACCAGACAGTCTTCAGGCGGAACACCCAACCTGTCTGCGGCAAGCAGGTAGGCATCTGGAGCAGGCTTGCCGTTCTTGTAGTCCTCAGCGCTGACGATGGTGTCGAATTTCTGGAGCAGATTCAGGGTGGTCAACGAGCCGACAACGGAACTTCGCCTGCTGCCGGAAACGACTGCGAAAGGAATGCGTCCGTGCTGGGCGTCGATGTGTTCCAGCACTTCCGGGATGGCCTTGAGCTGCGGCAACTGCTCGTAATAGAGGCTCTCTTTCCGCTCAGCGACAGCTTCGACGGGCATGTTCAGCCCGTTTTTACGGTTAAGCGCAGAGATGATTTCCATAACCGGCCGGCCTCCCCAGGAATAGAAGAGCTCTTCGTCGAGGTTGCAGCCCCATTCCTTCAAGGTCTTCTTCCAGGCTATGAAATGGAGAGGCATGGAATCGGCGATAGTGCCGTCGCAATCGAAGAGATAGGCGCGAAATGTGCCGTCGGGCAGTTGTAATTTCATGCGTAGAAGAAGACTCCTTGGATGGTTGACACCGGGGTTGAATGCGGCAGACTCGCTGTACATGTTAGATGAATCCGGCGCCGGATACGACTAGGCTGGGCAGCCGGGATGGGGGATAGGCCGAACGGGCAGAGAATGGATCTCATTGAGCCGTGGCTGTTTCCATGGCTGGCACTGCGCAGCCGCCCTCACCAGGTTTTGTCGGCTCCATTTTGAGTGCATTGTTGAAGCGGTTGAAGTAGTTGAACAGGCCAATGGCGCAGAGCAGTTCAACAATCTCGCCCTCGGAGTAGAAACTACGCAGCTCGGCAAATTGCTCATCGGTCACGGCATGGGCGTCGCGCGTGACGGTCTCAGCCAAGCGCAGGGCGGCCTTCTCCGCGGGGGTAAAGTCATTGCGCTGGGGCCAGTCCGCCAGATGGGCAAGCTGGTCGTCGGTCCAGCCCAGGCCTTTGGCCAGGATGGTGTGGCTGGCCAGGCAGTAGGGGGTTAGGTTCACCTGACTGGTGCGGACGATGATGAGTTCTTTCAGCTTGGTAGGAACGGTGCCCGTGTTAAGCACGGCTCCGAAGTGCGCCTGCATGGTGGCGAAGATCTCTGGCCGGTGGGCCATTACTCGGAACATGTTAGGCACGTTGCCACGCTGCGCAAAGGCCTTGTCGTAGAGCGCGGCCATTTCGGGGGTTACTTCACCGCGGTCGAGCCTGGAGATTCGGGACATCGCGCCTCCTTGGGGCTGCTTCTATGGTATCGCCAGGGACGGAAGGGCGCACGCGACGGAGCAGTGGGATGGGCCGGTTGAGGCCGGAAATGGTGCTGCAATGAGCCTACGAAGGCAGCCGAGGGTCATTATTGAACCGAGTCCTGTCGACAACGCGGGTTTTTTGACGTCGCACTTCCGGTCTGCTAACTTTATAGAGGACAAAGCAGCGCCAGACACTCCTCAGTAGCTCAATGGCAGAGCATTCGGCTGTTAACCGAAGGGTTGTAGGTTCGAGTCCTACCTGAGGAGCCAATAAATCAATAACTTACAGCCTCCCTTCCTCCAGTGCTTGGTCCAACTTGGTCCAATTGAGTTTCGACCTTGACGGTTCTCCTCTTCGGAACCGATTCGTTGATCACTGTCACCTTCCCATCAAGAATGGCGGGTTTCCAGTCGGTGAGGATCTCCATCGTGCGGGAGTTCATCGCGTTGAGAACGCTCGCCTCGATCGTCTGCACATAAACATCGCCCGTCGTCTTGATGCTCGCGTGGCGCAGGGCCCCTTGAGCATCCTTGAGCGTGCCGTGGTGCTGCAGATTGGTTCCCAGCGTTCGTCTCATGACTTGGAACGTTATGAGGCTCTCCGGGATCTCCAACTTCTTGGCGATCGGGCGAATCCGCCCCCGGAGGAAGTTCTTCCCCCAGCGCGGCACCGCCTGTCCTTTCCGCTCTCCGCGCCCGAAGGTTGGGAACATCAGAGCTTCTGGTGACGGATCGGGGCTTATTCTCTGCCAGGCTTCGATAATCGGGCGAACCTGTTCCGGAACGCCGATTGGCGCCCGGCTGGACTGGTTCTTAAGCCGACCGGGGTAAAATCGCCCCTCGAATGCCGTCCCGTGCGGAACCAGCGTCGTTCCCGTCCAGGACTTCCACTGCAGGCCGAGAACCTCGCTTGCACGTGGGCCGCAGAATATACCTACGTACATCAGACACAGATCGTGCAGATCCTGAATGCCGCCCATGAGCTTCAGAATCTGCTCCTGGGTCATCACCGGCTTCTCGACTGGTTTGGTCTGTGGCATGTTCACGTCTTCCGCAGGATCGGTTGCAAGGAATTTCAGCTTTTTCGCCATCTGCAGGATGGATCGAATGTTGATGTAGCAGTGGCGAACCACCGATTGGGAGTATTTCGTTGCGAGCTTGTTGAGCCAGACCTGTATTTCAAAGGCACCCAACTGGTTCAGCGGAATTCGCCCGAAATGCTCCACCAGGTAATGCTTGATCTCGAAGGTGTTGATTTTCCGGTATGCCGGGCTCCACGTCCCCTCCCGCATCGGCAAATAACGTTCCGCGACAAACCACTGAAAAGTCACGGTTTCGTCGGGAACGATACCGGGCGAGGTTTTGGCCGGAACCCCGGTGTCCTGGAGAATCAGCGCATGCAGCATCTCCTCTGCCTTCCACTTCGGCGTACCGGCTTTGGGACAGAGCGGGACGTTGCGACGCTTTCCAACCTCCTCTCCTTCCTCGTTTCGCAAGTACACGGTGTACTTGCCGTACCACATCTTTACCTTCCGCCCTCGCGGGTAGACGGTGCCCTTCTGATACTTCATTGCCATGGCTGTTCTCCTGTAGCCCGGCATCTTTCCCTGATCGTGGAGAACAATTCCTTCATACACGATACGGGGACCGATGGGAAGAGGTCTGGCTGTGGAGTTCCGTAATAAAGAGATCCACGTCGGCGATCCGGTAGCGGATCAACTTTCCGAGCCGTACGCCAGCGATTCTGGGCAGGCGCCGCGTAGTGTGGTCCCGAATAAAGCGTTCGGAGACGCCCAACCTCTCGGCGACCTCACGTGCATTCAATAACCGCTCGGAACGTTGCATTCCTTGGACCGGAACTGATGCTGGGGTTGTGAGCGGGCGAGTGAATTCCTCGATATGCAGTTGTGACATGCACTCTTTTCCTCCATCAGAAAGTCCGGTCTCGAAAACCGGCGATTGGCGCATCATGCTGGAGTTCCACAACTCGGTCAAATCCGAGTCGCCTCCTGCTCGTTCTACAGGCCTGACAAATGTCAATTTGTTGCCGGATTTGACCGAGTACCGGTTCTGGATGATCCTCCGACTGCTGACTACAAAGGAGGTCTCTGGATGTTCGAGTCCTGCGAGGAATTGGCGGCCCGGCTTACGGCCACTGGCTATTTCATTGATCCGGTCATGATCAAGGTCGTTTATCTGGCGGCCAGGATGCAGAAACCGCTGCTGCTCGAAGGGCCTGCGGGATCGGGCAAGACCCAACTGGCCGTGTCGGTCGCCAAGGCGGCCGGGACACATATCGAACGGCTGCAATGCTACCGGGGCGTGAGCGAGGATCAGGCCATCGGGCGGTTCGACGAGGGACTGCAACGGCTCTACATGGAGTTCGCGCGAGGAGAGCACGCGGATTGGCAAAGCGTGCAGGCGAGCCTCAAAGGGCGGGACTTCTTCCGGGCAGGGCCGCTGATGCGGGCGCTTGAATGCGAGCGGCCGTGCGTGCTGCTAATTGACGAATTGGACAAGGTGGACGAGGGTTTCGAGGCCATGTTGCTTGAGATTCTTTCTGCCTGGCAGTTGTCGATCCCCGAGTTCGGCACGGTTGAAGCCAAGAGCATTCCCTTTGTCGTACTGACCAGCAACGAGGAACGCCGGTTGGGCGATCCCATCCGCCGGCGCAGCCTCTACGTGCGCGTCGAGCATCCTACGCCAGCCCGCGAAGCGGAGATCATCGCCAGCCGCACGCCCGACGCGGACGAGAGATTCCATCAAGAAATGGCGGGCATTGCGCTTTCGTTCCGCAATTATTCCCTCGAAAAGCCGCCGTCGGTCTCGGAGATGATCGACTTCGCCAACGCACTTCGGTTGCTTGGCACGGATCACGTGACGGAAGACCTGCGCGACGTGCTGTTGCCGTTCCTGGCGAAGACGGAGAAGGACCGCCGTCACCTGCTCTTGCGCGAAGGGTTCAAGAGCCTGCTCGACGATGGCGCGCGGTTCGCCGCCCGGCTCACGGTTCCGGAGGCGACGGAATGACGAAGAGAATCCTGCC
>CAYNGB010000011.1:0-102919 GCA_964396795.1 uncultured Occallatibacter sp. | reverse complement strand
GCGCGCAGTTTTTGCTTGACAGCAGAAGAGGCTGTCATACATGGGGCACCCATTTTCGTGCTGAATTCAGTGGGAACTTAAGGAAGATGGGCATCTGTGGTTTTCGACCATTGTCCCGATCAAACTGCGACAAGGATGAGGCACCGAGAGTTCCGTTCACAACCAAATAGAAAATGCTCTAAAGCGCGGTTTCGCCACGCTCGTCGTTGCGGATACGGATGGCTTCTTCAACGCGGCTGACAAAGATCTTGCCGTCGCCGATGCGCCCGGTGCGCGCGGCGCCCATAATAGCCTGCACCGCCTTCTCTTTCATGTCGTCGGTGACCACCAGCTCAATCTTGACCTTGGGGAGGAGATCGACCGTGTACTCACGGCCGCGATAAAACTCGGTGTGGCCCTTCTGGCGGCCATGGCCGCGGGCCTCAAGAATCGTCATGCCTTCGATGCCCGCTTCGAGCAACGCATCCTTGACCGCATCCAGTTTCGAAGGCTGAAGAACCGCTTCAATTTTGAGCATATCCAATTGCCTCGCTAGACAGCCTATCAGGCCGAGGTGCTGTCTGCACCCGCATGCGCAAATCTTTTCAACACCAGGAGAGTACACGACTTCCACAGTGGTAGGGTGAACAGGTCCTGGGCCAGCAATCTGGCCGCGGACGTTCAGGAATTCAGGTCGTAACCCTCTTCACCATGCTGCGAGAGGTCCAGGCCAGTGGATTCGTCCTCGGCAGAAACGCGCAAACCGATGATCTTGTCCACGAGGAAGAGCAGAACCAGGGTGCCTACGACGGAGATGGTCCACGAAATGGCGACGCCTGCGGCCTGGTTGAGCAACTGACGCCAGTGGCCGTCCATAGCGCCGGTAGGGACGCCTTGACCGAAGGCCGCGTTAATGGCCTTGGTAGCAAAGAGGCCGGTGAGCAGCGCACCCACCGTTCCGCCTGCGCCGTGCACGCCGAAGGCGTCAAGGGAGTCGTCGTAACCCAACCGGCTCTTGACCTCGAAGACCATGAAAGAGCAGAAGACACCGGCAAGGAGACCAATGAGCAGGGCGGAGAAAGGCTGGACAAACCCGGAGGCAGGGGTGATGGCAACCAGTCCGGCTACCGCGCCGGAGATGCCGCCGAGGGCGGTGGGCTTGCCGTTGTGAATCCACTCGGCGAGGACCCAGCCAAAAGCCGCTGCGGCTGCGGCAAAGTGGGTATTGACGAAGGCACTGGTAGCCAGCGGGCCAGAGTTGAGAGCACTGCCGGCATTGAATCCGAACCAGCCCACCCACAGCAGGCAAGCACCAATGAAGCTGAGCACCATGGAGTGGGGCGGCATGGCCGTGTGCGGATAGCCCATGCGCTTTCCGAGATAGAGAGCGGTGACCAGGGCCGAGACGCCCGAGGTGATATGGACCACCGTGCCGCCGGCGAAATCGAGACTTGGAATATGGCCGCCGGTAGCGTTGAGCAACCCGCCCACGCCCCAGACCATGTGAGCCATAGGACAGTAGACAAAGAGCGACCACAGGGAGAGAAACACGGCCATTGCGCTGAACTTCATGCGCTCAGCGAACGCGCCGGTAATGAGGGCCGGGGTGATGATGGCGAACATGAGCTGGTAGATCATGTAAGTCTGCTCGGGGATGGTGGGCGCATAGTCGGGATTGGGCGCAAGGCCCACGCCGCGCAGGAATACGTGCTCGAGACCGCCGATGAAGCTGGTGCCGTGGCCGAAGGCCAGCGAGTAGCCGGCAATGGCCCAAAGAATGGTGACCAGACCCATCATGGCAAAGCTCTGCATCATGGTGCCCAGGATGTTTTTCCGGCGCACCAAGCCGCCATAGAAGAGCGCCAGACCGGGACCGGTCATGAGGAGCACCAGGGCGGCTGAAACCAGCATCCAGGCGTTGTCGGCGTTGCTCTGGGCGTTTTGCACGGCCTGCTGAAGTGCAGCGATTTGGGCCTGGGTGGCTGGAGTTGAGGAGGACACCTGGGCCAGGGCAGGCAAGCCCAGGAGAGCTGGCGCGGCCAGCAGCGTGACTCTAGAACTGCGCATTTTTCTTCTGCTCCAAGAAAATGTGTCCGCAAACAAAAACAAAGACCGGAAATACTCGCCGGACTACGAGCATCTGGTTCGATTTGCAGCGCTTACCGTGTGCTGAGGACCACTTACCGGCACAAAGCCTAACCGCCGGTCAGGAGGCGTCGCGACCATTGAGCATGATTGTGTGAACATTGAAGAATAGCGCATGCACCGCCCTTTTCTGCAGCCCAACCCCGAACTGGAGCACAAAAAAGAGTTACACAACACGTGGCGGATCCGCAGAGTGGCCGGGCCGGCAGCTGAATTTGAACCGGCTGGAGCCGAGGTATAGTAGATGCATGGCGGCAACGCAGGAGCGCGACCACTACTTATTCGGAGCACTGGAGAGCAGCGCCACGAACCGCGCCAAATTGGCGGAAGTGAGCTACGGTTACGAACAGCCGGAAGGCGTGCTGCTGACTTCACTGGACTTCGCTGTCAACTGGGTGCGCAAGAGCTCGGTCTGGCCGGTGACCTTCGGCCTGGCCTGCTGTGCCATTGAAATGATGTCGATGGGTGCTTCGCGCTTTGATATCGCCCGATTTGGCGCCGAAGTGTTCAGGCCGTCTCCGCGACAGGCGGACCTGATGATCGTGGCCGGACGGGTTTCGCAGAAGATGGCACCGGTGGTGCGCCGGCTCTATGACCAGATGCCGGAACCGAAGTGGGTAATTTCAATGGGGGCCTGCGCCACTTCGGGGGGCGTGTTCAACAACTATGCGATTGTGCAGGGTGTGAACCAGGTGATCCCCGTGGATGTTTATGTTCCGGGGTGCCCGCCCAGGCCGGAGCAACTTCTCTATGCCATCACGCTATTGCAGGAGAAGATTAAGCGCGAGCCGCGCAGTCTGCTGAAAACCCTCAACGCAGGGTGAGTTGAATCCACCCCTTCCAGCAACCCTGGTTATCGAATACCAGGGGCCTGAATACTGCGCTCAAATGCCGCCGGGAGTTATCGATTAACCACCTGTATAGAAATGCACATTCCTCATTCCAAAGGGTGAGTATAATTATCAGTTTGATTGCGGAGGATGCAAGGAATGAGTCTGCGTAACATGAAGTCTGTCTGCCTGGTTCTGGCTTCGGCCAGCATCGCCTTAATACCAATGGGGTGCAAGAAAGCTCCCCCGATTACATTGGCGTGCGCTGCCACGCCTCCTGCCATCTTTGCCGGCGATCCGGTCACGGTGACCGCGACCCCCGGCGCAGTGAGCACCAAAAAGAAGAACAGCGTGGTTTACGGCTGGACCGGAACCGGAGTGACGGGCAACGGAGCTACGGCCACTGTGCCCACAGCTTCTCTGGATCCGGGAAGCTACACGGTGAAGGGAACTGTGAAGGAAGGCAAGCCGGGTAAGGAAGGCCTGAAGCCGGGCCAGTCCGCCGAGTGCTCTGCCAGCTTTACGGTCAAGGAATTTGAGCCGCCCACGGTAAGCTGCTCGACCAACCCGAGCACGATCAAGCCGGGTGACACCAGCACCGTGACTGCCACGGGAGCGAGCCCGCAGAACCGTCCGCTGACCTACAGTTATGCGGCGGCCGCCGGGACCATCAGTGGCAGCGGGACCACAGCGACGTTCTCATCTACCGGCGCACCCGCCGGCTCAGTGGGGATTACCTGCACCGTGGCCGACGACAAGCACCACACGGCAAACGCCGAGACCGGTGTAACGATCGTGGCACCACCACCGCCGCCAGTTCCGCACACCCAGGCGCTCTGCTCGATGAGCTTCGACAAGGACAAGCACCGTTCGACTCGCGTGGATAACGAAGCCAAAGCCTGCCTGGACGAAATAGCCCTGGATCTGCAGAGGCAGTCCGACGCCAAGGCGGTACTGGTTGGCGATGCGAATGCCAAGGAGAAGGCGAAGACCGCGAAGGAAGAAAAGTTTGCGGCCAAGCACAAGCATGCCAAGGTTGAGGATTCCGCTGCACAGCGCGCCGCCAACGCCAAGGATTACCTGGTGAAGGAGAAGGGCATTGACCCCTCCCGCATCACCGTGGTGACCGGTGCTGAGGATGGCCAAAAGGTGGAAGACTACCTGGTGCCCGCAGGCGCTACCTTCTCGACCGATGTTTCTGGGACCACCGCTGTGGACGAGTCGGCAGTGAAGGTCCAGGCACGCAAACCTTTGGGCGCGCGGCATCACAAACGCGCGGCAAAGGAAAACTAAAACCAATGTCTCAAGACGCCCGTTCCCCCGCTAGGGAGCGGGCGTCTTAATCGACTTGAAAAGAGCCGGGCCGCCAGGGTCCAGTGTCGCGCGAGGCCGAGATCTCGAGTGGCAAGGGAAAGATGTCGCAACGCACCGATTCAGCCTGATCAGGCTTCAGGTGAGCCCTTTTTCCGCTCGTTATACATATTCTGTACAGGCTCCTAGGATCCACGGTGTTGCCTATTTAGCTCTCAGGGAGTCTGCATTCAGTGCCAAGACCGGGGGTTGTGTCTTTTTCTGAGCGATCGGTGTTTGACATATAGCATCTCAGCGCGACTTCCGCAGGCGGCTTCGAACCTTGCGGGGTGAGCGAATTGGCGTTGAAGTCCAGCCTCGCCCATTACAAAAGTAATAGGCTGCTGAACAGGGGTTTCGGGGGTGATCCGGAAGGCAACCTGATTGGAAAATTATGCTGTCTGCGATCACTCATATGTTACTTTTAGATAGTTGTTTCAAGTTTTTTTGAAGTGCCGTCTGCACGTCGCTTGCACGGTACGAGTGGGAGGCGGCCTCAAAACGCACCTCATCCAAATATGAATTTCAGTTGTTTTTGCGGAGGAGAAACGCATGTATTCGCGGATTTTAAAGTCTGTTTGCCGGGTTCTAGCCATGGCGTGTGTTGTGCTCATGCCTGTTGCGCTGGCGGCCCAGGGTTCTTCCAAGCCGACGGCCAAGGCCGACTCGGGGGATACCGCTTCCAGGTGGGATATCTTCGCTGGCTACAGCTACCTGGCGCCGAAAGGGACCGTGAACGTGCCACAGCCGTACGGCGGCACAATACCCTACAGCTACGACTCCGTGAATGTGGGTGGGCTCGGGAGCGTAGCCTACTTCTTTAACCGGTATGTCGGCGCTCAGGCAGAATTCGGCATACATGAGTGGGGCGATGGAACCCCCAATGGCACCAATATCGGCGAGCACGGGAACGATGACGGCTTCGTTACCATCGCGGGCGGCGTTGTCGCCCGTTATCCTACTTCCGACATCACACCGTTTATGCACGCATTGGTAGGCACGGCGCGGGTTGACGGTCCGGATCACAACCCATTTACATGGGGACCGGCCCTGACGCTCGGCGGCGGCATGGACTATAACACACCGCTGTTCAATCACCGTCTCTCGATCCGTATCTTCCAGGCGGACTACGAGTGGATGCACGCCGACTTTGGTAACGGCGTCTTCGGCGGCCGCGCGAACATCAATTCAGCGCGTTTGAGCGCAGGCATTGTGATTCACGCAGGCAGCATCGCGCCGCCTCCGCCGGTGACCCTGGCATGCTCGGCAAGCCCCGACTCAGTATTCCCTGGCGATCCGATCACGGTGACGGCGACGGCCGGGATGCTCAATCCCAAGCTGAACGCGGTGTATAGCTGGTCAGGAGACGGAGTGACGGGCAATGGAACCACTGCGACCGTGAACACCGGCTCTTTGGCTCCGGGCACCTACACTGTAAAGTGCGGAGTGAAGGAAGGAAAGCCCGGCAAGGAAGGTCTGAAGCCGTGGGAGACCGCCGACAGCACGGCGACCTTTACGGTGAAGAAGTTCGAGCCGCCGACTATCAGCTGCTCGGCCAACCCCAGCAGCATCAATGCGGGCGACAGCAGCACGATTACGGCCACGGGCATGAGTCCCCAGAACCGTCCGCTCACTTATAGCTACACGGCTTCGGCTGGCACGGTCAGCGGCAGCGGAACCACAGCAACGTTCTCTTCGGCAGGCGCTCCGGCAGGCCCCATAGAGATCACCTGCAACGTGTCTGACGACAAGGGCAATACGGGCAGCGCGACCACTACGCTGACCATCGTGGCGCCGCCTCCGCCGGTGGTGCAACACACGCAGGCACTTTGCTCGATCACTTTCGAGAAGGACAAGCACCGTCCGCTGCGCGTGGACAACGAAGCCAAGGCCTGCCTGGACGAGGTAGCTCTCGACCTGCAGAAGCAGTCAGATGCCAAAGCCGTGGTGGTTGGCGATGCCAACGCCAAGGAGAAGGCGAAGACTGCCAAGCAAGCGGCGTATGCGGCCAAGCACAAGCATGCCAAGGTTGAAGACTCGGCTGCGCAGCGCGCCGTGAACACCAAGGAATACCTGGTGACCGAGAAGGGCATTGATCCGTCTCGCATCAGCGTGGCAACGGGCACTGCCGATGAGCAAAAGGTGGAAGATTACCTGGTTCCCGCGGGCGCTACCTTCTCGGCGGATGTCCCCGGAACCACCTCGGTGGATGAGTCCGGCGTGAAACCCCAGGTGCGCAAGCCTCTGGGTGCACGTCATCACGCACACCACGCAGCGGCGAAGGCACAGTAGCGCGCCGTGCCTGTTACCCGCCAGATTTCGGGTATCGAGGCTGTGACTGGAACAAAGCTGCTGGACAGGCCCCCATTCCGTAGCGGGATGGGGACCTGGCAGCTGCCATCAGAAGATCCTCTGCAATCCTTTGAGGTTGGCCGTTCACGCGGTCAGCCTCTTCCCTTTGAATGTGCCTTGTTTCGTACGCCTTTTTTCGGCCCTGGAGTTGTTTTCTTGACGAGTCGCCGGTGGATTTGCCTTGATTCTCTTCGCACGAAGAGAGCGTTCCTAGTTGCTTGTTTCCTGACGCAATTATTTGTGGCTGTTACGGTGATGTCAGCCCAAGGGGTGTGGACGACTGTAGGTCCTGCGGGTGGCGACGCGCGGTCCTTTGCCACGGTCCCCAGGCAGCCAAATCATCTGTATCTCGGCACTACCAACAGTTGGATTTACGAATCTACGGATGGTGGTTCCTCCTGGCATAGGCTCTCGAAGCTGAACTCCTCCGGTGACCTGATCATCGATCACATTGTGGTGGATGCCGCGAATCCTGCACTGGTCTATGTGGCGGGATGGACGGCGGACCGGCCCAACGGCGGATTGTGGGCGAGCCACGACGGTGGCCGGCAGTGGGCAGAAGTGGTGGGCCTGCACGGCCAGTCCATTCGCGCCTTTGCGCAAGCACCATCTAACCCCGAGACGCTCTTTGCGGGGACACTCGAGGGCGTTTTCCGCAGCAACAATGGAGGCGCAAGCTGGACTCAGATCAGCCCGCCGGACAGTCGTGAGATTCACGAAGTCGAGTCGCTAGCCGTCGATCCCGCCAACCCGGACATCGTCTATGCCGGTACATGGCACCTGCCCTGGAAGACCACCGACGGGGGCAAGGCCTGGCACACGATCAAGAAGGGCGTAATCGACGATTCCGATGTGTTTTCGATCCTTGTCGATCCGTCTCATTCGCACATTGTTTACGCCAGCGCGTGCAGTGGAATCTACAAAAGCGAGAATGCAGGCGAACTGTTTCACAAGATTCAAGGTATTCCAGCCACTGCGCGCCGAACCAGGGTTCTGAGGCAGGATCCGCGGCATCCCGAAGTGGTGTACGCGGGGACCACCGAGGGGCTCTACAAGACTGTGAATGGCGGTCGGACCTTCAAGCGCATGACCGGGCCAGACGTAATTGTGAATGACGTCTTTATCAATCCGAAGGATTCGAGCCGTGTGTTGCTGGCCACCGATCGCGGCGGAGTGGTGGCGAGCGAGGATGCAGGCGCAAGCTTTGCGGCGGCGAATGAGGGATTCTCAGAACGCAAGGTAGAGGCGCTGCTGGTGGATCGAGGCAATCCGGCACGCATCTTTGCCGGAGTGCTCAACGACAAGAGCTACGGGAGCGTCTTCGTTTCAGACAATGGAGGCACGGGGTGGCACCAGCTGGCAGGTGGCCTTGATGGACGCGACGTTTTTGTGCTTGCACAGGCGCAGGATGGGACCATCCTGGCTGGAACCAACGACGGGATCTTCGCACTGAATGAGCATGCAGCCAGCCAGCCCGACGGCAAGGACACGGATAAAGTCGCAGTCAAGACCAAGGACAAGAGGAAGGGCGCGGGCAAAAGCGAAGATCTGCCACCTCGGACCCAGACAATCTGGGAGCCCAGGGACACGATTGCCAACACACTGACGAAGACGGCCACCGAGACGCATCATGGAAAGCGCGTCAACGTGGAGAAGCATGTGCCGGAAGCGCGGCGGCGGATGGGCGGCCGGGTGTACGCGCTGGACTTGAGGGGCGATACGTGGCTGGCTTCTACAGCCGGCGGTGTTTTCACCAGCAAGGACAACGGCGCTACCTGGCAGGGCGGCCCGGCGATGGGCGTGACGGGCTATCTGGCGGTGGCGGTGCACGGGCCGGTGCTGGCCGCGGCCCGGCCGGACGGCGTGGTGGTGTCAAGTGACAGCGGCGAGAGTTGGTGGCCCATCGGGATTCCCACCGTCCTCACACGCATTCATCGCATCGCCTACTCGCCGGACGGAACGCTCTGGCTGGGGGCGCGCGAAGGCATCTACTTTACCCGCGACAAGGGCAAGTCGTGGATGTGGATCAAGCGTCTTCCATTCGTGGACGTGGACGATGTTTATTACGACGCGCAACTGGATAGAGTCCTGGTGAGTTCGCGCTCGAGCGACTTTGTTTATGCCATCGATACGAAGACACTGGACTGGAAATGGTGGCAGACCGGCTACCGGCTTTCAGCGGTTCGCTCGGCGAGCGGTCACCTGCTGGCGGCATCGCTCTATGACGGCGTGCTGGTGGAACCGCAGCCGCGAGCGGCGGTGGCGGAAGCCGGGCAGAGACCATGAGTCGCCCTGTATCACCCGTATTCGGTATCATCAATCTATGAGTGTTCAGACTGAGGACCTTCGCGGCCCGCACGCCTTCAGGAGTTATGATCCGCGGCTGGAACCCATCGCCGCCCGGGTGATGGCTGGAGAGCGCCTGGACATGAGCGACGGGCTGGCGCTTTACCGGTCAACGGATGTGCTGGCGGTCGGCTGGCTTGCCAACCACGTACGCGAACGGATGCACGGCGATGTGACCTACTTCAATGTCAATCGCCACATTAACCCGACCAATGTCTGCGTGGCGGCCTGCAAGTTGTGTGCGTTTGGGCGGAAGAAGGGCGACCCGCTCGGCTACACCATGGCTCTGGAAGAGGCGTGGGAGACGGCCGCTTCGGGATATTCGGAGGCGGTCACCGAGTTCCACATCGTGGGCGGGCTGCACCCCGACTTGCCGCTGGAATACTTTCTAGACCTGGTCCGCGGCCTCAAGGAGCGCTTTCCCAAGGTGCACATCAAGGCTTTCAC
This sequence comes from uncultured Occallatibacter sp., assembly GCA_964396795.1. GTDB lineage: Bacteria > Acidobacteriota > Terriglobia > Terriglobales > Acidobacteriaceae > Telmatobacter. The sequence goes on along the minus strand of CAYNGB010000011.1, from coordinate 93,470 downwards.
CATGGTGGAGGTGGCTTATTTTGCGCGCCGGGCCAAGATTTCAATCGAACAGACGCTGGTGAAACTGCGCGATGCAGGCGTGGACTCCATGCCCGGCGGAGGAGCGGAGATTTTTTCTGCGCGCGTGCGCTCCATCATCTGCGACCACAAGATAGACGGCGACGAGTGGCTGGAAACAGCGCGGCTGGCTCACAAGCTGGGCTTCAAGTCGAACGCGACCATGTTGTACGGACACATTGAAAACGACGAGGACCGCGTGGACCACCTGTTGAAGCTGCGCGCCCTGCAGGACGAGACCGGAGGCTTCCAGACTTTTATTCCGCTGGCCTTCCACCCGGAGAACACGCCGCTCGACCACCTGCCGGTGACCACGGGCCTCACCGATATCAGGCAGATTGCGGTGAGCCGTCTTTTACTCGACAACTTTGCGCACATCAAGGCCTACTGGCAGATGATGACCCCGAAGATCGCGCAGATCGCGCTGCGTTTCGGGGCCGACGACCTGGACGGCACGGTGATCGAAGAGAAGATCTACCACGATGCCGGAGCCACGACGCCGCAGGGAATGACACGCAAGGAGCTGTGCCGCCTGATTACCGAGGCCGGCCGCGTACCGGTGGAGCGGGACACGCTGTATCACGAGGTGACGCGCAGTGAAGACAGCTTTACGGTGGCAGTGTAGGCGAGCACGGGGGAGAGGGCGAGCTCGATGATCGATTTCGGTCTGGCTGCGGTGCTTGGACTCTGCTTCGGTTTCATGTTCGGCACCGGCTGTTCGCTGGCGATCATGTATTCCATCTACATGGGCGGCTATCGCAAGGCTGTGGAAGAGTCACTGGCGCCAGTGCCGCCGAGGCGCTTCGCACAGGTGGTCGAGAAGCTGCAAGCCCGCCGCGCCAAAGCGGCTGCCTCGGTGAAGTAGCGGCTACCGCCGCACTACCACGCCGCCCTTCATCACAAAGCTGATGTGCTCCAGCACGCGGATGTCGTGGAGCGGGTTGCCGGGGGCGGCAACGATGTCGGCGTAGTAGCCTGGCTTGAGCTCGCCAATCTGGTCTTGCCAGCCTAAAAGTTTCGCGCCGTTAATCAGGTCAGCTTGTAATACGGCCAGCGGCTTCATGCCGTACTGGACCATCAGCGTCATCTCGCGGGCTTGCGTTCCGTGGGGAAACGGGCCCACGTCCGAGCCGACCGCAAAGGGGATTTCTGCGGCCACCTGCTTTCTGAATTCACTGATCTTGTAGTCGAGCATTGCCGACTCGGTCGCTGCCTGGTCCTGTGAGTCGCGATGATGCGCGAAGTAGTCGAAGATGGTGAAGGTGGGCACGGCGAAAATGCCCTTTTCGCGCATCAGGCGCATGGTCTCATCGCTCAACTGGGTGGCGTGGTCAATAGAAGCCACGCCGGCCAACGCGGCGTAGAGTGTGCCCGGCTCGCCCATGGCATGCACTGCCACCGTCGTACCCATGCGCCGCGCCTCTACAACCGCACCCGCCAACTCTGCCTCGCTGTACTGGTAGTGAGTATGCAGCACCCCGTCGATCATCTTGTCCGGGCCGGTTTCGTAAATCTTGGCGAAGTCGGAGCCTTGCTTATGCTGCTCGCGCATGACCTCGACGAGTTGCTCGGCGGAGTTGGCGTAGTCGGCATTGGACAGCACGTGCTGCGCAGGATTGAAGTGGATGGCGTCTTCGTGTCCGCCTAACAGGTCGATGGCGTTTCCGCTGATGCGCAGGCGAGGCCCGGGGATAATGCCCTGGTTGATGGCGTCGCGCACCGCCGTGTCCGCTGAGCCCGCGCCTTCAGTGCCCATGTCGCGCTCGGCGGTATAGCCGCCCAGCAGATCGGCCTTCGCGGCTTGTTCAGCCAAAATGGTGCGCCAGGGCACGGACTCCTGCACCGTCTGCAAGTCTTCAGATCCTGGGTGCAGAAAGAGATGTACGTGGACATCGATGAGGCCGGGCAGCAGAGTGGCGTCACCGAGGTCGATGGTCTTTGCGCCCTGGGGATGCTCGACCGATGTGCCCACAGCACGGATGCGTTCGCCCACAACGAGCACCTCGCCCGGCTGGAGCAGGACGCCGGTGTCAACCTGGAGCAGCCGCGCCGCATGGAGGACGATGGGGGTGGCCGGTCCAGACGCGGACTGCTGGGCGGTGGAGATAGGAGCGAACCATGTGCATGCAAGAAGGAGAGGAAGAACCTGAACCAGCTTGTGCATGGCATTGAATATGCCCCATCGGGCGACCTTTGTCGAGTATTGAATTGGAGTCATGATTGCGGAGGGAGATGGATGATTCAGGATTACGGCTGGATTTCAGACCGCTCCCATTGCGGTGTTAGAATTCCCGCGAATCCTTGCGGAAAGATTACGTTGCTGGTAGATGGAGAGCACTGCGAGAAACGAGATGCAATCCGGCCGGCGTTCTGCGCCGCGTCGCGATGTCTGCGGCACTGAATAAAGCTTCTGCATAGTGGTGGGCGAGACAAGATAAGAGAGGGCGAACGATGAGCAGGAAGAGCAGCGAACTTTCACGGCGCGAGTTTCTGGTAAGTGGCGCGGCAACTTTGGGAGCAATGGCAGCCGGGCCAGCCCTGGCGCAGGCAGGGGAGGGCAACGCGGGCAAGAGAAAGGTGCTGCATATCATCGGTCACTCCCATATTGACGCTGCATGGTTATGGCCGTGGCGGGACGGATCGGATACGGTGCTGACTACCTTCAGAAGCGCTTTAAACCGGATAAGCGAGACCGCCGGCTTCTGCTACAGTCATTCGTCTACAGCGCATTATCGCTGGGTGGAGCGCGCCGACCCTGCCATGTTTGCCGAGATTCAACAGCGGGTGAAGGAGGGCCGCTGGGAAGTGGTGGGCGGCTGGCCGGTCGAGCCCGACTGCAACATTCCTGCGACCGAGAGCTTCGTTCGCCATGCGCTTTACGGCAAGGACTTCTGCCAGCGAGCGTTGGGCGTGGATGTAAAGATCGGCTTCAATCCCGATTCTTTTGGTCATGCAGCGGGATTGCCAACCATCCTGAAGCGTGCGGGTTACGGGTATTACACCTTCATGCGTCCCCAGGAACACGAAATGAAGTTGCCGCTACTGTTCTGGTGGGAGGGGCCGGATGGGTCGCGGGTTCTGGTTTCACGAATCTGGCGAAACTACGACGCGGACGCGAGCTTTATCCGCAGCGCAGCGACGGGAGCATTCGAGCCGGGCTTCGACCATGGCGTTTTGTTCTTTGGAGTGGGCGATCACGGCGGAGCAGTGACGAAAGAACAGATCAGGCAGGTGCTTGAATTGCAGAAGGACGCGACTCTGCCGGAACTGCGCTTCAGTACGCTCCGTGACTTTTATGCGGCCATCGAAAAGTCTGCGGCTTTCAGTTCCTTGCCGGTCGTTCAAGGAGAGTTACAACACCATGCGCGAGGATGTTACTCAGCCTATGACGAGGGCAAGATCCTGAATCGTCGCGCAGAACGATGGCTTGGCGAGGCGGAGACGGTTTCTGTGCTGGCCAACCTAAGCGTTGGACACACTTACCCGGCTGAACAATACGCAGAGAGTTGGTGGAAGGTGCTGTTTTGCCAATTCCACGACATGATGGCTGGGACTTCGCTCTACTCCGACTACGAGGACGTGCGAGACAGCGTGGGATACGCCTGCGAGGTGGCTCAAACTTCAAAGGTCGAGGCGCTGGAGACGATGGCCAGGCAGGTGGACCTGAGCTCGGTAGAAGAGGGCGCGGTGTTTCTATTTAATCCGCTGCCGTGGAAACGAAAAGCCCTGGCGGAGTTTTATACCGAAGAAGATCCAACGGATCACTCGCCGATTACTTGCCTGCGATCGAAAGATGGCACCAAGACACCCGTGCAGTGGAGGCCTTCGGCAAGCATGTCGACGTTTCTTCCGCGTTTGTCGGCATGGGTGGAGCTGCCAGCCTGTGGATACAAGGTCTTTGAATTGGCGCACGGGGATGCGCCTGCGAGCGAAGGCTACCGAGGGTTGGCCACGGTGTCGGAGTCGGGGTTTGGCATCTCGTCGCTGAAGGCGGAAGACGGCACTGAATTGCTTGCGGGCCCGGTGGGATTGGTGGTGATTGGCGATACGAGCGATACATGGGCGCACGGCATCAATGAATTCCGCCTGGAGCTTGGGCGGCCTACGCTGGTTTCATCCACGGTGATCGAGAATGGGCCGGTAACTCGCGTGACACGGCAGCGAGCGCGGTGGCAGGATTCGGAGATCATTGTCGATATCGCCGAGTTTGCGGGGCTGGATTTCGTCGAGCTTCGCTTTGTGATCGACTGGCACGAGAAGGAGCAGATGCTGAAGCTCGAAATCCCGACCGCGCTGGCGCAGCCGAAGGTCTATGCGAAGGTGCCGGGCCAGGTGCTGGAACGCCGCACGAATGGCGAGGAAGAGCCTTACCAGGATTGGGGAGCCGTGGAGGGAAAGATCGGAAGCGGCGATTATACTGTGGCGATTTTGAATAACTCGACGTATAGCTACGACTGCCTCAACGGGCTCTTTCGCACGGTGTTGATTCGCTCCGCGCCGTTTGCGCGGCACAACCCGGGCCAGGTGCCGCACAACGACAACAATGCGTGGCAGGACCAGGGCCGGCAGGAGCGCAGATTCTGGCTGATCGGTGGACGCGGTGCGCATACGGAATTGGCGCTGGATCGCCGCGCCGAAGAACTACAATCACCCGCCGAGTTTGTAACCGACTCCGTACACAAGGGTACGGAGCCGTGGGAGAAATCAATGCTTGAGGTTATGCCAAGCAATGTTTGGGTATTGGCGATCAAGCAGGCTGAGCACGTGCCGGGGGCAACCATCCTTCGCATCCAGGAGCGCGCAGGAAGCGCGGCACAGGCAACGTTGAAGAGTGCGGTTTTGGGTCTCGATCAAACGGTGACGCTGGCCGCGTGGGAGCTGAAGACACTGCTCATCAAGCCGTCGAAGGGCGGACGGGCCGAGGTGCGGGAGGTGTCGCTGCTGGAGGTTTAGAGAGCCTTCGGCTTGACTGCTTGCGGTGGAGATGGAGATCAGTAGCCACCCACCCTTTCCGCACAAAACGCGGAAAGGATGGGGCACCCAGAGTTCCCTTTGCACTCGAATCGAAAACGCCTAAGACACCTACGAGACGCATTGAGATAGGTCTCTCGCGGCGATGCGGTCAAACGCGCGGAATCGAATGAGTATCAATACGCAGGAAGACCGGTGATGTGCTGGCCGAGGATTAGGGTGTGAATGTCGTGGGTGCCCTCGTAGGTCTTCACCGATTCCAGGTTCATCATGTGGCGCATGATGGGGTAGTCCTCAGTGATGCCGTTGGCGCCCAGGATATCGCGGGCCATGCGCGCGGTTTCAATAGCCATCCACACGTTGTTGCGCTTGGCCATGGAGATGTGCTCATGGCCCACGGCGCCCGCGTCCTTGAGGCGGCCTACGTGGAGTGAAAGCAACTGAGCCTTGGAGATTTCAGTGGCCATCCACACAATTTTTTCTTGAATGAGCTGGTGGCTGGCGATGGGCTGGGAGTGAAATTGTTTTCTGGCTTTGGAGTATTGCAACGCCGTGTCGTAGCAAGACATGGCCGCTCCGATGGAGCCCCAACTGATGCCGTAACGGGCCTGGTTGAGGCACATCAACGGGCTCTTAAGGCCGCCGGTGCCGGGCATCAGGGCGGTGGCGGGCACATGCACGTCCTGCAGTGAGATGCCACTAGTGACAGAAGCGCGCAACGACCATTTCCCATGGACCTCGTGGGCGGTAAAGCCGGGGCGATCGGTCTCGACCAGGAAACCGCGGACGCGGCCGTCTTCGTTGTCGACCCTGGCCCAGATAACGGCCACGTCGGCGATGTTGCCAGAGGTGATCCACATCTTTTCGCCGTTGAGGACGTACTCATCACCCACCTTTCGGGCAGTGGTGGTCATGCCGCCGGGGTTGGAGCCGAAGCCAGGCTCCGTGAGGCCAAAGCAGCCCAACTTTTCGCCGGTGGCCAGGGTCGGGAGCCAGGTGTTTTTCTGCTCATCGGAGCCGAAGGTGTAAATGGGGTACATGACCAGCGCCGACTGCACGCTGACAAAGCTGCGCAGGCCGGAGTCGCCGCGCTCAAGTTCCTGCATCACCAGGCCGTACTCTACATTGGACATACCGGCGCAACCGTAGCCCTGGAGGTTGGCGCCATAGAAGCCTAGTTTGCCCATCATCGGCACAAGCTCGCGAGGAAAGCGGCCGGTACGGAAGCACTCCTCGATGATGGGGATGAGGTTGTCGTCTACAAATTCACGCGCGGTGCGGCGGACTAGCAGTTCGTCTTGACTGAAGCTGGAATCAAGATGGAGAAAGTCAAAGCCTTGAAATTGAAAGCTCATGGGTACACCTGCCGTCGGGGTGGTACAGAAACAGCAAGGCTAGCAGATGGGGGCGAAGCGAGGAAACCAAGAACAAGAACCGGGAAATGGTCATAGTGGGTGGCTGATGGTTACGGGCCGGAAGCGGGGATTTTCTCTTGCGTGGCAGCGGCATCGGCACCGTAGGTGGGATAAGGCTCCGGCTCGGTACTGGTGGTCATGCCGGCGAGGGTCGCGAGGTCGGCTTGCACCTGGGCCCAAAGAGCCGGATCTTTCTTGGTTGTGATTGGCGAGTCGGGATTTGCATAGTATGCCAGGACGTCTTCTTTGACACCGGGCGGAATCGGTTGAGAGGGCTGGCGCGTGAGGCGGTGAAGCAGGTCGGCAAAGGTGGAGTCAGTGAGCGAATAGCCTCCGGGCTGCACCACGCGCCCGGTGTCAAGATCGCGATTCGGCAGTGGATGGTGCGGGTCGTGCGATGGGCGGAGTACATTCTGGTCGGCCGTGTCATTAGCCGCAGTCATGGTGGAAGGACTGGGGCGAGAGTCCGCCGACGAGTTGCCTGCGCCTGTTGGGTGCGATGCCTGGGGCGGTGTAAAGCGGGCCAGCATACCGCGAAGCGCCGACGTTGACAGCGCCACGCTGTGGGTATATTGGACTTCGGTGGCCGGCGTCGGACCTTTCACGGCAACCAGCTTGAGGGGGCCGATTTTGGGCAAGATGAAGATGATGCCCGCCAGAGTGTAGGTGCCAATTCCCGCTTTGCGGCGGTAGGCGTCCCAGCCGTTAGCCGCTGACATCGCGGCCACTTCATTCTCCAGCTCGACTTTCTCGGGCGTGCTGAGTTCCGGAGGCTCGTGGTTGCGATGGAGCAGGGTTACCGCATAGGCGATCCGGGGAATAAACGAATGCACGGCGAAGCGGTATGCACGCACGTTAAAGCGGCGGCCGCGCTTGACGGAGAAATCTTCGGTCAGTCCATAGGTCTGGTAATAGGCCAGGGCTAGCTGCCGCACCGGGACCTGAAGTCCGATATGGCGCAGGTAGTGGACAGGCGCTACACGGTGATGCACGATCTCGTTGACGTCGAAGCCGAACTCGGTCTGCACATGCTGGCGATGTCCCTGCGCGTAGTTCACCGCCGGACCGTATTTCGCAGCGAGCTTGGGGAACTCGACGGGGACGGCGAGATTGGTGGCGATGGAGTGGCCGAGCGAATCGCCGATGTAATGAGAAAGCGCGCCTATAGCGAAGGCCAACTCATTGGCGTCCCGGGCATTGCGGAAGAGACTGACCACGAAATCGCCGGAACGCACATAGTGGGTCAGGTTGGAAAAAGATGCGTCGCCAAACGGGTAGTAGCCGATGTCCTGGATTACGCATCCACCGTAGGCGTAGGCCCGCGCCTTCTCCAAGTCGGCTGGGGTCAGCGCCGGATAGCGGCTGAGCAGCAGCGGGACAATGGAATCCTGCCAGGTGAGGTCGATAAGCTGCTCGTGGGTGAGCGGGGAATACGCGACCGCTGGCCTCGCCAGGAGCATCACCAGCAGCAACGCCAGCAGAACGATGGTTCTTAATCGTCCCATGGTTATCTCAATCCCATACAAGTTGCACTGCAAAGCATACCGACATTCGAGCTGCCGATCGAACCGCAGCCATGCCCGAATGTCAGAGTCCACCAGGATCGACGCCTTCCGGAACAGTGTAAGCAAACCGGGTTGTGTAGATTAAGATGCTCGATTTAGAAGAATCGGCTTTCTGGAGTCCGGCTCGCCGCTTGTCTACTGGAGAAATTCACGGACGAAGGGGATCTGGCTGTGCACGAGTTCATGGAGGGAGCCGTCGAAGATCAGGCGGCCCTCAGAGAGCATGAGGAAAGTGGTGTTGGGATCGGTCTGCCCCTTGGGGAGCGAGATCATGCCGCCTGTGGCAGCGTCGAACCGGTGGGTGCACATGGTGAAGGCATCCTGCAGGCGGTGGGTGACCAGAAGCGAAGGCGAATGGTAGACATCGCGCTGTTTCACGATCAACTCGATGATGGTTGTGGAAGTGACGGGGTCCAGACCACCGGTGGGCGAATCGTAGAGCAGGAGCTCCGGCTGGCGGATCAAGGCGCGGGCGATGGCTACACGGCGGCGCATTCCACCGGAGAGGCTGGGAGGGAAGAACTTGAACGTCTCGTCAAGACCCACGAAGTGAAGAGCCTCGCGGACGCGGCGGTCGATCTCTTCGTCGGCGACTTGCTCCTGTATGAGTTGGTAGGCAACGTTATCGCGCACGGTAAGCGAATCGAAGAGCGCGCCTTCCTGAAAGACCATGCCGGTGCGAAGGCGGAGGGCGAACAGGCTCTGCTCCGGCATATGAGAGATTTCTTCGCCGAAGAGGCGGATGCTGCCCTCATCGGGGCGTAGGAGGCCGTTGGTGAGCTTGAGGAGAACGCTCTTGCCGACGCCGGCCGGCCCCAGGAGGATGCGCGTTTCGCCCGGAGCCACGGAAAAACTGATGTCTTGAAGCACGGGTGGTCCGGCAAAGGTCAGCGAGACGTTGCGGAAGGACACAACGGGGCCAGGCTCCTCTGCCGGAGACGGGACTGGAGCGGGCTGAGTGAAGGCGGAGTTCACATCCATCCGGCAAAGAGAGAAAGCAAGACCTGGGTAATGAGGAAGTCGACAAAGATGATGAGCACCGACGCTGTGACGACGGCCTGAATCGTGGAGCGGCCTACACCCTGGGTTCCACCACTGGTTCTCATGCCATAGAAGCAACCGATGGAGGAGAGGATGTAGCCGAAGAAGAGGGGTTTGACCAGGCCCTGGACAATGTCGGGAAAGCGAAGGTGTTCCCAGGCCATGGCGAAATACTGTGTGCCATTCTGGTTATTCATGAACACCGTGACCGCGCCCCCGCCGAGGATGCCGCAGGCATCGGCCACGATGGTGAGGAAAAAGAGCATGGCAATGCTGGAGTAAATGCGCGGAGTGACCAGCTTGCGGAGGGGGTCCACGCCAAGGGCGCGCATGGCGTCGATTTGCTCGGTGACAACCATGGAGCCGAGTTCACTGGCCATGGAGGATGCGTTGCGACCGGAGACCATGACGCCGGTCAGCACCGGGCCGAGTTCGCGGATCATGGTCAGACTTACGAACTGGCCAGTGACGGCCGTGGCGCCAAATGCCGAAAGCGTGGCCGCCGACTGGAGCGCCAGCACGCCGCCCGTGGAGAGCCCGGAAAGCACCACGATGGACAGGGACCCAACGCCAATGATGTCGGATTGAATGAGGAAGTCCGGCCAGTAAATGGGGGGGTGAAACAGGTTCATCAAAGCGCGCCAGGCGAACAGAGAATAATCCTGCACCGTGAGCACAATGTACTTGGCGGTTTTGTCGATCGTTTCTAGCGCCATCTGGTCCCCGGACCACGAGATGCAGGATAGAGCGGCCGCCGCTCTCAAGGAAAGGATAGCGCACGGAGCTCGGATTCCCTCCAGACACTTTTCCCTTCTCTTCGATGGGCTGGAATTCCACAGCGGGGGACTATGGCTGCACATTATATGGAATTGCAAAAGCGTATCTATATGAGACATCAGTGGATAGGATTTGGCCATTGGAATGTTCCAATATATTTCTAAAGTTCTGCATCTAACAACATGGGAGGGACGGTATGCACCTGTTTCGCTTGCGCCTGATCCTTGCGCTGATAGCGTGCGTGACGGTGGTATCGGTTGCCTCCACGTATTTTGATGTGCTGGCGCACAAGCATTTTCTCCGCGAAGATCTGGAACGGCGATCAGGGTGGATGGGCGCGAGCATTCAGCCCGATCTGGCGCGGACAATCGCCATCGGCAATTCGACCGCTCTCCCGGCGCTGATCGAACAATCCAAGGCTCGAATCGGGGTTCTGGGATTGGCAGTGTACGACGAGCGAGGACAGTTGTTAGCCTGGGCCGGCCCTGCCTCCCTGTTGCCGATACTGCCTCGGGCGCCGCTGGAAAGATCGCTCCGCAAAGGCTCCAATGTGAGCGCGTTCGGCCATTCGGGGGAACTGGAATGGCTGGAAGAAGTGCTTCCTCTACATGACGGTAACCGACTGGAGGGTGGGTTGGTATTGCTGGCCGATGCGGGATACATCCGCAGCCAGGGAAACGAAGTGTGGCGGCGAAGCTTTTGGCGAATCGCAACGATGGTGGTCGTAATTGTCCTGGTAACACTGGGGATGGTGAGCTGGTTCCTGATGCGGCCCATGACGCAGGTGGTGGAACGCCTGCGGCGATTGCGAACCGGCTACGTGGAGAAGGTCTCGAACCCCAAGACGAAGGAACTTAGCCTGTTCACTCCTCTGGCGCGCGAGGTGGAAACGATGGCGGAGAGCCTGATTGCGGCGCGCGCTGCAGCGGCGACCGAGGCTCGCCTGCGCGATGCAGGCGATCACTTGTGGACCGCTGAGTTGCTGGCTGCGCACATGCGGGTGCGCACTGGTTCCGGCCGCATCTTTGTGGTGTCGAACCGCGAGCCGTATATGCATGTGCGGAAGGGCCGGGAAACAGTATGCGTGGTGCCACCCAGCGGCCTGGTGACGGCCATTGAGCCCGTGCTGCGCGCTTGCGACGGCGTCTGGGTGGCAAGCGGCAGCGGAGATGCGGATGCCGCGACTGTGGACGAGTTTGACCGGCTGCGCGTACCGCCCGACGATCCTCGCTATACTCTGCGCCGGGTATGGCTCTCCAGCGAGGAAGAGTCCAGCTACTACGACGGATTTGCCAATGAGGGGCTGTGGCCGCTGTGCCATATCGCACACACCCGGCCCATCTTTCGCGCCGGAGACTGGGGATGTTACCAGAGGGTCAACGAGCGATTTGCCGCGGCGCTGGTGGAGGAGATGGAGGACACCGTAGACCCGCTGGTGTTTGTGCAGGACTATCATTTCGCATTGCTGCCGCGGCTGGTGAAGGCGGCGCGGCCCGACGCGCGCGTGGCCATATTCTGGCATATCCCATGGCCGAATCCAGAGGCCTTCGGAATTTGTCCGTGGCAGGCTGAGCTGCTGGATGGCTTGCTGGGCGCGGACCTGATTGGCTTCCACATTCCACTGCACTGCAACAACTTCCTTTCCACGGTGGACCGAGTCATCGAGTCGCGCACCGATCGCGAACATATGACAGTTCGCCGCTTTGGACATATAAGCATGGTGCGGCCGTATCCGGTGAGTGTGGCCTTCGAGGGAGCAAAGCCGGGCATTGTGGGAGTTGCTACGCCTGAGGAAGAAGACGAAAAGCGAGCTGCCGAGCGAACTGCTTTGCTGTCCGAGTTTGGCGTGCGCGCAGAGAGCCTGGTCGTAGGAGTGGACCGGCTGGACTACACCAAGGGAATTGTGGAGCGTCTGCTAGCCATTGAACAACTGATCGAGAATCATCCCTGGCATTGGGAGCGCCTGACCATGGTACAGATTGCCGCGCCGAGCCGAACGCGCATCCCGGCCTACGAGAATCTGCGACGCAACGTGGAGGAGACTGTAGAACGCATCAACCAGCGCTATCAGACCCCGCGCTGGAGGCCGATCATCCTGATCGAGCGACAGTGCAGCCACGAGGAAGTGAACCGCTGGTATCGTGCCGCGGACATGTGCCTGGTGACTTCGCTGCACGATGGGATGAACCTGGTGGCCAAAGAATATGTGGCCGCGCGGGAAGACGAAGATGGCGTATTGGTGCTGAGCAAATTCACCGGCGCCGCCGTGGAACTGCGCGATGCGCTCGTGGTGAATCCTTACGACATTGTGGGCGTGGCCGACACCATTCACCTGGGTCTGGAGATGTCCCGCGCCGAACGCCGCCAGCGCATGCAACAGATGCGCCGCCAGGTGATGGACCACAACATTTATCGCTGGGCGGCAAGCGTGCTGGGCGATCTGCGCGAGGTCCGGCTGGAGAATGCGGAGGGCGTGGAGGCACGTCCCGCCAGCCCAGCCTCGGAGCCCGCTGCAGAGGCGGCACATCGTAAACTGGCCTAAGCAGCTGGCCAGCACTAATTGGGGAAGCGAGTAAATTTTGACCTCTGAGGCGGCAGAAAAGCTGGAGGAGTTTTTTGGTGCATTTGCGGGTGCGCCGACCCCGCTGTTGCTGCTGGATTACGATGGCACGATGGCGGGCTTCAGGGTAGACCGCTTCGCGGCGCGGCCGTGGGCCGGCGTGCCGGAGCTGCTGGCGCGCATCCGGCGCCAGGGCCGCACACGCATCGCGGTTGTGACAGGCAGGCCGGCGGCGGAAATTGCACCGCTGCTCGGCCTGGACCCACCGCTTGAAGTGTGGGGCCTGCATGGAGCTGAACGTCTCAATCCCGACGGCCGACGGGAACTGGAAGAATCGGCGCCCGCGGTGCGACAGGCGCTCAACAAGCTAGGCGAATCGCTCAAGCACGACGCACTCGGGGGCCTCTACGAAGACAAGCCCAACGCAGCCGTAGTGCATTGGCGAGGCCACTCCGCACGCTCAGCCAAACTCATCGAGAAGCGAACGCGTCAGCTCTTTGAGCCGTTGGCGCAATTGGATGGCCTGTCTCTGCTGGAGTTTGAGGCAGGTCTGGAGTTGCGCGTGGGACGCGACAAGGGCGGCGCGGTGCGAGAAATCATAAGCGAGGCCGACGCTGGCGCGCCGGTGACTTATGTGGGCGACGACCTTACCGATGAGGCGGCGTTTCGAGCTGTGAATGAAGCCGATGGCCCGCACCTGAGCGTATTGATGCGACGTGAGTGGCGAGAGACCGCCGCCGATGTGTGGCTGCGGCCGCCAGCGGGGTTACGTGGGTTTCTAGCTAAATGGTTGAAGGCGGGAAACAGAGAATAGTAAATGAGCGATAAGGGATCCGGAAAAACAAAACAGATTTTATAAGCATAAATACGAGAATTTCGCAGCAATTCAGATCCTTGAACTGCGACTCGTTCCCGGATGCCCTGCGGTTACGGACCGGTCACTGTGACCTGGTGGAAGCCGCTCCCGGGGTTGAGGTTGGAGTTGACGGTGACGCCGAGTCCGTTGGTGTAATAGTTGGCCTTTGGTCCGCTGAACACTTGAAACTTCGTACCGGTGTTGGGATCAACGACGTCAGTAAGGCCTGTAAGTATCTCTCCCCAGCCGGAGGCTTGCTGGGCCTGCGCGTGCTGCTGCGATTCATAGTGGGCGACCTGCTGATTCATGGCCGCCTGGCGCTGCTGGTGATAGACCTGCATCTGCTGCAGGAACTGGGTGAATTGGGTGCGAATTTGAGCCAGGCCCATTTTGGTCATTTGCTGTTGGTACTGCTTCCATTGAGGCGTGACTTGCCAACTGTTGATCATTCGCTGGGTCATTGCCTGGGCCAGATGGACACCGTCCGGCGTGGCAATGATGCTGATAATCGGATCAACCTGCCACAGGCCGTCGTTGCCGTGCAACGTGTTGCGCGCATATACGTTGACGATGCGCGGACCGTCTGAGGTGGCGCAGTCATAGGCGATGGAAGCCTCTGTGGCCCTGGCGCCCGCTTCGTTCTGCCACGCTGGCGGCATGGCGGGTGTCCACTCAGTATCGCGTGGAGTAAGGAAACTGCAGACATTGGCAAAGCGGTGCTTCGCGTAGGTTTCAGCATAGGGCTTCGCTTCACGATAATTGTCGACCATCATTTGATACATCTGCGGCTTGATGGCCGGACGACCTGCAGGACCGGAGTGCGGGCCGGGCAGTACATAGGGAGGGACGTTGGGGTCGCCGATGCGGATGATGAGTTTTCCGTCGAGCGAACGAATGTCCATCATCCAGCGCACATCGAAATAGCCGAAGCGATACATGCCGCCGTCGACCTGCCACCCGACGGGAACCTCCATGGAGAAGGCACCCTCGGCAGAGTCAGTGTAGGTGACCCAGCTGATGTTGTCGGCTGTTTTGGGTTGCGTAGCGGAGGAGACCGCAGGGTTACCCGCTGCGTTGCAGCCGGCGCAAGCCAGCGGGAAGGCTGCGCAGAGAATAGCGATGCGATTCACGTGCATGGCTTGCTCCTGAGGGGGAGGCCGTGCGAAGCCTGAATTTGAGTTGAAATGGGGAAACTGCTTCTTTGGTACTTGAGCGGCAAATGTATACCTTTGCCGAGGGAATTCGCAAGATCAAAGATGCAAGCTTTTGCAGTGATGACTTTAGCAAAGCGCGAAGAATGCTCTATGCAGTCATTGATAAGTTTCTGCGGTTGCCGAATCGATTGATTACTCTCTGCCCTTTTTGCGAATCTCAATATTGAGGCGCTTGATCTTCTGGTTGAGGGTGGAGAGAGGGATGTGGAACTGCTCGGCGGCGTCGGTCTGGTTACCGTTACAGCGCTCAAGCTTTTCAATGATGATGCGGCGCTCGATGTCTTCGAGAATATCGAAGAGCGAGGCGTTGGGGTTGTGTTCAAGCAACGCGTCCTGGAAGCTGCGTCCGGTGATGTGGCCGGGCAATAGATCCGAGCCGATGATAGTGCCGGAGGAAAGCACCACACCGCGCTCGATGGAGTTCTCCAACTCGCGCACGTTGCCGGGCCACTCGTAATCCACTAGCGCACGCATGGCATCGGCGGAGAGCTTGCGCGGCGAGAGTTCATTCTCCTTGGCATAGAAGTCGAGGAAATGCTGGGCCAGCAGGGGAATGTCCTCGCGGCGCGCGCGCAGCGGAGGCAGATCGACGGTGATCACGTTGAGACGGTAGAAGAGATCTTCGCGGAAGCGGCCTTCGCGCACCGCCTGGCGCAGATCGATGTTGGTGGCGGCAAGGATACGCACGTCCACCTGGATCTCCTGGATTCCGCCCAGGTGCATGAAACGGCGATCCTGGAGTACGCGCAGAATCTTGGCCTGGGTATCGGAGCCCATGGTTGCGATCTCGTCCAGGAAGAGAGTGCCGCCGTTGGCGACTTCGAAGAGTCCTTTCTTGGAGGCGATGGCCGAGGTGAACGCGCCCTTAACGTGGCCGAAGAGCGTGGACTCAAGCAGCTCAGAAGGCATGGCGCCGGTGTTGATGGGCACAAAGGGCTTGTCGCGGCGCGGCGAGTTGGCGTGAATGGCCTTGGCAATGAGTTCCTTGCCGGTGCCGCTTTCGCCTTGAATGAGCACGGTGGAACGGCTGGGCGCCACCTGCGCCACCAGGTCGAAGACGCGCAGCATGGGCTCGCTTTTGCCCACGATGTTGGCGAAGTTGTAGCGCTGCTTGAGGGTGCGCTTGAGCTGCAGGTTTTCTTCTTCAGCGCGATGGCGGGCAACGGCGGAGCGGATGTCGGCCATCAGCTTCTCGTTGTCCCACGGCTTCTGGACAAAGTTCTCTGCGCCGGCGCGGATGGCCTCGACAACGTTGTCCACCGTGCCGTACGCAGTGATCATGATGACCGGCGTTTCCGGCTGACGTTCCTTGATTTGGGGCAGCAGTTCGAGCCCGCTCTGGCCAGGCAGGGCCAGGTCCAACAGCACCAGGTCAAAGTTCTCCTGCTCCAGGATTCTTAGTCCCTGCTCGCCGTCAATGGCGGTTCTTATCCCGAATCCTTCCAACGTTAGAAGCACCTCGAGGGATTCGCGAATGGCCGCTTCGTCATCGATGACAAGGATGCTGGCGCCGGTGGAACTGGCGATTGCGGATGGTGCGGAAGCTTGAAAATTCAACGGCTGGTCAACCTCAGGCATGTACGGATTTCCTCAGCATTGGGAACTCAAGATGAAAGGTTGTTCCGGCGCCCACGGAGCTTTCGACATGAATTTTGCCCGCGTGTTCCTGAATGATTCCGTAGGAGACGGACAGTCCGAGACCGGTACCGCGCCTTTCGCCAGGCCGGGGCATGGTCTTGGTGGTAAAGAAAGGGTCGTAGATGCGTTTCAGGTGCTCCGGTGCGATGCCGGAGCCGGAGTCTGCCACCACCGCTTCAACGTGGCCGTTGGCCATGGTGGCTACGCGCAGCTTTCCACCGCCGGGCATGGCTTCCTTGGCGTTCAGCAGCAAATTCAGAAAGACCTGCTGCAGCTTGCCGGGGTTGCCGTGAATCGAAGGCAGGTCGTCGGTCAACTCAATATCAACGAGAATCTGCGCGGTCTTGAATTGATGCTCAAGCAGTGAAAGGGTGTCGCGAATCACCTGGTTCAGGTTGGTCTCGCGGAATTCGGTGGTGGATGTCCTTGAAAAATTCAGCAGCCCGTTGGCGATCTCAGAGGCGCGAAAAGTCTGCTGGGTGATCTTCTCCAGAACCGGTCCCAGACGTGTGTCGCCGCGCAACTGCTTGGAGAGCAACTGGGAGTAAGAGGAGATCACCGCCAGTGGGGTATTGATCTCGTGGGCCACGCCCGCCGCCAACAGGCCGATGGAGCTGAGCTTGTCTGCCTGGGTAAGCTGCGCCTCAAGCGAAACCCGCTCGGTAATGTCATCCACCAGTACGATGCGGCCCACGGCGACAAAGTCGCGCGACATGAGCGGCGCAATGGCGATGTTGGCGGTGCGCTGCTCACCGGCGCGGCTGGTGAGCGGGAATTTGTAAAGGTGGTGCACACCGGGATCGTTGCGGAAGCCGTCCAGCGCCTCAATAAACTCGGACGGGAAGACGCTCTGAACCGGCTGCCCGATGACCTCGGCGCGGCTCAGGGCGTACATGGCCTCCATCTGTGCGTTCCAGCTCTCGATGCGGTCCCGCAAATCCAGTGCGAGAATGCCCACATTGATAGACTCGACAATGTTCTCGTTGAACTCTTTGAGCCGCTCGAATTCACTGATCTTATCTTCCAGTTGCGCATAGAGGCTGGCGTTCTGCAGAGCGATGCCAATGTAACTGGCCAGCGATTCCAGCAGTTCAACATCTTCGCTCGATAGGAAGTCACCGCCGATGGTGCGGCCGAGGCCAATGACGGCGATGGTGCGCGAGGCGGAGGTAGTTTCTCCATCCTCGGTCTGACCGCCCGCGACGCGACATGGCAGGTAGTAGTTCAAGTCGAGCAGGGCCGCAGTCTGGCGCTCGTTTTCAGTCAAGTGCAGGGCCTGTTGGGCGTTTTCAAGAAAGATGTGGGAGTGGTCAGTCGCACGGTCGAAGTCGAGGAAGCTCAGATCGAGCGATTCCGGCCCCACACGGCCCTGCGCGGCAAGCGCTTCGGCGGGCAGACCGTGGGACGCAGCCAGGCGTAGCTGTCCCGGCTCCTCGGCCAGGAAGACGGCCACGCGCGCGACCAGCAGAGTGCGTGGCAGCCGCTCCACAATGGACTCCAGTAGTGCCTTCAAATCCGTCTCGGAACTGAGGCCGCGGCCAAACTCAACCAGGGCCATGCGATAGTCGTAGCGATGGCGGTCGAAGGCGCGGTCAACCCAGCCCTGAATTCTGCGCTTCAGCGGCTCGAAGAAGGCTGCCACCAGCACAATGGCGATGCCCTCGCCCCAATCCCGGACAGACTCCGGCAAGCGATTGTGGGCCAACCCTGCGGCGAGGGCGATGACGCCGAAATAGCCTCCGAGGATGAGGCCGGTAGCCAGCGTGTAAGCCACGCCGCGCTTGAAGATCAGGTCAGTATCCATCAACCGGTAGCGGATGATGGCCCAGCAGAAGGTGAGGGGTAAGAAGACCAGCGACAGCTCGGCCAGCTTGGTGAGCAAGCTGGGCATGGGCAGATCGAGCATGTAAGGAATGGCGTAGACCAGCGTGAAGGGTAATACCGCCAGAAGCGCGCCGCGCCAGAGCCACTTCAACTGCTGACGTAGCAGGGGCGAATCGGCGCGGCTGTAGCTGCGAAGAAAGAGGACTGCTGCCAGTACGTAGAAAATTGCGTCGTAGCCGATGCCGGTC
The DNA here is from genome assembly GCA_964396795.1 of uncultured Occallatibacter sp. Taxonomy (GTDB): domain Bacteria; phylum Acidobacteriota; class Terriglobia; order Terriglobales; family Acidobacteriaceae; genus Telmatobacter. The sequence goes on along the minus strand of CAYNGB010000011.1, from coordinate 75,304 downwards.
TGGTCAAGGCGGTGACGCAGCAGTCCGGTAGCCTGCCAGCGGTTGATCGCCATGATCCAAAGTCCCAGCAGCCCCGCGCCGGGAGCATAGATTAGCGGCACCAACCAGCGACGTCGGATGTTCTTGAACCGCTCTTCAGGGAAGCTGAGGGCGAAATGCAGAAACAGCGCCGGCTGCAGCGATCCCGCCAGCCCATTTATCCAGAAGACGGTCCAGTCAGGCAGGTCAAGCTTGCCAGTGTACTTGAGCGCATAAAGCGCGAACGAGGCTAGGCAGAACAGATAGAAATGTGTAGCACGGGGAGCCGTCCAGCGGCGAAACAGGACGTAGATGCCGATGGTCAGATAGATGAGACCGATGAGCCTCTGTCCTGCCTGCAGGCTTCGGTCCGCCGGTTCGGGAATGACCAGAACCGGTGCGTCGAGGGGGATGCCGTCCCGGGTGATGGAGTACCGTGCATTGCCCCAGGAGCCTGTGCGATAGAGCTGCCGCTCAAAGTCCGCAACATGGGAGACAGGAGTGTCGTCGACAGCGGTAAGCAGGTCATGAGTCTGGATGCCCGCGCGGTGGCCGGGGCTTCCGGATAGCACCTTGTCGGCCACGAGCCCACCCGCTGGCGCCTCGCTCCACCACACCCCGTCGTCAGGTTGCTGGAAATCGCTCTCCTGTCGGAGATTCCAAACCGCCAACAGTACCAGACCCACTGTGGCTACTGCCAGCAGTGTCGCCTGCAAACGATTGAAGAGGCTTGTCTCCATAAGGGGGAGCACCTTGAGCTATCAATAGCATTGCACGTCGGATGCCATGTGCTAAACCTTTACAGGGCAACCCGGAACACTTGGGCAAGCAACTGAGAACACACAAGATAAAGACTCCAAATTTCGCGTTAGGTTAGACTGCGTCGACCTAGAAATGGTTGGAAATGCAGAAAACGGGAAACGGCCTACGCAAAAAGGAATCGCAATATTGAAATCAATAGTGGATGAAAAGACGCAGAGACTCGTGAAACTGACTCATCTTGGCGCGATCACGGTGTGGATTCATTGCTGCTCTTCCGCGGTAAGTAACTTATCTGGGCAGGGTGAACCAGAGGGCGATGAAGAAGTTCCATGAACATGAAGATGAGCTCTTTTGTCGCTTGCAAAGTCGATTCTGGACTTCAGCGCTGTCCGTAGGTCGCCTTGGGGCCATGCTTGCGCAGGTAGTGGTGTTCGAGAACGTGTACGGGCAGACCGGAATCGGGCGCTCCAAGCAGGGTACTGCGAAATGCCAGGCGGGCAATATATTCGAGGACATCGGCGTGTTCCACGGCCTCGGCGACCGATTTGCCCCAGGTGAAGGGGGCATGGCCGGCTACGAGCACACCGGGCACGGCGACGGGGTCGAGTTGATCCGCGCGGAAGAGGCGGACGATGACAGTGCCAGTATTACGGACATAGGACTCGACGGTTACCTCCCTGGCGGTCAGTGGAGCGGTGACCGGGACCGGGCCGTGAAAATAGTCGGCGTGTGTTGTACCCAGACAGGGAATTGGCCGGCACGCCTGTGCCCAGGAGGTGGCGAATTCAGAGTGGGTGTGAACGATGCCACCGATCTGGGGGAATTCGCGATAAAGCAGAGTGTGTGTGTCCAGGTCGCTGGAAGGACGCAGTGAGCCTTCGATGATCTTTCCGTCGAGGTCGGTAACCACCAGGTCTGCCGCGGTGAGTTGGGCATAGTCGACACCACTGGGCTTGATGACTACCAGCGGTTCGGGGCCTGAGCGGTCGATGCCGCTGGCGTTGCCGAAAGTATGCGGAGCCAGACCGCGGCGGGCAATCTCGCGGTTGGCATGGAGGACTTCTTCACGGAGAGATTCGAGCAGCATGACAAACTTCCTTATGGCAGGAGCACACAACTTGTGGAGGGACGCGAATGCGTCGTACGCGTTTCCCACGACAAGTTTATCAGCCCGGCCAACGCACAGACCTCTTTGCCGTTTCGCAGTACAATACTGCCCGTCCTGGGCAGGCCTATTACAAAACCACTGAACGGGCGAAATTCATTGCAGATAGTCGCACAGCGCAGATTCATTGTTGGGTTCAAGCGAGGGTGGCGAGAAGAAATACACTGAGTCATCACACCGCAGCTCGGGGGCGGAAATGGAATGGTACTGGTGGATCTTCTTTGTGGTTGTGGCCTTGATTGTTCTTCAATCAGTTCCCAAACTTTTGCCACCGATCGACAAGAAACCTGCGGCACCAAAACTCGATGATTTGCGCTCCATCGCGTTCGCAAGTGTGCAGGAGACTCCGCGCAACGAGGAGCGGCCGCAGGTGGAGGTGGAGCTTAGGCCCTACGTTACGCGGCTGTGCAGGGTGCACGGGAGCACCGGGAGCTTTGCATCGCACGAGACGCGCGTTATCGGCGAAGAAATAAACGAGAAGTACGGGTGCGACAGCATGGTCGATGTCCTCGACGAGGTGTGCAGAGTCCTGGGCAATGGGGCGGCTCGGGATCTTGAATATAACTGGGCCGGTATTGGCGGCTGGAGAAAATAGGTCGGCGGCTGGGAGATCGCCAGAGACCTCAGGCCCAGACCGGGGCCCCGCCGGCATGTACGTATAGATTAGAAATCCCTCGTCCGCTGTAAACTTGGGTTCCAAGCGGGCGTCTACATGAGTGATGGCAGCCTGCACAGCACTGGAACCGATGACCATGGCCACGGCGAACGAAAATGCCGCGCAGGACTTTGTGAGTGTTGTTCAGAGCCACAGGCCGCAGATTTTCCGGTTCTTGCTGGCTTCTACGCGCGATGTGGACCTAGCGGAGACTCTGACGCAGGAGTGCTTTCTGAAGGCGCATCAGAACTGGTCGCGATTCCGAGGCGACTCCAGTGCGATGACCTGGTTGATGCGGATCGCAATCAATCTGCAGAAGGATCACTGGCGCAACCGTCGCTTGCAGTTCTGGCGCCTGGCGCGGACCAATGCGGTGGATCTGGATGATGCGGGTGAATGGCTGCCCAGCGGCGAGAGATCGCAGGAGCAGCAACTGCTGGCGCGCGAACGGTTGGCACAGGTGTGGCGCGCGGTCGATGGGCTGAGTGAGCGGCAAAGAACGGTCTTCCTTTTGCGCTTTGTGGAAGAAATGGAGTTGAGTGAGATTGCACGTTCCACAGGACTTCGTGAGGGCACGGTGAAAGCACATCTCTCGCGGGCGGTGGCTAGAGTGCGTGCGGAGTTGGGGGGAAAGCGATGACGGTGTGGGGCAGAATTACAGAAGAGACGGAGCAGCCTGCCGAAGGGGAAGTATTGGACCCGGTGCTGCAGCAGACACTGAGAGACTTCAGAGCCAGTGTGCACGCCTGGAGCGGGGCGGTCTGTCAGAGTCCGCGCAATGTGCACGAGGTGGTGGTGCACAGGACATGGCGGCTGGCTGCCGGCTGGGCCCTTGCGCTGGTGTTGCTTGGCGGCGCCGCTTCGGGAGGCCTCTACGAGCGCCACCATCAGCAGGAGTTGGCGCGGATGGCTGCCGCGCAGGCAGCACAACAGCAGCGCGAACTCGCCGCCCAGCATGCACGCGAGGAGGAAGATCTGCTGGCCAAGGTGGACAGCGACGTAGCGCGAGAAGTTCCAAGCGCCATGGAGCCGCTGGCTTCATTGATGACGGATGACGTGACCAAATAAAAGCGGGACAGCGAATGAGTGTTCTGCTGCAGATCAGGGGAGGAAAACGGGATGAAGGTAACAGTGGCGGTACGGATGGGTTTGGCAATTGCCGCATTTTTGACGGCGGGGGCCCTGGGTGCACAGGCACCGGGCGGCGGCCCGGGATTCGGGGATCACATGCCACCGATGGAGCGGGCGCTGGGTCAACGTGGCGAGCATGGCCGCTGGTGGAACGATCCGGCCATGGTGGAGAAACTGAAGCTCACGGACGAACAGCGGAAGGCGATGGACGGGATTCTGATGGAACATCGCGAGAAGCTGATCGACCTGCACGCCAATCTGGATAAAGCGGAACTGGCAATGGAACCGCTGATGGGCAATGATCAGCCGAACGAAGCTGGAATCCTGGCGCAGATCGACAAGGTGGCCCAAGCGCGTGCCGACCTGGAGAAGGCCAATGCCCGGTTCCTGTTGGCCATTCGCGGCAAGCTGACCCCCGAGCAGTGGAAACTTTTGCGTGCCGGGCGCATGAACCGGATGGAGCAGCGGCGCGGATGGGGAGGGGACGGGCGGCGACCGGGTGGCCGGGGGCCGGATGGCGAGGGCCAGCACTCGGCGCCTCCGCCTCCGGGACCGCAAGGTGACGCCGGCGATGGCCCTGCGCTTGCGGCGCCGGGAGATGCGGCCGCACCGGGAGCGGGGATCAATCAGTAGAGGGATGTAGTAGCGAGAGCATAAGGCAGAGAGCAACTGCGGCAATAGCCAGGACCTGGTCAGAAGATCGGGCAGGCCCTGGACGACCGGTGGCGGCAAGAGGTGATTCTCTTGCCGCCGATTTTTTGTGTTCGTATGGAGGAAACCAAAGTGGGGCACAAGGTTCGGCCAAGCGAATTTCCTGGCGAAGATAAGGGGAATATGGCAAGGGGAGGGGGTGGGTCCATGGGAAAAGCGTTAATGCGGTGATCTAACCCATTTATTTTGTTCATTATATGATTTTACTCCTCCACGAAAAGGGAACTGAAACCGGTTGAAAAAGCCCCAAAAACTGCCCACAAATGCCCCGCAACTCGCAGCTGGATGGGTGAATCCCCGCCTTCCATCTGTGTCTCCATTGTGCGCCAAAATGAGGATGTGTTTGGCAAGCGACCGGGAGGGGAATGGGGGTCTCTTTATCGTACTTGCAGGTGCTTAGAGCGTTTTCGGCTTGACTGCTCACAGCCGAGATGGGCATCTGTGGTTTCCCACCCTTGAATCACAAGACGATTCAAGGATGGGGCGCCCACCCCGGCGTAATCACCATGCAACCTTTCCCGAAGACCCGCTCATCGCGATGAGGCCGCGAGGCACAGACCCTGGCACTGGGATGAGTGGGCTACCCAGAGTTCTGTTCACACTCAAATCGAAAGCGCTCTAAGGTAGGGAACGCTGGCTTTCATCAGCGGCAAGTCCATTTCGACGAAATAGTTTTTGATGCCGGCCGTCTTTGCGGTGGAGAAGATTCTCTTCCAATCGAGAGTGCCTTGACCCACCGGCACGATCTTGCGCGTCTTTGCCGACCAGCCCTGAACGTGCATGGAAATGAAGCGGCCCGGATACCTGGTAAAGTACTCGGCGGCATCATAGCCCGCGCTGATTGTGGACACCTGGAACTGGAATTTCACGAACCGGGGATCGAGAAGTTGAAACAGCAGATCGTATGTCCGCTTGCCATCGACCGTGGTGAGTTCAAAGTCCTCGTTGTGGAGACCCTGCACGATTCCGGCCGCCGCCGCGTGCTCGCCCATTCGGTTGTATTCCTCGGCCGCATGCTTTACGTCATCCATGGTGGGATTCTTGGGCCCGTCCAGGCTGGGAACAAACATCTGCGTCAGGCCGACATCTTTTGCCCAGGAGATGCGGTCGTCCTGGTTCTTTCGCAACTCGCCGATGGAAAAGTGACTGCTGATGCAGGTGAGGCCTGCATCGTGCAGGATGCTGCGGAGTTCCGACCCCTTGAATTTGGCGAGGCCGGCGAAACCGGAGTCGGCATAGCCTACGGGCGAGCACAGTTCGATGGTCTGGAATCCGGCGGCGGCTAGTTCCTTGAGCGTGCCGCGGAAGTCCTTGGCGATGCTTGCGCGCACGGGCCACGTCTGGCACCCGAGAGGCAAGCCAAGAGGATTCGCGTGAAGGATGCGGCCACCTGTTGACAGGGCCGCGCCGAACACCGCAGTTGATGAGGCTGTCTTGATGAATTGTCTTCTGGATAATTGCGGCATTCGTTCTCCTTGCATGGGGCTTAAGTAGTTGGCACGCGGAGGGTGACCAGATAGGCCCGTACTTCTTGCGGCGCGAGGCGCATCCTAGCAGCATAAACGAAAGGCCCGTGGCTAAAGCCACTTTGATTGCAAAGCCCGTATTCAGGGGCCTGAAGGCCCCTGCTCCCTCCGTTGTTCGATGGAGGCTTGAAGTCCCTGCTCCCTCCGTTAATCGATGGCCAGCCTGTTTAGGCATGGGTCTTGCTTAGCTCCATGTGAATCGGCATTTGGTCCAGCCGTCCACGAGCAGCTGAACTGAACGGATAGGCTTCTGGCGTCGTTACGATTCCTCGCCGCACCGGATTCTCCTCGATATAGCGCGCACAGGTGAAGAACTTTTCTTCAGCGGTGATCTGGCTCTCATTGAAGCTGCGCTCCCATACGTCGAGCTTGCTTTTCAAGCGGAAGGAGAAGCCACCCTTGATGAACTGCATTGCCTTTTCCAATGAAACATCTGGAGCGGGCGTGATCATGGCGTGGAAATGGTCAGGCATGATGACGAACGCGTGCAAGAGAAACTTGCCTTGACTGTGATAGTCGAAGATGGTTCGTTCGAGTAGTTCCGCTGTGGCCGTCACCTGAAAGAGGCGGCGGCGTTGCGCGGTTACGGCGGTGACAAGATACGTCCGAGTTTCTTGTGGTGCGAGGCGCATCTGAGCAGCATAAACGAAAGGCCCGTGGCTAAAGCCACTTTGATTGCAAAGCCCGTATTCAGGGGCCTGAAGGCCCCTGCTCCCTCCGTTGTTCGAAGGCCTGAAGGCCCCTGCTCCCTCCGTTGTTCGAAGGCCTGAAGGCCTGAAATTAAGTGCGCCTTATTCAGGGACCGGATGGCACCTGCTACCTCGTTATTCGATCGATGCTAAAGGGCTGGAATTACGTTACGTGGTGCGCTTGCGTTTCAGCGACGGCCGATCTCCAACATCTTCGGGATAGTCCTTTGCCAGATCACGAATCCTGAAGCTGAATTGGCGGAACAGTTTTTCCCAACGCTTTGCCTGAGCGGGTGTGTAGCGATAGAAGCCTTTGGCGTTGGAAGTTCCACGACCGCCCGAGTCAGTTACCTTCTGCATCAGGCGCGGGATTCTTTTGGCGCAGTTGAGGTCTGGGAGAAGGCCCTTCATCACGGCTTTGTAGGCGCGAATTCCCATGAGGTCCATGAAGCGAAATGGGCCAGCAAAAGTGATCCAGTAGCCGAGGTCGTTGCGCATGGAGCGATCGACATCCGCGACCGTGGCATATCCCGAGTCCACGAGGTGGAACGCTTCACGAAGCATGGAATACATGATCCGGTTGGTGATGAAGCCGCGAATATCACGGCGGATCAACGACGGCTCCTTGCCCCATCCGCGAGCGAGGCGTTCGGCACGCCGCGCATTGGCGAGCGAAGTCTGGCTGCCGCAGACGATCTCCATAAAGCGTGTGGCGGTTGCAGGCTCTGCCCAATGAAGACCTAGTACGCGTTCAGGATGGCGAGCATTCTTCTGTAATTCGGTAATAGGGATCGAGGAGGTGTTGCTGCCGATCAGCGTGCGGGAAGAAACGACCTTTTCAATCTCCTTGATCACGCGGCGCTTGATGGAAAGGCTCTCCACGGTGGATTCAACGACGATCTTCGCGTCCTTGAGGCCATCAAAGGTCGAGGAGACTGTGAATCTCTCCAGCACGCTGGACAGAGATTCCTTGATCAACCCGTGCGAGGCGGCCTCCTTCAAAACGGCCAACAGCCTTCGGCGCGCCGTGCGAATTCTTGCTGGATCGGACTCGACGCAATGCAGGCGATGTCCTGCTGCGAGCAGACAGGCGCAGATGCTGGTGCCCATCAAGCCCATTCCTACTACGCCGACCGGGACTTCATTGGGAGGTTTCGCGATCGAAGGGCTTGCTGCGCGGCGATTCGACTTTCCTTGTTTCAGCATGGGTTGTGAGATTCTCCTTAATCCGTTAGTCAATAGACGTGCCAGTCTACAGCGCGACGGTTCTTGGAGTACAGATGGAAGGTGTGGGGAGCGAGTTAGGATTTGATCCGTTGACTGCCCTGCGTCTGGGCGGCGTAAACGAAAGGCCCGTGGCTAAAGCCATTTTGATTGAAGGCCTTTATTCAGGGGCCTGAAGGCCCCTGCTCCCTCCGTAGTTGCCTCGGGGCAAGCGTGAGTTCAGAAACTGGAATCTAGAACTGGTTGCATATATACAAATCAGCTCGACAAGAAACGTCCCTCAGGGGCTAAAGCCCTAAATTCTATTGGCCTTTTACGGCACGGCTGAAGCCGTGCCCTTTCAAAGCCGGATTTATGCAACTAGTTCTAGATTTTGACGGCGGGTTCGGGTTCCCACACGCCGGTGGTGAGGTACTCGTGGATGTGGACGGCGGCTTTGCGGCCTGCGCCCATGGCAAGGATGACGGTAGCGCCTCCGGTGACAATGTCGCCGCCGGCAAAGACGCCGCGCTTGGAGGTGCGGGTGGTCTCAGGATCGGCGAGGATGTAATTGCGCGGGGTGGTCTTCAGGTCCGGCGTGGTGCTCTGGATGAGCGGGTTAGCGGTGGTGCCCACACCAATGATGGCCACGTTTGCGGGCAGAATGTACTCCGAGCCCTTGATCTCGACAGGCGAGCGGCGGCCACTCTTGTCGGGTTCGCCGAGTTCCATGCGTACGCAGCGCGCGCCGGTGAGCCAGCCCTTTTGATCGCCGATGAACTCGATGGGGTTGGTCAACATGCGGAAGTCAATGCCCTCCTGGCGGGCGTGGCGTACCTCTTCAAGACGCGCCGGCATCTCGGCTTCAGAGCGGCGATAGACCAGGGTTGAGGTTCGAGCACCAAGACGACGCGAGGTGCGCACCGCATCCATGGCGGTGTTGCCGCCGCCTACGACGATGACGTCACGGTCGCGGCAATCGTAGACAGGCTCATCGTATGCAGTGACCTGGTAGGCGCGCATTAGATTGACGCGGGTGAGAAATTCATTGGCGGAGTAAACGCCGTTGAGGTGCTCGCCGGGAACGCCGAGGAAGCGCGGCAGACCGGCGCCGGTGGCGACGAAGACCGCATCAAATTTCTCGTTCTGCATCAGCTCGTCGATGGTGACGCTCTTGCCGACGACTACATTGTTTTCAAATTCGACGCCCATCCTGCGCAGGTTGTCGACTTCGCTTTTAACGATCGCCTTGGGCAGACGGAATTCGGGGATGCCGTAGACGAGCACACCGCCGAGTTCGTGCAGGGCCTCAAAGACGCGCACACGATGGCCCTTCTGGACCAGGTCTCCGGCGGCTGAGAGACCGGCGGGGCCGCTGCCAACAATGGCCACGCTCTTGCCTGTGGGCACAGCGTTGACGGGCAATCCAAGCTGCCCGGTGTTGCGTTCATAGTCGGCGATGAAACGCTCAAGGTTGCCGATGGCAACGGGCGCGCCTTTCTTGCCCAGAACGCATCCACCCTCGCACTGATTCTCCTGCGGGCAGACGCGGCCGGTGATGGCGGGCAGCGCATTGTCTTCGCGCATTTTGGCCGCGGCGGCAAGAAAATCGCCGGCATAGATGAGGGCGACAACTTCCTTGATCTTGACGCCGACGGGGCAATCGACGACACAGCCGGGCTTGGCGCAGGCGATGCAGCGCGTGGCCTCCTGAAGCGCGTCGGCCGCGAGCAGGCCTCGATTAACTTCTTCAAAGTTACGACTGCGCACGGCGGGATCGAGCTCGGGCATGTGCACGCGCGGGATCTTCATGCGGTCTTTGAGGGGAAGCGTGTTGGGGTTAGACATGGTGCGCCTCCTCCTCGGTCAATTCCGCGCGGAGGTGGGCCACTTCAGCTTCTTTCGCGAGCAGCTCGGCGCGAAGGTGGGCCAACTCCTCCTGCTTGTGTTCCTCAAAATATTTGAGCGACTGACACTCCTTGTCGCGATACATGGAGTTGCGCTGCATAAGAACTTCGAAGTTGACCAGCGAGGCATCGAACTCCGGACCATCGACACAGGCGAATTTACTTTTGTCGCCGAGCAGCACGCGGCAGCCGCCACACATGCCGGTGCCATCCACCATGATGGAGTTGAGACTGACCATGGTTTTTATGCGGAGCGGGGCGGTAATCTGCGCCACGGCGCGCATCATGAGCACCGGGCCGACGGCGAGCACGAAGTCGATTTTGCGGCCGGCGGCGAGAAGCTCATTGAGCTTTTTAGTGACCAGGCCCTTTTCGCCGTAGCTGCCGTCGTCGGTCATGATGTAGGTCTCGTTGCTGGCGCGGCGCACTTCGTCCTCAAAGACCACCATCTCAGCGTTGCGCGCGCCCTCAATGAAGATGACGTGATTGCCAGCCTGCTTGAGCGCATTGGCGGTGGGAAGCGCCATGGCCGTGCCCACGCTGCCGGCAAGAATCACGGCTGTGCCGTAGTGCTCAATCTCAGAGGGCGTCCCGAGCGGGCCGACGATGTCCAGAATGGAGTCGCCTGCTTCAAGACAATTCAACAGCATGGTGGTTTTGCCGATGGATTGCACCACGATAGTGACGGTGCCTGCCTCGGGATCAGAGCTCTTGATGGTGAGAGGAATGCGCTCGCCGTGCTCGTGGAGGCGGAGAATGAGGAACTGACCGGGCCTCTGCTTGCGCGCGATGCGCGGCGCTTCAATCACGAATTGCTTGATATTGAGGCCGACGCTGCGGGCTTCGAGAATCTTGTACATGAGGCACAACTCCGATGCGGCCGAAGCCGTTGCGAGAGGGGCATCCACCGCTCGACAAGAGGATCTTCAAGAGCAGTTTGACTCCGCGATCGGTCGCGATGGTGGGCATGGAGCACAAAGAGTCTCCGGGGCAAGCACATCCACAGCAATCATTAAGGATTATTTAGCAGAAGGGAAGGCGCGCATTGTGATGCTGATCACGGGGGTGCTTAAGGAGTGGATGGGGACGGCGTTGTCAAAGCTGACTCAGGCGTCGCCTGCCGGATCGTCGGCGGCACTTTCCATGTCGGCGAGGGTCTGTTGCATGCGCAGGAACTCGGGGTGGCTGTGGAGAGGTTGCAGACGAGGATCGGCGAGCATCTGGAAGAGCCACGGGCAACGGTCTTTTTCGGCGGCGCGTAGTTCGGCGATGGCGCTTTCTGTGTCTCCGAGCGCGACGCAGACGGCGGGCGTAAACGAGCGCAGCACAAAGCGCTCCCGGCTGAGCCATTGCAGCCGCTCGAGAGTCTCACGAGCTTCGCGCTCCCGGCCGGAGCGGGCCAGCGCATAGCCATGCACAGCAGTGGCAATGTCGAAGGATGATGAGCGCCGTGCCAGGTCTTCGGCGAGCTCGATGGCGCGCTCCGGCTGGCCGTTGTGGGCCAGGATGATTGCGCAGTAGAGCTGAGAGCCCTCGTGCTCGGGTGAGAGCGCGAGCGCGTGTTCCGCCTGCTCGACGCTCTTGGCGGCTTCACCGGCCAGATGCCAAGTCCAGGCCAGGCGAGCATTGAGCCAGGGTGCAAAGGGGTCAAGGAGCAAGGCTGCATGCAACAGCCGAAGGGCCTCGTCAAAACGATGGCGACTTAAAGCAAACATGACCCGTACGCGAGTGATCCAAGGATCATGAGGCAGGTGCGCGCTGGCCGCAAACGCATGCAGAGCACCGCGCAGGTCGTGGTCCACATGAAAGCGGACCCAGGCGAGCGGGGGCAGAAGCGCCTCAGCGCCGCCAAGCTGGCCGGGAACGCCGTCGGCCAGGGTGCGAACCTGTTCCGCGGCCACGGCCGGCGAGAGAAAACCAAAGAAGGTCTGGATGACACAGGCATTGGCAAGGTCGACCCGCGCAGCAACCAGCGACGGATCGAGCTCCGCAGCGCGAAACAGGTGCTGCATAGCGTCCTGGATGCGCGGACGCTGGAGCGATTGCCACTCAAAGTGGCCGCGCAGAAACAACTCGTAGGCGTTGCGGCGGCTGGGATCGTTTTCGTCCTGGGGTGCGGGAGCCGCGGCAGCCGCGAAAGACAAGCTGCCCATGCCGAGCCGGAAAACGAGGCGCTCAACCAACTCCGATTCAATACCGGCTGCACGCTCTTTCGGCGCGAGCAGGTCCTCAACCCAGATTTGGGTGCCATCGGCGACGCGGATCATCTCAGCGCGCAGCCTCAGGTGGGTCGGCTGGGCGCGCAACGTTCCTGCCAAAACCAGGTCGGCGTGAAGTGCTTCACCCACCTGCAGCGCAGTAAGGCCGCGGCGGGCCAGAGTGAAAACTGAATCCCTGGCCAGCACTCCGACCGGTATCATGCGCTCACCGGTGAGCCGCGTAATGGTCTCTTCAGCGATTGCCGTGCCCAGGTGCTCTTCGACGTTTGATCCGGTGGAGAAGGGCATGATCGCGAGACGGAGTGTGGCCTGCGCACGCGCGGCTCCTGACTGCCGCACTGTGCCGGAGAAGCGGTATCCCCGCTTGTAGACGGTCTGGATGCATTCGTCAGGCGCCAGCTTGGCGCGGAGCGAGGACACACACTTGGGAACACTCTCAGCGGTGACGTGGACCTCACCCCAAAGCGCCTGCTTTAGTTCGAGAGGAGTGAGTATCTGACCGGCACGATCGAGCAGAAGCTTGAGAGCCTGCAGTTCCCTGGGAGGAAGATAGATAGGAGTTGCTCCGCGCAGGAGCGTCCCATCGGGCTCGAGCCGGAAACTACCGAATGAAAGTTCGGCCTGCCCGGCATCAGGCGTAGTTAACGGAGCCGGCTTTATCGCAACCAACGCATCCCTCGCACTCTCGCTCAACCTGCATGACCATGCAGGCGACGCGCCAAGGCAAAAGGCCGTCCCGAACAACGGTCCTTTCGGTCGAAACCCAGGGAAGAAGGAAATACAAGTCCAGCATAAAGCTGTGTTGTGGTGTGTCTGTCAGCTAATGGTGCTTCAATTATCCTCCGCGGCATTGCAAGGTGCAAAAAAAGCGAGCGAGATTTCTGCGAATGAAGTAATGCCGAACGGTTACTGTCCGGTGATCGGAAATCGTACAGTGCGAGCCCTGCAACAAAGAGGGACGCGCATCAAGCTGCAGCGGGCTGGATTGCGGCTTATTGCAGGATGGGAATGCCTGCGATGCGCTGCTGCCACTCGGCAGGGCCGGTCTGGTGAACACTGGTTCCCTTGGAATCGACTGCCACCGTGACGGGCATGTCGCGCACGTCGAACTCGTAAATAGCCTCCATGCCAAGGTCTTCAAAGGCGATGAGTCGCGAGCCGTGGATGGCCTTCGATACAAGGTAGGCCGCGCCGCCCACAGCCATGAGGTAGACCGCGCCGAACTCGCGAATGGCATCAATGGCGGCGGGGCCGCGCTCCGCCTTGCCGACCATGCCCAGCAGGCCTGTTTCCGCGAGCATCTGGCGGGTGAACTTGTCCATGCGCGTGGCAGTGGTGGGTCCAGCGGGGCCTACAACCTCCTCGCGCACCGGGTCGACAGGGCCCACGTAGTAGATGAAGCGGCCGCGAAAATCCACGGGGAGCTTTTCTCCGCGGCTCAGCATGTCGGTCATGCGTTTGTGAGCGGCATCGCGACCGGTGAGCAACTTGCCGGTGAGCAGGAGCACTTCGCCCGGCTTCCATGTGGCAGCTTCGGCGCGGGTGACGGTGTCGAGGTTGACGCGGCGGGCACCCGATACGTCGTAGGTGAGTTTGGGCCAGTCTTCCAGGTTCGGCGGGTCAAGGTAGACCGGGCCGGAGCCGTCGAGCACGATGTGGGCGTGGCGGGTGGCGGCGCAATTGGGAATCATGGCGACGGGGAGGTTGGCGGCGTGGGCGGGTGTGTCGAGGATCTTGACGTCGAGCACGGTGGTGAGGCCACCCAAGCCCTGTGCGCCGATGCCGAGGCGGTTCACTTTGTCGTAGAGTTCGACGCGCATCTTTTCAGCGGTGGTTTGGGGGCCGCGCGCGATGAGGTCTTGAATGTCGATGGGGTCCATGAGCGCCGTCTTGGCGAGCAGCATGGCTTTCTCGGCGGTGCCGCCGATGCCTATGCCGAGCATCCCAGGGGGGCACCAGCCGGCGCCCATGGTGGGGACAGTTTTGAGCACCCACTCGACGACGGAGTCGGACGGGTTGAGCATGGCGAACTTGGATTTAGCTTCAGATCCACCGCCCTTGGCAGCCACGGTGACTTCGACGGTGTTTCCACGCACCAGTTCCACGCTGACGCAGGCGGGGGTGTTGTCTTTGGTATTTTTGCGGGCGCCGGCGGGATCGGACTGGAGGGAAGCACGGAGCTTGTTGTCGGGGTCGAGGTAGGCGCGGCGTACGCCCTCATCGACCATGTCCTGGAGGTCAAGCAGCTTTTCGCCGGGCGCGGCCTCGAAGCGGACTTCCATGCCGACCTTGACGAAGGCGTTGACGATGCCGGTGTCCTGGCAGATGGGGCGGTGGCCCTCGGCACACATGCGGCTGTTGATGAGGATCTGGGCGATGGCGTCTTTGGCCGCAGGAGACTGCTCGCGCTCATAGGCCTTGGCGAGGCTGGTGATGTAGTCGACGGGGTGGTAGTAGCTGATGTATTGCAGCGCGCCCGCGACGCTGGCGATGAAATCTTCCTGGCGGATGACGGTCATGGAGGCTCCCTTGTAGGTCGGTCGCTTCTAGGGTAATGGATGCGAGGGACGGCTGGCTGAAGCCGGGAATTTGAGGCGGGCAGACACTGAAATCTGGGTCGGATGGGTGAGGTGAGCAAGGAGTAATCTCCGGATTGGCGACTGATTGGCGACTAACCGACCGGAATTCGCGAGCAGTGCGCGTGGGGGCGCACGAAATGGATCATCTCGCTGCGGAAATTTAGAATGATCCCCAGCTTGGCACAGGGATAGCGGAGCCGTTTTAAAGGAAGATAAGCGCATGAAGCTTCTGAAGATGCTTAAGAGCTTAGTCGGAAAGGAACCACATTCCGAGACTACAGAGATGCGATGCATCGTTATCATGCAGCGGAAAGCGCACCGGTTTAGTGAGGAGGAGCTACAAGCCGCAGGAGAACGCGGCTGGGGCAAGACATTTGATGGAAAAGCAGATCCGATGTATTTCGTCTCGGCCGATCACCCTGCTCTGACGGTCGTAAAGGCTGGCCCCCATATCATCCGAGTGACTTCCGTTCCTGCACGATATGCCGACGATGATGAATATGCTCTTTCTCAGTTGCCACAGCCAGAACAGAAGAAGGCGTGGACTGAACATCGTGCCTGCGCTTTTCTCGATTTGTTTAATGATCTTTCGAGCGAGTCCAAGAGAATTCCCGATGCAGAGGCTTATGCTTCACTGGCGAAATTAGGTTTACAGCTCGGCGATCCGAACTGTACCGCCATCTTCGTGCCGATCAAAAACATCATGATGCCGAATGATGGCACAGCCGAGCAAGGTCTGCGGTTGCTGATCAATAAGGAACTGCCCATGAAAGGCTGAAAGAATTGCCGCGTGCGAATACATGGTCAAAGCATCAGTCTTTGACGTTCCGGTCGGATCACCGCCAAACCGCAAGTAACTCGGACCAATCGTTTCCTCGGGGGCTGAAGTCCGAGTTATGCAAGAAGCTCCAGGGAAATTGAAGCGACCCCAATGGGAGAGCACGGGAGCGACACGCTGGAGCGGAACCGGCGTAATTCCGACAGCAACACTCGCAGGCGGTAACCGGCGGCGTCAGGGTAAAGTACGTTCGAGAGCAGGCCGCAGGTCGGTGTGCACGAAATCGTCGCCTTTGTAGAGCAGGGGCTCACGTTTGACGCGGGCCAGGGCGTAGCTGAAGCAGTCGCCGAAGTTGAGGTTGGCGGGGTGGCCGCTGCCACGACCGTAGTCGCGGAAGGCCTGGCGGGCGATGTTCGCCTGCTCCGCGGTGAATGGCTCGATGGCGACTCGGAATTGTTCGATCAACTCATCGATCCGGCGGCTTAACGCAGGACTCTTCCATCGATCGATGACGATTGCAAGCTCGACGTAGGTCGATGCCGAAATTCTCGAATTGTCTGCTTCATCGAGAGACTTCGCGAAGGTTTCCCACCCCGGCTCTCGCTTGAGAATTGCGACCAATACAGAGGTGTCAACGATCATTTGGGCAAGCCTGTCTCGTCATCATAAAGTTCGTCCATCAGTTGCTTGGAGGTTCTGCCATCGTTCATGATCGCAGCGGTCTGAGCAGTAATCCGATCTAGCCACTCCATGCGGCTTTCTTTCCTGGATGCCTTCTCTTGCCGTTCCAGCCGCTCTTTGACCGCAACCTTGACTGCCAGGGTCAAGCTCTCCCCGGTCAGTTGCGCCAATTTCCTAGTTAGCCTATGTGTTTCCTCGTCTTTGATGTTCAAGGCCATCGAATTCCACCTTTCCACCATAACATTCTACCATTCTACCATCTTGAGCCTGTTCCAGACGGATAGAGCTGTCCGACTCCACCGGAAACCGCCGTGATGCCCTAAGCTAGTGGCATGAACGACATGACTCCAAATGCGACGCAGGGCGAGGTCTTCGATCTGCTGGTGGTGGGAGCCGGACCTACCGGGCTGGCGTGCGCGATCGAGGCGCAAAAAGAGGGACTGCGGGCGGTGCTGGTGGATAAGGGCTGCGTGTGCAACTCGCTGTTCCACTATCCCGCTCACATGACATTTTTCACGACGCCGGAGTTGCTGGAGATCGGCGGCATTCCCTTTCCCAGCCCCAATACCAAGCCCACGCGCAACGAGGCGCTGCAGTACTACCGGCTGGTGACGGCGTACTACCGGCTGGACGTACGCCAGTATCAGCGCGTGGAGCGGGTGACGGGCGCGGACGGAGCTTTTACGGTGCACACGGTGGACCGCTTCGGCCGGCCGGGAGCTATCCAGACCCGGAAACTGGCGCTTTCAACCGGCTACTACGATCTGCCCAATATCATGGGGATTCCCGGCGAGAGCCTGAGCAAGGTGCACCACTACTACGTCGATCCGCACCCATACTTCGAGATGGATGTGGTGGTGATCGGAGGGAAGAACTCGGCGGCCATTGCGGCGCTGGAGCTGTGGCGGAGCGGGGCGCGGGTGACGCTGGTTTACCGTGGGCCGGAGATTCCGCCGCACGTGAAGTACTGGATCAAGCCGGATATCGAAAACCGTATCAAGAATGGGGAGATCAAGGCGTATTTTCAGTCCAATGTGGTGGAGATCACGCCGGACACGGTGGTGGTGGAGACTCCGGAGGGCCGCAAGACTCTGCACAACGATTTCGTGTTTGCGTTGACGGGCTATCACCCCGATTTCAGCTTTCTTGAGGCGCTGGGGGTGCGCTTTGAGGGACCGGACAGGCTGCCGGTATGCAACCCGGAGACGCTGGAGAGCAATGTGCCGGGTATCTACCTGGCGGGCGTGATCGTGGCGGGATCGCGTACGAATGAAATTTTCATTGAGAATGGGCGATTCCACGGGCGGCAGATTGCTAAAGCATTGGCATCAAAATAGAAACAGGATGCGGGTTGCGAACCTATTGAGGTAGAATCCGGCACAAAATTCTGAGGGGGAATGGGGCTTTGGCGATGCGTTGGTGGCCGCGATCGATTCGATGGCAAATGCTCGCTGGATTGCTGCTGCTGGAAACGCTCTCAATCGTGCTTTTTGCGGCGCTGCTGACCGACCAGCAGACGCGAAGAGTCGAGCGACGCTCAAGGGAACGGCTGGCCTACGAAGCACGATCGATGGCGCTGCAGGCCAGGGAAGCACTGGATCAGGACCGGCCGGGTTGGGTGGGGTTGTCAGTGAAGATGATGGGCAAATCGCCCACCGTGGCCTTTGCCAAGGTCAGCGATCCAGCCGGAAACGTGCTCTTTGTGAGCAATGAGCAGTCGGCCCAAACTGTGCTCGATCCAACCGAGATGGCGCAGATCCCGCAGATCAGGCGCGAAGAGTCCAGGGTCTTTACACTGGGCGGCGGCCGCCTGGAGGCCGTGTATGCCATCTACACGGGAAATGACCTGCGCGCCTATGCCTGGGTGGAGTACGACGAGACCTGGGCGCTTGAAGAACTCAAGACCATTCTTCAGGACACGGCCATTTTCGGCATCATCTGGCTGGTGGCGTCGCTGGTGCTGGTGCTGCTGGTGTGGCGCTCGATCGACCAGCCACTGGCCATTCTGCACCGCGGCACGCGCGCGCTGATGAAATCACCGGAGTCGGGGGGCAATTTTCCACTGCCGGTAACGATCGACAACGAGTTTGGCGACCTGATCCAAGCATTCAACCGCATGGTTGCTTCGATCGCCGAGCAGCGCTCGGGGCTGAACGATACCCTGTCGCTGCTGGACTCGATGCTGGCCAACGCGCCGATCGGACTGGCTTTTCTTGACCGCCGTTGCCGCTTTGTGCGCGTGAACCAGGTGTTTGCGGGGATGACCGGAGCCCCGCTAAGCCGCCACCTGGGGCGGACCCTGTCAGAACTGCTACGCCAACCCGCTGCCCAGCAACTGGAAGACGCAGTGCAGCGAGTGTTTGCAGACGAAGAGCCGGAAGGCCACCTGGAATTGAGCGGAGAGACAGGGAAGCTGAAGTGGCCGTCAACCTGGCTGGTGAACGTGTATCCGGTGCGAACTATGCCAAACGAGGTGCGCTGGGTGGGTGTGATTGTTCTGGATGTGAGCGAGCGCAAACGCAGCGAAGACGCACTGCGCAAGACTGAAAAGCTGGCGGTTACGGGGCGGTTGGCTGCCTCGATTGCTCACGAAATCAACAATCCGCTGGAAGGCATTACCAACCTTTTATTCCTGCTGCGCAATTTCAGCCAGCTTGAGGACCCGGCGCTGAAGTACGTGACGATGGCTGAGGACGAGGTCCGCCGCATCACCGAGATCACTCAGCAGACACTGCGGTTCTATCGCCAATCCACGCTGCCGACCCGTTCCAACATGGGCGAACTGCTCAATTCCGTACTCGACCTTCATAATCGCCGGCTCGCGGCCCTCGACATCCACGTGGAGCGGGACTATGACACTGAGCTGGATCTTTACTGCTTTGCCGGCGAAGTACGTCAGGTGATCGCCAACCTGGTGGGCAATGCCATTGACGCAACTGCGCGGGGCGGGCGGTTGGTGGTGAGAGCGCGGCGCTCCCGGAGCTGGAAGGAACCGGGCACGGAAGGAGTGCGCATTACGGTGGCGGACACCGGCTCAGGCATGGAGCCGGAGGTACGCGAGCATATTTTTGAGCCGTTCTTCACTACCAAGAGCGTGACGGGGACCGGCCTGGGCCTTTGGGTGAGCCTGGAGATCATCCTGAAGCATCATGGGATGGTGAGGGTTCACAGCCGACCCGCATCGGGCGACGGACCGTCGGGCACCGCATTCCAGCTCTTCTTCCCAGACCGCCGGGATCTGACCACGGACGTGCGCCAGCCTGTTGTGGCCGAGGCGTAAAGCGTGGTGGAACAGGAGGTTGGGCGGCAGTGATTGCGGGCGGCAACGGTCATTTGTGCCACGGAACTTTTTCCGGGCGGCAGGGTTCATAAGGATGACGGGCTGCACCGGTACTCGTCTAAACAGGCAGGACCCGGTGCAACAACTTGTTGGCAGGAGATAGAAGGATGAATCGGTCACCATTCAAGCGAGTCGTTTACCACATGCTGGCGTTCGCGGCCCTGGCCGTGATGTGCAGCGCGATGGCACAGGACGCGGCGCCTACCCAGCGCAGCGACGGGCAGATCGAAATGGACGTGGTACACGCTCTCGACGCTTCCCAGGCCCTGAAGAACGACCTGATCACGGCAGCGACCATCCAGAGCGAAGTAACGCTCTCTGGAACGGTGTCGAGTGACGCGTCGAAGCAACTGGCGGAGTCCCTGGTCAAGGGCGTTCCGGGCGTGACCGGGGTGCACAATAACCTGAAGGTCGGCAACCCCGCCAACGACCCGAATGCGCAGGGCGCCAATCTGGACGAACAGAATGCGCCGGATGTTGCGGACAACCAGCCGGGAACGGGTCCTGAACCTCCCGCGGCTGCGCCCGGTCCGGACTATGGGCAGAACCAGGCACCGGCATACGGACAGAATCAACAGCCTCCGGCCTATGGCCAGGCTCCGCCTCCAGACTATGGGCAGAACCAGCCCCCGGCTTATGGGCAGGCTCCGCCTCCGGGGTATGGACAGAATCAGTATCCGCCACCGCCGCCTCAATACCGGCAGCAGTATGCGCCACCTCAACCCAGGTATGCGATGCCGAAAGGACCTATGACTGTGCCACAGGGAACACTGGTGCAGCTAAGGACCAGTGAGCCGGTGGGCACCAAGAATGCCAAGGACGGCACGCCGCTTCAGTTTACGGTGATTCAGGATGTGGCTCTGGGCGGGGTGCTGGCGATTCCGCGCGGAGCCACCGTCCACGGCGTGGTTGCAGAAGTGAAGCGGCCTGGCGCGTTGGCGGGTGACGCGGAACTGGCGCTGCAGCTTACTTCACTTGATCTGGGCGGGCAAAACTACCCGCTGCAGTCGGATCAATTCAAAGTGAAGGGGCCGAACAAGGGCGGACGCACGGCAGAGAGCGCCTTTGGCGGCGCTCTGATGGGCGCGATCATCGGCGGCGCTGTGGGTCGGGGCCCCGGCGCAGCGATTGGCGCGGCGGCGGGCGCGGGCGCAGGTACAGCGGCATCGGCTGCCTCTCCGGGTCCGGGTGTCTGGATTCCGGCCGAGGCGCTGGTGACATTCCACCTTGCGGCACCGGTGACGGTGAACCCCATCAGCGGGGATGAAGCGGCGCGGCTTTCGCAGGGACTCTATCAGGGTGGTCCCTCACTTTATCGGCGGCCGGGCTATGGGTACCCCTACCGGCCGTATGGATATGGTCCTGTGTTCTATAGGCCGTACTATATGACGGGTGGGTACTACTACTGGCGCTAAACGCCAGCTATCCGGATAGCAAGGCAGCGGGCATCCCTAACCAGGGATGCCCGCTGTGTTTTTGGGGCGGGTATCGGCAGGGACTGGCAGCCGCGCGCCTGGGGGCGGATCCGGATGAATTCGCAGTTTCTGGTTGGGAGGTCACCTTCGCCAAACTCCGTGATATCTTCTGACTGACCTCGGTTCAGGCTAAGTCGGTCGCTTCCGACAAGAAACATCCGCACAAGAGACAAGGACAGTGGGCGAGGAGGAACAGGATGTTCGGAGTTTCTGACGATCAGATTCAAAGCACAAGAGAGCTGAGCGTTCACGAGATTAATGCAATGATTCCGAGAAAAGTTCGCCTGGACCCTGATGGCGGGTACGTGGCAGTTGCAATCGTCCTGTTGCTCCTAGGGGTTGGGGTGGTCTGGTTTGGTGGATTGGCATATTACTTGGTTCAACAATCGCGCCACCGGGAAACCCTGAATCGAGATGGTCGCGAGGTAATGGCCAAGGTCACCGAATTAACCAACGGGCGCACAATTTATGCTCGCTACACCTTTCGTTTTGGAGACGCAGATTATGAAGGCGAGGCTAAATTGGATGATCAACATGCGCCTAGATGGCCGGACGGTCGAACCAAATACATCCGTGAGGGCGACCAGATCACAATTCTGTTTCTTCCTTCGGATCCATCCATAAACTATCCGAGCGGCTGGGCGTGGTGGTCATGGTGGGACGTGCCGCCGCATCTTTTTGCCCTGCTTTTTTTCGGCATGGGAGTTCTGATGCTGGGGTACATGTTCCGAGAAAGAAGACTGGCGAGCATTGGATGGGTCACTGAAGGGAGGGTGATCGCCTGCGCCCCGAAGGGCAGCCGGTTTCGAGTCGACTACGAGTTTTACACCGAAGACCAGGCGTTATTCGATGGAGCCAATGAGAATTCCGACGAATATAAATCGGGTTCCAGCATCCGGGTGATTTATCTGCGGAAAAATCCGAAGAGGCACGATACTTACCCGTTGACTACCTTTCATGCCCTTGGTGAATAAACGAACAGATATAGTCCGGCGTCAGGAAACACAATATGCTCCGTCTTCAGAGCATTGAAAAGCCGAATATCTGCCTTTCGTGAGCATTCTGAGAGGATGGTGGCCAATCCGGACATCATTGCGGTCTGGCTCGCCCTTGCTCCCGAGTGGCCGGTGATCGGGGACATTAGTTGGCGGACAGGTAAGAAAGCGAATCCTGCGATGTGGCGATTGCCCGTCACTGCGAATCACTGCTACGGCGTGAGGCGGGCTATGCAGGCTGCCTGGCTGGTGCGAGCGCGATCAGGGCTGCGCCGATGACCACGAGAACGGCAACACCGATGAGTTCTCCACGCGCAACCATGCCGCGCAAGGCTTGAGTGCCCATCACAACGGCGTGCGCGAAGCTGGACCATGCGGTGAAGGCGATCAGGCTGCGGTTCGCCGACGGATTGCGGATGGCCAGAAGCAGGAAAACCCCGAGCGTGACGTAAAGGCTGAACATCATCGACATCGCTGGGTCTTGCCGCACGAACACCACCATGGGATAAGCCAACGCCAAAAAGAGCAATCCCACCAGCGCCAACACGATTTCCAAAGCCAGCTTTCGATTCATGTATGCCCTCCCTCTCAGGATGCCCACTGTGAGGTGAAATGTCACCTTCAAGGAACGCCAAACTTCAGGAATAATCTACTTATGCAGCTATTCGCCACTGGACCCAGATTGATCATTGTCTGCGGGTTGCCGGGCTCGGGCAAGACAACACATGCCAAGGCGCTTGAGAGTAAGCTCCGCGCAATTCGTCTTTCTGCCGACGATTGGATGGATGTGCTTTCACTCAGTCTCTACGATGAAGAGAGACGAGGGAAGATTGAGGGGCTGCAATGGGAATTTGGACAGGCACTGCTCGCACTCGGTCTTACCGTCATCGTAGAATGGGGCACCTGGGGAAGGTCGGAAAGGGATGCCTTGCGGCTCGGAGCGCGAGCCCTTGGCGCTGCGGTTGAGTTGCACTATCTGTCGGCGCCGGTGGATGTCCTGTTCGACAGGATTCAACGGCGGGGAATGGAGAATCCGCCGATTGAACGAGATGACCTGTCCCGGTGGCTGGAGAAGTTCGAAGAGCCGACGCCAGAGGAGATGGCTCTGTTTGACGAGCCCCTGATCGCGGATGGTGCCGGTGGCTGAACCTGACCCACGAGGACCCGCCCTCAAGGGGCGCAGGGTCGTCTATAATGGCAGAGATCGCGTCTAGCGAGAATTGCGTATCCGTGTGAATGCCCGCCCCTCTGTCCGCCGTTGCGCTGCAAGGGAGACCGGCATCCGAGGACCGCGCGTAGAGAGTTGAAGGCACAAGTCCATCCATGATCCGATTCCTGCAAAAAGACAATCGCCTGACCAAGGCACTTTTCGTCGTCATCATCGCCGCCGCTTCGGTATCGATGGTGGTCTACCTGATTCCGGGACTGACCGGGCAGGGCGCTTCGTCGGCCGACACCTATGCCGTGATTTATCCGCACTGGTACAGCCGGTTTCTGGCCGCGGGCGACGTGATCAGCCAGCAGAAGATCGCCCAGATCGCCAGCCAGCAGGTGCGGCAGCAGTATCCGCAGTACGCCGGGAATCCGATGATTCTGAACCTGATCGAGTCGCAGGTGGGGCAGCGGCAGGTGCAGCAGGAGATTCTGCTGGCGGAAGCCGACAAGCTGGGCATTCACGCCACCAACGACGACGTTCTGCGCTATCTGCATACGGGTTCAGCGGGGCAGGTTCTCTTTCCCAACGGGCAATTCATCGGCACCGATCGCTATGCCTCGCTGATCGAAAGCAGGTTTGATATTTCGGTGGCGGATTTTGAAGAGAACGTGAGGCAGGACATTACGCTTCGCCGGCTGCAGTCGCTAATCACGGCCGGGGTCACGGTGAACGACAAGGAAGTCAGTGACATCTACCGCAAGAACGCCACCAAGATCAAATTCGACTACGCGGTGATTTCTGCCGACGACCTGCGCAAGCAAATCAATCCTTCGGATGGAGACCTGGAAGGGTTCTTCAAGAAGAACGCCGCACGGTATGCTTCGGCAGTGCCGGAACAGCGCGCGATCACCTACTTTGCGTTTACTCCGAACGATGTTCCGGGGGGCGTAGCGCAGCCCAGCCAGCAGGAGATTCAGCAGTACTTCGCCGCGCACCAGAGCGAGTATTCAACGCCGGAACAATCGCGCGCGCGCCACATTCTGATCAAGGTGGCGCCGGGTGCGGACGCCAAGACCGATGCGGCGGCCAAGGCCAAGGCAGAGGGCATTCTGAAAGAGATCCAGGGCGGCGCGAACTTTGCCGATCTGGCGAAGAAGAACTCCGACGACCCGGGCAGCAAGGATGCAGGCGGGGAACTGGGCTTTGTGAGCCGCAACGCTCCGATGGTGCCGGAGTTTCTGACGGCGATTTTCTCGCAGAAGATCGGCGAGAACAAGATTGTGAAGTCGCAGTATGGCTACCACATTGTGCAGGTGGAGGAGCGGCAACCGGCGCGCACGCAGCCTTTGAATGAGGTGCAGCCCACCATCCAGGCAACGCTGATTCGCGAGAAGTCGGCCGCGGCACAGGAGAACTACGCGCGTACGTTGACGTCGGAAGCGATCAAGAACGGCCTGGAAAAGACCGCAGCAGCTCATCACCTGAGCCTGACGACGACGCAACCGGTGGGAGCGCAGGGAGTGATTGCGGCGCTGCCTGACGGTTCGCAGCTGCTGACCAAGGCTTTCCAGTCGAAGCAGGGCGATCCGGCACAGTACGCGGCTACCGGCGAAGGTTACGCGATCTTCCAGGTCAGCGGTGTCGTTCCGGCCCATGCGCCCAGTTTTGCCGACTGGAAGAGTCATGTGCTGGACGATTACCGGGAGGAGCAACTGCCGGGGTTGCTGAGCGCAAAGACCAGGGAATTGGCAGACAAGGCCAAGGCGACGAACGATCTGGCCAAGGCTGCCAAGGAGACCGGCGCGACGGTAAAGACCAGCGACCTGGTGACCCAAGCCGGGCAGGTGCCCGACCTGGGCCAGGTGGGCCAGGTAGCTCCGCAGCTCTTCCAGCTAACTGCGGGGAGCCTGAGTGGACCGATCAATGCCGGGCGCACCGGTGTGGTGGCGAAGTTGCTGGACAAGCAGGAGCCCAGCGCGGACGAGATTGCAAAGAACCTGGACCAGACTCGCGACCAGATTCTGGATCAGCGGCGCGCCGAGGCCTTTGAGGTGTTTGCCAACCGCGTCCTTGACGACTACAAGAAGAGCAACCGCGTACGCATCAACGCCAAGGCGCAGACCCCGCAATTGCCGGGAGAATAGAGACTGTTCAGACTGCATCTCTTGCCGCGAGCGAGAGACGTAAAAGGCCCGCATCCCACCAGGAGGCGGGCCTTTCTGTATTTCGAGCACTTTCACTTCACATGCAGCAATCGCATGATCGCAAAGGGCGGCTTTTCCTTAAGGAAAGAGCCACTCGGCGACTCGATTTCTGTAAAGAGCAGAAGTGAAAGTGCTGTAGGCACGCGAATTCATTCGATTTTGTACAGTTTCCGGCCTTTACCGGAGATAATGCGGACATGGAATTTCAGCGTTCGTCGGGAGTTCTGTTGCACGTCAGTTCGTTGCCATCGTACGGGGGGATTGGCGATCTGGGCCCCGCGGCCCACAATTTTTTAGCTTTTCTGGCTGCGGCAAAACAGCATATCTGGCAAGTGTTGCCACTGTGTCCCACGGGATATGGCAACTCACCCTACGCCGGGTCTTCAGCGTTTGCCGGCAATCCGAGCCTGATCAGCCTTGAATACCTATCCGACTGGGGTTGGATCGAAGGGGAGCGCATCGCCGGTCTGGCGGGACGCAGCGGCAATGTGGATTTCGAGGAGGTGGAAGCGCGCAAGCTACCCCTGCTCTACAAGGCTGCGAGGAATTTTCTCGATCGCGGGCCGAGCGATCCACGGCTGGCCAAGCAATGGCAGCAGTACCAGATATTCTGCCTCGCCGAGGCTAGCTGGCTTCCGGACTATGCCCTCTATGCGGAGTTGCGCCGCCAATACAAAACCGGCGCGTGGACCGAGTGGCCGGAGCCGATACGCCGCCGCAACCCGCAGGCCCTAGCCCAGGTAGCCGCGAGCAGCGGCCGCGCTCTGGCCCAGGAGCAGGTGCTGCAGTTTGCCTTTTCGCGGCAGTGGGACGATCTCCGCAAGACCGCAGAGCGCAGTTCTATCAGGATCTTGGGCGATGTGGCCATCTTTGTGAGTATGGACTCCGCCGATGTCTGGGTGCGTCCGGGCATCTTTGAGTTGGATGACGAGCTGCGGCCGATCCGCGTGGCCGGGGTGCCACCGGACTACTTTTCGCCCACCGGGCAGCGCTGGGGAAACCCGCTGTATCGCTGGGACGTGCTTGATCTGAGGGATTACGACTGGTGGGTAGACCGGATTCGGCGCGCCCACAGCATCTTCGACATTGTGCGGCTGGACCACTTCCGCGGCTTCGATGCCTATTGGTCCATTCCGGCGGCGGAGAAGACGGCGGAAAATGGGGAGTGGGTTGCGGCACCCGGGCTGGCGCTGTTCCGGGCACTGGAAGCGGCGCTGGGGCCGCTGCCGCTGGTGGCCGAGGACCTGGGGCTGATTACACCGGAGGTCGAGGCGCTGCGGAAAGAGCTGGGAATGCCGGGCATGAAGGTGCTGCAGTTCGGCTTTGCCAACAAGGAGTCACACAATCACCTGCCCCACCAGTTTACGGCTGACACCGTAGCGTACACCGGAACCCACGACAACGACACGACCCAGGGATGGTGGAAGACGGCCAGCGAAGCCGAGCAGACAGCCGTAGAAGCCTATGTGGGGCCCGTTTCGGGGCGTCCCGCGTGGCCGCTCATCCGCGCCGCAGCCGCCAGCGTTGCCCAAGTGGCGGTGGTTCCGGCGCAGGACCTGCTGGAACTGGATTCGTCGGCGCGTATGAACACCCCGGCCGTCGCCGGAGGCAACTGGAGCTGGCGGGCGCCGGAAGGAAGCTGGACGCCGGAGATGGCGGCACACCTGGCACAGATCGTGGAGGTCACCGACCGGGACAACGATCCGCTGGGGAAGGCGAAGGAAGACGTGGTTGCTTAGAGCGGCTTCAGCGCGCCCCGATGTAGTTGAGTGCTGATTTGCTGATTTCTGATACATGCGGCTTTCGGTCGGTTCAAGGAGCCACTCTGAGCGGTCTTTGGTTGGAGCAACCCAACCTTGCTATTCTTGCCGCAGATGGAAAACGCGGCGATTCAAACCCACGGTCTCACCCGGCGCTTTGGCGCGCTGACTGCTGTGGAGGATGTCACGCTGAGCGTAGCTCCGGGACAGTTCTTCGGCTTTCTGGGGCCGAACGGCGCAGGCAAATCCACCACGATCAAAATGCTTACCGGGCTGCTGGAGCCGAGCGCGGGGACGATGTCGATCCTGGGCCAGCCCTTTGTGGCTGGAGCGCTGAACCTGAAGCGGCAGATCGGCGTGGTGCCGGAGGGCATGGCGCTGATAGGGCGGCTGACCGCGCCCGAATATTTGCGCTTTGTAGGCCGCATGTACGGGCTGGACCGCGACACCGTCAACCGCCGCACGGAAGACCTGCTGCAGTTCATGCAACTGGACAACGAACGGAGCAAGCTGGTAACCGATTTTTCCCATGGCATGCAGAAGAAGCTGGCCCTGGCCGCGGCGGTGATTCACGGACCTAAAGTGCTGTTTCTGGATGAGCCGTTTGAAGGCGTGGACGCCGTTGCGGCAGGCATGTTGAAGACCATGCTGCAGGGGATGATTCAGCGCGGCGCCACCATCTTTCTGACCACCCACGTGCTGGAGATCGTGGAGCGGTTGTGCAGCCACGTGGCCATCATTCACCAAGGGCGCCTGGTGGCTAACGGTTCCATTGAAGACCTGCGCGCGGGCGTGGCCAGCAGTCTGCCGGGTGCGGAGGGGAACCAGCGGCTCACGCTGGAAGAGATCTTCCTTTCGATTGTGGGTGCGAGCGGCCAGGAGCCGGCGCAGGAGCTGTCGTGGCTGACCTAAGCGGCGCGGCAAGCGGCGGACAGATGGAAGCCGGCGCGGGGCCGTTCAGCCGCTTGGCACGGGCCCAGTATGCGGCATTGGGGGCGATGCGCTGGTGGATGGTCAAAAACGGGCTTCGCTCCATCCACGGCTTACTTGACCTGGGAGCGACCGGAATCTCCCTTATGATTTACTCCTTCATGGGCCTGAGCCTCGGCATTGGCTTAGGGTTAGGGGCTTTTTTCATTGCTTCCCATCAGACGTGGCGCTTGTTGTTGGCTGAGTTCTGGATCGTGTGCATTGTCTGGCAAATGGTTCCGCTGGCGCTGGCCTCGTTTGAACGGCAGTTCGACATGGGCGGCCTGCTCCGCTTTCCGATGAACTTCAGCGCCTATTTCCTGCTGTATGTCATTTTTGGGTTACTGGATGTCTCCACCATTCTGGGCGCGATGTGCTGCCTGGGCATTTGGTTGGGGGTTGCGCTGGCGCGGCCCGAGATGGCCGGCTGGACGGCGCTCGCACTGGTGGTTTTTGGCCTCTTCAACATGCTGCTGGTACGGGCCATCTTCGCGTGGGTTGACCGTTGGCTGGCGCAAAGGAGGACGCGGGAAATCGTAAGCGCATTCTTCCTTCTGGCGGTGCTGAGCCTGCAACTGCTGAATCCGGCGGTGCATGAGACACGGGGCAGCGGACCCGGCAATCACGATGAGCAGATGGAACGCTACCACCACATGGGGAGCCAGGCTGGGCCGCTGCTGAAAGTTGCTACGGGAGTGCAGAAGTGGCTGCCGCCGGGACTGGCTGGGTGGGCAGTACGACAGGCTGCGGAACGGCAACCAAGACCGGCGCTGGGGTTTCTGTGCCTACTCGGGTTCTATGTCGTGGCCGCTGGCGCGACACTAGCAGCACGGCTCAAGGCCGAATATCGCGGTGAAAACCTGGGTGAGGCCCCGTTGCGAAGGAAGGTTGAGAGACGCGACGGCGGATGGCTGCTGGACGGAGGTGGACCCGTGGCCGCGGTGATGGAAAAGGAATTGCGCACCCTGCTGCGTTCGATGCCTCTGCTCTATGCGCTGGGCGCACCAGTCCTGATGGTGTTCATTGTGGGAAGCCTGTTTCGCAATGGTGCGCAAATGCATCCGTTTCCACTGGCACTGCCGGTGTGCGTGGCCTATGGGTTATTGGGATTTACGCGCCTGATCTACAACAACCTGGGCGCGGAAGGGGCGGGGATTCAGTTGCTTTTTCTTTCTCCCACGCCGATGCGCACAGTGCTGTTGGCCAAGAACCTGTTTCACGCGGCGTTGTACGGCTTGTCGGCCTTGATTGCGGGCTTACTGGCCAGCCTGCGCCTGGGATGGCCGCCGAGCGCCACGGTAGTCGGAGTCACGCTGGCCTGGCTACTGTTCGCTTTGCCAGTCAATCTGGCCGCCGGCAACATCTTTTCGCTGACCATGCCCTACCGCGTGAATCCAGGACGGATGACGCGCCAAGGCGGCTCGGCGGGGAGTGCCTTGCTTAGCATGGTGGTGCAGACGATTGCTCTGGGCGTGGGAGGGGCGATTTTCGGGCTGTGCATCCTGATCGGCAAGCTCTGGCTTACCATCCCCATCCTGCTGGTGATGGCCGTAGCCGCGGTCTTTGCGTGGATTCAGGTGCTGCGTAAAACCGACGCCATGGCCAACCAGCACAAAGATACTCTGCTCGCCACCCTGTCGAGGACGGAGTAGCGGGGGCACTTGGCAGGGAGTTACATTACGCCAAGTCTTTGATCTTTTGATTTCGTGGTTTCCCACTCTTGTCGCGATGAAACTGCGACAAGAATGGGGCACCCATTTTCTTGCTGAATTCGGTGAGGACGAAGAAACATGGAGATTTGTGGTTTCCCACCCTTGCGGCAAAAAACAAATACGCCGCAAGGATGGGGCACTCAAAGTTCTGTTAAGAGTCGAAGGAAAAACGCTCCTGCGGCCGAGTGACATTTCTGCACGCCTCGGCCCCGGGGCATTCCACAGGGCTGCGGAATGAACCCTAATTCTGCTTGGATATGCCGGTAACGCTCTCTTCTTTGGCCAGCTTGACGCGGGCGCCTTCGAGCTTGTGCTGAACCTTGGCTACATCGGTGGGTTCAACGTCCGCGGCGGCTGACTTGGAGTACTCATTGAGCGAAAGCTCCCACTGCGCGGCGGCGAGGCGAATGCGTCCCGTTTTCTCGTAGAGATCGCCGAGATGGTCGTGGACGGTGGGGTCGGTCTGGTCCCGCTCCACTGCCCGGCGCAG
The DNA here is from genome assembly GCA_964396795.1 of uncultured Occallatibacter sp. Taxonomy (GTDB): domain Bacteria; phylum Acidobacteriota; class Terriglobia; order Terriglobales; family Acidobacteriaceae; genus Telmatobacter. The sequence continues at coordinate 45,179 of CAYNGB010000011.1, read as the reverse complement.
GTTGTCTTCGGCCAACTCATACTGACCCATTTTGAAGTAGGCCCAGCCGAGCGAATCCAGGTAGGCGCCGTTCATGGGCTCCAGTTCCACTGCTTTGCGAATCATCTTCAGCGCTTCAGGCAGCTTGGAACCTTTGTCGGCAAGCATGTATCCGAGATAGTTCAGCGTCATAGCGTTGGTGGGATCCAGTTCCAGTGCCTGGCGGAAAAGCTGTTCGGCAGGCTCGAAGTGCTTCTGCCGCTCGGCCAGCGCACCCTTCACAAAGAACAGGTAAACGCGGTCTTCCTTCTTTGTGGTAAGCGCAGCGGCCTTGTTCAGCGCTTCGTCGGCATCTTTCCAGCGGCGCAGGCGAGTGTCCATCTGGCCCAGCGTCAACCACACTTCGCGGTCAGTGTCGCTGTTGTTCAGCAGATCCTTGGCCATTTTCAAGCCTTCGTCGGCCTGACCCTGATCGGCCAGTTCGCCTGCCAGCATCAGTTTCAACTCGCGGCTCTTGGGGTTGGCCGCGACGGCTTTACGCGATACTTCAATCGCCTTGTCAAACATCTTGGCGTCGCGATAGGTGTCTACCTCGCCCTGGTAGCCGCGCTGCGCAGTCTCGCCACCGAGGTCGATCATCTTCTGATATGCGGCGATCGCCTCATCCACCTTATTCTGTTCGTGATAGACCGAGCCCAGCCGCTCCAGGAAGATGCTGCGATTGTTCTTTTCCTCGGCGGTGTAGGCGCCGTTGGCATGCGAGGTCAGATCGACCATGTGCTCGTAGACCTGCGCGGACTCATCGTAGCGGCCCAGCACATCGAGCAACATACCCTCGTTGAAACCTGCTTCGAGTGAGTTGGGATCCTTCTTGAGTGCCTTGCGAATGGTAACGAGCGCATCTTCATACTTGCCCTGGCGGCGCTGAATTTCGCTGATGCGAACCAGCGTAGTGCCGTCATCGTCCGGATCTGCGTCGGACAGGTTCTGATACACCTTCAAGGCTGCGTCGAGTTGATTGTCGTTCATCAGCGCCTGGGCCAGCGCGCCCATGGTGCGCGGGTCGCCCGGTTCCATGTCTGCGGCTCGTCCATAGGCGGCAATGGCGTCCTTGTTCCGCTTTAGCTGGTCATAGGCCGCACCCAAGGCGAACTCCATCTTGGGCGTGCGCTCCGACGCGGGGACCGCTTCGATTGACCTGACCGCATGCTCCACGTCTCCACTTTCAGCGTAAAGCCGCGCCAGGTTCAGCACGACCTCTTCAGAATCCGGCTCCAGAGCTTGTGCAATCTTGAACTGCTCTTCCGCCTTCGGCTGCTGGTGCTTCACGATGTAAAGCTGGCCCAGCACCATGCGGTCATCGACGCTCTTGGGATCCAGGGCGACAATCCTCTCGTACTCGGTAATCGCCTGGTCGAGGGTATTGCCGCTGGGCGAAGCCGACGAAGGAGAGTTTTCCGCCTCACTGAGCTGGCGCAGATAGATGCGGCCCAGTAGCTTGTGCGCGTCAATGTCGTTGGCGTTGGTCTTGAGCAATCCGCGTGCTGTAGCTTCAGCCTCGCGCGTACGGCCCGAACGTAAGTACAAATCCGCCAGACCATCGTTCAACTGCGCCGAGCCGGGATCGGCATTTAGCGCAGCTTTGTACTCCTCAATGGCGTGAGCCACAAACTCGGGGCGGCCCGAATTCACGGCCTCCTCCTCGTAAATGCCGGCTAAAGCTGCGTGGAAATAGGACTTGGTGCGATCGGGCGCCGAAGAGGGTTCCGCGGAGGGCGCCGGGCTGTGCGCGGCTGCAGACGCGGTGGGCGGGGTGGTTTGCGGGGAGGCCGCTGGGTTGCTTTGGGCATGGGCAGCCGATGCCGGCAATGCAAGCAGTGATATGGCAGCAATCGAAAGCCAAAGGGGCAGCAAACTAATCTTTGATCTCATCATCCCTGGGAAGTCCATGCCTTTCGAGCCGGCTTAATGTGAGCCAACTCACTCCGGAATACACAAAAACCTCACCCGCAGATGGCCGGCCCCACCTGCCTACTTGTACAGACGATTTTACCCGTCATTAGTCGCGGTTGCGCGCTCGATTGCCTCATTTTCTGAAAATCACGCGGTACCGCGGGGTCCCGTTCCCTGTCATCTTTGATGGCGAATCGCGGCGTTTCACTATCGCCGATCGTCCTGTTCCACTTGTAAAGGCATCACCCTGTGCTCGATTTTTTGCATTGCAACTTGCGGTGAGTTGAGGGAAGCAAAGAAGATAGAGGCCATGAAAACCCCGGCACTTTTGCTTGTTCTATCTGTGGCCGTTGTCGCCGCGTCTGCCGAGGATTGCGGCACCCTGCCGGCAACGCCGGATGGCACGCCGCATCTCGTCCTAACCCTGGCCTCGTCTGCTGCTTCTCCGGTACTGACGATCGACTCAAAGGGCGCCGAAGACTTGGTGGGAGGTTTTGAGGGTGGAACGGTGGTGAAACTCGACGGGACGTTTCACGCCTTCCTCACCGAGATGCGATCGGGCTTTGCGACCCGCCTGGCCCACTGGACCAGCTCTGACGGAGATCACTGGACTCGCGCGGGAACGCTCTTTTCCTCATCGGGGGACTTGACCGGCGAGGACCGCCGCGCTGCTTTATGGGCGCCCATGCCTATCTATGATGCAAAGCACGACGAATGGAATCTATTCTACGTTGGATACCGGTCCAAACCCGATACGCCGACCGCCTGGTATTCGAACTACGACGGCGAAATTGTCCGCGCCGTCTCGCAGACCAAAGGCAAGCGCGGAATTGGCGGTCCCTACGTGGACGCCGCCGTCATCCTGAGTCCCGGGCGTAACTCCGATGCTTGGGAGGGACTGCAGGGAGTTGACTCCTTCTTCCCCTATCGCGTCGCAGACAGATGGATGGGCTTCTATGGTACTGCGCACACGGAAGCCAAACCCATCAGCTCATGGCGCGTGGGCCTTGCCTCTGCCGCCACGCTTCAGGGTCCATGGCACCGATGTTCCTCGCTCAATCCTTCGCCGATTGAAACTCACTTCATGGAGAACCCGGTGGTCTCGCGCATCGGGTCTTCTTACGTGGCGATCTACGATGTGGATGTTGATGCCATCAACGCGATCGGCTATGCCGTCTCGTTGGATGGAATTCATTGGGCGGCCGGCAAGCGGCTCGAAATCTTCTCTGACCCGGCGATCCAGGCGCGGACCCCGCTGGGGCTGATTCCCGATGGAAAGGGCGGATACGATCTGTTTGTCACAGCCTATGTACACCTGCAGAATCAACGTGGGCAGCCAGTGAATGCCGGATCGATGTTCCATTTCAAGGTGAAGGTGGAGCAGCCAAGCAGATGACGCCGTTCGCATCAAGCTCCGTGCGGATTCTCCTGAAGTGAGGTCCGTGGGATCTATGCCGGTTCAGGCAAGGGAGGTGATTCGGTAGTGGCGCAGATCACATTTCGATGTGCGGCCGGATGCCAAAAGGGCTTACACTCGGGCCATGCCAGAACGGGTATGCCTAAAGCCAAGCGCGGATCGTAAAGGCAGATTCTCAGGCTATTACGAGTGTTCTCTCTGCGGATCGCAATTTCGTCCCAATCCCAAGAATTCTGGGGAAATGCTGGCCACCTTTAAGACGCATACCAAGTTCTCCCATCCCTGTGCAATTACGATTACAGGGAACGTGAATCCACCTGCTGCACCCGTCCTTACGCAACGTAAGGAATCGGAATCGACGTCCATCTAGAGCTGTTCTCCAATTTGTATGTGACGTTTTGAGCGCCGAACAAGGTGGCTTTTTCTTGATGAAAAAGCCACTTAGCTGATGTGGCTTCGCTCTATAGCAATTAGAGAACAGCTATAGTTTCGGAAGATTGAAGGCTCTGTACACGATTGGCCGGAACGCGAAGTGTAGGCCCGCGGAACCAGTTCATCTGGCGGCAAGCGCAGAGGTTTGGGTGCGTCGGTCAAGGCAGACTTCAGCGATGGGCATCCTAGAGCGACCGTCCGGCGCCGTTCTCAGTGCCGGAAGTGGCGGATGCCGGTGAAGACCATGGCGATTCCGAGGCGGTCGGCGGCGGCGATGACTTCTTCGTCGCGCACCGAGCCTCCGGGCTGGATGACGGCGGTGGCACCGGCGGCAGCCACAGCTTCAAGGCCGTCGGGGAAGGGAAAGAATGCGTCCGAGGCGGCCACTGTGCCCTTGAGGGGCAGAACGGCTTTCTGTGCGCCGAAGCGGGCGGCATCCACGCGGCTCATCTGGCCCGCACCGACGCCAACGGTCTGGCCATCGCGAGCGTACACAATGGCGTTGGATTTGACGTGCTTGGCCACGCGCCAGGCGAAGATCAGGCTGCGCAACTCATCGGCTGTGGGCGGCCGCCAGGTGACTACCTTCAGTTCCGACTCGGTGACTCGGCCGGTGTCGGCATCCTGCAGCAGCAATCCGCCGGAGATGTGCTTGAGCACGGGACGAGACGGAGCGGAGTGGACCTCGACGAGGCGCAGGTTCTTCTTGGCGGCGAAGCGCTCGCGGGCTTCGGGGGTGAAGGACGGGGCGGCAATGGCTTCAACGAAAAGCTTGGCTATGTCTTCCGCGGCGGCAGCGTCTACGGGGCGATTGATGCCGATCACTCCTCCGAAGGCGGATACCGGGTCGCAGGCCAGAGCTTTGCGGTAGGCCTCCAAGATGGTTTCGCCGGTGGCAGCGCCGCAGGGGTTGGTGTGCTTGACGATGACCACTGCCGGCTGTTCGAACTCGGCGCTCAACTCCCAGCATGCATCCAGATCGACAAGGTTGTTGAAACTGAGATCCTTGCCCTGGAGTTGGGCTGCTCCGGCGACGCCCAGACCGGAGCCATCGGAGTAAAGCGCGGCGCGCTGATGGGGATTTTCGCCATAGCGCAGCGTCTGGGCCAGAGGAAAGTTGATGCGCAGGGTGGCGGGCAAGGCCGCAGCGTCCAGCACGACTGGAGCACCGGGCTCGGGGACCTCACTGATCTTTTCCAGGGTGTTTGCGATTGCCGAATCATAAGCGGCAGTGAGGGCGAAGGCCTGCCGGGCCAGCCGCCAGCGGGTTTCGCGGCTCAGGTAGCCCCGCGTGGACTGAAGCTCCTGAATCAGGGCAGGGTAGTCGGCGATGCGGGTTACGATGGCCACGTCTTCAAAGTTCTTTGCAGCGGAGCGAACCATGGAAGGGCCGCCAATATCGATGTTCTCGATAAGATCGCCAAGCGCGACGCCGGGCTGGGCGGCAGTCTTTTCAAACGCGTAGAGGCTCACGACCACCATGTCGATGGGATCGATGCCATGCGCTGCTACGGCAGCTTCATGGCGGGGATTGCCGCGGACGTAGAGCAGACCTGCGTGCACGCGCGGGTGCAGGGTCTTTACGCGTCCGTCGAGCATCTCAGGGAAGCCGGTGAGGTCGCTGATGTCCTGAACGCCAAGACCGGCTTCGCGCAGGGCGCGCGCTGTGCCGCCAGTGGAAACCAGTTCCACCCCAAACTCTACCAGCGCCTGGGCAAGCTCCACCAAGCCAGTCTTATCCGTAACGCTCAGTAGCGCCCGCCGAATTCGCTTTTCAGTGCTCACTTGTTCGCTCCTTGGGGTCTCGCGCAGCCGGGACAGCGATCAACCGAGTGGCCGGCGACGAAGACCAAACAACAGACTACAACCAAATACTTAGCCGCATGCGCGAGGGGAGTGTGATTGGTGAGGCGCGATGAGAACCTGCGGCTCGCAGTCAGGAAATGCATTACGATGAAGGCTATGGGAAGTGATCCCCCAGCTTTTCAACCCCAGGAAGAAGGACCGGTCCGGGTCAGCCCCGGTGTCGAGCCGGAGATTCTGCCCCCAGGATACGGGTATGCTGTGCCACCGCAACCGGCGCGGCGACGGCCTCAGTGGGTCTCATCTCCAGCTACGTATCTGCTGGTGGGGATCAATTGCGCGGTTTTTCTAGCCATGACTCTGCAAGGGGTCAGCCCGATGAGCCCGACGGGCGATCAACTTCTTCACTGGGGCGCCGATAACGCGGGGGCGGTGCTGCTCTATGGGCAGTGGTGGCGCATTGTTTCCGCGATGTTCGTGCACGTGGGCCTGCTCCACCTGGCGACGAACATGTGGTGCCTGTGGAATCTGGGGCTGCTGGCTGAGCCGCTGATGGGTTCGGCGGGGGTACTGGCGGTCTACCTGCTTACCGGCGCTGCGGGCAACCTGCTCTCAACCCTCGTCAACCAGATTTTTTACCCGGCGACAATCGGACCGGGCGGCACGGTTTCGGGCGCGGTGGGTGCGGGAGCCTCAGGCGCGGTCTTCGGAATTGCCGGAGCGCTGATCATCCTGCTCAAGTCGCACCGATTGCCGGTGCCCCTGTATGAATTGAAAAGGCTGCGCAAGTCAGTTATCTATTTTGCGGCCATCAACTTGTTTCTGGGCATCTCGATCAGCGGCGGCACCCATCTTTTCGGTTCCGGAATAAGCATCGATAACATGGCGCACATTGGGGGCTTCAGTTGCGGATTGCTCTTTGCGACGCCGATGGTGCCGCGGCTGGGTTCGCCGCGGAGGCTCTTTGTGGGGCGGCTGCGGATTTCGGTGGCGATGGTGGTGGGCTTGCTGGTGCTATTTGGGTTTTTTCTGGCGCAGTTGCCGGGGTAACGCGCCAGATTACGCCATGAAGATCCTATGCGACAATATTTTCGAGAACGCTGCCCGTCAAAATTCCCTGCCAACCGGAGGTAAATCATGGAACGCCGCGCATTTCTAAAGCAAGCCGCCATCACCGCAGCCGCTGTTGCATCGGCCAGCCAGCTTAGCGCTTCGCCGAAGACGCCCGCCAATCCCATTGCCCGCCGCGCACTGGGCAGGACGGGCGAACATCTTTCTATCATTGGCTTTGGCGGAATTGTGGTGATGGATGAAACCACCGGCGAGGCCTCAAACATCGTGGCCGAGGCCGTAGACCGCGGCATCAACTACTTTGACGTTGCGCCCAGTTATGGGAACGCGCAGGAACGGCTCGGTCCGGCTCTGGCGCCCTATCGCAACAAGAGTTTCCTGGCCTGCAAGACGGAGGGCCGCAAGAAGGACGACTCGCGCGCGCAACTGGAGGAGTCGCTTCGGCTGCTGAAGACCGAACATGTGGACCTATACCAGTTCCATGCGCTGACCAAGATGACCGAACTGGACACTGTGCTGGGACCCGGCGGCGCAATGGAGACCATGGAAGCCGCAAAAAAGGAAGGCAAGATTCGCTTTATAGGCTTCTCAGTCCACTCGGCAGAGACTGCGCTGGCGGCCATGGATCGCTATGACTTCGACACCATTCTTTTTCCGCTCAACTGGTTGCTCTTCTCGCAGGCCGGGTTTGGGCCGCAGATTCTGCAGCGCGCGCAGGAAAAGAAGATGGGCATCCTGGCTCTGAAGGGCATGGCCAAGACGGTCTGGGCAGCGGACCAGAAGGAGAATCATCCTCAGCCCAAGTGCTGGTATCAGCCGGCGTCTTTTCCCGACGAGGCATCGCTGGGCCTGCGCTGGACCCTGGGGCATCCCATCACGGCAGCCATGCCGCCGGGCGACGAGCGGTACTTCCGCCTGGCTATGGATGTGGCGCAGAACTACAAGCCGCTTGAGGCGCATGAAGAGCAGGCACTGTTGGCCGGCGGGCACGGTTTGGAGCCGATCTTCCACCTGGGCAATGACGTTTAGAGCAGGTTTGTAACCATCTGCCGCTGCCTGATTATCGCTTGGCGGTGGCGGCGAATTTCTTCACCATGGCCAGCAACAGCTTGCGGTCGCTGTCGTTCAGGTTGGTGGAGTAGCGGCGAATCTGGGTGAGAAAGCGCAGCTCGTCATCGGAGAGTTTTTGCGTGTTCAACTGGCGCCCTAAAGCGTCGCCGGCAAAGAACTGGGCGATGGGCAGGTCGAGCGCGAGGGCAATTTTCGACAGTGTGTCCAGCGAGGGGATGGTGTGACCGTTCTCAACGCGCGAAAGGTAGCAGCGCAGCAGGCCGGTTTTCTTTTCGATATCCCCTTGAGAAAGCCCCTTTTGCAGCCGGTACGCACGGATGGTAGTGCCGATTTTCATCATGGGAGAGGTCCTGTCTGCCGCCGACCGGGGTTACTTCCACGGTAGCTACAAGAGAGTTATTGGCTCAAGAGTTAACATGCACCACGCGGGATTGCAAGAGGAATTGTCACAGGTGAACGCGAAGGAGCAACAGGGCGGGCCCGAGGCGGCCAATATTACAGAGCCTTCATGAGATAGGCGAGCCCTTGCACGGGGTTGTCATTGTAAGGGGCACAAGGTACAAAGCCCAACTGCAAATAAATGCGATGCGCGGCGGCCATTGAGGCGGGGGCAGTATCAAGGAAGACCGCTTTGCGTTGGGCGGCTGTCGCGCGGTGGAGTACGGCCTCGGCGAGGGCGCGGCCCAGCCCGAGACCTCGACCGGCGGGGCGCACCCAGAGACGTTTGAGTTCCCATGCGTCGAGGAAGACAGTGGCGGATAGACTGCGCCAGGCTATAAATCCCGCGGGCGTGTTGTTTGCAGTGGCCATCAGGCAACCGCCGCCCTGCTCGAGGAAGCTGTGCGGCAACCGGGCAGCTTCTTGTTCGAGAGCGCCGAAGCAGAACCGCGCGGCGCCGGGTTGCGCAATGACAAAGCGTCCATATTCGAGTAGCAACTCCCGGGCCTGCCTGAGCGTGGATTCAGAAGCAGTTGACCCGATTTCTTCCAGGCGGAATGGCCGAAGAGCGGCCTCGCATGCGCCCATGCCTGAGTTTACGACGGGATTGTGCCCATACGGGTCCGTAAACCTTCGCCGGTTGGGGAGCGTCTGAGTGAGTAAGGACTCGCGATGCGAGGGAGTGTGCATGGGGCGGACAGGCGTTGGCTGGGCAGTTGCGGCGGGGATTCTTGTGGCTGCCAGCCTTGCAGCGCCGGCCCAGACCCCGCCCGTGCAGGCGCCAGGGCCGGTGGTGGGAAGCAGTGCCGCACCGGATGGTTTGCAGGACCAGGCGGCGAAAGTACAGACGGGTGGACGGCTGCATGGCGTGGTGAAGAGCGGCAGCATTCCTTTGCCGGGAGTAACGGTGACGGCCCAGAACACCCTGACCGGCAAGCGCTACTCCACCACCAGCGATGTTACCGGCGCCTGGTCGATGAACATTCTGCAGAACGGCCGGTATGTGGTTCGCACCCAATTTGCAGCTTTCGCCGCTGGCGCGCAGGAGGCGTTGCTGAACGCCGCGAGCCACGACCAGACGGTGAATTTTGAGCTGATGCTGGCCTCGCGGGCAGCGCAGCAGGAGCAACAACAGAGCGCACAGGCAGCACAGGTTACACAGGCAATCCGGCAACTGACGGGGAGCGGTGCACAAAGCCTGAGTCTGATGAGCGCATTGGGCGCCGATACAGATGCCCAGAACGGCGCGGCGGGCGCCAGTGGAGCGTCGCTGCCGTCCGCCGCGGGAAATGCCGACTTCAGCGGGGATTCGGTAGCGATCAGCGGACAGGCAGGGGCGGTAAGCCCGTTGGCCGGAGTGGACATGGATCGTCTGCGGGATGCGATCGAGACGGCGCGCGCACAGATTGGCGGACAGAACGGCGGACAAAACGGTCAGGCCGGCCTGTTTGGAGGGGGCGGCTTTGGCGGTGATGGCTTTGGCGGAGGTGGAGGCGGTTTTGGCGGGCCCGGAGGGTTTGGCGGAGGCGGCGGACGGATGGGCGGTGGCCGGGGCAATTTCCGCGGTTTCAATCCCGGGCAGCCGCATGGCGCAATCTTCTGGATCGGCAGCAACTCCGCTCTCAACGCGGAGCCGTTCGGCCTGCGCGGTCAATCGCAGGAGCAACCGGCTTCAGGTTCAAATCGCTTCGGTCTAACGTTTATGAGCGCGCCGTATTTGCCGGGGCTGACCAAACCCAGCGGCAAAGACACCATGTTCCTGACGCTCTCTGGCACGCGCGGTTCGAATCCACTGGACGAGTACGGGACCGTGCCCACCGACGCGGAGCGGGAAGGCAATGTTCCGGGACTAGCTGCGCCGATTACCCCGGTGCCCGAGGCTGCAGCGCTGCTCAAGTACTATCCTGAACCGAATCTGCCGGGTATTACGGAGAACTATCATCTGCTGTCGACCGCGCAATCGAATGCGACACAGGCCGGGGTACGCTACATGCGCGGCCTGGGCGCGAACGCAACACCATTTGGGATGGGCGGACGAGGGGGCAGCGGGAGTGGCGCACGCAGAGCGCAGCAAACACAGGGGCTGCGGCAGAGCATCAACTTCAATTACAACTGGAGCCACTCCGCCTCAGACCTCGTAAACATGTTTCCGGAGTTGGGAGGCAAGAGTTCCTCCGGTTCGAATTCCGTGCAGGCTGGCTACACGTTGGGCTATCACAAAGTGACGAACATCTTCAACGTCTCGTGGAATCGCGCTGATGGCCAAACGACCAACTTTTTCACCAACGGGACAGACATTGCCACGCAACTCGGCATTCTGGGTCCAGACAGCAAGCCGCTCAATCCAAGCGCGATCAACTACGGCGTGCCCAACGTGACCCTGAGCAACTTCGCCGGTTTGAGCCAGCAGCAACCAAGCCTTTCGCTGGCGCAAACCATCTCGCTTTCAGAGACGCTCAGCTGGATTCACGGAAAGCACAACCTGCGCTTCGGCGGTGATTATCGACGGGTTCACCGCGATTTGCTGGGAGGCTCGAACGCGACGGGGACCTTCTATTTCACCGGTAACTACACCGGCTTTTCGTTCGCAGATTTTCTGCTGGGAGAACCACAAGAGACCTCGATCGATTCGGCGGTGGACAAGAGCTATCTGCGCGACAACGTGTTTGATGTCTACGCCCAGGACGACTGGCGGATGCTGCCGCAATTGACGGTGCTTTATGGCATCCGCTATGAATTCTTTGCGCCGTACACGGAGAAGTACGGGCATCTGGCGACGCTGGACACCAACCCTGGAGCGGGTTTTACCGATTTGGCGGAGGTGGAATCCGGCGGCGTTGGCCCTTCTAACGGGCGGTTGCCCGACTCGCTCGTCTATCCGTTCCGCGTTGGCTTTGCGCCGCGGCTAGGATTGGCCTGGCGTCTGCCCCGGCAGACCGTGGTCCGTGCAGGCTACGGCATGAACTTCACCAACAGCCAGTACTCCACCTTTGCGACTACCATGGCGCACCAGCCGCCCTTCGCCAACGAGCAAACCAACGAAGCGACGAATGAATGCCCTTCTGTGGTGGCCGATTGTCTCTCGCTGGCCAATGGGTTTCCCGCACCGGCTGTCCTGGGTAACTATGCCCTCGACCCGCATTATCGTCTGCCTTATGTGCAGGCGTGGAACGCGGATGTGCAGAAGACGCTGCGCTGGGGCATCGTATTGAACGCGGGCTATAACGGCTCGAAGGGGCAAAACCTCGACGTCACCATTGCACCGCGCCGCGCGGAGAGCAGTCCCAATACGAACCCCGCCAATTTGCCCTTCAATTACGAAGAATCAGGAGCGTTTTCGCGATTCAACGCGGGAACTCTGCGGGTGAACAAGCGGCTCAGCAATGGCATTGCGCTGGGCGCCAACTACCAATACGCGCACTCCATCGACGATGCCGGATCGGTGGGTGGAACGTCAACAGTGGTGGCACAAAACTGGCAGAATATCCTGGCCGAGGAAGGGAATTCGAGCTTTGACCAGCGGCACAAGGTCAGCGGCACATATCTCTACGAACTGCCATTTGGCCAGGACAAGAGATGGTTCACCACTGGCACAGCCGCGCATTTCCTTGAGGGATTTTCAGTTTCCGGCAGCTTTACATTCGCCACCGGCACGCCGCTTACGCCAGGCTATCTGAACGCGGTGTCGGACGTGGCCCACGGCACGGCGGGCACATTGCGTCCCGATCATGTGGCGGGTATTTCGCCCACGGACGGAGGCGGTTCGCAGAAGCAGTGGTTCAATCCCGGAGCCTTTCAGCAGCCTGCGCCCGATAGCTTTGGCAATGCCTTTGGCAACGTTTCACGTAACTCGATTACCGGACCGGGGACCATCCAGAACAACATGGCGCTTTCGAAAACCATGCAATTGGGCGAGACGAGGAGCATGGAAATCCGCGCCACGGCGAACAATGTCTTTAACACGGTGCAGTACTCCAGCGTGGACACGAACTTGACTTCACCTACCGCGGGTCAAGTGATTTCTGCGGCGGCAATGCGGACATTTCAATTTACTGCGAGGTTCAGGTTCTAGGTTTGGTGGATTCCCAGGTCTCAAAAACGAGACCTGGGGCACCCGCAGCTAGAGACCCAGAAGGTTCAGTGAGTTAGCGGAGTTATACCGTAGTTACTAAGTCAGAGGATTGGTGGGGATGGGGATGAGGTTCAGGCAAAGACTGGTGGCGGTGGGAGCGGCGCTGGCGCTGGCGATGCCGAGCGCTCAACCGGTGCAGGCGCCAAACCCCGGTCAGGCAGCGAATGCTCAGACCCAGCCGGCACAGCAGGGCAGCTTTGTGATGAAGGTAAATGCCGAGCTGGTCCTGACCAACGTAGTGGTGCGCGACGCAAAGACGGGCGAACTGGTGCGCGGCCTCAAGCAGAGCGACTTTAGCGTCTACGAAAATGGCAAACAGCAGCAGGTTGCCGCGTTCGACTTCCAAAGTGTGGACATGGCGACGCCGCTGAATGAGGCCACGGTAAGCGGGCTGGCTGCGGGCGCAAGCAATGCAAACAAAGCTGTGGTCGTGGCCAAACCTGAGGATCTGCGCAACCACCGGCTGATCGTGATGTTTTTTGATCTGACCTCGATGCAGCCCGAGGATCTGGACCGCAGTGTGGATGCTGCGCGGGATTTTCTACGCACCAAGATGCAGCCGGCGGACCTGGTCGCGCTGGTTTCGCTGGGCGATACGCTCGCCGTGGACCAGGACTTTACTGCCGACAAGAATGCGCTGGTGAACGAAGTAGGCATCTACAACGGCACCGAGGGCCAGGGTTTTGCCCAGGGCGCAAATGCCAACTCGAACCAAGTGGAAGACGCTACCGGCTATACGCCGGACGAGAGTGAGTACAACGACATCAATACGGACCGCGAGTTGTTTGCGCTGCGGGCCGTCTCAAAATCACTGGAAAAGATCACAGAGAAGAAGTCGCTGCTGTATTTCTCTGGAGGCATTCCGCGGGACGGCATCGAGAACCAGGCGTCGCTGCGAGCCGCCATCAACGCGGCGGTACGCGCCAATCTTGCCATTTACAGCGTGGATACCCGCGGGTTGCAGGCTGTTACGCCCCTGGGGGACGCATCGACAGGCAGCTTGCGCGGAACGGGAGCCTACAACGGCGGCGCGTTGATGAACAATATGAACGCGAACTTTGCCACGCAGGAGGTAATGGCCACACTCAGTTCCGATACCGGTGGCAAGGCGTTCTTCGACTCCAACGACTTTGCGCCAGCCTTTGCGCAGGTTGAACGCGACACTTCAGCCTATTACGCCATCGGGTTTCACTCATCGAATCCATTGCGCGACGGCAAGTTTCGCAAGCTGACCATCAAGGTGAACAGGCCTGGCGTAAAGCTCGAATATCGTCCGGGCTACTATGCACCCGCCGACTTCAAGCACTCCGGCCGCGAAGACCGCGAGCGCGAATTGGACGAGCAACTCGCCAGCGATCTTCCCGCCACCGATATGGCTGTCTACCTTGACGCCATGTACTTCCGCCTGGATGAGAACCGCTTCTATGTGCCCGTGTCACTTATCGTGCCGGGCTCGCAGATTCCGTTTGTGAAGGGCGGCGACAAGGACAAAGCGACGCTGGATGTGATTGGCGAGGTGATTGACGAGGCGAAACGGCACATCGGCAACGCGCGCGAGACGGTAAAGCTGAATCTCGACCCGACGTTGCAGGCACGACAGAAAAACATTGAATACACTACCAGCTTTAACCTGCCGCCGGGCAAGTATCACCTGAAGTTTGTGGTGCGCGAAAACCAGACCGGACGCATGGGCTCGTTCGAGGCCGATATCACGCTGCCAGAGATGAAGAAGCTGCCGCTGCGGATGAGTTCCATCGTGTTGTCTTCGCTGCGGCGGCCCAGCAAGCAGCAGAGCCCGCTGGTACGCGGGGGCCAGGAATACGTGCCCAACATCAGCCATGTCTTTCGCCAGGATCAGCACCTGTATCTGCTCTACGAGGTTTACAATCCGGCGCGCGAGAAAGCTGCCGAGGGCCAGCCCAAAGGAGCCAAGCCGGGTATTGACCTGCTCAGCAGTCTGGAGCTGATCCAGGGGTCGGTGAAGGTGTATGAATCGCCGCTGGTGCAGGCAAAGACCATCAACGTGGAAGGCCGTGACGCAGTGGCCGTGGAACTCGATGTGCCTCTCAGCGATTTGAAACCCGGACCGTATGTGTGCCAGTTGAACGTGATCGACGATGCGGACGGAAGCTTTGCGTTTCCGCGTTTCGCGGTGCTGGTGCGCGAGGCTGCGCTCGCGCCCGCGGCCGTGCCGCCTCCCGGCTCCGCGGGCTCGCAGTAAGCTTCGATTGGGCGCCGATCTTTCTCCGGGTTATCGCTAGTGCCTTCAGCGGAGTCCGGATGCGTATGGCTCAGGTCACGCTCGGCGGCCCGTAATCAGGCGGAAGACAAACACGACCAGGATCGCTCCGCAAACGGCGATCAGGAGGGTGTAGAGCGTTCCACCCGAAGGCGACATCCCGAGATGGCGAGCGATGAAACCGCCTACCACCGCGCCTACGATTCCCAGAATGATGTCGACCCAGAATCCGTAGCCGCCACCCTTCATGATTTTTCCAGTGAGCCAACCGGCCACCAGACCAACGAGAATCCACCACAGCAGATGCATTTCAAACTCCTTGAGCTGTTCGTTCGATGATTGGATGCCGGACGCAGCAGAACGCGCGAAAGCTTCTGCTCGTCGGATTGAAATGAAGCCGGTTATTATCGCCTTGGCGGGAATGAGATTCTGCGCACGCCCCTGGGCCAGTACGGCATCATATATCGAAGCAGTTGGGTTTGAATACTGTGGAAATGACCCTGGAGTTGCCTTTTCCGGCAGTCTTCAGCGGTTGCAGGTATTCTGAGGCAACGAGGAATTGTATGAGCATGGACGGCGACGGCAAGGTTGCTGTGATCACGGGGGCTACGGGGGGAATCGGCACGGGAGTGGCGAAGGCGCTTTCCGCAGCGGGATACTCCCTGATTCTCAGCGCACCCTCGATGGAGAAGCTTAGCGCCCTGGCATCGCAGCTTGAAGGACCGTGCACGGTCGTGGCCGGAGAACTACAAAATGAGTCGATACCCGAGACCCTGTTAATGGCAGCCCTTGACAGGTTTGGCCGCTGCGATGTGTGCCTGAACAACGGCGCACTGCTTGAGGCAGGGCTCATCGAGACGATCGATATTAAGCGCGTCTGCAACATGGTACGCGTAAATGTCGAGGGGGCTTTTCGAATCGCCTACGTCTTTCTGCAACATTTTGTACAGGAAGAACAAGGTCACCTGATCAATATCTCCAGCGGGGTGGGCAAAAGCGCGCGTCCCACAGTCTACGGCGCGACCCAGCGGGCCATCGAAGTGTTCTCGGAGGGCCTGAGCATAGAATTGAACGACACCGATGTCAAGGTTTCGTGCATTCAGCCCGGCCTGGTGAGAACTGGCCTGAATGTGCGCTGGGAGGCACCATCGGAAAAGCTGGTGGGGATTACCGAGTCGCTGGAGCCGGAGGAGATTGGGCGCATGGTCCTGTTCATTCTGGAACAGCCGGCGAATATGCGCATCCCTCCGCTGACGAGCCCGCCCAAGAGCCACGATATTCAGGACGAGCCAGCTCAGACGCGAGGATTCCAGTTCGATTCCGATTCGCGATAGGGACAGTGACGGCATCCCGAGCCGCAGCAGGTTCCACGCTTCAGGAGATACGCCGCGGTGAAGACCAGATTTGGCCCCTCGAAGTAGTAATCCTCGGATTCGAGAGAGGGTGGGATTTTGGGTTCAGCGCTTCGCGGGTTCTCATCCATCTCTTTATTCTCGCGGATTTATCTGCCCCGCGCCGCAGGTAAAATCGAAGCATGACACTGACTGCACAGGATCGCGCCCGCCGCATCAAGATCATCCTTTTCGACGTCGATGGAGTTCTAACCGACGGCACCATCTGGCTGGTTCCCGCGCAGGGGCATGCGGCCGGGGATAGTGAGAAGGAGGCCCGTCTGACGGAGTTGCAGCGGGATGGGCACATCGGCTTCGGCGTGCAATCTTCCACCATGACGGAAGCCAAAGGGTACAGCGCGCACGATGGTACGGCAATCTCGCTGGCGCGGCTGGGCGGCATGAAGTGCGGAGTGATTACCAAGCGCATCAGCGAGACCGTAGCCCAGCGCGCTCGGGACCTGAAGCTCGAATTTGTTTATATGGGCCAGGCCTTCAAGATGAAGGCGGTACGCGAGATCATCGCCCGGGAAGGCGTGACACTGGACGAGATTGCGTATGTAGGCGACGACGTGATCGACTTGCCGGTGATGCGCGAGTGCGGGTTTGCGGTGGCCGTGGCCAATGCGCGCGCACAGGTGAAGGCGGAAGCGCATTACGTCACGCCGAACGCTGGCGGCTATGGCGCGGGGCGCGATGCGGTCGAGTTCATTCTTGAAGCCAAGGGGCTGCTCGACCAGGTGATCGCGGAGTACATCGACGAGAGCAACCCGATTTCGCCTTCAATGGACATCGGGAAGGGCGGAGACGTGGCGTAGCTACGCGAACGTCACGCTGGACGTAGATTCGCGAGATCCATCCAGATCTTGTATTGCGCGAAGTCGACGATGGTTGAGGTCGCCAGGTAGTGATTGGTATAGGCGCCGGCGCCTTCGATCCTCCATTGCAATCGCCACATTTCAGTCTGCGCTGGATGAGGCAGAGCGCCTGCGGTTGCCTTGGCATTGGGGTCGACCGCAAACGAAATCTCAAGGAGTTTGGCCGCGTCTGATACCCGGGATACTTCCAGGTGGCCCTGGGCCGGGCGCAGGGTGTCATTGACTACCACGATTGAATGCTGTCCCTGATCTGCCTCGCAGCAGATCGCCTGCACGTCCCGCTGCACGCGCTGCAGGTAATAGAAGGCCAGCTTACGGGTGTTGTAGTAATCCACCACGGCATCGGAGACAATCGGCCATCCATCGCGTATGTTCCACCACAGGATGCCCTGCTTGAGGCCCTTCTGCTGGCGGAAGAGCTCGACGAAGAACTTAAGAGCCTCGGCCTGGGTGATCTGCGAGGCCAGAATGAACTCGTCCAGATTGTCGGGAACAGTACCGAAAAACGCCTTGACCTGATTGATCATGAGGTCGTTTCTTCCCACGGTGCTCTTATCTTCGGGGCTAAAACGCACGGATTTGGTAAGCCACTGATCGTTCCACTGATGGCCCTTTACCCAGGGTTCGACAAACTCAGGATCCATCATCCGCTCAAGCGATGCGCGGGAAGGGCAGCCGTGATATCCGATCTCACTGGCGAAGCGGGCCGGCGATGCGGTGTAGAAAGGGGCTTTGAAGTATCCGCGAGGGCCCCAAAGGTGAACCTCGGGCATGGAATCCGTTTTGTTCCCCGCTGCAAAGACGGCAGGGCTGTGATACGGCGAACTGGGCAGGTAGGCGCGATGTGGATCCAGATCCTTCAGGACAGCAGGAATTACTTCGCGGGTGCTGAGGTCGAGGTTGGGATCGACCGACGGCTTTCCCTCTTCTCGGTTCCATTCGAAGGCATCATCGCATTCGTTGTTGCCGGACCAGAGGGCGAGGGAAGGATGATTGCGCAGCCGGGGAACGACAGCTCTTGCTTCCTCGTGAATGGCGTCGAGGAATGCCTTATCGCGGGGGTATACGGCGCAGGCCATCGCGAAGTCCTGCCACACCAAGATGCCCGCCTCGTCACATAAGTCGAAGAAGCGGTCCTCCGGGTATACGTTGCCGCCCCAGCAGCGAGCCATGTTGCAGTTCAGTTCCACGAGCAGCGGGAAGACGCGGTCGAGGTGCCCGGCATCACGGCTGTGCAGGGCATCGAGGCAACTGTAATCGGTGCCTTTGACGAAGATGGGGACTCCGTTGACCACGAAGCCGAACTTACCTTTTCCGTCTTCGGTGAGAATGTCGGTTCGATCGAGCTCGATGGTCCGGACGCCGAACCGGGTTACGTTTCGGTCGACAACGGTCCCCTCATGATTCAGCAGGGTCACGGTGGCTTCATACAGAGGCTGTTCGCCATATCCGCGAGGCCACCAAAGCGCGACATGATCGAGCACAATATCCCGCTGCGCTTTTGATGTTCCTACCGGAGCTTCCCAATGAAATGCGGTCTCTCCATTGCGACGCAAGGCGACTTCAAGTTTGTAATCACCTTGGCCCAGGCCGCCCTCGATTTCCCAAGCTACAGAAACAGTGGCCTTGGCCGGCTTCACATCTGTAGCGCGGGTGAACCAGTAGACGCTGGAGAGACGGACCGGACGCATCCATTCCACGTAAACATCACGCCACAGGCCGGCGCTCACAATGCGAGGCATGATGTCCCACCCGTACATGTGCGGGGCCTTGCGGACGCTGAGAGACTCCCAATGACCGGGGCCGGCGTGTTCCCAACCGGTGCGAGGAGCAGCGAGTCCTGCGGGCACGGCGGGATCGATGCGGACCATAATTTGATTGGATTGGTCCGGCAACAACTGCGCGGTCACATCGAAGCGGTGGGGAATGAGCATATTCGCGGACCGCCCGACCAGTTTGCCGTTTAACCAAACGGTAGCTATGCAGTCGAGGCCGCCAAAGACCAGCTCCGCTCTCTCACCGGGTTCGCCATGGCCGGCCTGAAATGTGCGCCGATACCACCACTGATACGACTCCAGCGGTAGCGCCTGATAGACCCGGCTGCCTTTCTCCAGCGGCTCCAGGCGACCGGCGGCAACCATGTCCAACTCAACATTGCCCGGCACCGCAGCGGGAATGGTGGGCCAGTCCGGCGGAGGAGACGTAACTGGCGCCTCGTGCCGGCAATCCGGGCAAGGCCCGTAGGTGAGGCTCCAGGTTCCGTTCAGGCTTTGGATTCGACTGCGATCATTGGACGCGAGTGCACCGTCTGGAGCCATGGGAGCTGTGGTGAACGCTTTGGCGAGCGCGCTTGCGGAGCACAGGTTCGACAGCCATCCATACAACGGCAGCTTTAAAAGAGTGCGGCGCATCTTCCTTGCGGGCGAGAGCTCACCAGAGCGGTTCATGGTTCTCCTCATTGGCATACGGCTAATTTGTTCCGGGACTATTCTCCTGCTCAATTCGCGAGTAGACCGGGATTCAGGTTGTCCTTCAGGGCATCTTCTCCATCGCGTTCTCCCGGTCGAGCACTGCCAGCAGCGCATAGTAGTTGTCCACCAGGAATCCTTCATACCCGTGCGGAGCACCGTTCCAGTCCTTCCAGTCGTAGGTGAGGCCGTTGGCCGCGCGGCCCGAGAACCCTTGTTTGGCAAAGGCATCGAGCATGGGCATCAGGATCTTGTCGGCTTGTTCCTTTTCGCCCAACTGGTAGAGAGCTGCCGTGGTGAAGTAGGAAAAGCAAGCAGTGGCGCCGCCATTCTCATACACCTGGAAGCCATCACTGCCATCGTCGAGCTTGGGGCCGCCAAAACGCGGACTGGGTTCGATATAGTCGACGCGCCGGATAGGAATCAGATTGCCGGGAAGTCCAAGCGCGAAGTTATGGAAGCCGACACTATCCATCTTTGCCATGATGCGATCCATCACCTGCCTCGCCTGATCGCCTTCGATTAGGCCGTAGCGCACCGCGATGCCATTGATGTAGGGGAAGTAGTAATTGTGCAGTTGGCCGTCGCTGCTTCTCCAGCCGGCGAGCACTCCCGCGTCTGGATCGAGGAACGCGGCTGCGTAAGCGTCACGAATCTGCTGGGCGCGCATGCGATACCTGGCAGCGTCGCTGGTCTCTCCAACGCGGTCCGCCAGCGCAGCCATTCCGCGCAGTGCCCGATAGCCCAGCGCGTTGGCATAAGCATCCTGATGGCCGAAACCCACATCGTCCCACCACTGCGACGCCATCGCCAAAACGGCGTTGGGTGACCAGCTACCGGAGTTGCCGGTGATCGGGATTTCCAGCAGCGGGCTTCCATCCGAATTAGGAGCCGACATAGCATCGGCCCATTTGCGCAGGCCTTTGTAGTTCTGACGAAGCCAGCGGTCGTCGTTGCTGCCATCCGCATAGTCGTAGGCAGAGATCAGCAATGACGGATAGGTGTCGCTGAAGACATAGGGGTGACCAGTGCCGGGGTCGTTTGGATCGTCGAAGCCCTTGTAACCGGGAATGCCGTAGGCGAGGAACCCGCCAAGATAGCGATCGAGGGTTTCGCGGATGAGATCGAGCGCGGTCAGGCCCTGGACCAGTTCAGGCGTGTGCCGCGCCATGTCAGCATATTCATACACTGTGAAGGCGCACGCATCGCTGGCGGCGTGGTTCGCCAACACATGCAGCTCAGCCTGTTGCTGAAAGATATCGAGAAAATCGCGTCGGAAGCCATCGAACCTGTGGTCGTCCGGCGCCATGCCGGGAATGGCAGGGTAGATTGCGGCGGTCTCAAGGGTGTATTCAACCGTTTTGTGCTCCGCCGTAGCCGCGGGAAATACAACTTTGACAAAGGCAGTGGGGGCGCGGCGCGCGTCGTAATGGAGCACTGGAACGTCAGTTCCCTTGGCGTAAATGCGCAGTGATCCCATGCCCGGCAGGTGCAGAACAGCAGGCAAGGCGATATCGCCATCCTTTGTGACATGCCCTAGCAGCGTCGTGTGCGTCACATCCGGATTGAATTTCCAAGTCAGATCGTGAGGGGCCGCATGGGCGTTGAACAGGCTGCGGAGGCGAAGTGTGTCGCCCTCGCAGCGCATCTCCCAAACCGCGTGTTTGGGATCAGAACTGAGGGCGTACTGGACCCAGCCGTTGCGCACGTTTACCGTGTACTGAACCGGCTCGGCGCCTGGGTCCACAATGGGGCTGGGGCGGAAGGTGTCCTGCTTGAGGGCGTCAATGCTGAGTGCAGCCAAGCCCGGCTGATGGGCGTCGAATGTGACCCTTATCGAAGGTGTTTCCTGCTTGAGCGCAGGGTCGCCGGATTGTGCCAACGTCGGGATCGCTACGACCAACGCGAAAGCCAGCCAAAGCGCCCCATTCTTGATCATGCCTTTGCATAGTCCGTGAAATCCCATCGTTCCCCAACCCGCAATTCTCATCGCCACTCACTTTCAATTTTCAATGGTGAATTGTTTCCGGCCCCAATGATAGACCACCGGGGGTGGCCTGGGCGGTGCGCCGAGGGCGGGACCACAGCGTCAAATTTCGCGGGAGGTTTTGAGGGGTGAGAGGAGCCGCCCGGCGACGGCTGGACCCGGAGTTGGAACCACTTCGATCCGAGAGCGTAAACTTGGCGCATGAATCGGCGCCATTTTATTCAAAACACCGCAGCGTTGTGGGCTGTTCCTTCATTGCTGGATGCATCCACGCCAGCCTCATCCAGTGCGCAGGTTGCGCCTTTGCCTTTGTCACACCTGCCCCCGGCTGCAGACTCACCGCTGACGCCGATCGACCTGACTCCTGCACGGTGGATCTGGTACCCGATGGGCCGCTGCCTGCCGAGTACGGTGGTCCTGCTGCGCCGCGAAATCACTCTCGATACGCTTCCAAGCGTGGCGACCGGGCGCGTGCTGGCCGACAGCCGCTACAAGCTCACCGTGAATGGAGTACGAGTGCAATGGGGCCCGGCGCCTTGCGATCCGCGCTGGGCCGAAGCCGATCCACTGGACCTGACCGCATATCTGCGCAAAGGAAAGAATGTGATTGGCGCCAGCGTGCTCTTCTACGGCGAAGGCGATGGCACATGGGTGATGGGCAATCCCGGATTCTTATTTAAGCTCAATCTCGCATGGCCTGACGGACGCCGGGAACAGGTGGTCTCAGATGAGCATTGGCAGACACACCAGGCGCGAAGCTGGCCCGCCGGTCACCACAAGCGCTGGTACCTGCGCGCTTTTCAAGAAGAGTTCGACGCGCGGCTTTATCCCTACGGCTGGGATGAGCCCGATTTCAGATCCGGCGAAGGCTGGCACGCCGCGGCCGTCTATAGCGAACGTGGCGACAAGCCTGCGATCTGCAGCAGTTCAGCCACGATGATGGACAGCGAAGGCGATCCAAAACTGAGCTCATTGAGGGCGCGCAGCGTACCGATGATGAAGGAGACGATGCTCGGAGGCTTCCGCCTCAAGGAAAGTTCGTTGCTCACCTGGCATTGCTCTCCGGAGGAGTACTTCGAGTGCGTGCCTACGGACGCTTTCAGCGGCGAGTGGGCTACAGTGACGCGCGAAGTGTCCGAGGGAGCTTGGCAGGTGGAAGCACACTCCGATAAGACCCCCGTGCTCACCTTTGCGCGCGACGAGCAGGTGGTTGGCTGGCCCTGCTTCACGATCGATGCGCCGGCAGGAACGGTGGTGGAAATTCTGGTGCACGAAGCGCATCAGCCGCGAAGCTGCTTTCTGCTCAATACGCACTTCAATTCCTGGAGCCGATTCATTTGCCGGGAGGGGGAAAACCGGTTTGAGACATTCGACTTTGAGAGTTATCGCTGGATTCAGTTCGTCATCCGCAAAAATAGCCGGCCAGTAACTCTGCGGGATATCTCAGTGCGCCGCCGTTGTTTTCCATGGCCGGCACAGCCATCTATCAGCTGTTCCGACACGCATCTTAATAAGCTGCTGGCCGCGAGTGTGAATACGTTGAATAACTCAGCGCAAGACACAGTGGTAGACGGAATGGCCCGCGAGCGCCAGCAATACAGCGGCGACGGCGGCCACCAGCTTCACGCCCTCTACCACGCGTTCAACGAGAACAGGCTGCCGGGGCGATTTGTGAACACCTTTAGCCAGGGCCTGACAGCAGATGGTTACTTTTTAGATTGCTGGCCCGCATTCGATCGGGTATGGCGCGTAGCCCAGCGCAACCTCTCCATGACGAGATGGGGACCGCTTCTCGATCACAACCTGGGTTTCACATTCGACTGTTATTCCTACTATCTCTACACCGGCAGGCTTGAGATGTTGAAGGAGGCCTATCCGCGCTTTGCGGCCATGGCCGGCTATTTCGAGACCATCCGCGACGAGGACGGCTTGCTCAAGGTTGAGAATCTCGGCATCCCTGCCGTCTGGATGGACCATAACGCCTACGCCGAACAACGTCATAAACAGTGCGCCTTCAATCTCTATGCCGCGGCTGCCTTCCAACATGCGCTGGCACCGTTGGCCCACGCTTTCGGCGACGAAGAGGCGTCGCGGAAGCTGGGAGCTTTCGGCCACGAACTCGAAGCAGCGGCGGTGAAGCGCTTTTGGGATTCCGACAGGCGGATTTTTGTTGCCAATCTTCCATGGAGCAGGGAAGAAGGACGCATCCGCACCTGCGATCGTTCACTGGCCACCGCGATTCTGTTTGATCAGTGCCCAGGAGGCTCGACGGCGGCGGCTCTTAACATGCTGACAACCTGTCCACCAGAGATGGGCCTCTCTTATCCCGCGAATGCTGTCTGGCGGTACTGGGCGCTGGCCAAGGCGCGGGCCATGCAGGTGGTGATCGACGATCTACGCTCCCGGTGGACAATGCCGTCAGTGGAAGAAAACAATACCCTGGCGGAGGACTGGGCTCCACGCTACGACTCGGGGTCGCAATGGAGCCATTGCGCGGTGGCACCACTTATCCTGCTTTATCACGGCATTATGGGACTTCGCCCGACGAGCCCTGGGTATGCGACCTGCGTAATTGCGCCGCAGCCGGGCGATCTGAAACAGATTGCCTGCCAGGCCCACACGGTGCGCGGCACGATTCATTTTGCGGTGAACCAAGCGGGAGCGGGCCGCGAGCTGAAATTGGAAGTACCGGCGGAAATCGAGGCTGAGTTGATTCTGGAAGCGCGGGAAAAAGTGCCCCTGCCGGCAGGCCACGAACCGGCGCCGCCCGGATGCCGCTCTTATCGCCTGCCCAGGGGCGAGGCGGTCACGCTGCAGCTCAGCTGAGCGGCAGCCAGAATAGAATGCCCGGCGAATGAGGATTCGCCGGGCAGATTAAGGAGCGCGTCTTTCTCAGGCGAACTGATCCAGCTTGAACCCGAGCTGATAGGATTCGCCGTGGGCAAGGAGATCTTCCCAAGTGACCTCGCGCTTCTGGTAGCCAGCCATGCGGCCAAGCATGCAACTCAGCGCGGTTTCGACACCGGCGGCAATCTGGTTGTGCGTAGGGCCGGAAGTGATGCTGTCGACAAACGTGCGCTCCTTGTCGCGGTCGGCAAAAGCCAGATTGTCAGAGAAAGCGCCATTGGCCGCGAACGTTCCAGAGCCGGGAGCGGTGACCGTCGATTCCTGCCACTCCCACGCCTGCGTACCCTTGATGTGGACTGGACCAGAGTAGGGAACCGTTGCCATGCCGTCAGCTCCGAATAACACCAAACCGGCATCGAAGACGCCAAAGTCTCCGAACTGGGTGGATGCAAATGAGAAGTGAACGTCGCCCGGATAGGTGAAGTCGACCTGGTAGTTGTCCCAGCAGTCGCCGAAGTGGGTGAGGATGTTGCGCCCACCGGTGGCGTGAGCCTTCTGCGGATGAGCGCCAAGGAGCCAGTTGCAAAGGTCGATGATGTGGATGTTCTGCTCGACCAGGATGTCTCCGGAGAGGGCTCGATCCCAGAGCCAGTTGCGCAGGCGATACTCCTCGGGGCCGGCGCCGGGGTGCGTCTTCTCAGTCGATGCGGGCGCCCAATAGTTGCCGGAAACGGACGCGATCTTGCCCAGCGCCCCGGCCCTGATCTTCTCAGCGATGGCGGCGAGGGGCGGGGCATTGCGGCACTGGAACCCGACATCGACGCTCTGCGTGGATTTCACGCGCTTTGCAATTTCGAGCGCCTGGTGGGCCTGGTGGATGTCGATTCCCACCGGCTTCTCACAGTAGACGTGCTTGCCAGATGCGACCGCGGCTTCAAGATGCTGTACGTGGAAGAAGGGCGGCGTGGAAATCTGAATCAGATCGACGTCGGGCGATGCGGCCAACTGCTCAAACGCGTGGGGGCCGTGAAAGAGAAGCTTGCTGTCAATGGCCTGGCGGCCAAGGCCCGCATTGACCTTGTCAAAGTGGTCGCGGCTGGCGGCGAGCTGATCGGGAAAAAGATCGGCGAGCGCCACAACCTGGGCAGAAGTATTTTGGGAGAATGAAGTAGCTACGGATGTGCCCCGGTTTCCGCAGCCGAGCAGGCCATGCCGTACGGCTGAGTTGGCCTGGTATCCGAATACGGTGCGTGGCTTGAGCAGAAGCATGGCGGAAACAGCTCCCGTTCCGGTGTGCAGAAACTCCCGACGATTCATAGATCCTCGCGTTCTTGTGAGTAGTGGTTCGGTCATTGGAACAACCTGGGGCTGCCCGCTTCGATCAGGCCAGGACTTCGTGGAGCACCCGCTCGAGATAGAGCTTCTCCTGGCGGACATCCTCGATCTGCTGCGGGCCTGAGGTCTCGCGCTCGATGGTGATGGCGCCGGTATAGCCAATATGGTGTAGCTTGGTGAAAACCTTCCGAAAGTCAACCAGCCCCGTGCCGATGAGTACTTCCTCGCCAAGGTTGCTGGGGTTGACGGGCCAGCGTCCGTCCTTGGCGTGAACGCTGCGCACGAACGGTCCCAGGATGTCTACCGCATCGACGGGATTGGCCTTGCCGTAGAGGATGAGGTTGGCCGTGTCCAATCCCACGGCAAGGTTCGGCATACGCGCGTCACGGATCATGCGCGACATCGTGGTTGGAGTTTCCTGGCCGGTCTCCATCAGAAAGTATTGCCCATTGGCCTGGCAGTGCTGGGCCACCGTGCGTATGGCTTCAACTGCTCCGGGATAAAGCGGGTCGGCGGGATCTTCGGGAATAAAGCCGCAGTGAGTTTGCACCTGCGGGATGCCGAGCAGTTTGGCAAAGTCAGATGCCTGGCGAAGGGCATCGATGCGGGCAGCGCGGGTTTGCGGGGGAACCAGGCCGATGGTGGAAGGACCGCGCAGAAAATTCCATTCGAGTGGCCCGGGGCCAACCACCTCCACCGTGGTGGCAGTTAACTCATATTGCGTGAGCAGGGCTTGGAACTGGGTCGCCAATTCCGGCTTGAAACCGTTAATGTATCCGTCAAGAGATAGAAAGCAGTTAGAAAAGCCGAGATCATGAACACGGCGGAAGACCTTCTCAGGTTCGCCGAAAGGGTTAATGAGCAGGCCCAGTGCCATGGGCTTCAATGAGCTTGGCGCAGCGGCAGCCAGAGAGGCGCTGGTGTGAAGCCCTTGCGCAAGAAAAGCGGCCGATGCAGCACCGAGAAACGTTCGCCGGTCCATGAAAATTCCTTTCGTGACGGAACTGATTGATAAAATTCAACTCATTCAGCACTGCCTGCTTAATCTAAAGAGTTGAACGGTGGTTGCGCAAGACCTGAGCCGCCGGCTTGTTCGAACAGCAGTGCAAGTGGATTCGTGCGCGAATGCGAGACCTTGATCGTCGAATGAGCTTGCCAAGGATGCAATTGAGAGCTTGGAATTCATGGCAAAGCTACACGCACAAGGAACTGAATCGTCCCGTGGTCTCTTAGGGAATGCGAGCCGCGAGTTGAGCGGCCTTGGCTACTGCGTCGGCGGATTCGGGCAGGTTTGCGTAGCCGGCGAGATAGCGTCCCTTGCGAAAGATACAAATTCCGTCAAGATACTTCACTTTGGCCTGAAATGCTTCGTCGCCAACCTGTGCAGGCAGAGCGCCGCCAAATCGCGTCCGCAGACTCTTCAGCACTTCTGCTGCCGACTCCGGCGTGGCCTCTTGCACGATAAACGCCTGGCCCACCTTGTACTTTGCCACGTAGCCACGCTTGAGCTGGCTCATCCCCAAGACGCTTTCGGGGATGAGGCGCAGAGAGGCCTGGTCCTCCTTAGCGAACCATCCAAATATCTCTGGTGTGGTATCGCGGCCTTCGAGGTTCTCCACCATCTTGCCGGCGAAAGCCTTCAGCGTCGGGCTAAGGTCGCTGTCTGGATTAGCGGCAACCACAACCATCTCGACGTAGTATTTGCCCTTGGCGAAACTGGCGCTTTGATGCTGCACCTGCCCGCCCATACCGATTGTGGCAATGGGCAAACTGGGATCGAGGTTAGCGGCGAAGATGCCGTATGCCGAATCGGCCTCGGTCATCTCAGAAACGTCGATCGTCAGGGTGTCGCCGCCCGACTTGCAATCGATTCCCTGCATGCGCACGAAGCCGTACATAAGGTAGCCTTCGGCGGCGCCATCCTTGTACTCGTAGAGGCTGTCGGCGGCGTACTGATGCGCGGTGCCCGACTGTTCCCAGCCGGGCGCAAAGTGACAGTTGAGGTAGCTTTGGGCGCGTGCCATCCCCGCCGTCAACAGGATGGTCAACAAAAAACCTGCAGCCTTCATGCAAACAATTCCTGCGCACGCGCCACCCGGCTCGACACCCGGACGCCATGTGGACACTTTACCGTGCATTCGGCGCAGTCACTGCAGCGCACCGCAACCTGCTCGGAGGATAGTTCCTGAAATCTCTCACGCCCCAGCGCAAACTGGCCATAGCCATCGGCATAGGTCAGGCAGCGCATCACTTTGGCTATCGGCAGACCCTTTTGGCAGGCGCCTTCGCACTCTTCGCACATGCGGCAATAGAGCGGCCGAATCATATCAAGATGCGCGGCCAGCAGCTTCTCGTCGCCAGCGGAGTATGGCTGCGCCATGGCTCTCAGGTTCTCGTCCAACTGATCCATGTCTGTCATGCTGGGAATGGTGGTGGAGATATTGGGTTTGCTGAGGACCCACTTCAGCGCTGCCGGCATGGCTCCAGGACGGGTCAGCTTTGTGTAGGCTGGATCGGAGTGTTTCAAGCTGCGGAAGCCTCCGGCCATGACCTTCATGGCCACTACGCCAATGCCGGACTTCGCCGCGGTTTCAATTGCCCGATCGACGCCCGCGTCCATAGTGAAGTTATAGACAGTCAAAGCGACGTCGAAGACGCCCTTCTGTGCCATCCATGGCAGTAACTGCAGAGGCTTGTGAGTGCTGACTCCGGTGAATCGGATCTTGCCCTGTTTTTTGGCAAGCTGCTGCGTTTCGATCATCTCGTCCGTAATGGTGGCGACATCGTCCATGCCATGGAGGTACCAAATATCGATGTAATCGGTCTGGAGTTCACTTAAACTCTTATCGAGTTCCCGAGACATCCCATCCCTGGTTTTGGAGTCGGTCTTGGTGGAAAGCACGAGCTGCTTGCGCTTCGCCCTCAAAGCCGCGCCAACCATGCGCTCATTGTTTCCGTGCTGATATCCGCGTGAAGTATCAAAGTAGGTGATCCCACTGTCGGCTGCGCGCTCAACCACACTGGGGTCGGAAGTGATCATGCACCCGAATCCCATGGAGGTCACCTTCAGCCCCGTGCGGCCCAAAGTTCTGTACTCGAATTTGACAGGGGAGCTGATCTGGCTTGCGACAGGGTCCTCTGACGGCTTGAAGAAACCCATGCCGGAACTTGCTCCTACGACGGGAAGCGCGAGACCGGCAGACAAGAATTCACGGCGGGACGTCATGGATACACCTCTCCCAGGAAACCGATCATCATAACCGGGTGTTTTTGATTTGGCTGTGATGTGGGTCATACCGAGGATGCTTCTGAGCGCGATCCCCTGCGTTTTCTGTTCTCTGCGAGGACCAATCTGGGATTGCTCTGGGAGAGTTCTTTTATTGGGGAATGAAAGAACGCGCTTGGGAAGGATCGGGAGTTTACGACAAAGGTTCTCCAAGTGCCATTAGGCTTTGAAGGGCAGCGACAGCTTTGTATTCTGCCTGAAGACGGCCCGCACGTCGGCCCCCAGTTCAGTGGAGGAGACTACGATGGCAACTACCGCGAAGAAAGCGGACGCCCCCACCAAGCCACGCAAAACCACGACCAAGAAAAAAGCTGCACCCGCAAGCCGGATTCGAGTGATAGTTTCTCACGAAGAAGTCGCTCACCTTGCGCATCGGTACTGGACAGAACGCGGCCACCAGCACGGACAGGCTGAAGAGGACTGGTTCCGTGCCGAACAGGAACTGCGCGGCAAAGCATCCTGAATCGGGCAGTCAACATGCTTCGATTCTGATATTTGGTCAAAACGTCCTGCCAGCGTGATCGCGAGAAGTAGAGCCAAAGTCCCGCGCCGGTCTCTCATCTGGGGCACGGGGACTGTATTCAGTGGATCGCGCTCTCAACCGCCGGGAGGTGGGCGTCATGCTATTTAGAGCAATAGGTGCAGGTGTCCTGATCTGCGTTGGCCTGCTCTATCTCAAACACTCGCGATCTCGCCAGACACTCTCCACCAGTGAGTGGGTGAAATTGATGAGGGAGAACGACGATCGGTTTGAGGCTGCCCGAAGAGACAAAGCGACGTAGCCTCGCCCCTTGTATCCATGCAGGGCGGTTCACGGTGTGTTCCCACCTTGATTGGACATGATCACTGCGTATTCCTCGAGCTTTTTCGCTTTGAAGCGAGGGTACCGGGACACTGCGTGCATATTGAGTTGAGCCGGAATGGACTCAACTCAATATGACCTTTCCGCATCACGAGAACATTCCGGACCAGTGAGAGCGGTTGCCAAGACCAACTGTCTACGGGTAACTATGGCCGAGTCGTATCCCCAAGCCAGCCCGAGTACTTTTAGCACCGCTCTCACCTTGTCCGCGTTACAAACTGCCATCCGCCTTTATTTCCTCCAGTCGAACTGGGCCAACCAGGCCGGAGGGAAGCAACCCGTTTTCCGGCATGTCCTCTTCGGGGGCAAAGACGGAATTGGGGCCTTGTGCGGAAAGCGCATTGTATAAAGCATTCACGACTGTGATCTGGAGCGTGTTTTCACCCTCATGCAGTAGTGAGGTAACGTCTGCCCTATAGGGTTGCAGCAGGATTTGGGGACCAGGTTTTCCATTTATGTTGATCTCAGCAACGTCGTTTACATCGCCGAGGTCAAGCACGATCGAACGATGGCTTCCCAGCAGAGATGTGGGTACGATGAACGTAGTTGTGTACTGGCCACGCCCGGAGAAATTCTTAAGCTGGTCAATCATTGACCAGTCTTCCAGCGATGGCATTTTCATATCGATCACTTCGGGGTGGCTGCCAGGTCCAATCCCGACGCCGTGAAACTTCCAGCCGTCTTGTCCCACAGCTATCTGGCTTTCCGGCTGTGCAGGAACGGACATGTCAACTGGACTCCCTGTTGGCTTTCCATCTGGATCAAAAAGCAAAAGCACCGATCCGTAGGGATCAACGTTGATTGGTACACGAACTGTGCTTCCGTTCCTTTCAAAATGCTCTATCGGGCGAATGTCGCCGGTCCACGCGTTCCATATCTCTGGAGTGCCAATAGCGTGGCACTCCAGAATGGTCTGCTTGGCACTATCTCCGGGATTGCGCAGGAAGAAGAAGTCGAGTTTGCCGATGTGCTTCTCAATGAATGGCAATGGCTGACCCTCGAAATGAAGATTTGGCGGAATAGATCCATCCAGAATCTTTGCCACCCCCTTGGCATCCGACGCAACACGTACCTGGCCATTAGCCAGAACATTTTGCAGCGGATTAGGGCCGGGTTTCCTGGGTAGTTGTCCGTCCTCGACGGTTGGATCTATTGTTGGTACGCCTCCTGTGAACACAATGGGAAGTCCCTGTCCGGCAAAAGCCGTCAACTGGTTGGCGAGTTCGACGGAGAGACTCACCCGTTGCGGAAATACGAGCACGCTGAACTCCGCTCCCCCGGGCGAAATGAGTTTGCCGTTCTCCACCTTCGATTTCAAGATGGTGTAGGTATCGATGTGGTCGAAGTTATATCCAGCATCCATGAGCTGAGTATCAATTTCCGGCTCGGGAGGCGGGGGCTCAATTGAATCGTAGGCCAGCATGCTGCGGTAGAGCGCTACCGGTGCCGCGGTGGTTCCTGTCTGCGAAATGTATTGCAGGCGTGTGATGTATTGGTTCAGCTGCGCAAGATATGGTGAGAACGGATTCGTCTCATTCATGTCGGAAGAAAACGCTCCCTCGAGCGCGAACGGATGCCATCCCGGGAACGGACGATCCATATATTTATAGGGATAGCCGTGATAAATAATCTCGTTGATCCCGGCTGTGAGGAGTTCATCAGCGAACCATTTGATTTTCTCGGGAGTCGTCTGGTACGCCTTACCGTGCCAGACAAAGCTTTCGCTCGCTACGATCTTTCGTCCATACAAGTCGGCTCCCGAAGACGCCATTTTGAGAAAGTCATAGCGGCCATTGTCCAGAAGGTCCTCGGTCTCAGGAATGTTGGAAGCACCATAAACCCTGAGCAAATCGGTTGGTGATCCGTGTGCCTGCACACGCGATTGGATGTTGTGTGCCGCGGCCCACTCGTTGAAGGGTGTGTAGAAGTTTTCGATCATGACATCTGAGACAGTCTGCCAATAATCGCGGCGAACGCGATCGCCGATTCCCTCGATGTTGTAAAGTGGCAGATTCGCTGGCGTGCCACCGTATGGCACTTCAGAACCTGGTACCTTGAGAATGGGTAAATAAGGGGTCAGGTCATATCCCCGGCGCTGGCGAAACTCGTCGATAAAGTGATCGCTCCAGTATAGGTAGGTTTGGAGCTCAAGACTATCAACGAAAATGGCCCGCAGACCATGACCAAAATATTGACCGTCATACTGATGAGCAGTGCCCCCGACGCGCTGGGCGTACACGTCAAATGCGTGTTTGTTCATATGGTCCAGAACAAGTTGCGGCCCAGCCCCGGCAGCGCCGCCGATTTGTTGCCCAGTTGGCATCTGTTTGAATGCGAATAGTTGCCAAGTGCCTGCAGGCACATTCCAGTCCAGCGTGCCATCAGGCAGCATGTGCTCTGTAAGAACGATCGAGGTGCTTGGGTCGAGTTGGCCTGTACTCTTCACTATCGAAGCTGGACCGGACCCTTCACTGGGGTAATACTGTACTGCGTCTCCGCGAACGGCAACCACGGCCACGAGCTTCTCTCTTTGCCTGAATTCGCTCAGCCAGCCCGGTGGGAGATTTGCATCCTTCGTGATGCGCGCGGCCAGAGGGGGCATCAGGATCTTCTGGTGAAAGTGGACGGGTCCTCGAATGGTTTGATGCGTCGAGCGCAATTCCACTGAAGCCAGTTCAGGAGTAACTGCTCCTGCTCCTCCAAAGGGCCAAGCCGAGCCGAGGGTATAGTCCAGCCACATTCCCTTCGCGCTCGCCTCATCGAGAGCGGCGTGCATATGAGCAAAGAACGTTGGGGTCAAATAATCATCAATGCGCTTTTGAGCGGCCTCAGGCATTTTCTTGAGATCGAGCCCGATTGTAAAAGGCTGAATTTCCGCTCCGCCAAAGTTCGCCTGATCGAGCAGATCGACTTCATGGCGCAATTCTGCATCGGTTACATCGCCGCCCGGCCACCACCAGCGCACCATCGGACGGTAGGCCTTGGCGGGGTTCTGGAACTGCTGGGCAACGCTGTCAACAGTTTGCGCCGATAATGGTGCGGTTGTCACCGCACAGAGCAAACAAAGCGCGACAAGTTTCATATTCTGACTCCTTCTTGATCCTTGCTTGGATGAGGCAGTATCGCCCAGATTAATTCTGAGGCGGCTCCGGTTGTTCGGAACGGTTGAAGTCACCCACATCGATGCCGAGACACGACAGCGACCGCGAAGTCTCGCCTGCATGGAAAACTGGCACGACAAACGAGACAGAGGCGTGAGGAGAGCGCCGCAATTTGCAGCGTCTTGCCGCAAAGAGACCGATTCGATGGCTTAATCCCCATGTCTTCCCTGCTGCGTGGTTTGCCGTGCTGAATCAGGCACTAGAGAGCATCCCAAGGCATTCACTTGGCAAATAGGAATATCTACGCCGCCAATAGTTGCGGAAATCGCAATCGACGCGACGCTGCAATTTACCACAGGCGCCGCGCTGAAGATCGGGCCCGCATCCCAATGTATCAGGTTCACTCATGATCACTTCAAATTTGAGCGACGCGGGTCTTCAAACTTGAAGCTGCATCGCGCGCCTGAACGATCTCGTGTAATTGCGATATAAGCAAAGTCGGTCGTGTCTGTAATTTGTCAGTGTTGTTTGACGACCGGAAGAGCCAACGGGGATGAAGGAGCTGAAGAACACTACGGAAGGAGAAGATGAACTGTAGTGCCGACTGAGTCGAAAGCATGTGCGCCGCGAAGGGCTGAAGGTCACTCAGAAACAGAAACCACGAGGTCGCCCGTGGCTCAACGACGGTTCGTGCGTCCGTCTGCGGCCCGGGAAGTGAAAGAAATACGGGGCATGGGAAAGCGGAAAGCGGCTACCACTTCTCACATTTCCATGCGCCCGACTGCGGCTATCTGACTAACTCGATAACTACGCTACATTAACACTCACACTGGCTTATAACATCGGGAAGACCACCAAGTCCACAACTCCAAGGATGGCCTTTCGCCTCTGAAAAAGCCACCCCGCATAAGGGGCAAGATGAGAGACCCAGTCTTCTTGAACCAATCTCTATGTTAGTCCTCGACTAGTTTGGGTTAGAGCAGGTACGGAGTTAGCCTGGTGCTGGCTGGCGATTCAATCCTTAGCGCGAGTCGCCGGAGATCTCTGAACTCTTCAGCAATTCGCCATGGTTTCGCCCCCGCATCGAGGACAAGCAGACTGGTTGCTGCGGGCTCCATCGGGGTACCTAGTTTGCCTTCTCATTCGCAACTTCCGTTGAGTCAGCATGGAAAATATGACTTGACATTCGTTGCTTGGTTCGCGTAATTCGATAACGTCGGAATCTAAGAGACCTGGCCGTTCACCTCTCCCGTTTTTGTTTGCTCGACAACTTACCAGTTGTCATCGTCCAGGTAATCATTCAGTTGAACGAATTAGATCCCCAAGGGGTGCGTCCAGCCGCGATGGGGCCGGATGAACTTATCCTTTTTTGCGCAAGGCTTCCTGGAGTTGCGGCGTTGCAGGAAACCTCCTGCTGAAGCTGCGCAAATCGTCGCACCCTTTGATAAGGGTGATTTCGTCTCTCCTATGTGCGATCTTCGGAAGCTACTGTACCCAAGGCTGGCTTTGAGAACAATGGGAGGAGTTATGAAGCGTCACAGTTTTGTGCTCTTCGCATTAGCCGCCGCGTGCCTGCTCAATGCGCAAACCACTTCCACATTTGGCCAGAGTCCTTCCGATGGGACCTCGGACAAGCAGGATGAGGCGAAGGCCCTGTTGGCGTGCGGCCAGATGGTCGCGGACCAATTCGCTGCCCTCAAGATCCCGGATGCTCGCGGGCTCCGTTTCCAAGGGAAGGTTCCGGAGGCTACCGCACTCTGCCGGGGCGGCGCGCAAGCGCTTCAGTTTAGAGGAACACCGTGGGTCGATTGGGGCAATTATTGGGGCACGGGCGACATGACCTCCTTACCAACGGGCTTCATCTCAAAGAAGCTGCCTGCCCAACGCGGTGTTGCTGGGGCCCTGGTGGATCTGGAACTGCAGAGAATCGAACTAATCAAATTCAACCTCTTTGATAACTCAGGAAGTTTCTCTGAGTTCGTGCAGGGCCACAATGGAGTGGCCGGTCCTGCAATCAAGGTGTGGCCGGAGATGCGGCTTCAGCCGAGCGCCCCAAATTACAAAGCGGTCGGCGGCGATGGTGTTCAGGTTTGCAAAGGCGACCTGATCCGTTGGCGAACGGTCACGGGAATTTGCAATGACATCCTCAATCCGGCGATGGGTTCGTCGGGCATGTTGTTTGCGCGCAACGTGGAATTCGAGACTTCATTCCCCGATTTGGGGCTGAATCAACTGACACGAAATCGCCACGGAAATCGTCTCTCGCTCCTGGAGCCCGATCCCCAGGTAATCAGCCGGCGCCTACTTAGTCGCATCCAATCCAATCCAGACAAATGCCAGACAGGCTATGGCCTTCCCAACGACTCGAAGGATGCAAACTGCGATTACCAGAAGGCGCCCTTTTTCAATGTGCTCGCTGCGTATTGGATACAGTTCATGACGCACGACTGGTTTTCGCATCTCGAGAACGGACACAATGCGCCACAATATATGGAGGTTGGATGCGAAACCAAGCTTGTGAACAATGTCGAGGTGCCGCTCACGCCCGAGGACATTGCGAAACTTGGTTGCCGCCCCAATGACAGGATGGATAAGGGCTATGTTGCCCAGGATACCCCTCCCGGCACATTCAATTCCGGTGAACATATCTATCTTGCGCGCGCGCCCAAGACCATGGCCAACACCAACACGGCATGGTGGGATGCCTCACAGCTCTATGGTTTCGATGACACCTCTCGCCAGCGGGTGAAACGCGATCCGGCCGATACGGCAAAGGTTCTCCTGGTCCCCGTCGCCGGCCAATCGGGACCCGGATACCTGCCAGTTTTCGGGCCGAACGATCCCATCAATCCTGAGTGGACTGGCCAGGAATCGGCAGCATTTCCTGACAATTGGACGGTTGGCCTCAGTTTTCTGCACAACCTGTTCGCTCGCGAACACAACTCGTTCGTCTCGGAGTTCCAGCGTGTCGCGGCAGAGACGCCGGACGCGGATTGCGGGCTTCGCGATCCGGCAAAACCAAAGAAGGTCATTCGCTATCGGGATGTAACTCCCGATGAGCTGTTCGAAATTGCTCGTTTGGTCGTGGCTGCGGAGATTGCCAAAATACACACCACGGAATGGACTCCGCAGTTGCTTTATAACGAGCCTCTCTACCTCGGGATGAATGGCAACTGGAACGGACTTTTGGGTGAGAACGGCGGATTACTGTCGAAGGCATTAAGCGATGTCGTGGTTCGCAATTTTGGCAAGTCAGAGGATGCTGCTAAAGCTACGGAGTGGTATTCAGTCTTCGCGTCCGGACCGGGGATTTTCGGTCTTGGCAGCAAGGTCCACGGATATGACATTACGAATCCGAAATTCACCAATGGAGGCGTGAATCATTTCGGATCGCCCTTCAATTTTCCCGAGGAATTCGTATCCGTGTATCGCTTGCATCCGCTCGTGCCCGATCTGCTCGAGTATCGTGATTTGAAAGTCGACCCGAACAAGATTGCCAAACGCATTCCCGTGGTCGAAACCTTTCAGGGCAAGGCAACCCCTTTTACGCAGACCATGGGGCTTGAAAATTGGGGACTGACATTGGGCCGCCAGAGGCTGGGACTGCTCACGCTGCACAATTCCCCATTGTTTCTGCAAAACCTGAAACTGGGCAGGCTGGACAGCCCGACGCAACAGATCGATGTCGTGGCGCTCGACATCATTCGTGACCGCGAGCATGGAGTTCCGCGCTTCAATGAGTTCCGGAGGCAATATGGGCTGCGCCAGATGACCAGCTTTGACGACTTCATGGATCCTGGAGTTGCGCCGGGTTCCCCCGCGCAGGTCGAACAGCAGGACGCAGTACGGACTTTGCGAGAGCTCTATGGCCAACACGTATGTGATGCCTCGAAAGTCATTACAGATGCGCAAGTGAATGAAGACGGATCGCCAATCAACGACTGCCTCGGTCATCCAGACGGAACACTCATTGACAACGTCGAGGACGTGGACACTGCGGTGGGATACCTAGCGGAGTATCGGCGCCCACACGGGTTTGCTATTTCCGAAACTCAGTTTGTCGTCTTTATTCTGAATGCTTCGCGACGGCTCTTCAGCGATCGCTTCTTCACTTCCTGTTTTCGTCCAGAGTTCTACACCACGCTTGGTGTCGACTGGGTAAATCATAACGGTCCCGGTCCGGTGGTAATGGAAAAGGGAACTCCAAACGGACATAAACAACCAGTATCTCCGATGAAGCGCATTCTGCTAAGAAACATTCCTGAATTGACCAACGAGTTGGACCCGGTCATCAATGCATTCGATCCGTGGGCGCGCGATCGAGGCCAATACTACAGCTTGGCATGGAAGCCGCGCCCCGGAGCCGAGTCCGATGATTCCTTTGCGAACCAGTAAGACAAGAGGGCAATTGAGGCCCGGAATGCGCACCAAGCGCCGCGGCCCCGTTTTCCGCTTGTCACAGCTTGATTTGCTGATTCGGCAGCTTCTGCGCATCCCTCCAGGGATGCAGTGCACTGAAAGGGAGGTCGAAGTTCATGGGCAGACGAATCGCATTTTGCGCGGACGGTACGTGGGACACCGTCAACAACGACACCAACGTCTACAGGCTGTCAAAAGCGATTGTCGCCATTCCTGGCGAACAATATTCGTTCTACGATGACGGCGTCGGTTCAGACGGGACGCCGATCGACAAACTGCTTGGCGGAGCGTTCGGAACGGGACTCTTCCAGAAGATCAAGGATGGGTATTCTGCGATTTCCAGCGTTTACGAGGCAGGCGATGAAGTCTTCATCTTCGGCTTCAGCCGCGGCGCATACACGGCCCGCAGTTTGGCGGGAATGATTGCCACGTGTGGCCTTCCGACCAAGAACCCGGACACAAATCTCGTGGATACGGCATTTCAAGCGTATCGAAACAAGGGCCAGAGGACAGCGATTCTGGCGACTCTTGGCGCCTACGGCTTGGTCCCGGCAACAATGACCATGGTGGGTGTGTGGGACACGGTTGGGTCACTGGGAATTCCGGCTATTTTTGGCGCGGTCAGTCCGCTGCTCTATGGATTCCTCGACACAAGCCTGACGCCGCTGATTCTGAATGCCTACCACGCAGTCGCCGTCGACGAGCGCCGGGCGGAGTTTCCCTCGACGCTCTGGACCTCAACACCTGCTCCAGGACAGGTCATGGAACAGGTCTACTTCTGCGGCGTCCATTGCGACGTTGGCGGCGGATATGCCGACGATGCAGGCTCGGGGACAGCGCTCTCCGACATCACGTTTAGCTGGATGATGGCCAAAGCCCAGGCACTGGGTCTCGTATTCGACCCCGGCGTCTTGTCCGCGTACCCCAGCCCCATTGACAGTAAGGACGCTCTTGACACGAAGCATGAGTCGTGGACTCCACTTTGGCTGTTCCCGAAATCGAGAGACATTGCTCAAAATGCGACTCTCGCCAATAGCGTGATTGTCCGCTGGCAGTCGGACAACACCTACCGGCCGGCCAATCTTTCGCTGGTCAATGGCTCGCCCGGGCCGGCTTACGGTACCGAGGTAGTTGTCGCATAGGATGCGAGGGGCATAAGAGGAGTTTGAATTGGAGACTTCAGAAATGACATCTTGAGGAGATTCATGATGGCCAGCCAGATTGTGAATTACGACGGTAGCATTACCGCCTCTCCCCAGCAACTCGCCTACCCTCAGTCGGTGGATGAGATTCAGGCCATTTTGCGCGACCCTGTTACCTATCCGAGTCCCGTTCGCGCCATGGGGAACTACCACTCTTTGACTCCGTGCGCTTCATCGGATGGCACCATCATCAACATGACGAAGATGGCCAGTGTGGTCGCGATTGACGCCACAAACCTGACATTTACCGCCCAGGCCGGCATGCAGATTATCGACGCGGCAAATGCTCTGCGTGCTCAAAAGCTGCAGATGATGCTCAACATCGAGATCGGAAATATGACGCTAGGTTCAGCGGCCTGTTGCCACAGCAAAGATGCTCTAGACGGCATTCATTTTGGCCAGGTCAGTTCCTACGTCACGCAAATGAAGTGGGTCACGCCAACGGGCGACCTCGCCGAGGCCTCTGAAGCGGATAACCCCGACTTGTTACACATGATGCGCTCAAGCTATGGTCTCTGCGGCGTCGTGTACGAAGTCACTCTGCAAATAAAACCCATTGAGGCACTTCATTTCACTTATCTGCCGCGTCCTGCCGACCAGCTTACCCAGGCAGAAGTAGACAACCTGCTCGATACTTCGGAGGGTCTGATTTGCTGGACGGTGGGCAGGACCGCGATTTTCCAGCAGCGCTTTCAGGTTGCGGAGCCTGGAATTCTTTCCTCGCTGCTGGCAGACGCTCGCCGCTCGCTCTGGAGCTACGCGGGAGCCCATGTGGGCCAGCTCATCGATCGATTCGCTGCGGATCCCACTCTGCGCAATGCCCTTCAGCAAGGAGATTTCGACGCCGCAAACCTGCTCTACTCCGCGCTCCATCTTACTGGGGGCATTACGCTGCTTGCCCCCGACAAGATCATCGATTACCACGCAACGCCGGGCGACGCCAAGTACGCCTTCACATTCTGGGCATTTCCGCGCTCACAGTGGCTGACAACGTACCTCGCTTACCTCGACTTTGCCGATCAATACTTCAAGGACACGGGCTTCCGTTGCAACATGCCGCTGGGTGCCTACCATATCCGCCAGGACCCCAGTTCCTTGCTGTCGTATACGCAGGATCAGGAGATCTTTTCCATCGATCCCATTCACGCCCCTACGGACCTTGCCACCTGGCAAGCCTTTCTCCAAGCATTTAACAATTTCGCATCGCAGCGGAATGGCATTCCATTGCTGAACCAGAGCCCCTTCGTGACACAAGCGCAGGTGCAAGCGGCTTACGGGCAGCGCTGGCTTCAGTTCTCCACATTCGTTCGAACCGCAGATCCGAACGGCCGGATGCTGAATCCATACTTCGCGGCTCTTTTGTCACCATAGAATGTCGATCAATGACATTTTGAACATTCAACTGTGTCGTGAGTTGACGCTCCTTCATTAACGAGGGAAATAGGCATGTTTTGAGTTAACACGGCAATGAATCAAACTAAGCATGCTTGATCGGAGGAATGCGCGGATGAGCTTGAATAACCTGACCTACAGTGCCAACGGCCTCGCTTTGACGGAGCAGTTTGAAGGTTGCAGCCTCACTGCTTATCAGGACCAAGTCGGCGTTTGGACAATCGGATATGGTCACACGGGGCCCGATGTTACGCCTGGACTCAGAATCACCAATGATCAAGCGCAAGCCCTGCTGGCAAAGGATGTAAGCACTGCGGCAGCCTGCGTTAACAACGATGTGACCGTTCAACTCGCCCAAGACGAATTCGATGCGCTCGTCGATTTCGTTTTCAACCTCGGCGCCGAGTCCTTCAGGGGATCCACGATGCTCCGAGACCTCAACGCCGGAGACTTCGCAAGCGCCGCTGCCCAGTTTGACCTCTGGGATCACGCAGGCGGTGCAATCGTCGCTGGATTGCTGCGACGTCGACAGGCCGAGGCAAACCTGTTCGAAGCAGGCAACGGCGCCGCACAGCCTGCTTAGAGTTCCAGCGTCAAGAAAGATATCGAGTTCCAATCCCACACGGGCCGAACTGCCAAAATCTCCGGTTCCCTGAACCGGGCCGGCCACTCACACAAAATAAATGGTCGGGTCTCCTCAATCCGGCCGTTCCAAAAGGTGTGCCTTTAGAGACGCACAAACCGCACGCAGTATCTGGCTGAAAGGGCAGATGAACCATATCTTGGGTCGTCTTCCCTCTCGCTTCATCCCCCTATTTCTACCTCTCATCCGCTTTTCCGACCCTCTGTCCGGAACTCCGCACACGCTCGCCAACGCCCCATCTAGATTGCATGAAGAGCAGAGGACGGCTCGGAAAGGGAATGGGCTATGGACGAAATTGTGAGGGTCGAAGCAGCCAGCCGAAGATTCCCATTAGACCATAGCTTTGTTAACGCGCTAGACGACGTAAACCTGTGCGTGTTCGCCGGGGAGTTCCTGGCCATTGCGGGTCCGAGCGGAAGTGGAAAGTCCACCCTGTTAAACCTGATCGGCTGCATCGATAAACCCACCAGCGGCCGGATTTTGGTTGAAAACGTGGATACTTCCAAGCTGAGGCCGAACTGCGTGACTGCACTGCGCCGGGAAAAGATCGGCTTTGTCTTTCAAACCTTTAACCTCATTCCTGTCTTTACGGCAGCCGAGAACGTCGAATTTCCGCTGCTGGTGCAAGGCGTGAACTGGCGTGAGCGCCGAAAGCGCGTGGCCGCGGCACTGGAGAGCGTTGGCCTCTCATCACGCGCCAACCACCGCCCCGATCTGCTGTCCGGCGGCGAGCGTCAGCGTATCGCCGTAGCCCGCGCCATCGTGCATCGTCCAAGCTTGGTGCTGGCCGATGAACCAACCGCCAACCTCGATACCCGCAACGCCACTCAACTCATCGACCTGATGCGCGATCTGAATCGCAACCTCGGCCTTACCTTCATCTTCTCTACCCACGATGCTCGGTTGCTCGAACACACCCCGCGCATCGTCCGTCTGTGCGATGGGCAAGTCATCTCTGACACGCATATTGCCGGAAACCCTGCAGCCGAAGATCGCACGGAAGGAGTATGCCATGGGCAAGTTCCTGCTCTTAGCCTTTAGAAATATCTTTCGCAACCGCCGTCGCACTCTCATGACCCTGATCATGGTCGGCGGAGGTGTCGCCGGGTTGCTGCTGGTCGGTGGTTTCTTCGCCCGCATGTTTTGGGGTCTCCGCGAAAGCACAATCAATGACGGCCTCGGCCACCTGCAGATCTTCACCGCCGAACACTTTGACCGCGAGGAGAAACATGTTCTCGACACCGGCATCGACAACTGGCGCCAGGTGGCCGCAACCATCTCCACCGGTGGCCA
This sequence comes from uncultured Occallatibacter sp., assembly GCA_964396795.1. Taxonomy (GTDB): domain Bacteria; phylum Acidobacteriota; class Terriglobia; order Terriglobales; family Acidobacteriaceae; genus Telmatobacter. The sequence goes on along the minus strand of CAYNGB010000011.1, from coordinate 3,540 downwards.
TGTGCGCGGCGTTGCACCCCGCATCGAGTTCTACGGCATGCTTTCCAACGGCGTGAAATCGGCAGTCTTCATGGGAAGCGCTGTCGATCCCGTCGCGGAGAACGGCCTCGGCTTCTCACCGCGTCTGGCTATGGGCAGAGACCTCGATGCCAGGCCAGACGGCGAAATCGAAGCGCTCATCGGTACCGGCGTAGCCCGCTCAATGAACGTCAAGCCGGGCGACGGGCTCACCCTTCTAGCTGTCACCTCCGACGGAGCGCTCAATGGAATCGACGTGCAGATTGTTGGCGTTGTGAACACAGGCTTCAAGGAAGTGGATGACCGCTATCTTCGCATTACCTTGCCTTCCGCGCAACGCCTGCTACAAAGCGATCGTGTCACTAACCTCGTGGTCGGCCTCGACAAAACCGAAAACACCGATCAAGTCGCGGCTGCCCTCGCTCCGCACCTGCGTGGTCTGCCACAGCAGTTAGTCCTGAAGAAATGGATCGATCTGGCGGCGTATTACAAACAGGTCCGTTCGCTCTTCAGCACCATCTTTGTCTTCCTGGGCGTCATCGTCTTCTTTATGGTCCTCATGTCCAGCGTGAACACCCTGTTGATGGCCATGTTTGAGCGCACACGGGAGATCGGCACCATGTTGGCCATGGGCACACCGCGCTCCTGGATCATTGCCCTGTTCGTTGTAGAGGCCACAGTGCTCGGAGCGCTTGGCGCCATCGTCGGTGTGGTGGGAGGCAATTTCCTGGGAGTTCTGCTGAACCATTCAGGCCTCCATCTGCCTCCTCCACCGGGAACGACCGTCCCCATGGCCTTTCGTGTACTTCATGTTCCCAGCCTGATGATCGGTTCCTCGTTGCTGGTCATCGTCTCTCTGGCGCTTGCATCCATCTTCCCGGCAATCCGCGCGTCCCGGCTGCAAATTGTGGAGGCGTTGGCCCATGTCTAGGATCAACTGCGTGCTACGAATCTTCCTTCTTCTCCTCCTCGTCAGCTTCTTGCTTACTTGCGTGGTGGTCAGCCGCGCCGCAACCCCCGATCCCGAGGCGTTGCTGAAGCGCTCTGACGCGTTCCGGAACGGCTGGCCCTCCTATGTGCTGAAAGTGAAGATCACGAACTATGAATTCGGCAAATCAGACGAGGAAAAACTCTACGAGGTCTCGCAAAAGGGCACAGAGAAGACCTACGTCGAATTCATGAGCCCCCGTGAAAAGGGCGAGCACCTGCTCATGCTCGGCGACGAGATGTGGGTCTATCTGCCCGATACCAGCCGTCCTGTACGTATCACGCCTCTCGAACGCCTCTCCGGCGACGCCTCCAACGGCGACGTTGCCCGAACCAACTACGCTGTCGACTACTCTCCCGTTTATCTGCGCACTGAAAAGATGGGAGCAGAGGATTGCTACGTCCTCGACCTCACCGCAAAGCGCAAGGGAGCTACTTATCAACACATCACTTACTGGTTGCGGGTTGTGGACGCGCGTCCCGCAAGGGCAGAGTTTTATCTAACCTCGGGCAAGCACATCAAGTCCGCCACCTTTGACGACTTCGTGACCATAGAGGGAAGATCCCAACTCCGCCGCATGACCCTCTACGACGAGATCCGGCACAGCTCTCACAGCGTTCTCGAGTACTCCGGCATTGCCCCTCGCGACTTGCCCGACAAACTCTTCTACCAGGGCCGCACGGACAGGTTTTGACTCCCGTGAATCTCAATGGAGTCTATCAACCGCTCAACAGACGGAAACAGACCTGATGAAGATTCGGCTCACATCTTCGGTCCTCTTGATCCTGGCGGCTTCGACCCTTGCCGCGCAGGACGCCGCGCCTCCCGAGAGCCGATATGACGTTCGCTATTCACTGGCCGTCATTGACGACGCCACTCTCTACAGCGACCTCCAGGCGCCACTGCCCAAGGTACTTAACCAGACCCTACTGGAGCCGTCCTACTCGCTTCGCTATCAGCATCGTTGGACTCTCTCAACCAGCCTGGTAGGGCTGACGGAATCTTACATGGACACGGCCACTCAAATTCGGGTCAAAGAGACCTATGCCGAACTCTCCGCCGGAGACTTCGACTTTATGGCCGGCCGCCGCATGGTTCGATGGGGAACCGGCTACGCCTTCACTGCCGCCGGTGTTCTCGACCCACCCCGCATGCCCACAAATCCCACTGATCGCCTCAACCTTAATGTAGGCCGCGACATGATCAAGGCCGACTGGGTCCACGGGCCGCACGCCTTAACGCTCGCTTGGTCCACTGCTGCGCTCGCCCCCGCCGCAGCCAACCTTCACGACACCACCGCCTTCCGGTATAACGTCCTCGTGCGGGGCTTCGACGCAGCTTTGATCGCCGGCGACGACCGCGGCGGAGATGCTTTCGGCGCCCTTGCCTTCACTCGCGTCCTCGGCCGAGCGTGGGAACTGCACGGTGAAGCGGCCTGGCGGGAGCACGAGGCTGTCCTCCTCGGCGGTAAATACACTACCGCTTCCGGTATCACTTTTATCGCTGAGTTCTACACCCCGCCTAATATCTCGTACTATCGGGACATGACCGTTTCGCCGCTCGCTGGACGTCAGCATTATCTCTTCCTCGACGCAGGGAAGAACCGGCTCCGCGAGTTGCCCGGCTGGAAAGAATGGGATCTGAGCGCATATATGGTCGCCAACCTCAATGACCGCAGCTTCACCGCCATCTTCGACGCGAATCGAAGATTCGGCAATCGCTTCTCTTCCTATCTGCACCTTGAGGTCCCCGCAGGCAACAAAACGTCAGAGTATGGTCTCACACCCTACTCCGCGTCCACTTCCATCGGAGTCCGATTCCAGCTATGACCGATCACGTCAGCGCGCTCGCAGCCAAAGTCCCTGAGAAACTAAGGCAAACACCCGGGTATGGCACGTTCTTTGTCAGGGCAACGTTGATCGTCTCAGGGATCACAGTATTGATCGTGATTCTCTTTCTTTCAGTGGGGCGTACCCGGTTGTCTGAAATTGGTCACCAGTTTCTCGGCGCGTTCATTTATTCCGCTCTCATTGCCCTGCCTTCTATTTTTCTTGTAACGCGGGTCTCCATGCGCTATACCGCGCGGTACCCAAGGCTGGTCGTACTGATGCAGGCAGCGGTATTGGTCTGCACAGCCACCGCGGGCTGCCTCGAAGCCGGTCTCGTGCTCCAGATAATCGGACTCATTTCCCGCGGCCAATATTGGCAGGAGTTCTGGTCATCGTTTCCGTTCAGCGTCGTTATCTCGCTCGCATTCGGTCTGAGCATGGCGACCTATCAAACGATGCGGTTCAAACTCCAGGCCACCGCACTCGAATTGCGAACCAAACAGGTTGAGCAGGAGCGCGCCTACAAACTCCTTGCCGAAGCCCGCCTCTCTTCGCTCGAATCGCGCATTCATCCTCACTTTCTCTTCAACACTCTCAACTCCATCGCTGCCCTTATCCCGTCCGATCCCCAGCGCGCTGAAGATACGGTCGGCAAGCTCGCTTCCCTGCTACGCTTCTCTCTCAACGCCCACCACAGCGGTCTAG